>JBGQKZ010000142.1:0-14852 GCA_041499805.1 Gemmataceae bacterium
CATGGCGGAGAACGGCTTCTTCAGCTGCGCCAACCGGCGCACATTTCTCCCTTTACCAGCTGGGGCTGGAAATCTCCCTAAACTGAAGAAATTAAAAAGGTTATTGCAAAAAGACCGGCACAAGTGTTAGTGGCGTTGGGGCAGCCGCAGTCTTTGCGGTAGACGACCGATTCATCACCAAGCGGATCGCTCATCTGCGTGACGACGCCGTAGCCCATGGCGTCGGTGTGTGTGAGCCAGTGGTTGCCGCGCGGATCGGTGTAATCGGCGACGGCCTCGACCGCGAGCCGGCCCGTCGCCGGGTTGCTGGACGAGCCGGTGCCGGCGGCGGCCATGCCGATCAGTTGAACCGGCGTCACGCTCTCCGTGGTCGCGTCGGCGCGGGTGACGCCGCTCACGCGATTGCCCAGGCCATACGTGAACGTCGCAGCGTGCAACCGCGGATCGGTCAGGCTGGTGAGCCGGCCCGCGCTGTCGTAGCCATAGGTCCAGACCGCGCTGTCGGCGTCGGTGATCGTCGCCAGCACGCCGTTCGTGTTGACGACGAACTGCGTGACGTGGCCGCCGTTCTGCGTGGGGAAATCGGCGACGGACAGCAGTTTGCCGCCGGCGCTGTAGGTCAGGGTGGTCGCCAGGCCGTTCATATCGGTAATGCTACTCAATGCGCCCGCCGTGTTGTACGCATAAGTGGTCGTGTTGCCGTTGCGGTCGACGACGGTGCTGAGACGGCCGGCGGCCGTAAAGTTCTCCGCCGTGCCGTCCTTCAGGGTACGTGTGTAGCCGCCGTTTTGATTTTGCACCAAAACCGAGCTGTCTTGAACCGGCGTGACGAACGTGCCTTGGCTGTTGCCGTTGGCGAACCACAGGCTGTGGCCCGCGTACGTTTCGAGAATCACGCCGGTCGCAGCGCCGGCCGGCGCGGCGATGAGCCGGTCGAGGCCGTCGAGCGTCCAGCCCGCGCCGAACGGGCTGTTCGCCTCGTTGATGATGTCGATTTGCCCGGAATTCGTGGTGCTGCCCGCGCCTTGCATCGTCGGCGTGACGGTAATCGAATAACTGTAACGGCCCGTGGCCAGCCCGGTGGCGTCCGCCTGCAAGGCGATTTGCATGGTGTCGCCAGGATTGAGCAGCGACGTATCGAAATAGACAGGCGACGCTTGCACGCCGTTGAACGTCAGCACCGCCGCGACGGTCGGCGGCTCGCTTAGCCCAGGATCGAGGGTGTAGCGGTCGAGGAAGATCGGCCGTGGGTCGGCGGCGGTTGAATTGTACGTGAAAACGAGCGGCGCGACGTTCGGGTTGTAAGCGGGCAGTGCATGGCTTGTCAGCACCGCGCCGTCGTGCAGGCCGAGCTGATAGTTGTTGCCGCTTTGCACCGCTTCACCGGGCGCGATCAGATCGGGACTCAACACGGCGGGCCACGTGCTGGCGCTGGACGGCGGCGTCGCTGCCCACGCAGCGGACGAACTCGACAGCACGTGGAAATGGAACGTGGCCGTTTGCAGCGACAGGTCCTGCATCGTGGCCGTGACGCTGATCGTGTCGTCGCGGGCCGCGCCGGAAAACGACGCCCAGGTGAATTGCAGCCGATAGGTCGAACTGCCGCTGACGCTGGTCGCGTCGGGGGCTTGCATCAGGTTCCAGCTGTAGCTGGAAACCGTGCCGCCGGAAACCTGGGCGCGCAGGTCCACCGGCCAGCTGCTGAAGTCGTTTTGCGCGACGTTGGGCGCCAAAAGGTTTTGCGTGTCCCACGGCGTCAAGACCATCGCCTTGTTGGCGTCCACCACGCTCAGGGGATCGACCGGATCGCCCACGGCAACGCGCAAGAACTCCGGCGAGCCGAACACGCCGGCTTCCACCGCCGCCGCGGCCGCGCCGTGATCGAGCATGGCCGACCAAAATGCCTTACCCGCCGCGTCGGCGGCGTGCCCGAACGCCGTGTTGTACCAGCTGTCCACCAGCGTTTGATGCGCTTCGGGACTGCCGGCGATTTCCTCGGCGACCCGCTCACGCGGCATCCCAGACGACAGCTGCCCGCCGAAAAACGCGACACCGGCCGCGTCTGGCTGGCGTTTCAGCACGTCGCTATAGACGGCGCTCAGAAAACCGCTGTCGGTGCCGTCGGTCCGCACGGACGCAAACTCCGGCGAAGCAAGAAAAGTCGCTTCAATCTGCACCGGCGTGGCGCCCGCTGCCAGCGCCCCCGTGAACGTAGCGAGTCCGCCCGGATCGGCGCCGCGGCGCAGCAGCGTCGTGTAATCCTGTTGCACCATGTTTTGCAGGGCTTCCGGGCTGCCCGCCACGGCGCGGGCGATATCGCTTGGCGTCGCGCCGTCCTGAATCGCCTGCGTCCAAAACGTCTGTCCCGCCGGATCAGGCGCACGATTCAGCAAATCGCGATAAATCGCATCCAAATATGGCTGCGGCGCGAGGCTCAGGAGCACGCGTTCTTCCAGCTGTTCAACGCGCGGCATCAATCTGGTAGGGGCCACTCGACGGGACCCTCGCTTGCCGGAACGTCCGCGGGAGAGGAGACGGCGCATGGGTGGATCCTCCAAGCGAGCAAGTGCTTGGTGCGCGACTGAGAAAATGAACCGCGAAAATGTGCGTCGGAAAGGAATGGTCCAGGGACAGCATCGTCCACGAATTGGAGCGGCGGGAAATACTAACGATGCGGTATAGTCGGCGTCAAGAGAAAAAACGATTCAGGCGATACGGTTTGTAGATTTCATGCGACGCGCGAGAATTCGCGCCGGAAATGAATTGAATGGGGCAAAAAGTTGCCCAGTCTCTGCAATTCGCGCTCAATAACGCCCAAGAAACTCGCTCGAACGGACCTGAAAACCGGCAATCTACCGGACATCCGCCGTAGCTTTGCAGTCGCCCTCGCGAGCGATTCCTGAACGGCACAACCGAGTTCTTGACGCGGCTACGATATTTTAGTATACTACAATTGAGGTTGCTGTTTTTCGGCTCTTTTTTGAGGCGGACACACTTAAGTCTCTGATAATGAAGCGCTTACGAGTCACGATGTCCGGTCGGCCAGCGCTGGTTTCAGCGCAACCCTATGGAGGAAAACGATAAAAGGCAAATGTCCGGTTGAAAAACCGGACAAAACCGGACATTTCAGCTCCCTGCGCCGTCGTTCCCGGCCGCCGTCGCTTTGCGCTGGCGAGGACCATTCAATGTCCGCTTACATTCGACATGTGGTATCCCTGGCGAATCAACATTTGGGACGGGTTTCTGAAACCGCCGTGTGTCGTTCACCCACTGCGGCATTTCGTACAACCGTTCACGGAAAACGTCCATGGCATCGTTGACCGCAGGCGCTCGGTCGCCGATCGTGATGGCGCGGGACCCTACAAGCTGTTGCCCGCTATTGAACCGTGTCGGCGCTTCGGACCTTGAAGACCGCACATCACGAAGGACCGCGGCGATAGGAACGATTACTTGGTTACAGGTTCAACGCCGAGGATCGCCACGGTCGGCTGCGCGAGGTCGATGAGCAGCGGTTGCGGCGACTGGGCGAGACCGACGTTGCCCACGGTGTCCGCCGCCTCGACACGCACGAAGAGCCGTTTCGGCACGGACGCCGGCAATTGCCAGACGTAACGGCCGTTGTTTTCCAGGTTGGTCGCCAGCGGTGTCCATGGGCCTTCGGTCTGCTCGGCATAGGAGATCGTGATCGGCTTTGCCGCGAGGTTCTTGTCACTGGCGGTCCAGCGAACGATCAGGTTTTGCGCCTTGGCGCTAAAACCGGCCTCGGTGTCGATCAACTTCACGGTCGGCTTCGTGGTGTCCACTTCAACCCAAACCTGGGGCAGATCGCCGGCTTGCGGCGGCTGTTTCGACAGACCGGCGCCGCTGCGGGCCACCAGGGTGAAGCCGTAAAGTCCTTCATCGGTGACTTCGACCACGTAAGGCGGTTGCTTCTGAAGGGCGCCTTCGAACTTCTTCCAGGTGCGGCTGTCCTGCGTATACCACAGCTCGACGCCGGCCACACCGGACGGGCCGACGTCCTTTACTTCGTAATTCACGTGAATGCGTTTGGTGTTCACGAGGCGCACGGCGGGCCCGGCGGCGCGCGGCTCTTGCTGTACTTCCGGGTTAGCGGCCGCACTGGTGACGGCTGCCGCGGAGATCACCTTCGGCTCGGACGCCGGCGCGGGCGTCTTCGTCTCGTGGACGACGGGCACAAGCCGGGCGTCGGTCAGGGACGTGGCGGCGGGTTTGTTGTCCGTGAGCGTGGCGGAAGAAGACTCTTGCGGCGGCGGCGCTTGCGGCTTGTTCCGCATGGTCCAGTTCTGTGTCTCCAGAATCGGCTTGTATTCCTGCGGGGCTTGGGCCAGCGTACTCTCGGCCCCGGACGGCATCGGCGGTTGGCCCGCGATCGGCTCGCTCGCAGCGGGCGGCGGCACGGGCGGCTGTTGGAGATTCGGCAAAGCGCCGGGCTGCCCCGCTATCTGTGCGGGCCGCGGCTGCGCGACCAACGGTTTGTTGTTCGGCGCCGTTGTGCGGCCGCCGCCGAGGCTGCCGACGTACTGATAATTCCCGCCCGAGGCGGGCGCATTTTGGGCGCTGGCGGTCTGCCGCTTATCGCAGCAGCCGTTATCGACGCCATTCAGCACGGAATTGCAGCCGCCCGCCGCGGTCAGCAGCGCCAAACACAACCAGGTCCGTTTCATCCCTGCCTCCTCCACGTGACGGACGCTCGCAATCCCCCAAACTGCGCGTCGGCGTCCGCAGCACGGCTCCCCAGAAAGCAACGACGCCGCACACGGCGGATCTTCGCCGGCTTTCCCTAAGACTCCTGTTCCGTTAAGCGGCGGTGCTATAACCGGGCAGAAAGAGGCGGTCAAGCCCAGTGAAGGGGTTGCGCGTAGGGGAATTGAAAGGTGAAGAGACGGAAGATCGAAGTCAGAAGTCAGAAGTCAGAATCGGGACTCCGAGGCAAGCGCCCAGCAATTCGTTCTGACTTCTGTCTTCTGACTTCTGTCTTCTGAATTCTATTTCTTGGTATAAACTATCACGGGCATGCTGCCTTCGAGCTTCACTTCGCCCTTAATCTTGCCGCTGTCATCGGACGGCAACGGCTTTTCGAGCGTTGGCGGAATGACGTTCGCCGGTGCGGCGGCAGGGGCCGCTGGGACGAATCGCGTGCCTTCGGGGCAGTTCGCGAGCACGCCGGGCGGCGGCACTTCGCAGTGCGACCAGTCGGGCGGGAACGGCCAGGTGCGCCAGCACGTTTGATAGTAACCCCAGTGCGGCAGCTCGCACGGCGGGCAGACCGGCTTCGGGCAGCCCTGCTTGAACTTAATGTGCGGCGGCCCTTCCGCGCGGTGGACGTAAGGCGGCGGACAATGGAACCGGTTGCACTTGGTCCCGCAGCCGGTGTCGCAGCCCGTAGCGCAGGTTGCGTCGCACTTGCCGTCGGCGCAGTCGCCGCCGAACGCGGAACCCGTAACCAAGAACATGAGCGCCGGCGCTGTCAGCGCCGCAAGCTTCGTTAGCAGAGATCTGAGCGACATTGGACCCTCCCTGGTCGCATAGTCGGTGAGCGGCGGCATGGCGGCCGCCGAGGTACGTCTTGATCCTTCAGCGTTTTTCGTCGATTCCCCGAAGCCGTTGCTCGATTCCTAGAACCGCCGGAAGCCGACCCCCGCGCCGACGCCGACAAACGGTGCGGCGTTGATCGTGGGCGGCCGCACGCCGGGCAGCGTGTTCGCAATGTTGGCGTTATACACCGTGCCGGAACCCATGATCGGATTCTGGCCGTAGAAGTTGTAGTAGTGCGAGTAGTTTACGAACCGCACCGGGTGGCCCGTGTACGGCAGTGTTTGCACGCCCTCCAGCGGCGCGGCCACGGGGCCGGCGGTCGCCTGCATTTGGAGCTGCTGGATCGACTGCGTGAACTGCTGCTCCGGACGCACGAGACCGTAGTAATTGATGGCAGGATTGCCACCCCGCAGCAGGTTCAAATACGGGCTGAGCGGCGGCCGAAACGTTCCCGGCTGCGCCTTGGCCGGCCCGACGACGGCGAGCATGCTCGCCGCCACGAGCGCCGCGATTCCCCATTGCCTCATGACGCCTTCCCCCTTCTGGCATGCCAGCCCGAAGATCAGGCCGGAAGCCTGACGGGGTTTCCCCTGTTCCTATCGGACGGAGACAGGGCTGGAATCCAGGTAAAGATTAACGTTGGGAACGAAACGAGAGCGGTTTGGTCCGGCCGTGAGCCTCCGGCGTCCACGGAGCGGATGCCGTGCCTGCGTGGCGTCCGCCCCGCGCTCGCCCGAGGCTCACGACCGGCAGTGTGGGACAAGCGGGCAGCTTGTCCCACGGCGACGGTCGCGGCTCAGAAGCCGCGGCCGTTGAGGCCGTTGTTGAAGAGGCCGTTGTTGCCGAAGCTCTGCACCGTCGCGGTGCCCAGCAATGTCACGCCGAAGACCCGCTCGATCGGCGAGAAGATCTTGGCCAGCCAGTTGTCCAGAGCGACCAGGCAATCGGCCTTCACGTAAATGCGGTCGCCGGGAAAGAGCTGATAATTCGTCGCGGTCGAGCCGCCCTGGACGATCGCCATCCAGTCCACGGGCAGCACTTGATCGCAACCGGCCTCGGCCGGCGCCGGGCGCGCGACCCAGATGCGCCGCCGCGACGCCACCTGCGGCAGACCGTTGATAAGGCTGACGGCGTCGAGCACCGTCTCGTTGCCCGTGGCGGGGAAGCGGAAGACCTGCTGCCCATAGCCGCCGCCGTCGAGCACGATGTAGTAGAACTTGCTGTTGTAGGCGAACACATCCAGTGCGATCTCCGGATCCTGTACGTACTGCGACAGGTGCCGTTCGATCACGCACTTGGCCTGGCCCAGCGTCAAACCCTGGACGTAGACCGCGCCGTAGGTGCCGAGGCTGATGGTGCCGTCGGGACGCACAATGTGCTCGCCACGCGTCTGCTGCACGCCGCGGAATTGGCCGAGCGCCAACGCCACTTGCGGGTTCTTCAACACCTTGCTCAAGTGGGAGCGGATGGCGGCTTCGGCCTGTTCGAGGCTCAAGCCGGCCACGCGCACCGAGCCGTAGGAGAAGCCGAGAATGATGCTGCCGTCCGGCGATACCGCGTACGGGCCGGTGATCGGCTGGTTCGGGAACGCCTCGGCCACTTGTAACAGCAGGATGTCAAACGGCTCGATCTTGTACGGCGGTTTCGGGATCAGCCGCACCGTGTCGATGAAGAGGATGTCCGGCGCCTCGATCATGTATGGCGGATAAGAGACCTTGTTCAACTCGTGCGGCACGGAGCCGTAACCACCTTCGCCGCCATGACAATCCGGTCCGGAAGTGACTCCCGCGGGCGCCGGAGCGCCGGCGGCAAAGCCGCTCGCGCCTGGGCCGGCGCCCTTGGAAGGCATCGGCAGCGGCGCCGGTAAATCGGGCCCCGCCACCAGTTCCCATTGCTTGCCGCCGGCGGGCAGGACGTTGCTGCTGGAATCTGAAACCTTGGAAGGCTTCGGCAGCATCGGCGCCGGCAGTTCAGGTCCGGCGACGAGTTCGATCTGCTGGCCGCCCGCCTGCATGATGCCGATCGTGCTCGAACTCGATCCCTTGGACGGCATCGGCATCGGGCTCGCCATCGGCATGTTCAGCTCGGGACCAGCTACCGGCTCGACGTGCTTGCCGCCGGTCTGTATGATCCCGCCGCCTTCCGACGGCGCGCCGGTCGGCGTCACGCCGCTGCTGCTAGGCAGCGTGTAGCGCTGCGTCGCGGCGGGCGCGGGACTCGGCACGCCCTCTGGGACGTTGTTGTTCGGGAGCGGCCCCATGAACGTGACCTGCGCCGTGCAACCCACGGACGCCAGGGTGGTCCCGACGACTACCCACAGGGCATTGAACAGTTTCCGACCGCCTCGTTGCGACATGTGCGCACTCCTTCTTCCGTCGGCGTTCCGCGCTCGCCGCGCGTGCCGGCCACTCCTTCAGGTACGAAGGACCGATCTCTGTTCCCGTCTCCCGGCCGTAACCCACGCCCTGCCTGCCGACCGACAGCATCGGCAGCCGGCGGCGTTGCGCTTGTCCTGGCGCCCCTGGCCGCGCGGGTTCATTCGCAGAGGCTGTCCACGCGAAGAGGACCACTGCGCGACCGTTTGCCGGTTGCACGCACGGACCCTGTCCGCGGGAACGTCTCGTCCCATCCGGACCTATTTGGCCGATGAAGAGGGGCGCATATAGCGACCGCCAGATTCCGCCACAAGTGCAGTTTTTTGCCCGTGAATCGGCCTGAATTCGGCCCTTTCCTGCCACATGGCGACGGATTGAAGAAGCGGCGATGACGAGCAGAACCGGCGGGCTGTATGGGGATTACGGCAAAACCATCGTGTTGCCGTCAAATCATTCCTGCCCTTTTCTGCCACCCCCTCCCCCATTGGCAAAAATGGCTATCCTCGTCACAATCGTCTATTCAGTAATAGGTTACAGACAATTCATTCCTGCCGCCGGCGAATTCGATGGCAATTAAGAGTGCTAAGTCCTTATGCCGTAACTGTTTAGATGTCTTGGCGGCGCAAAGAGCCATGACGCAAGCCATTACAACGAAGTAGGTTAAGGATTATGCTCGCGTTGCGACGTGGCAGGAATGATTTTTCGGCGGCGAATTTGACGTGATGGGATTCGCCGCATAAGGCGGCACGGCGATCTCGATTCGCCACGCCGTTGCGTTTAGCGGCGGATTTCGGCGAGCGCCAGATAAAGCTGGCCGAGATGATGCCACGCGCTCTCTTCCGGCAGTTTTTCGACGGCGGCACGTAATGACGTGCGGGCGTCGGCGCCTTGCTTCAAGAACAACTTCGACAGGCCGCGGTTGAACAGGACGGGAATGCTCTCCTTCTGAGCGGCCCAGTCGCGGGCGGCTTCTTCGGTTTGACCGCGGTGCCAGGCAAGCGCGGCTCGTTCGTTGGCGAACGCCGCGTGCCATTCTTTGGGCACGGCGGGCTCGATCTGCTGAAGGAGCCGGCTTGCGGCGTCGAAATGGCGCGCCAATCGGCAAGCGGCCAACGCCATGAGGACGTCGGGAAAACGGCCGCCGCGCGTGGTCTCCTCGGCCCATTCCACAATGCTCGGAAGCGCGGCGGGCCGTGTAGCACGCGGCAGAAGAGCGGCCAAATCCGCGACGTTCACAAGCGCCTGCCAGTCGCGGAGCAGCTGCGGAAAGTTGCCGAGACAGAGCGGGAGCGCAGTGATCGAGTCTTGCGATGACACCAGCGCGGCCCAATCCGCGGGCGGCTTCGGCGCCGGCGCTGCAGGCCAAAACGCAAGCGCGGCCGTGGCTTCCTTCCAAGCGACGCGCGGCTCGACCGGTTGCACCGCCGCCGCTTCGAACGGCGTGACTTCGCCGCTCTCGGCGCACGCCAAGCCTTCCGCCTGAGCGGCGCTCTGCCGACGTAGAAACTGGCTCAACAACTCACCGAGATTCATTGGCGACGACATCGGACACGCTCCCGTTGATCGCATGGCCCAGGAACCGGCCTCTGGTCGCTGAAAGAACGGCGAAGAGACCGAAACTTGCGCCCGCCAAAAGTCTCACACAGTCAAAGCTTACATCATCCGCCGCCGCTCGCCGCGTCCCGGCCGCTCCGCTCGTGCTATTCGACCCGCGGGTCCGCTATTTGCGGGTCTACCACGGGCCGAACGTGTCGTTACTCCAAGAATGCCGGCGTTTTATCGTTGGGGGCCTCCGCCAATTTGGTTGCTTTGACCCCACTGCTCACTTTGATATGATCGGGAGGCTGCGTTCTGCTAAATAGCAGATGGTGTGCCCCCATGAGCGATTCTCCCGAACCTCCGAACGCCGGTACCCAGGCATCGGTGGTGACCGAAGGCGCCGTTGAAGGATCGCCTCCTTCGCAATCCCCGCGGCAAATCGGCCGCTATCGCGTTGAAAAGCTCCTCGGGCACGGCGGGTTCGGGCTCGTCTACCTGGCGCACGACGACGCGTTACAGCGCTGGGTTGCCATCAAAGTTCCACACCGCGACCTGATCCGTCGACCGGAAGACGCCGACCTTTACCTCGCGGAAGCTCGGACCGTTGCCCGCCTCGATCACGCCAACATTGTTGCGGTTTTCGACGTGGGCGGCGACGGCGATTTTCCGTGTTTTGTCGTCTCGAAATACATTGAAGGCAGCACTCTGGCCAAGCGGATGAAGGACGAGCGCCTGCCTCTCGCGGAGTCCGCGGAGCTCGTGGCCACGGTTGCGGAGGCGCTGCACTACGCCCACTGCAAAGGCATCGTGCATCGCGACATCAAGCCGGGCAACATCCTGCTCGACGCCGCGGGCAAGCCGTACGTCTCCGACTTCGGACTGGCCCTGAAGGAAGAAAACGTCGGGAAGGGGCCGAAGTACTGCGGAACACTACCCTACATGAGTCCGGAACAGGCTCGTGGCGAAGGGCATCGCGTGGACGGCCGCTCCGACATTTTCAGTCTCGGTGTCGTGTTCTACGAACTGCTCACCGGCCGGCGGCCGTTCCGCAGCGATGCCAGGTCTGAGCTGCTCGAGGAAATCAGCAACGCCGAGCCTCGACCACCCCGTCAAATCGACGACGCGCTTCCCAAGGAACTAGAGCGTATTTGCCTCAAAGCGCTCTCGAAGAGGGCGGCCGACCGTTACACTACCGCGCGCGACTTCGCCGGAGACTTGCGAAAATGGCTCGCGGGGACTGCGGAGCCACCATCGGCGGCGCAGCGACTAAGCCCAATGCCCGTTGCCGCGGCCCCGACTACCCGAGTCCTGACTCCTGTGCCGACGTCGGATCCGGGCCCGGTCCGAATTGTGCCGAAAGGCCTGCGCTCGTTCGACGAGCACGACGCGGACTTTTTCCTGGAACTCCTGCCCGGCCCGCGCGACCGCGCCGGCCTTCCCGAGAGCATTCGCTTTTGGAAGGCGCGCATCGAGAATGTGACCACCGCCGGCGCCTTTGCTTTGGGCCTCATCTACGGTCCGTCCGGCTGTGGTAAGTCGTCGCTGGTGAAAGCCGGCTTGCTGCCGCGCCTCGCGCGGCACGTGAAGCCGATCTACATCGAGGCGACTGCCGACGAAACCGAAACGCGCCTTTTGAACGGTCTGCGCAAGCACTGTCCCGATATGCCCGGCGAGCTTGGTCTGAAGAATACCTTGGCTGCGTTGCGGGGCGGCCTGGGCGTGGCGAAAGGCGAGAAAATCCTCCTTGTTCTCGACCAGTTTGAGCAATGGCTCCACGCCAAACAGGAGCAGCGGCACACGGAGCTTGTGCAGGCTCTCCGCCAGTGCGACGGCGAGCGCGTGCAGTGCATCATCATGGTGCGCGATGATTTCTGGCTCAGCACCACGCGCTTCTTGGGTGAGTTGGAGGTCGATCTGCTCCAGGGTCAGAACACGGCCGTCGTCGATCTATTCGACCTCGATCACGCGCGGAAAGTGTTGATCGCCTTGGGTCGCGCGCTGGGCAAACTTCCCGAGCGGTCAAGCGAGATGAGCGCGGACCAAAGGGAGTTCTTGGAACGCGTGGTATCCGGCCTGGCGCAAGACGGCAAAGTGATTTGCGTCCGTCTGGCTCTCTTTGCCGAGATGATCAAGGGCAAGCCGTGGTTGCCCGCGACGTTGAAGGCGGTCGGCGGCATGTCCGGCGTCGGCGTGGCGTTCCTCGAAGAGACATTTGCGTCGCCCGCGGCCAATCCCAAACATCGACTGCACCAGGCCGCCGCGCGCGCCGTACTGGCGGCCCTGTTGCCCGAGACCGGAACGGACATCAAAGGCAACATGCGCTCCCAGCAAGAATTACGCGCCGCCTCCGGATATGCCCAGAGGCCGAAAGACTTTGCCGAGCTGATCCGCGTTCTCGATCGCGAAACCCGCCTCATCACGCCCACCGACCCCGAGGGAACAGGCCGCGCCGACGTGACTCCCTCCGATTTTCATGCAGGTGTGCGCTATTACCAACTGACGCACGATTACCTGGTGCATTCTCTGCGTGATTGGCTGACGCGCAAGCAGAAAGAGACCTGGCACGGTCGAGCCGAACTACGGCTCGCGGAACAGACCGCGCTGTGGAACAGCAAGCCGGAAAAGCGCCATCTCCCCTCTGTCGCAGATTGGGCGCGCATTCGTTTGCTGACCCGCAGTCAGGGCTGGTCGCCGCCGCAAAGGAAAATGATGCGGCGCGCGGATCGGCATTACCTCGTTCGGTCCCTTTTGTTGTTGGCGAGCCTGTTCGTCGTAGGTTGGGGCGTCCTCGAATACTCTAGGCACATGGAGGCGCGCGCGCTGCGCGCTCAGCTCCTGCGCGCCGACGTAGCGGAAGTTCCGGCGATTCTGAAAGACATCGAGCCGCATCGCCGTCTTGTCGATCCCCTGCTCCGTGAAGCGCTCGCGTCGGAGGGTGACGCCAAAAGTAAACTGAAGTTGAGCCTCGCTCTGGTTGGGTCCGACCCCAGTCAAGTGAGCTTCCTTTACGAGCGGCTCCTCCAAGCGTCGCCCCAGGACTTCCCCGTTATCCGGCAAGTGCTGGCGTCCTACAAGGACGACTTGATCGAGCCGCTCTGGGCAGAAATGTCGGACCGCGAACGCGAGCGCGACCGGCGCTTCCGCGCAGCTTGCGCGCTGATCGAGTACGCTCCCGATCACCCCCGCTGGAACGAATGCGCCGCTTTTGTCATTGAAGGTTTGCTTGCGGAGAGCCCGCTGGACTTGAACTACTGGAAGGAGACTCTGAAGCCCGTTCGCAACGAACTGCTGCCGGCGTTGGCCGAGTCTCTGGAGACCAGCAAATGGGGGGACAGCGAGCGCCGCGCGATCATCGACTTCTACCGCGCTTTCTCCGACGGAAATCCGGACGCGCTAACGCCGCTGCACGCGCGGCTCATCGTGGACCATCCAGGGCTAAGCGCTGCGGAAAAGGCGAAACGTAAGGCCGCGCTCGCGGCGGCGCTGGCGGCGCTCGGCCGAGGGGAGGAAGTCTGGCCGCTCCTCATTCACACGCAAACCCCAACGCTGCGCAGCTTTCTCATCGAGCGCCTCGGTTCGTCGGGGATTGAGCCCAAAGTGTTGAAGGATCGGCTGGGGGTTGAGAAGGACACGTCTGCGCGCCGCGCTCTCCTCTTAACGCTCGGGAGTTTCCCCGCCGACCGCATTCCCGAAGTGATTCCCGTATTGGTGGCCACGTATGAAAACGACTCCGACCCCGGCATTCACGCCGCGGCCGCGTGGGTGCTTCGCAAATGGAACCACCGGGAGCAACTCAACAAGATCGACGCAAAGTTTGCGATAGGTCGCGTCGAAGGAGGCCGCGAGTGGTACGTCAACAGGCACCGACAAACTTTCAGCGTCGTCGACGCATCGCGACGGCCCGTGCGGGGTCCCGAGAATGTGCCGGCGCATCGCTATGCGGTTGCGGCCACGGAGGTAACCGTCGCACAATTCCGGGCATTCAAGCCCGACCACAAGATCAGTCAAAAAGTGGCGACAACCCTGGACTCTCCGGTCAGCAGGGTGTCCTGGTATCTCGCGGCAGGCTACTGCAACTGTTTGAGCAAAGAAGAAGGAATCCCTGAAGATCAATGGTGTTACCGGGAAAACAAGGAAGGGCTGTTGGACTTTGTCCCTGACTTTCAAAAACGCACGGGTTATCGCCTGCCCACTGAACTGGAATGGGAGTTCGCTTGCAGGGCCGACGCGCAAACTTCGTGCTCTTTCGGGGAGGTAGACGAGGAACTGGTCGGTCACTACGCTTGGTGGTTCGGCAACGCGCGCGGCAGTGGAGTAAACAAGTCGTTTCCGGTCGCGTCGCTCAAGCCGAATGATTGGGGCTTGTTCGACATGCACGGCAATCTTGCCGAGTGGTGCCAGGACGTGCTAAGCCGCGACGCGCTCTTCGATGACATTCTCACCAGGGGACGCGGTTCCGCCTACTACACGGACTACCACAATCTCGGTGGCGACGCCGGCTTCACGTTTGGCCGGAAGAACTCCTTCGACTACGTCGGATTTCGGCTAGTCCGAACGCTGAACTGATATCTTGTACACATCGAATAAGCCTGGGTGGGCGACAAGATAGTTAAAGTGGAAGATATGGGTTGACAATTCGAGATTCGGCGATAATATTCGACCCCAAGCTTAACAGCGCGCCTTCTCGGTAGGAGTATTACGATGCATGTGTCCAATAGCCTCAGATCTATCGCGTTGGGGGCACTTCTGGTCAGTCTAATCGTGTCTTCCGACAGCGCGGCCTGTTGGCGCGGACGGCATCGAAAGACTTGTGACGCTTGTTGCGAGATCCCATGCTGGGTGCGATTCATTGACTCGCGCATCTCACCGGATTGTCCCGACGGGTACGATTGCTATTGCTGCGAGAATTACACGTTGGTGATGTGCCCCTCACATAATTGCGATCCCGGTACAAAGGCTTGCATTAAGCACGGCAATCCGGTTTCCGTTGCTTGCCCACCATTCATGACCCACGCGTCCGATCGCTCCTGTTGCGGTGAAAGCGTTAACCCGTTGCTCTTCGCCATGGTCTGCGATTGCAGATGGCACGTGATGCGGTTTGCGCGTCCTTGCGAAGAACCAGACGGCTACTTCAGCCTCTGCTTTCTCGGCGCGCACTGCGCTTATCTGACAAAGTGAGTTCAGGAAAGCAGGGGGCGCCGAGCGGAATAGTCCGGCTGGACCGAATTCTTGCGAGTTCGGCTAGTTCGACTGTCTGATTTACTCCCGTTGATTCGGCCTCAACGGCGCCAACAGTTTACGTGCTTTGTAGTGATAGAACCGCGCCAGCTCGTTTCGCTCCAAGCGCTTCGTCCGGACTTCGGCGATGCGCTCGGGGGTATC
>JBGQKZ010000143.1:0-14596 GCA_041499805.1 Gemmataceae bacterium
ATGGCGGAGAACGGCTTCTTCAGCTGCGCCAACCGGCGCACATTTCTCCCTTTACCAGCTGGGGCTGGAAATCTCCCTAAACTGAAGAAATTAAAAAGGTTATTGCAAAAAGACCGGCACAAGTGTTAGTGGCGTTGAGTGTGACCCTCTTCGTAACAATGCGCGCTTTTGCGCGCCGAGAGAGTGACGGGGTTCTTGAACGAAGCGATGAGCTGGCTTGGGCTTACGACGCGCGGACGACCACAGTAACGTGGTACGAACTTTGGCGTTCGCGTCTCAATCGGGGTCCGAGTGAGACGCTCTTCGAACACGCGCGCTGTTAACCAGAGTGTAAAGAGTTCGCACGCCCGAAACTTCGACAGTCTGGTTAACACAAAGCGCGAGCGCGCGGCGTGCCGATTGACTGTTGTTTCCTGCTGGCTCGGCCAAGATTGCGGTGACCGAGTATCCCTCTGACTTCACGCGGAAATCGCTGCGTTCCACTCGTGGCCGCAGGCCGGGTTCCGACACTTGTACGTCAACGTTGTTGAGATTGGGGTCAGGTCGGCGCGGAGATTCCCGGTCTGTGGCCTGGCTCTAAAGTTTTGTTTTCGGTTCACCGCGGCGACGTTGTCCTTGCCGCAGTTTGGACATGTCACTTCATTTGCTTCGTTTTCGGCCATTTGCTTCTTACGCTGCGACTACAGGTGCTCCTCATGCCAGGCCCTCTTCTCGGCGCCGTTTTACGACTGTGGAGAACCAGCGCCTTCAGCCGCTAACTTGGCCCGACTCCCTCTCGTGGACCAGGATGTACGTGACGATGGACGTTCTCGCCGCCTCCAGCTTGCCGCTTACCGCGTGATAACGGGACTCCAAATCCTGAAGTTGCCTGCGACCGTCAGGAGTGGCGAGCAACGATTGGAGTTCCCTTTCGTGGACGGTTTTTGCCGTACGCATACGCTTGTCCTGCCACAATAAGATGGGACGAACGGCGGGACCGCTCCAGGTCGTCGGAGCGGATCCCAATGGAACGAGCCATCTTGAACGAGCTGTTGACGCACTCAGCATTTGGAGGGCAAGGCCGGCAAACCTACCTGCTCGTGAAGCAGCCGTAGCCGATTCGTAATCGTGACCGCGAGTCCCCGGGCTTCGGAGGAGGCGGTACTGCCGTCGCCTAACTCCTTCAGCATTCCGCGCACCAAGCGAGAAATCTCCTCACCGTACCGGTTTTCGTTGGTCTGCTGAAACTTGGCGTATAACTTGGGCAACTGCTGGAAGCACCAAGTCATGGTCTGCTTGCATTCGGGAGAGATCGCGGCAGACTGAATCTTGCTCGCAACCGCGGCGAGTTGAGCTTGGAGCACGTCCTTCACAATCTCTCTCCGAACAGTAGAAATAATGATTCTAACCGAGATGCGTCCGAAAAAGAAGCCCGAAGCATCGGCGAGGAAAGAGAGGGGGCGCCGTGGCGCCAGCAGGATGACGGCTCGAAGGTGTTTCCACCTATCCACCGGCAGCCCTGTGCAGGTCTACTTTAGCAGCAGTAAAAGCATAACCACCGGCGTATTCGCTTGGATACTGTGCCGCAGTCCCATGGGCATGTGGACCCACGTACCGGATTTCGCCTCCACGATGTTGTCGCCCAGCGTCAACTTGGCCTCGCCCTGAAGGAAGTGCAGGATGGCGGGCATTGAGGCGGTGTGTTCGGACAATTCCTCGCCTTGGCCGAAACCGAAGACGACCGCCTTGATCCGAGCATCGTTGCAGATCGTTCTGCTCAGGATGCCCTTTTCCGGCGGTTGGGCCTCCGCCGCCACGTCGAGAACATGCGTGTAGGGTGTGGTCATTGCGGAGCCTCTTCCTTCGCTTGGCCAATCAACATGACCGCCGCCAGATGATCGCGATACTTAGAAAAGACTCGCCGCATCGCCAAAACCCTGCGGCGCGCGTCCCGATGGCTAAGGACGTTGACGGCGAAAAGCAAAGCACCCAACATTCCTTCATCTTGAATAATCCGCCAAGGCCCTAGCAGGTGCATCGGTGCCTGGGCTTCAGCCTGAACCGAGAATCCTTCGGATTCAAGCAGACGTTGCCATTCCGCAATTGTCAGAGGCCGGGTGCCGTGGCGGATGACGGCTGAGAGTTCGTTCTGAATCGCACCTTTGGTGCTCTCATCGAGGTCGTTCGGAATCAAGCAGAGTTCATGAATGCCGTAACGTCCACCGGCCTTCAGCAACCTGTGCGCTTCTCGAACGATCCGGGCCTTCTGCTGGGGAGTTTGCATTGAGAGCATGGCTTCGCCATAGATGACCGTGGCGGATCCGCTCGGTAGCCCGGTATTCTCTGCGAGGCCGACTACACAGCGTTGTTCAGGCCCTTGAAGGAACCTCTGCACCATTGCCGCAGCGCCTTTGTCACGTTCGACTGCCGTATAACGGGCAGGTTTCCGCTTAAGAGTCAGACGCGCGGTATCACCGAGGCCCGGAGCAAACTCGATGACCCGATCGGAGGGGCAGATGTTCAACGCCTCGATCATCCGGTGGGTCAATTGTCGCCCGCCTGGACGCAGGACTCGTTTCCCCAAGCGGGCCAGCAACCAGTGGCCTGGCATCTTTTCCGCCTTGAGTTCTTCCGCAGGCATCGGCGTCGTTTGGGGGCTTGTCATCAAGTCCCTCCAGTAAACTGCACGTCTTGCACTCACCGCGGCCGTTCACCGCCGAGAATTCCGCTTGAAGGAGAATGCGCGTCGCCAGGTAGCGCTTATGATATTCCGTGGCCGGGCTTCCTGCGCCGAATTGCCGACTGGGTAGGTGGGTCATCCGCGTCACTACCAACGACATCCAAATCGTCGATGTGGCGAGGTTTCTCGGGGTGCCTGATCCGACGCCCAAGAGAACGTGATTGGCCCACTGCGCACGCCTTCTACACCGCGACGGCATGTAGCGTCATCGGGTTCAAACGTCGCGCTTGCCACGGCCGAGTGAGAACTGACCAATGTCGATGCCCGAAGAATCTGACGAACTTCTCAAGACGCAGCCCGTTGCCGGCGACCAGCGAATTGCATTGTGTTTGTCCGGTGGTGGGTTTCGCGCCTCGCTCTTCCATCTTGGCGCCCTGCGACGACTCAACGAACTCGGCATACTGTCAAAGGTTGACATGATCGCCTCCGTCTCAGGAGGCAGCATTCTTGCCGCTCATCTGGCAACCGTCCTCCCCTCTTGGCCGAGCGCGGGTACATCGTTCGATCAGTGGCAAGAACAGGTCGAGGCGCCATTTCAGACGTTTGTCCAGAAAAATCTGCGCACGGGACCGTTGCTCCGGCGTTTCTTGCTCCCCTGGAACTGGTTTCGCCCCAGCACGCAAGTGAAAGCACTCGAAGGATGCTACCGAGCTCGCCTCACCCATCTTTCGCTACCTGAGTTGATGGACCGGCCGACGTTCGTCTTCTGCGGGACCGATATGGTACACGGGGTGTCGTGGGTCTTCGAGCGTCGAAGGGTCGGCAGTTATCAGTCAGGTTATCTCATACCGGCGCCGTCATGGCCCGTCGCGAAGGCGGTCGCGGCCTCGTCTTGTTTTCCGCCGGTCTTTAGTCCGATGCCGATGGAAACGCCAGGGGGACGGAGCGTCATGAGCGGCGTGGCGAAAACCGCACTACGGTGGGAAGGTATGAGCGTCAGCGACGGAGGTCTGTACGACAACCTCGGTCTTCAGCCGGCGGCACGGCACGGCATTGTGCTTGCTTCGGATGGGGGTCAGCCCTTTGTGGCTGCCGTGCCAAAGGGCCTGTTTGGCCGGGCGAAGGCTTACCTTTCGATCAGCGGCAAACAAGCCGGTGCCCTCCGTAGACAGTTCCTGATCGGTCAATTCAACACGAAACAACGACAAGGCACTTACTGGGGCATCGGCAGTGCCGTGGACCGATATCGGAGAGATGCTTCCCCCGGCTACTCGAAAGCGTTTGCAGCAAACGTCATAGCTCGGATTCGCACGGATTTGGACGCCTTCTCGGAAGCAGAAATCGCCGTGCTCATGAACCACGGTTACTTGCTGGCGGACATCGCCGTGAACGTCCATGCTCCTCAACTCATTGCTCACGCCACTGAGAAGCGCATTCCGTTCTCTGATTGGATGGACGAGGGCAAAGCCGGCGCCGCCTTGAGACACAGCGATGAACGATGGAATCTGGGTCGCTTTTGAAAGCGCCATAGCGCACGGGCCATGCCGACGCCGCGCTGAAGATCTGTCGCTGATTCTTCGCGTTCGGTGGACTCGCCCGGCACGTCGACGATGACCCGTGGGGCGGCGTTGGATTGGAAGGATCTCGCGACGCTTACTTCGATAAGGGGGGCGTCCACAGCGGCACGTCGCTTCAGCCACCGTCGGCGCGTTGCAGTGCGAGCAACTCGTCGATCGTAGTTTGCGTCGTTTTGCGCGGCTTGGCGGAGCGAATCCCCCGCGTTCGTCACGCCAGGATCGCCTTCACCACGTCGCCGTATACATCGGTTAGGCGAAAGTCGCGACCGGTGTACCGATAGGTCAGCTTTTCGTGATCGAGGCCGAGCAGGTGCAGAATCGTGGCATGCAGGTCGTGAACGTGGACCTTGCCCTCGATCGCGTCCCAGCCGAATTCATCGGTGGCCCCGTGGGTCATGCCGCCGCGAACGCCGCCGCCGGCCAGCCACATGGAAAAGCCGAACGGATGATGATCGCGACCGTTCGTGCCCTCGGCCGCGGGCGTGCGGCCGAATTCGCCGCCCCAGATGACCAGCGTGTCGGTCAGCAACCCACGAGCCGCCAGATCCTGCAACAGACCGGCAGTGGGGCGATCGGTCGCTAGCGCGTTCTTGGCATGTCCGCCCTTGAGGTCGCTGTGCTGATCCCACGGCTGGAAACCGCCGCTGGTGTGGTAGAGCTGCACGAAACGCACGCCGCGTTCGACAAGCCGACGAGCCAGCAGGCACTGGCGACCGAACACTTCCGTGGTTTTTTCATCTATACCATAGAGGCGCTTGGTAGCGCGCGATTCGTGGGTCAGATCGAACGCCTCGGGGGCCTGCGTCTGCATCCGGTAGGCTAACTCGAAGGATTCGATGCGGGCGTTCAGCCGGCTGTCCTCGGCCCGACCCTCGCGATGCAATTCGTTCAGTTGCCGCAGCGCGTCCAATTCTTGGCGTTGACGGTCCGGACCGACCTGGCCGTTCTTCAGATTGCGAATCGGATTCTGCAAATCGGAGACGAAGGTTCCCTGAAACGCGGCGGGCAGGAAGCTGGCGCCATATTGCCGGGCGCCTTCGATCAGCGGTCCGGGGCCGATGGCGATGAAGCCGGGCAAGTTCTGGTTTTCAGTGCCCAGTCCGTAAGTCACCCAGGCGCCCAAGCTCGGCCGTGAAGCCACGCGCTCACCGGTGTTCATTTGCAAGCAGCCGCCGGGATGGTTGACGTCGTCGGCCACCATCGAGCGGATGATGCACAGGTGATCGGCGCACGCGCCAACGTGCGGGAACAATTCGCTCACGTCGAGGCCCGATTGGCCCCGCTTGGAGAACTTCCAGGGCGAAGCCAGCAAGTTGCGCTTCTGCCCGAGATAAAGTTTCGGCGAAGGCTTGCCATTGTCCTGGGTCAAGCGCGGCTTGGGATCGAACGTATCCACCTGCGACGGCCCGCCGGGCATGAAGAGAAAGATCACCCGCTTCGCCCGCGCCGCGAAATGCGGCAGCCGCGGCGCGAGCGGATTCAATGCGGGCGCTGATGCGGAAGCCTCGTCGGCCAGCAGAGCCGCCAGTGCGAGCGAGCCGAAGCCAGCGCCGGCCCGCCGGAGGATCTGCCGACGGCTCAGGAACTCCATCGGGACAATGCTGTTGGTCATGGCGTCTGCCATTTTCGTAGGTGGAATCCAATCCGGCCGCCATTACCAAGACAGGCTCGGAATCCTGTCTCCCACTCAATCAATGTACACAAACTCATTCGTACACAGGATCAAGTGGCAATATCGTTCCCAGGCATCGTCGATGCCGCGAGTCGGAGCGAGCAATTGCAGGCCGAGGTCGATCTCCTTCTGCGTGGGCGCGCGGCCCAGCACAAGGCCGTACAACTGGCGGACGCGCGCTTCGTTTCCGCCTGGCGCTTCGCGCGCCACGCGCGCGGCCAGATCACGCGCCCAAGTATTCACCGTCGGGTCGTTGAGGAAGAACAGCGCCTGCGGGGCGACGACAGAATGTCCGCGCTGATCGACTATGGAGCAAGGGTCGGCACGGTCAAACAGCTGCCCGAAGTCGGACGTTTTGGCCCCGGTCCGCGCGGACATGAGGTACAACGACCGACGCGGTACGGCCAAATCGGTGAATGCGGGGCCGCCCCGCTTGGAATCGAGGCGGCCGGCCGCGGCGAGCAGGCTGTCGCGGACTGCTTCCGCGTTCAGCGGACGGCGGTTCATGCGACCGAGCAGGCGATTGTCCGGATCGGTGGCGAGACTGTTCGCATCGGCCCGGCTGCTCCGTTGATAGACCGACGAGAGCATGATGAGCCGGTGCATCGCCTTCACGGACCAGCCCGACTCGACGAAGCGCGCTGCCAGGAAGTCGAGCAATTCCGGATGAGTCGGTCGCTCGCCACGCTCGCCGAAATTGTTGGGAGTGCGTACGAGCCCCTCGCCGAAATGATGCTGCCAAAGCCGATTCACCATGACGCGAGCGGTCAATGGGTTGTCGGCGCGTGCCAGCCAATCGGCAAGTTGGAGTCGGCCGCTGCTGGTGGTGATCGGCTCACGCCGATCGCCGGTAAGCACGCGCGGGAAACCACGCGGCACGGTTGGACCGAGTCGCTTGTGGTCGCCGCGGACGAACACATGTGCGTCCTTGAATCCTTCGTGTCGCGTACCCTTTGGCCCACCGTCTAGCACCGAGACCGTCTCATCGACGTCAGCGCGGGTTTCTTCTTTAGAAGTTCGAGTTCCTGACTCAGTACCGCCATCTGCGAGCGAATCTCCGGAGCGAGCAGTTTCATCCGCTCGTCCGCGGATACCCAGAACGGCCCACGCGGCGAAAGGAACTCGTCGTACAGATCCGCCAAGCGGTCGCGTGGCGCAACTGACTCCGGCGACGACGGCTTGAACCACGAGTCGCGCAGCTCCGCTTCCACGACTTGGCGCTCGGCCTCGCTCAACGGCCGGTCGTACACGCGCAACTCGGCGACATCGCCGCGAAAACGAGGCGCGCCTCCGGAACCCGGTCCGCCGATGTTCAGCGAACAAATGGCCGGATCCGATGAGATGCCGGTGATGCCCTTCTGCGTGCCGGCAGCCGCGCTGTTGCGATGCAGTGTAGCGCCGCTCGGACCCCACGTGACACTGACGATCTCGAAACCAGCCGGCTTGCTTGAGTTGACGATGTCGCCCGACTGCCCGTTATTTCGCAGCACCGCATGCAAGCGGCCATCGGGAGCCGGCATCAGACCGAACCCGTTCTTGCCCACATCCGAATCTTCCCAACCGACCAGGCGCTGACCGGCATTGCCCTTGTCCGCGTTCTGATAAACGACCAACAAACTACCGCTTGGCGGCGCGCGACTTGGCGCCTCCAACAGCGAGTGGCCATCGAATCGCAGCACGGTTTTTGTGTGGCCGTTGATCGTTGCACTGGCTTTGAGGGGACCGAGCACGGCGGCAGGTGGTTTGGCGTCCGCGGGCTGACTCGCACCGTTCGGCCAGACCGTAACGCGGCCGGCGGCATCCGTGACCAGCTGCGGATCGTCCGCTCGAAAACGCAATAGCGCGGCGCGCGCCAGGGCCCGCTTCTCGGCAGGCTCGGCGTTCCTTTTTGCTGCCAGGGCGACGAAGGTCTGCTGTATCTCTTTCGCCGCGCGATCCAGTTCGGCGGCAGTGAGTCTTCCGGCCGCCGCATCCTGCAAAAAGGAAGGATAGATTCCGGGACGTTGCTTCTCGACGCGGCCAAGATAAGCCGCCCAAGCCGCGAGCACGTTCTCGTGAAGTTGGTATTTTGTCGCCAACTCGCTGAGCGCAGGTCTTGCCGGATCGGACGCCTGATTGCGAAATTGGCAAGCCGCCACGAAATAGCGATCCGTTTGCTCGTGGACGAGGCGCTTCATTGCGGCAAGGTATTCGCGATCGGGCGCATCGCGAAGGTACAGTTCGAGCTCCGCTCGGCGTCGCTTGTCGGCCGCATGCTGCGCCAGTTCGGCCGGTGAGGCCAGCGGCACGCGAATCAGCGGCGTGTTGCCCGCGACGGGGCCTGGGATCAGGCGGGTGCTGAAGAAGATACCGGCAAGCGCGTAGTAGTCCTCGGTGGAGATCGGGTCGAATTTGTGGTCGTGGCAGCGGGCGCAGGCAAGGGTCAGTCCCAAAAAGGCCCGGCCGACGACGTCAATCTCATCGTTGACGTAATCGGCGATCATCAAGTCCTTGTCCACGTCGCCTGGCACGAAGTCCGCGATGGCGAGCAGTCCGGTGGCAATCAAACCGTCCTTGTTAATGCCGCCAGGCGTAGGCGGAGGCAGCAGGTCGCCCGCGATTTGCTGGCGAATGAAGTCCGAGTACGGCAGGTCACGATTGAAGGAATCGACGACCCAATCGCGATAGCGCCAGGATTCGCGGAAGTCGCTGGCGGGCGGCAATTGAATCAGATCGCGAACATCGGCGTAGCGCACCACATCGAGCCAGTGCCGGCCCCAGCGCTCCCCATAGCGTGGCGACGCCAGCAGACGATCGACGACCCGCGCAAACGCTTGGGGCGAATCGTCGGCCAGAAACGCATCGATTTCTGCAGGCGTCGGGGGCAGGCCAATTAGGTCAAACGACGCTCGTCGCAGCAGAACTCGTTTGTCGGCCGAATCGACCGGGCGAAGTCCCTTTGCTTCGAGCCGCGAAAGAATGAATCGATCAATGGCGGACTGGGGCCAAGCCGTGTCGCCGACAGCCGGGATGGAAACTGGTTTCACCGGTTGAAACGCCCAAAACTGCCGTTGCTTCTCGGTGATCGTCGAGCTGCTATTCGGTTGCGACGGCGTAGGCGGCTCCGCCCCGCACGCCAGTCCCATTGGTAAGGCGACGAACACCACAAAACCAGTGCAGAACGTCGAACCAGACTGCAAAACCGGCCTCCGCTCGACAACGCGCTCGTGGAACACAGGCCACGCGGACTGAAATAGAGGGGTATGGTGTAACGAGATTGTGTTCGAATCCTACCGACCAAGCAAGGGAAAGACGCATTGGATGGCGAAGCCAGGAACGCGCACGCTTGGGGCACAGGGCCTTCGCATTTTCTCCACCGAGCGGTGCATCCGGATCTTGAGGCGAATGGGCGCCGCCGAATGGGTGTTTTGAATGGCGAAATGTCCGGTAGTTTTACAATTAGCCGCGGTCATCACCGGTTACTCACGGAACCACTGCCGAGAATTTAGTTGCTCCACGGCCGGCTTTTGTTCTATGAAGGCCGCCCGGCAAGCCCGGCGCCCCCAAGGAAGTCGCCGGCCCGTGGAAGCCGACCGCAACCAACGTCACCGGGGTGCAGATTTGCGAGGCCCTCCCCCGGCTCGCCCGAATCATGGACAAGCTCGTGGTGGTCCGCTCGCTGGTCGGCAACCAGGCCGACCACGACGCGATTCTGTCTACAACGGGCACCACCCCAGGAAGCCGACTCCGAGCGGCGGGTGGCCGCAGTTCGGCTCCGCAGTGACGAAGTTGCAAGGCCCGGTCGATCCGAGCGTCCCGCCGTTCGCCAGCCTGTGTTACACATGCACCCACGGCCCGTACAACGAGCCGGGGCCGGGGTTCCTCGGGCCGTCGATGGCTCCGTTCCGCGTGATGGGCAAGACCCGCGAAGACATGCTCCCCCGCGGCCTCTCCATCGATCGCCTCGCGGACCGTAAGACGCTCCTCAAGAGCTTCGACGACATGCGCCGCGACGCCGATGCGAACGGCGCGGTCAAGGCGATGGACACGTTCACCGAACAGGCGTTCGGGTTGCTGACGTCCTCTCGCATGGCCGACGCCCTCGGCCTGTCGAAGGAGCCGGTGCGCGTGGTGGAGCGGTACGGGACCGGAGAACCGAAGGTGTTCATGGACGGCAACGGCGCCCCGCGCGTGCCCCAAAGCCTGCTGCTGGCCCGACGGCTGGTCGAGGCCGGGGCGCGGGTGGTCACTCTCAACTACAGCAAGTGGGACTGGCACGGCGGCAAGAACGCCGAGGGCCGGGCCGATAACCCCATCTTCTTGCGCGAGCGGGAGGACTTCCCGGTCTTCGACCAGTGCGTTAGTGCCCTCGTCGAAGACCTTCTCCAGCGCGGGTTGGACAAGGATTGCACGGTGGTCGCTCTGGGCGAGTTCGGGCGGACGCCGAAGATCCGCGCCCAGGTCGTTCGCGATCATTGGCCGCAGGTCAACTGTGCGCTGCTGGCTGGCGGCGGGATGAAGACTGGGCAGGTAATCGGAGCGACCGACAAGATCGCCGGAGAGGCGTTCGCTCGGCCCGTCACGTGGGGCGAGCTGTTCGCGACCCTTTATCACAACCTCGGGATCGATACCCACCGGGCGACGTTTCCGGACCTCACTGGCCGGCCGCAGTACCTAGCCGAGGATGGTTCCGACCCGCTGCCGGAACTCGTCTGAGTGGCCAGCCGCCGTCCGGGCCGTTGTTCCGTGGGCTGACGATCGTCGGCAACAAGGGCGTCCCGCGTCGCCGTCACGTCAAGGCCAGCCGCTCGACGCGTTCGACTTCCTCAGGTTCCAGGCAGAACTCGAAGATTTCGAGGTCCTCCCGCATGTGGTCGGCGTCGGTGGTGCCCGTCAGGGGAACCATGCCGATGTCGAGGGCGAACCGGAAGACGACCTGGCTCACCGTCCGGCCGTGACGCCGGGCGATGCGGGCCAGTTCGGGACGGGCCAGCGCATCGCGGTTGGCGGTCAACAAGGAAAAACCCTGGTAGACCAATCCGTTGGCGGCGCAGAACTCCCGGACGCCGCGGTCCCAGACCTGCGTGGCGTAACAGCGGTTCTGGACGAAGCGAGGCAGCACGCGTGCCTGCTCGCACAGCCGCTGGAGTTGGTCGAGGGAGACATTACTAACGCCGAGCAGACGGACGCGGCCGCTATCGTGGACGGATTCCATCGCCCGCCAGGCCTCCCAGTCGGCTGGGACCAGGCCGGTCCGGCGGGTTGGCCCGTGCAGCAGGTACGAGTCGAGGACCTCCGTCCCCAAGTGCCGGAGCGAGCTGGCAAAGGACTGCTCGACTTGGGTCCGAATGGGCGTCCGCGGGTCGTATGGCAGGCGTTGATCGTGTCCTGCGCGGAAGGTGAACTTGGTCTGCAGGAAGAGGTCCTCTCGCGCCACTAGACCGGCCTCCGCCGCAGCGGCGATGGCCTGTCCGACCCCGGCCTCGCGGTAGTGGCGACGCTGGTTGGCGGTGTCGAAACCGCGGAAGCCGTGGCGCAGAGCCAGTTCGGTCAGGCGTTGTGTCTGGTCTTCTTTCCAGGCGGTCCCGTAGAGGAAGCGGGGGACGCGAACACCGTCGAGCAACACGGTTCGATCGGACACGGCCTTCTCCCGCTCGTGGTTCCAGGCGCGGTTCGCCACCCCGTTGCAAGGCCAGGGATCGGTGCGATCCTTCGGTCATTGTAGCCGCCTTCGGTCGGCCCCCCCGCAGGCGAACCAAATGGATCGCGCACTCCTTCGTCAGTCTCCTCCTTCCTCGCCGTTCGCGTACAACGCTGGTGCCCACGCGCATTCAGCGACCCCGAGGAGCAACCATGCGATCCTTGACTCTCGTACTCGCCACGGCGGTGCTGGCCGGGCCCGCACCTGCCGCCGAGCCGAATCAGGCCGGGCGTGGTGACACCTTTGTCTACGTGTCCGTCGCCGCCGAGAAGCGCATCGCGATCTATCAGATGGACCGCGCGACGGGCAAGCTCGCTCCTCGCGGCGACGCGAAGCTCGACGGCGAGCCCGGAGCATTGACGGTCGATCCCCAGAGGCAGTTCCTCTTCGCGTCCCTTCGTTCGACGGGCGAGCTGGCCTCCTTCCGCATCAACCGTGCGACTGGGATGCTGACGCACCTCAACACCGTGCCGGCCGGAGCCGATCCGGCTCACCTGAGCACGGACGCCGCGGGGCGCCAACTGTTCACGGCATACTACGTCGATGCGAAGGTGACGGTCCATGAGATTGGCACGGACGGCACACTGAGCGAGAAGCCGTTGCAGAGCCTCCCCACCGCCGACAAGGCGCACGCCGTCGTGCCCGACCCATCCAACCGCTTCGTCTTCGTGCCCCACACCGACCCCGACGTGATCTTCCAGTTCGCCCTCGACCCCGCTAAGGGGCGGCTGACGGCCGGCTCACCAGCGAAGCTCACGACGCCGAAGGGGACCGGCCCGCGGCATCTCCAGTTCCACCCGTCGCGACCCATCGCCTACGTCGCCAACGAGCAGGGGAGTAGTGTGACCGCCTACGCCCTCGATCCGAAGTCCGGCATGCTCAGGCCGCTGCAGACCGTCTCCACGCTGCCTGGGGAATTCCGCGGCACCAACGCCTGCGCCGAGATCAGGGTCCATCCCTCGGGGAAGTTCCTGTATGTCTCCAACCGCGGGCACGACAGCATCGCCGCCTTCGCGCTCGATGATGACGGCAAGGTGTCGGTGATCGGCCAGGACCCGACCGAGAAGACGCCGCGGTCGTTCGACCTCGACCCGACCGGGAAGTACCTATTCGCGGCGGGGGAGTCCTCGGGGAAGCTGGTCGCCTACAGAGTCGATGGCCAGAGCGGTCGTTTGAAGAAGCTTGCTGTCTACGAAGTCGGCAAGACACCCTGGTGGGTGCTGGCCGTGGACCTCTCATCACCTTTAGACAGGTCAGACGAGAAACCCGCGGGGAGCGCGAGTGGCAAGCCGATCAAGGAGCTGATCCTGCCGGGGGAGTCGTTCCTCGTCGAGGGCCGGCCGGCCTTCGTCCTGCTCCCGCCGGAGAACAAGCGGGTGAAGCCACAGCCGTGGGTCCTCTACGCTCCGACACTGCCGGGGTTGCCCGACCAGCACGAGAAGTGGATGCACGAGCGCTTCCTCAACGCCGGGGTCGCTGTCGCGGGAATCGACGTGGGCGAGGCGTACGGCGGCCCCAAGGGGAAGGAGCTGTTCACCGCCTTCTACCATGAGATGACGGCGCGGCGCGGCTACGCGCCGCGGCCCTGCCTGCTGGGCCGGAGCCGCGGCGGCCTATGGGCGACGAGCTGGGCCGTCGACAACCCCGACAAGGTCGCGGGCCTCGCCGGCATTTACCCGGTGTTCGACCTCCGCAGCTACCCCGGTCTGGCGAAGGCCGCCCCCGCGTACGGGCTGACCGCGAAGGAGCTGGAGGCACGGCTGTGCCATCACAACCCAATCGAGCGCGTCGGTCTGCTGGCGAAGTCGCGGGTGCCGGCCCTGCTGATCCACGGCGACGAGGACAAGGTCGTACCGCTGAAGGAGAACTCGGCCGAGTTCGCGGCCCGGTACAAGGCTGAGGGGGCGGAACGGTTGGTGAAGCTAATCGTCGCGAAGGGCCAGGGCCACAATTACTGGGAGGGGTTCTTCCGCTGCCAGGAACTTATCGACTTCACGATCGAACAGGCCCGGGCCGGGAAGGAAGCGAAGGGGAAAGGGAAAAAGTGACGCCCGCCATGGCGATCCACACTCCTCAATACCGGATGTTACATCGGCATTGAAGCAATCGTAGGCCGCTGAAGTGAGCGGGCGCTGTAAAATGCTATTTGGCGCCGGTCATTCTTCTTGCAAGGGGATCGATCCATGGCTCGCAGGTCCTGGTTGGCGTGGGTGCTTCTGGGACTTTGCCTTTCAGGACCGGCGCTCGCTGACGAACCGACCTCGATTCCACGCGCAACAACGCAGCAGGTCCATCAGACCGTCGATCACGCCATTAAATATCTGCAAACCGAATGCGCCGACTGGTTGAACACGCGCAAATGCGCCGCCTGCCATCACGTGCCAATGCCACTTTGGGCGCTGAGCGAAGCCCAGCGGCAAGGGTACGCGATCGACAAGGAATTCGTGGCGGATACGACTGAGTCCTTGCTGGGCAGTCGGGGCAAGTTGATGGCCTCGAAGATTTTTCCCAATCCGGCTGATCCACCCGACCCGCGCCCACAGGGTCGAGGGCTGAACATGGGGCTCCCGTTCCTGGCCGTCGCTGCACAGTCGTTGCCTCTGAAAGAGGGGCAAAAGCAAAGCCTGAAGCTGATTGCGGAGGAAATCGTCAAGAAGCAGCAATCAGACGGATCGTGGGAGTTCTTTGCCACTCTCAGGCGACCGCCGATTAACGAAAGCCAGACCACCGACGCCGCCTGGATCATTATGGCGCTCGAGGGGGAAATGGGGCCCGACGCGCCGGAATCGCAGCGCGCGGCGCTGTCGAAAGCGATCGCCTGGCTCGACGCTGCCAAGCGCTCCGACCTTCACCAAGACAAGGTACTAAAGCTGCTCATGGGGGTCCGCTCCGCCAAGCCGCGCAAGACGATGCAAGTCTCGATCGATGAGTTGCTTGCACTGCAACGCGCCGACGGTGGCTGGAGCCAGACCGTCCCTGAATTGAAGAGCGACGCCTTTGCCACCGGC
>JBGQKZ010000144.1:0-14491 GCA_041499805.1 Gemmataceae bacterium
ATCATGGCGGAGAACGGCTTCTTCAGCTGCGCCAACCGGCGCACATTTCTCCCTTTACCAGCTGGGGCTGGAAATCTCCCTAAACTGAAGAAATTAAAAAGGTTATTGCAAAAAGACCGGCACAAGTGTTAGTGGCGTTGGGTCTCGACCGGGCGATGCTCCGTAGGCGGAGAGTCGATTCAGCAGGTAGGCCGAAGCAGGCGAATTTCGGCGTTTGTTTGTTCCGTTGAGGAAGAGTAGAGCAAGAGGCGTGCCGAAACGTCGTGTGAACGCGGTTGAGATTTGTAAGCCCTTCACTGACAAGCCGTTTCGTCGCGCTTGATTGGAAGGAATTCCACGAATCGCGGCGCTGTTTGCTCAACCTGTGGGCAATGGGTGCAAGCTTGGCAGCAAACGCCCTGCGCCGCGAACGGCGTTCTGCACCGAAGTTGTTCGTGACGTGAGTGAATCAAAGTCGCGAGGCCACAGCGCCGACGAAGTAGGTGCTTCCTCGACGCTGCGGCCTCCATGGGTATGTACTACCGCGACGCGCGCAGGCGGCCGCCGACAATTTCGTCGGCCAACGCGTTGGCGTCGTAAACCTTACGCAACGCCTCGATGATGGCCGGAGAGCAAACCGAAACGGCGCGGGCCTGCTCCTCCGTGAAGACGTAATCGAGAACCAGCGATTGGATGTTGCCGTCAAAGATCAGGCCGACGAGTTCGGCGTTCTTGTTGACCACGGGGCTGCCCGAGTTGCCGCCGATGATGTCGGCGGTGCAGACAAAGTTGAACGGCGTGTTCAGATTCAGGCGGTCCTTTCGTTCGATCCAGCGCTTCGGCAGATCGAACGGTGCCTTGTCGTGGTGTTCCTTGGCCCGCTCGTACAGGCCCGCGAACGTCGTCTCGAACGGCACCTTCTTGCCGTTCTCCTCGAAGCCTTTCACCAGGCCAAACGCCAGACGCAGCGTAAACGTCGCGTCGGGATAGGTGTTGGTTCCCTGCACGGCGAACTTGGTCTTCGCGATCTGGCCGTAAGCCTGGCTCTTGACTTCCTCCGCTTCGTCGGCGATCTTGCGAGCCGCGCGAGCCGGCGGATCAATGAGCTTCGCGAGGGCGATCATGGGATCGTCGCACGCGTCGACCGCCGCCTTACCGCCTTCGTACAGCTTCTTCCGTAGGGCCACGTCCTTGAGTTTGCTGCCGGTGACGAGCTGCGCGGCGCGTTGCTGCGGCGAAACGCCGGCCAGCACTTTCTGCACCAGCTCGTTGTCGCCGCCGAACTGCTCATCCAACATGCCCAGCGAATCGCCCAGCGTCAGCATCTCGAAATCATCGTAGATGGGCTCATCGGAGAACAGTTGCAGCTCCAAAGGCGCCAGGTTGGAGTCCGCAAACTCGCGCAGGCGTTCGCCGTTCGGCTTCGGCTTCTCTTCGGCGGCGCGAACCAGCGTGCGGGCGATGCCGAAAAGCTGCGAGCGGAAGCCGGCCCGATTCTCGAGCAGATTGATCTGCTTGGCGTTCGCATTGATGGTCTTGTCGGTCTCGACGATGCGGTCCCACGCCTTGACGGCGTCTTTCAGCTTCGGATCGGAAGCGGCGGCTTCGCGCAGGGCTTTTTCTTCCACGGCCTTGCGGGCCATGATCTGCGGGTCTTGCAAGCCGGCCAAGCCGCCGATCCGCGCTTTCCGGCTATTCTGCACACCGAAGTACATCCGCTTCGCCCGCCGAGCATTCTCGTCACTCCGTTCGCTCCAAGAGCCGAGCAGCACTTCGATGCGATTGAGCATCTGCAACGTTCGCGGCATCTGGTGGTCGCGGATGTATTTCAAGTCGTCCATCGTATTAAGCCGGTCGGTCCGACCGGGGTGGCCGGAGACAAAGACCAACTCATTATCCGCGGCGCCCGCCTTGCTCCATTTCAGATAATGCTCGACCTTCACGGGTTTGTCGTTTTCGTAAACGCGGAAGAAGCACATGTCGAGGTCATAGCGCGGATACTCGAAGTTGTCCGGATCGCCGCCATAGAACGCGATTTGCTGCTCCGGCGCCATTACCAAGCGAACGTCCGTGTACCTTTTGAACAGGTAAAGATGATATAGGCCGCCCTGGTAAAGCGGCGTGATGTTGGAGCGCAGGCCGGTCTTCTGCTGGTACTCTTTTTCGATCTCGCTGATCACCTGCCGGCGGGCGGCGAACGCTTGTGCCGGGTTGAGATCCGGCGTGACCGCCTTGTTGACGCGGTCGGTGACGTCCTCGATGCCCATGAGGACGTTCAATTCCAGGTCCACCGCTTTCGCTTCCTCCGCCTGCGTTTTGGCGTAAAAGCCGTCTCGGGCATAGTCCTTCTCCGGCGTGCTGATCTTTTGCAACGTGTCGAGTCCAACGTGATGGTTCGTCATCACCAGACCGTCCGCCGAGATAAACGAGCCGGAGCCGCCGCTGTTGAAACGGACGGACGACTTCTGCACGTGTTCGAGCCACTGATCGGTGGGGTCGAAGTTGTATTTCTCTTTCAGGTACTTGCGGGGCGGATTGTTGAAGAGCCACATGCCTTCGTCGGCGTGAGTTAACGCCGCGGGAAGCAGGCAGCCGATCAATGCGAGCCAGACAAGATGATTGCGAAGAAAATGGCGCATCGTGGCAAATCCTCCAAAGTCCTTGCGGAGAAAAATGTTGGGATTTCGGCGGGCATTTAGTTCGTCGTCGGCTGTTCCGGGGGTTGCGGCCGACGCCGACGCTTTAATTTCTCAATCTCTAGCTTCTCAATCATGTCCGGCGGCATTGGTCGGATCGTCTTGTCACCGTTGTCGATGAATTCCAAGAGCACGGAGTTCACGGCATCTGTCTCGGACGACGGTCGCGAGTCAAATAGCTCGGTGGGGTCTGAAGTGCGCATGGTTCTCCTTCTATCGTTCTCACGTTGAGGTCGCATTGTGCGACCCACTCACCGTCGGCCCAGCGCGTGAACTGATAGCGCCCTGCGATGGGGAAGCGAAACTCGTCAATGCGAAGGTGAAATCGCACCTCCGGTTAGCGGATCACTAAAATCATACCAATTCTCATATTGGTAAACGAGTTCGAGGTTGTCGAGCCGATGCGCCGTCGCGCGCAAGAGGCCGCGTCCTAACCCGTCTGTCAACGAGGCGAAGACCGAAAACGGACGTGCCGTGTGCGGAAACCCTTCGGCGTTCAGGCGCGTGAAAATCCCAAACGGCGACACCTTCATCGTGCGATGCTCGACGATGAGTTGATCGCAGAGGAACAGGCCGGTAGCGATAGGGATGGATTGCACGTATATGCGTCCGCCATTGTTGCTTTGCGCGCAGATTTGCAACGCTCACGCCATCTCTTCCTCTTCCTCCGGCGGCTTGAACAGCTTGCCTGTGCCGACGAGGATAGCGAAAATGACGAGCAACGCAAACAAACTCATCGCGATTAGGTCGGCTTCGGTGAACACCCAGAGCAACGGCGTCTTATCCAGCCCGGCGACGGTTTTGCCGAAGTCGAGCGAGTCCTTGAGCGGCTTTGAAAACTCAAGAAAGGCCGTAACCACGCCCGCTAGCGAGCCGCCGGCGATGTAGCCCGAAGCGAGGAGAACCCCGGGGCTGGTTTCCGATTTGCGGATCGCGTCGATCTCGGCGCGAGCGCGCGCTTCCGGGTCGTCGCCAGCGGCTTCGATGGACGCGGCGGACTTTTTCGCCTGGTACTTGTCAATGCCCCAGCGCAGGATGCCGCCGATGAAGATCGGCACCGAGTATTGAATCGGCACATAAACGCCGACCGCGAACGTCAGCGATGATACGCCGCACAGTTCCAGCGTGATCGCGATCATGGCGCCGATCAGCACCAGGCCCCAGTTTAGTTTTTGCGACAAGACGCCGTCGATGATGATGCGCATCACCTGCGTCTTTGGTGCGTCGAAGCGCGTCAGCTCCTTGCCGTCCACCTCCTTGATTTGCCCGCCGATGGTCGGATCGCGCAGGAACGCGACTTTGCCGGTGTCGGGGTCCACGAGGAAGCGACCTTCCGGGGCAGTGCCGTCCGGAGTCTTGATTAAGTACGCGGGATCGCCGCGATCCTTTGTGAACACTTCGCGGCGGGTATCCCAGATCAGATACTCTTTACCTTCATATGTGTCTCTTTCCCGGATGACTTCGGTCAGCCGCGCACGCTGCGGCGGCGTCAGCGTCACAACTTGATCCGTCATTTTGTCGATCGGCAAGTACTGCGGATCAGCGCTGTAAACGGTGCCGGCGCGGTTGAACGCGAGGAGCGTGCCGCCGATAACCACGGCCGAAACAATGGCGCCGACGAGGATGGCGTATTGCATCGCCTTCGGGGTGCCGCCGACCAGAAAGCCGGTCTTCAGCGATTGGGCCGTGGTTCCTCCGTTGGATGATGCGATGCAAACAACCGCCGCCACGGAGAGAGCGAGCACGCGATCGCGCGGCTCTGTCATCCCCATCGCGAGGAAGATGAGGCATGTCAACAGCAGGGTTGCCACCGTCATGCCGGAGATCGGATTGCTCGACGACCCGATTTCGCCGGTCAAGCGTGAAGACACCGTCACGAACAGGAAACCGAACACGAGCACGAGCAATGCGCCGAGCACCGCACTGACAATTCCGACTTCGGTCATGAGAAAGAGGGCAAGCAAGGCGAGCAACGCGAGGCTGCCGAATATCACCACCGCCATGGACATGTCATTCTCGGTCCGTCGCACCGTGCTTTCGACGTTGTTGCCCGCGCCGCCGCGAACACTGGCCATGCCGGAGCGAACCGAGCGAACGATCATGGGCAGAGTCCGTCCCATGCTAATGATGCCCGCGGCCGCCACGCAGCCGGCTCCGATGAAAAGCAGGTAGTTGTTGCGCAGTTGCGAAATGCTCATGTCCTTGATGAGCTTCTCGTTGCTCGGCGGCACGATTTGCGGGGCGTACTGGCCAACGAAGTAAATGACGGGAATGATCACGAGGTAGCCGAGCACGGCGCCAGCCATCATGATGGCGCTTGTCCGGTACCCGATGATGTAGCCGACGCCGAGCAACTCCGAGGCCATGTCACCGGAGAACTGGGCCGCCTTGTTGACGGCGGTGATCGGAATGGAGATCGTCTCCTTGAGCACGTTGAAAGCCAAAGTCAGAAACTTATGAACAAACGCGATACCGAAGCCGACGAAAACCGTCGCGCCGGTGGTTCCGCCCTTCTCACCCGAGATAAGCACCTGTGCGGCGGCGACGCCTTCGGGATAAAGGAGCGTTCCCGGTTGGCCGGGCCGACCGTGCATTTTGACGATAAACGCGCGCCGCAGCGGAATCATCGCGAGGATGCCGAGGATGCCGCCGAGGATCGACACGACCATGACGCGCATCAGATCCATTTCGAAGCCGAGCATCATCAGCGCCGGCATGGTTACGCCGACGCCGAACGCGATTGATTCGCCGGCCGAGCCGCTCGTCTGCACGATGTTGTTTTCGAGAATTGTTGCGGGCCGCAGGCCGAACGCCCTCGATAGACCGCGAAACAGCGTAATCGCCAACACGGCCACCGGAATCGATGCCGACACCGTCATGCCGACTTTCAGCACCAAGTACAACGAGGACGCGGCGAAGATCAGGCCGAGTGACGTACCGAGCACAACCGCCGAGAGCGTGAACTCCGGCATACGTACGGAGTCCGGGACGTAAGGCTTGAATCCGCCCTTATCGATGTCACCAGGGGCATCGTCATTGGTGATCGCGGCCATCCGGAAGACTCCTACAGCGAAAGAAGTTGACCCCGCTTAGATTGGCGGCAGGGTGCGGCGATTGCAAGGGGGTACGGAAGGGATTTGGGAAAAAAGGCGCGCCGGCCTTCTCAACTTCCGGATTCGTTGCAGCGTTGCATTTCGTTGCACGGGGTGTCCCGGCGTGTGTGCAAACAAACCATTCAACGGGTTCGTGTACCTCACCGTAAGGAATGAACCTTCGCGACGATCTTTTCTTCGATCGCCGGCGCCCATTTGGTCGGCATGCCGTAATAGATCATCGAGGAATCCGCCTCGTAGCCGCCTTCCTTGAGAACGCGGACGCTGGGAATGTACGCCATCACGTCGTTTGCATAGCCCGTGACCCACACGGCACGCTTGCCGGCGAGTTCTTTCTTGAGGCGCAGATCGTAATCGACGACGACTTCGCCGCCGAGCGCGATCCAAAGCAGCTCATCGCCAAAGCGCCAGACCTGGATGGGATAATGGCGGTAATGGTCGTCAATCCTGCCGCCGGCATTGAGAATCTTGAGCAGCCGTTCGGCCCGTTTGTGGACGGCGAAGGATTTGCTCTGCGCATCGGCTTCCCATTTTTCGCGCGTCGGCAAGGTGTCAAGAGGCAGGGCGATTTCCTCGTAGCGAGCTTGAACCGCGCCCGTGATCGGGACGAGCGATCCGGACAGGACTTTCTCCACCGATTCTGCCAGCTCGCGGCCATACTTTTCGCATAGCTCCAGCCTCGAACGGGGCAGGGGATTGGCGTCGGCCCCGCAGCCAATCCAGAACAGTGCGAGAGCGCCGGGATGCTTCTCTTCCAGCACTTGCTGCGCGAAGCCGGCGTAGTCGCCGCACCATTGGTAGAACTGCATCGTCGTGTTGTGGCAGGCGTAGCCGAAGACGACCGCTCGTAGCTTGCCGGCCAGCGTGGTCACACGCAGTACCGGTACGTCGTGATCGACGGGACCAGCGGGATTCGTGCCGTTAATGATGCCCTGCGGCGTCGGCTGCCGGCGGTTGACCGCAAAGCCGGCCGTCCCTTTCCCAATGCCGAGTCTCGCCGGCTGCATATCGGCGAGGGCCGCGACGATTGCGTCCACCATCCAACCGCGGAGCTTATCGGTGTACGGGCCGATCTTCTTCGCTTCGTCGGGCGGCATATCGTACATGTCGCTCAGTGCATTGCGCAGCACCGGACCGCAATGCGTGTGGGAGCAGGTGAGCATTAACCGTTCGCGCGACAGGCCGCTGCGGCGCTGCACGTCGTCGGCGACTTGTTCGGACAGTTCGCGCGGGATGCCGACGAGGTCGCTGGTCAACAGTACGAATCTGCCGCCGGAAGGGTCTTCAAGAGCGAGCGCCTTCACGAAGAGATCGTGAACCCTGCCTTCGGCGGGTTTGGTGCGGTTGCCGTAGCCGGCCATCCACATCGGCTCGGCCGGTGTGATGACTCTCGTGGCGACGCCGGCCTTGTAGGCCGCGGGCTCGGCGGCGGCAGCGGCGACGGGAACGAGAATGGCCGCAACAAGCCACAAAAACACACAAAAACGGAGACTGCGGAGCCGGTTCTTGCTTGCGTTCATTGGCTCATCCTTTTGCCATCGCAGCGAGGGCGCGGACGTAAGCGTCGTAGACGGGACGCCCGTAACACGCAATGACGACGCGTTTGAGGTCGTCGAGGTCTTCGAGGGCGGTTTGAATCTCACGGAGCGCGATCGGGGCGGCGCGGTCAACGGGAAAACAATAGGCGCCCGTGCTGATCGACGGAAAGGCGATGCTCTCGAACGCATGGCGGTCGGCGAAGGCGAAGGAGTTCTGATAACAACGGGCCAGCAGCTCGTCCTCGTTCTGTGTGCCGCCGCGCCATACGGGGCCCACGGTGTGGATGACGTGCTTCGCCGGCAGGCGGTAGCCCTTGGTCATTTTGGCTTCGCCGGTGGCGCAGCCGCGCAGGGTGCGGCACTCGGCCAGCAATTCCGGTCCGGCGGCGCGATGGATGGCGCCATCCACGCCGCCGCCGCCCAGCAGCGACGCATTCGCCGCGTTGACAATCGCGTCCACGACTTGTGTGGTGATGTCGCCTTCGACGATCTCGAGCCTGCTGTGCCAGTCGCTCATGGACAGCGTCCTTTCAAAGCCGTTGCCAACCGACGTCTTCATGGCCGAAATGGAAATGCTCGGGGTGCAGCAATTCGGCGAGGATTTCCAGCGATTCGACCAGGCGCGGGCCCGGGCGATTGAAATATTGGTTGCCGTCGGTCAGGAAGACGCGGCCGTTCTGCACGGCGGACAGGCGCGGCCACGCGGCGCGACTCGTCAGAATCGGCATGTCGCGCCGCGTGCGCTCGATGTCAAAACCGCACGGCAGAACGACGAGAACCTCGGGGTCGCGTTCGCACAACTGCTCCCACGTCAGCCAAGGCGAGTGCTTGCCCGCTTCGCCGAAAAGGTTGCTGCCGCCCGCCAACTCAACGAGCTCCGGCATCCAGTTGCCGGCGGCCATGAGCGGGTCAATCCATTCCAGGCACGCGACCGAGGGCGGAGCGGCCAAGGAGCGTGCGCGCTTGGCGATCGCGTCTAGGCGTTGCTCATATCGACCAATCAACTCCTCGCCGCGGTTCGAAACGTCGAGGGCGGCCGCCACGCGGCGAATGTCGGCCCAAACATCGGCGAGCGAATTCGGGTTGAGCGTCACAATCTGCGGCTGCCGTTCGAAGCCGGACGCAAGGGCCTGACGCACGTCGCGCTCACTGACCGCACACACATCGCACTGAGCCTGCGTGACAAGGACATCGGGTCGCAGGCGCCGCAGCAAATCCGCATCGACATCGTAGACCGACGCCGACGCTTGCAACGTTTCCTTCACACGCTGATCGATGTCACGGCTGCTGCCTTCGACGTCAAATCTCGGCCGCGTGCAGACCGGAAGGCGCTTCACCGCCGGCGGGTAGTCGCATTCATGCGAACGGCCGACGAGCCACGCTTCGCCGCCGAGGGCACAGACGATTTCCGTGGCGCTGGCGATCAGCGAAACAACGCGCCGCATGAGCGATCCTCATTCCTTGCCGTCCGTGGGCCATTGGCCGTTGGGCATGTCGCGTAACACGAGCTTCTCCGGATCGATGACGACGTGCTTGATCCGCTGCCGTTTCCACGTGTAGGTGACGTGGACCGACCCGTCGCGGCTCTGAATGACCGCCGGATAGCTGTACTCGCCGGGCTGGTTTTCCAACACGAGCGCCGCCTTCCACGTCTTGCCGTCGTCCGAGACGGCGACGTTCAGCGGGCTGCGGTTGCCGTTGGCGACGTGGTTGTAGACAAGGAGATGCCGGCCGTCGGCCAGGGTGACGGCGTCGGTGCCGGAGTTCGGGTTCGGCAGCGCGGTGAGCGACATCTTGCCCCATGTTTTGCCGGCGTCGTCGGACCAGATTTCGAACAGTTTGCCGTTGCGCGTTCGGCCGATGGCCTGGAGTTTGCCGTCCTTGTGCGTCAGGATGCTGGGTTGAATCGCGCGGAATTCGTCCTTGGCGTTGAGCGGCGGCGTTGCTTGCCAGGTCTGGCCGTTGTCGCTCGTACGCTCGAAATGGACGCGCCAGCCGTCGTGCTCGGTGCTGGTCCCGCAAAGGATGTCGCCGTTGGGCTGTTGCACCGGTTTGTTTTTGACCGGCCCGAGGATGCCGTCGGGCAACCGTCGCGCGGTGGACCAGGTTCGGCCCGCATCGGTGGACGTGCGCAACTCGCCCCACCATTTACTGGGGTTCGGGCCCACTTTATAGAAGAGGAGCAGCGGGCCGTCCTTGGGCTGGAAAAGGACGGGGTTCCAGCATGGCTCGCGTTTGCCGTCGGCCTGAACGCCGTTGGCGACTTCCACCGGCTCTGTCCAGTTGCCGTTGTTGCGGCGCGACAACCAGATGCCGACGCTCGGATCTTTTTCGCGCTTGCCGCCGAACCATGCGGCGACGAAACCGTCTTTCGCCTCCACGATGGTGGACGCATGGCAGCTCGGGAACGCGGCTTGTTCAAAGATGAATTCGGAAGTGACGACGCCGGTTTGCTCGGCGATGGCCGTGCTGGTCAATCCGGCGCAGAGTAATGCAGCGCTAAGAAATCGTTTCATGTCGCGCCTCATGCCATAATTTCGCGTATCGGTTCCGCCCCCTCGACGCCGACCAGTTTTTGATCGAGACCACTGTAGAAGTACGTCAACCGTTCGGGGTCGAGTCCCATCTGTTGCAGGATTGTCGCATGGAGATGCTTGACATGAAACGGTTTTTCCACGGCGGCGCTGCCGATTTCGTCCGTCGTGCCGACGCTGACGCCGCCCTTGATGCCGCCGCCGGCGAGCCACATGGTGAAGCCGTAGGCGTTGTGATCGCGGCCGGTGCCTTTCGCGTATTCGGCGGTCGGCTGCCGGCCAAACTCGCCGCCCCAGACAATCAGCGTGGACTCAAGGAGCCCGCGTTGTTTCAAATCCTTGAGCAGCGCCGCGATGGGTTTATCCGTCTCGCCGGCGTGCAATTCATGATTCTGCTTCAGATCGCCGTGCGCGTCCCAGTTGTCGTCGTTGTGGGCGCCGCCGGAATAGACCTGGATGAAGCGGACGCCGCGTTCCACCAAGCGGCGCGCAAGCAGGCATTGCCGGCCGAAAACGGCGGTGCGCTTTTCGTTGAGGCCGTACAACTCCTTGAGCGCTTCCGATTCCCGGCTCAAATCGGTCGCTTCGGGGGCCGAGGACTGCATCTTAAACGCCAGTTCGTAGCTGGCGATGCGTGACGCCAGCGCCTGAGGATTGCCGTGCTGCTGCTGATGTTCTTCGTTGTAGTCGCGCAGCGTGTCGAGCAGGCGGCGTTGGGAGTTTTCACTCATGCCGTCAGCCCGGGCGAGGTCGAGGATCGGCGTGCCCTGGCCGCGGAAGAGCGTGCCTTCATAGTGAGCGGGCATGTAGCCGCTCGACCAGTTCTTGGCGCCGCTGATCGGGCCGCCGCGCGGGTCGAGCATGACGACGAAGCCGGGGAGGTTCTCGTTTTCGCTGCCGAGGCCGTAGTTGATCCACGAGCCGATGCACGGGGCGCCGCTGAGGATCTTGCCCGTGTTCATCTGGATCATGGCCGAGCCGTGGATCGGCGAATCGGCCGTCATCGAATGGAGGAACGCGATATCGTCCACATGGCGCGACAGGTGCGGGAAGAGATCGCTCACCCATTTGCCGCACTGGCCGTATTGTTTGAACTTCCAGCGCGGCTCGACGATGCGGCCTTCATTACGTTTGCCGCCGCGGCCGAATGTCTTCACCTTGACGGTCTTGTTGTCCATGCCGACCATGCCCGGCTTGTAGTCGAACGTGTCGATGTGGCTCGGTCCGCCATACATGTAGAGAAAGATGACGCTGCGGGCCTTGGCGGGCAGATGGGGCGGCTTCGGCGCGAGAGGATTGACGAACGTGCCGCCCTCCGCGGCCGCCGCGCGCGAGCCGAAGAAATCATCGCCAAGCATGGCCGCCAGCGCGACGCCGGTGAAGCCGCAACCGGTTTCCCAGATAAATTCACGCCGCGTGCGGCCACAGAAGTTTCGCATCGTTATACCATTTCTCGTTTAGCCGCCGTCTCGGACGGGCGCTATGCGCGAGCGCGCCCGTCCGAGACGGCGGCTAAACGATCAGTTCAGATAGACGAACTCATTCAAGTTCAGCGCCAACAGACAAAACCGCCGCAGCGCTTCATCGTCGGAGAGATTTTCCTCCGCGCGCATCGTTTTGAGGAAGCGCACCCCGCGCTCGACGTCGGTTGCCGTGGGCGGGCGCTGCAAGACGCGCTGCAACGCGAATCTTATTTGGGCCTGCGGAACACTCGCCGCTTTGCGAATCGTCTCCGCGAAGATCTTGGCCTGGCTATTCACGAACGTGCTGTTGATCATGCCGAGGGCCTGCGTCGGCTGCGTGGTCGTGAAGCGCACGGGGCAGGGGGCGTCCGGGTCCGGCGTATCGAACACGGCGAGCAACGGCACGGCGAGGGAGCGTTTGACGTAGACGAATACGCTGCGGCTCGCTTGCGCTTCGGGAGTGCTCTTTCCCCAGCCGTCGCCCGGGCGCGATTGGCCGGCGAGGACTTCCGGCGGCATCACGGGGTAAACGCTCGGCCCGTCGGACTTTTCCCCATTCAGGTTGCCGCTGACCGCCAGAATCGAGTCGCGAATTTCTTCCGCGGTAAGCCGGCGGAGATCGAAATGCGAAAGGAAATCGTTCTCTGGGTCCACGGCGGCCGCCTGCGGATTGGGGCGGCTCGACATGCGAAACGCGTTCGACGTAAGAAGCAACCGTTGGATCGGTTTTACATGCCAGCCGTTGGCGACCAGCTCGCTCGCCAGCCAGTCGAGCAGCTCGGGATGCGTCGGCGGGCTGCCCTGATAGCCGAAATTGCTGGTTGAGCGTACGATGCCGCGGCCGAAGTTGAATTGGAAGAGGCGATTCGCCATAACGCGAGCCGTGAGCGGATTCTTCGCGTCAGCGACCCAATCCGCCAACGCACGGCGTCGGCCGCACGTTTTCGACTCGGCGGACATGGACGGCAACTTCGGAATCGAAGAAGTCAGCACGGACGGAAAACCGGGTTCGACTTTGTCCCCCTTGTTGGCCGGCATGCCGCGAACGAGTACGTGCGTGTCGCGGGCGCGCGGCCCTTGTTCGAGAACCGCCAATGCGGTTTCCCATTTTGCCGGCCCCTTCTTCAACAACTCCTCCCGCTCCGCCCGAAGTGCGGTGTAGCGCTCGAAATCGGCCGCGCTGATGTCGATGCCGACGTGCTTGCCGAGAATCGATGATCGGCTGTCAACATGCGTAAAATCGTCGCGCTCCCCGGCGGAGAGATTCTTGGCAACTTTCGCTTCGATCGCTGTAAGCCGCTTGTTCAAGCGTTCGAGTTGCTGCTGGTACGCGACCGCGTTCGCTTCTTCCTCCGCCGGATTCGACGCGGACAGATCGCGCGAGTCGGAAGCGCTCTCGTGAACGGCGCGCTGCGACGCGGCGCCGTTGCCGTAGCTGTTGATTCCGTGGAAAAACGCGAGAAACCGATAGTAATCCTTCTGCGGGAATGGATCGAGCTTGTGATCGTGGCAGCGGGCGCAGCCGACCGTCAGGCCGAGAAAGGTCTGCCCCGTGGTCGAGACGATGTCGTCCAGCTGATCGTAATAGGATTGATCGCGATCCACCGGCTCGTCGTCCCACAGGCCGAGACGGTAGTAACCCGTGGCGATGATGGCGTCGCGCGTGATGGGTTCGATTTCGTCGCCGGCCAATTGTTCGCGGATGAACTGATCGTACGGCTTGTCGGTGTTGAAGGAGCGAATGACATAGTCGCGGTATTTCCAGGCGTTGGGCTTGGGTCCGTCGCGCTCGAAGCTGTTTGTCTCCGCGAAGCGAACGAGGTCGAGCCAGTGCCGGCCCCAGTGTTCGCCGTAGTGCCGCGAGGCAAGGAGGCGGTCCACGATCTTCTCGTACCAGTCGCTTGACTTGTCCGCGAGGGCCGCATCCAGTTCTTCGGGCGTGGGCGGCAGGCCGGTGAGCGCATAGCCGGCTCGCCGAAGGAGTGTCGCGCGATCGGCGGGCGGCGCGGGTTTCAGTCCTTTCGCTTCCAGCTTCGCGAGGACGAACGCGTCGATGGGATTCCGCACCCATGCTTTGTCGTGAACGTCGGGAACGTGCGGACGCGCGACCGGTTTGAACGCCCAGAAGCGGCGCGCTTCATCATCGACCCTCGGCGGCGCGGACAGTGCGCGGAGGCCGAGACCGCACACGGCCAGCGCGGCGGCGGCTACGAGGTTCCGCAAACGCAACGACGGCCGCATGGTCGAGGCTCCTGGGCGGGCTGGTGGGAGGGCGAGGCGGAAGCAGGGCTTCCAGGGGAAGTGTCTTTGAAGTTAACGGATTTCGGACCGGCAGGCAAGGAGACGCGTTCTCAGACAAGGTCGTGGACCTGCTTTTCGCGTGCCACGGCGCTGCCTACGGCCAAACGCCGACGATGCCCAATTGAGCCCCCGAAAATGGATTACTTACATTACCCGCCACACATACGGAAGCCACTTTTTGAGGGGGGTGTAACGCAATCCGAGAATTCGACGTTTGGGTGTGCTCGGTCGTAGCCTGTTGCGACCCAAGGAGTAATGGCGATTTGGGCGCGAGAGGCGCTGGCGTTCTTTGGCGTGTCGTCGTTTCGCTTTCCGTTACTGGCGTCCCTTTGGTGCAACGAATGGAACGAATACCTTCCCGCCAGCTGCGGACGAGCGCGGCGCACGCGAAGATGCCGGCGTCTTTCGACGGGATGCCGCTCGCAAGGGGCAGACTGAACTCTCCCGATGGTGGAAAGACGACGGCCGTTGATGGAATAGATGCGGCAAATGAGCGTTTTCCCGCGGGAAAGTCGCGGATGCGCCTCTCAACGCGCTGGGAGAGCCGATCCTACAGGGCGGCGGAAAAGCCGAAAAAATGGAATAAAGCTCCAATAAAAGCTTGCAAGCCAGTTTCAGCCGCTTATAATCTCGGTCCAGTCAGACTTTGCCGATTACGCCCGTCGGCGAATGACGAGTGCCCGAACGACTGGCGACTGACTTGACGGATGACTGGCGACTGCCCGTGGCGAGCGGCTAGGATCGGCTGAAGCCATTCAGCCATTCAGCCATTCAGCCATTCAGCCATTCAGCCATTCAGCCATTCAGCCATTCAGCCATTCAGCCATTCAGCCATTCAGCCATTCAGCCATTCAGCCATTCAGCCAT
>JBGQKZ010000145.1:0-14172 GCA_041499805.1 Gemmataceae bacterium
ATGGCCGGGCCTCCGTGCGGGTTTGCAGACTTCGTCAGCTGCAAGATTATCCGCAGGAGGCCCTCTCGACTATGTATCCCAGGGCTGCAAGGCCCTGCAATCACAGCGGTTACGCTAGAGCGGACGGGCGGTTACGCCCTCTGACTCCAGCCATGAACGATGTGTGGCGGCCGTACAGGCTTTTCCCGCCGAGGCACTCGTCACTACCTGGGCGTGTACTACGGAAACCCTTAATCTTCTGAACCGAGTCGGCGGCTTCGCGGCTCAAGAAAGACTGTTTTCTCTGCTAATCAGCGGCCAGCTCACGGTTCACGTTCCCGGCGAACGGGAGTGGGAACGGATCTTCGAGCTGATGCGCCAGTACGCGGATGCTCCTATGGATTTCGCCGACGCCTCCCTCGTCGTACTGGCAGAGTTGCTCAAAACCCGCCGCATCTTCACCCTCGATGAGCACTTCTACTTCTACCGGATTAACGGCCGCGATGCGTTCGACGTCGTACCGTGACAACGCAACGAGCGTCTCATTTCAAATAGCTCCTGACAAAGCTGCTCACCGCGGAGAGAATGAGCCAGGGAAGACCTCATTTCTGCAAGGAGCCCGTCATGGTCTCGCGCGTTCTCACCGTCGCGCTCGCCGTAGTTTTCTTGCACATTGCCGCTCTCCACGCCGCACCCCCGGAAAAGGAAGCGCTTGCCGACCGTGTCGCCAAGGCGATTGAGAAGGGCCAGAAGTTTCTCACGGACTATGAGGGTGCGCACGGCGGGTTGGAAGTGGCGACGGGCCGACCGGGCGGCTCCACGGCGTTGGCTTTGCTCGCCCTCCTGCAATCGGGCGTCGCGCCCGACGAGCCGATCATCGAGCGCGGACTGATCGCCTTGCGCGGCTACCAGCCCCAATGCACGTACACCGTCGGCCTGCAAACGATGGTCTTCGCGCTCGCCGGCAAGAACGTCGATCGCCAGCTCATTCAGCGCAACGTCGACTGGCTTATCCAAGCGCGAGCGATGAAAGGCAAGAGCCTCCTCGGTTGGGGTTACACTTCCGCGAATCAAGGCGATCATCATTATGACTATTCCAACACGCAGTACGCGCTGCTCGGCCTGCACGAAGGCCATCAGGCCGGGGCGAGAGTCGATGAAGATGTGTGGCTGTCCATTCGCGACATGTACATCGACGCGCAAAACGCCGACGGCGGCTGGGGCTATCCTGTGAAGGGCGCCGGCTCCACGCCGACCATGACCGTGGCCGGCCTGTGCGGTCTCATCATCGCCGGCATGGATCTCAACGCGAGCCGTGAGAAGATTCTGCCGAACGGCCGAGCGGAGAACTGCGGCCAATACGACGACAAGACCAACCGTGCGGTCGCGAAAGCCTTCGATTTCGTCAGCTCTCACTTTCCCATGTTGGAAGGTTTTGACCGCATGCGCTATCTGCACTATTGGCTTTACGGCATCGAGCGCGCCGGCCGGCTTACGGGGCTGCGCTTCTTCGGCAAGAACGATTGGTACCGCCTCGGCTGTCAGTATCTCGTCGATCACCAGAAATCGAAAGGCAACTGGGAATCGCGCGATCTCGACGGCCACCCGGTGTTCGCGACCAGCTTTGCGTTGCTATTCCTCTCGAAAGGCCGCACGCCGATTCTGATCAGCAAGTTGGCCCACAACAGCACCGACCCGCAAAATGTCAGCGATGACTGGAACAACGACCGCAACGACGCCCGCAACCTCGTCGAGTTCGCCAGTAAGGAACTGTTTAAGAAGACGCCGCTAACGTGGCAGGTTTTCGACGCGCGGAGCATACGCGGCGAGACCAAGCGCGACCGCGACCTATTGCTGGCCGATTTACAACAGACGCCAATTGTCTATTTCAACGGCCACGGCGGGCCGTTGTTCACGGGCATGGAGGCCGGCGGCAACGAGCCGTTGCTCCGGCAGTATTTGGAGGAAGGGGGCTTCATCTTTGCCGAGGCGTGCTGCGGCGACGAGCGCTTCGACAAAGGTTTTCGCAACCTGATGCAGCGCATGTTCCCCGACACGACGCTCAAGCTTCTTGGCGCGGAACACCCGGTCTGGCGTGCATCGGGCAAATTCGTCGTCCGGCCCGATCTGTTTCCGCTCTACGGCCTCGACATGGGCTGCAAGACCGTGTTGATCTATAGCCCCACGGACCTTTCCTGCTTTTGGGAATCGAACGACCGCGAAAACGGCAAGGCACGCGAGGCATTCCGGCTCGGGGCGAACATCATCGCCTACGCCACCGGCATGGAGCCGCCCAAACCGCGCCAATTTGAGATCGAAGTGCCGAACGAGCCGGATAAAAACAACGTGCCGCGCGGCTATTTGAAAGTGGCCCAAATCCGTCACGGCGGCGACTGGCAGCCGGCGCCGCGCGCTATGCGCAACCTGATGGTCTCGCTGCAAAAGCTCGGCCTCGACACCGACCCACTCACCGAGCCGATCAACGCCAACCGCGAGAATCTCGCCGACTATCGCTTTCTCTACATGCACGGCCGCAACACGTTCAAAATGACCGCCCCGGAGATCAAGAATCTTCAGTTTAATCTCAACACGGGCGGCTTACTGTTCGCCGACGCCTGCTGCGGATCGAAGACGTTCGATCAAGCGTTCCGTGCATTGATGAAAGACTTGTGGCCAGACAAGAAGCTGGAGCCGATTCCGCTGAACGATGACCTCTATAGCCGTGAGTTGAACAACGTCGCCATCACGAAGGTGCGCTGCCGCCGCGAGGGCGCCGACGGCCGCCCGGAAACCGATTTTCGCGAGGTCGATCCGTTCCTCGAAGGCATCAAGATCGATGGCCGGTGGGCGGTGATTTACAGCAAATATGACATCGGCTGCGCGTTGGAACGGCATCAATCGACGGAGTGTTTGGGACACGATCCCGACGGTGCCCAAAAGCTGGCGACGGCCGCGGTGTTGTACGCGCTAAGGCGCTAACGCGGAGCGACGGCGGCCGGCTTGGGAGGCGGGGCGCTCGTCAGCTCGATGCGTGCCGCGATTTGCACGAAGTTGTCGCCGGCGAGCACCCACGTCGCCTCGCCGCGGTCGGCGCGAATGCGCTCGATGAGCCGCTGCGGCGCGTGGACCGTGAGACGAGAACCATGCGGCTGGATGACGCATGCCTCCGCGTCCGCGGGCGGCAAGGCATGCTGCCGGCACCACGCGAGCCAGGCACTTCGCCCGCTTTCGTTGTCGAGCCCCGCCGCCACCGCCGGGAAGAGTTCCTGCCAGCCCTCTTCAAGAGTTAACACCGGCCGATCCGCGTGCAGCGTCCAGTTTTCCGCGCGCACGGCAAAGCCGAGCAAGCGCGGCGGCGCTTGGGCGCCCGCCGGCGTCACCAGGGCCAGCACGTGGTGTTCGGCGGTATCCACAATCACGCGCTGCCAATCCTCGGCTGGGATCCGCGCGAGTGCCGACACCTCCAAGGGAAACCCAAAGGTCTTCTTCCACTCCGCGTTTTGGTTGATACATTCGGTGAGCAGGCCGACATCGAAGCGCCAATTCTCGTCGGGCCGCCAGGCGTCGCCGTCCGCGTGCAGCGGCAGATAGTGCGGCGGCTTGCCGTCTTGGCTGTGCTCATAAAAAAGAAAAGCACGGCGTTGCCGTTCCAATCGGGTGAAGCTGCCTTTCTCGAGGGCCTGCGTGCCGAGGGGGGACGGCCGCCAACAATCCGGCGCGGTCGAATCCGTGAGTCCTTCGGAACCGAGCCGTAAGAGCGCTCGGTGCGTTGCGGCCGGTCCCAGGCCGAGTTGCCGGTCGACGGCGGTCAAGGTCCCTTCCGGCGCGAGGGCTAGGGCGCGGAGGACGAGGCCGGCGAAGCGGTCGGTCTGCACGGTGCGCTCAACGGCCGCAAGCGCTTCAACGCGATGGATCAACAAATGAGCGACGGCTAATTGTTGCGGGTGAAACGGAACAAGCTGACGCCACCAGCCGGCCAGCGTTCGGCCCGGCGGAAAGGCGAATGCCGGGACCGGCGTCATGCGCGAGAACCTTCATGGAGATGGAACACCGCCGGCTGGGCGCCGCGGCCTTGCAAATGACGGACGAGATGCGCGATGACTTCACGCTCGCGCTGGGCGGCGGGTTCGTCGAGGTGATCGAGCCGCCCCTGCCATTGGCTGCGCCGCAGCAGCGTGCCGGCGTCGCCGAACAAAATCAGCCGTGAACGGGCCCGCGTCAACGCCTTGACAAGCCGTTGCGGGTCGTCCGCGTACGACACCGCTCGGTGCGTATGGCTGCGCGTAAGGCTGATGAGCAGTACGGAGCAATCACGGCGGCAAACCGTCTCGGGAGTCTCCACTTCCACCGCCACACCGGACGCCGTCAGTGCGGCCGACTGGCGCACGAGCTGGCGAATCAATTCCACTTGCGCCGGATAGAGAGCCAAAACGACCAAGGCGCCCTCGCCACAATGACAATCGCGCTTCGAGCCGTTTTCGGGCGCGCGCGCACGATAGTCTTGAACGAGCGACTCCAGCGTGCGAACGACGGCTTGCGCCTCCAGATAATTTACCAGCCCCTGTTTGGGAAGGAGCGGCCGCAATTCGCCGGGGAAGTGCTCGCGGAAACGCCAATCGGACAGATCCATCTCGAGGCCCGCGCCGCCTTTCCAGGCGCGCGGTTGGGGCGCGGCGGCACGGGCAGCGACAGCCGGTCGTGACGGCGGGCGCGTGGCGTCGTCCGTCGTAAGCGGCGGCACGGGTACAAACTCAACCGCGGCGTGATAATGGGGGCAGTGCGGCACTTGACCCGTTCCGCTGCTGTTCAACATGCGGTAGGCGACCCCGGGGAGGAGCGGGGACAGGAACCGGGCCAGGTCGCCGTCCATACGGTGCGGCACGTCCAGCAGGCACGTGCGGCCGGAGTCGTTCAAACCAAGTTGGGTTCCCACCCAAGCGCCGGCACGAGACCGGTCCCAACCGGCCGCGCGATCAAACTGCAGCGCCGTCGTGTACCAGACCTGCGCGGTGGCGTGGCGCGACTGCTGAAGCGCGGAGAGCGGCGCAACCCTCTCGCACACGCCGGGCGCGACCGTCAACGCGAGTGTTTCGCAAAGCGGCGTGGCGTCGAATTGCAGCTCCGTTTGCGACGCGCTCTCCGTCCAATGGAGACTCTGCGCCGGCGCCCAGACCGCGAGTTCCTGCACCTCACGGAAGATGTAGGCTTTCGCGTCCAGAATGGACATGGACGGCGGGAATACGATCTCGGTCAGGAACGGCGGCGTGTGCGGCAGCGTGAGAATACGCAACTCGATATCGGGATGGTCGGCGACCGACTCCGTTTCCAGGTAATTCCGCTGATCGGGCGGGACAGGCCGGAGTTGGCAGCACAGCCGGTCCTTCTCACGCCGCCACGCATAGGGTAATTTGCTCGGATTGCTGTGGAGCTGCTGCCAGACCCGTGCAAAGAATCCGGGATGGAGCGCGGCCGGGCGCGTGGCGGCAGGCAGCCGGACGCGCGGCCCCCGCTCGCCATTGTTCGTAGCTGCCGCGTGACTCGCGGCATTTTCCACCAGGACGGACGGCTCGCCGACGAGGACCCAGCGTCGCGCGCGACGAGCGACGGCGAGGAATTCGGACTCGGCGATCGCTTCGGCGTCTTTAAGGACAAGCAGGTCAAAAATCCCGCCATGCGGCGCTCCGTCGCCAAAATGCGGATCGGCGGCAAGCGCCGTTGTGGTAGCCGCGACGACGTTCACGTAATTGCCGAAGCGGGCGGGCAGTGCCGTGGCGTCCTCCAGCAAATACGCCAGCCATTGCGCGGCGAATTCGGAACGCTTCTCGGCATCGAGTCGTTGGGCAGTCCACGTGGTTCGCAGAACCGCGATTGCGTCCGTTGTCGCGGGCGGTAATTCCGGCGCAGCGCCAACGTCCCGACCGACGGCGTCCCACGCTTCCTGCCAACGCACCTTTTCCTGGGCAATGGCGGATTCGGCGATCTCGAATTCGCAATTCCGGCGGGCGATCTCTTCTTGGAGCAGGCGTTCCTGTACGGACGCGAATTGTCGTTCGGACTCGCTTCGTTCGCGTTCGCAGTCTCGCTCTTGTTGCGTCAGCTTGTCCAAAGATCGCTGTGTTTGTTCGGCCTGCTCTTCCAACGCGAGACAGCGATTCACGCAATCGCTTTGGACGGTTGCTTTCCACCAGGCGACGGACCACCAGCGGCCGGCTTTCTTGGCGTCGGCGAGCGGCCGCAGCGTCGCCAATTCGGCGGTTAACTCGTCAGCGCGCGCCCTCTGTTCGGTTTGTTGTTTTCGCAAATCGGCAAGCAGGGTGTCGAGACGGCGGCACGCCTCGTCGCGGACTTTGATCCGCTCGGCGAGCGCCGCGCCGGTGTTCTCTGTCGCCTCCGCCGCGACTTGTCGCGGCAAATCGGCACGCTGTTGCTTGATGGCGTCTGCCTGTGCGTCCAATTGCTCGCGCTGCGCCGCCAGGACGGCCAGGCGGGCGCCAAGCTCGTCGCGCTCGGCGTGTCGCCGGCAATCCTCTTGCGACGTTTGTACGGCTTCCCGCGCCCGGCGCAGGGCGTTTGTCTGGAAGGAGCGCGCCTGATCCGCGTAAAGGAGGCCGCGGATGGCTGGACTGAGCTGTTCCGCCCGCTCTTCCCGTCCCAGACAGCGGACGGCGCAGACACTTTCGCAGGGTTGGAGCTGCTCCAGAACGCGGTCAAAAGACGGCGCCGTCGGGGCCATGAGCAGCACACGCTCGCCGCGCGCTGTCGCTTGTCGGACGATTTCCGCGACGGTGCGTGATTTACCCGTTCCGGGCAAGCCTTGAATCAGGCACAGGTCCGGCGTGCCGAGAGCGCGAGCCACCGCGTCGCGCTGACCGGCATCAAGGACGGTGTCGCTTACGGCCACGGGCTTCGGGCACACCGGCTCAAGATCGGCGTTTTGTCCTTCGAGGATTGCTTGCAGACGTTTGACCGCGGCATTGCTGACCGGGACGCCGTTGACCGCCGGCAATTGGTGCGCGTAGAGAACCCCCTGACGGTCCGCGAGGTCGAGCAGCTCTCGTTGCGTATCGGGAGACAGGCTGGCAAAGAGGGTTTCCCACTCCGGCCGACGTTGCGGCGCAGCGGGAGCCGGCGCGGCGCGAGGGCCGGGCGGTGGGGCCGCTGCGACCACTCCTGCGGAGCCTTGCCGGTGCCGTTGCGTCATGGAGTTCCTCAAAGCTATCGCTGGGGACGCGGGCTTCGGCAAGGCTCGCGTGTCCCTTTCCTGCGGGGGTGCGCCCCCGCTGCGGGATCGGCATGCAGGATTCGCGAAGGTTCAACGCCTTTCGTGGGCGGCAACCCCGCCATTATCCTGCGATGCGTCCTCGCGTGCGCCTGGAAAACTGCTTATTCACATGCTTATAACCAGGAACAACCGGATACGGGAGATTGGTTCGGAAAAGGGGGGAGCTTCCCAAAAACTTCAAGTCGCCGCGTCGCACGGCTCGACGAGCCGAACCGCGTTTTTTGAGCCCGCCACAGTATAGACGCTTTCGCCACGTCAAGCTATCGAATTAGCGCTCCAATTTCCATTATTTGGCAATGTAGGGAATATTGAACTTTCGTTCTTCTCTCCGCGGCCGGGAGACGCGCACGACCGCGTAACCGTCTGCTGTTCCGCGGTTTCCGCGCTCCATCGTCTCTCGCGCGCGACGATTTTTCTGTAACCCAACGAACACTTTACTCGTTCACGCTCACGACTTCGATCGACACTTTTCCGACGACGCGGGTCACCGGCAGCAGCGGCGTCAGCGAGTGAATGTCGTGCCAACTGTGGTCGGCGATCTTGATGTGGGCGGCGCCGATGTGCCCGTGGCCGAGCGTCGCGTCGATCGGCAGCCACTGCCCCTTCGCCCACGCCTCGGCCCACATGTGAAAGCCCATCACCGGCCCGCTCTGGCGGTCGTTGAAGTAGACGAGGCCGACGGCCGCGCGCGACGGCACGCCGACCGCTCGGCACATGGCGGCGGCGAGCACGGCGTGTTCCGTGCAATCGCCTTCCAGCGTCTTGGCGACCTGATCCGACGTCGCGAACGCCTCGGTGAAATTCTTGTTCTGGATGTGATCGTGGACCCAGCGCTCGATGCGCTGCGCTTTCTTCCACGGGTCGGCTTCGTTGCCGACCGCTTCCTTGGCGAATTGCCGCACCTTGGCATCGTCGCTGTTGATGAAATAACAGCTGTCGCGGAACTCGTCGCCGGGCGGTGTCGCGCCGTCCTTCGCCACGGGCGGCTGATTCGCGCGGACCGTCAGCTCGATCGTGCCGGCGTCAATCTTCTTGATCGATTGCCGATCGTCCTGGGCGAAAGCGGTGGCCACATCCTTGTCGTTCTTGAGCGTGATGCGGTAGACGGCCGAACGCGTGTCGTGCGCCTGCGGTATGGACCCGTTCAGCTTGATAAGCTGCGCGATGCCGATATCGGGTAGCCGGGCGGCACCGCCCGCTCCTTGGGCCATGGCGAGCGGCTTGGTCGTGCGGTAGAAGACGACGTCACCCACGCCGTCGATATGAACCTGCGAGCGAACCGGCAGGAGATTGTCGTCAAGCCACGAAACCATCGTCGGCAGTTGCAGCTTTTGACCGGGGAGTTGGATTTCGTCGGGTGTCGCCTCGACGCGTAGCAATGTTTTCTTCACGAAGGCCGGCGCCTGACCCTTTCCGGCGACAAGGACATCGACCTGTTCGGCGTCCTTGACGGCGGCCCGGATCGTGACGACCGCGGTGACCGTCGGCTCGTAGGTTAAGTAGGTCAACTGGTCGCCCGGTTTGCTTTTCTGAGCCTGATAGTACCGTTCCTGTCGCCGCAGCCCGATCACCTTGTTGTTCCAACGGAGCGCGCGCTCGCGGCCGTCGGGCAACGTAACATGGAGCTGGCCATCGTTCTCCAGGGCGCCGCGGACCACCAACTCCTGACCCTTTCCCAAGAACTGCTTCATGTAGACGCCGGTCACGGTCCCGTCGTCGGCCTCGTCGGTGCCCGATTCCATCCGCATCGTGATGGTGTCGCGGAGGCGTTTAACGGTCAGATTCAACTCGTTGACGGTGCGATAGATCTTTTGGCCCTGCACGTCGAATTCGTGTACCGTCGTGTGAACATAGCCGGTCTTCGTTCCGTCGAGATACGCGGCGTCCCACAGGTCTTGAACGAGCTTGCCTTGCGGTTGTTGCCCGTACACGGACGCGACGAAGAGAAGCAGGGCGAAAACCCAGGCACAAGACTTGCGCATGAATTGGCACTCCCGAAGACGTGCGTCCCGCCGGGCGGGCGCGGACGAAGCTCCGCTATCATAGCGGCTTCCCCACTTCAGCCAACGGGAGATTCAGCCCCGCGCGCACGATTTGCGCGCTGAAAATGCGTTTTGTGTCGTCTTGTTCACGTTTCGCGCGCCAGTGACGCCACGGCAGGCGCGGGTTTGCCAACCCCTGGGGCGCGCCGGCGCAGTTTGCCGCATCCGAGCGCGTGGAACGCCGCCCTGGACTCGTCGCCTAGAATTGAGTCGGTGCGTTGGCCCGCCCGCCAAACGCGAACTATATTTCAGCAGGCCACCGCATCCCCGCGGCCAGCGCAGATACGGCAAAACATAGCCCCGTCGTCCCCCTTCCTCCACAAGGGCATCCCGTGACCCCCGACCAACTGGCCGTCCATCTGGAAGTCAATCGCTACGGCGACTTTTTGCTGACCGACGCGGTTCGCCCGTCGCCGCGGCTGCCGATTGTGCCGCGCGAAGGGTTCCGCGTGGACGTGTACCTCGATGAGGCCGCCGGCCTGCGCGTGCCGGTCCTCGCCGCCGCGATTTCCCGCGAGAAACTCTTCGACTTGTTCCTCGCCCTCTTGGAACCGCTCGGCGAAACGGTCGACGTCGTGCTCGAAACCAGCCACGACAGCGACGACGGCAAACATCGCGATCTTTATCGCGAACAGATCGATCTGCCCGTCCTTACCAGCAATCTCTGCGATTTCGAGGATTTGCTTCTCAACGACGGCTGTACCGGCATCGCCGTCATTTCCAACTCCGACGCGATGGAAGTGCAGTTCGACGAGCACAAACTGCTCGTCGTCTACGCCCGCGACATCGCTCCCTTCGAACGCATTATGAGGGACACCGGCATCCGTCGCGACAAGGGCCTGAAGCTGATTACCGAAGGCGAGCACCTGCACAGCACGGACCCGCGGCATGTTGAGACGTTTGAGCAGTTGTGCTACCGGCTCGGCGTCGGCGAGGCGGCGGAACGGGTGAATTGGTAGGGCTCGTGTGCAGCGGGCTTCGTGCATACCATTGAAGACTGGATACGATGAGGCGAGGCGGGATAGAATCCAATAGATTTGACGGTCGGTGCGGCCGCCCCGGGCAGCGTCAACCGTGCATTAAGCGACAGGTAGCCGGGGAGGCCGACTGGTACGACCAGGAGGTGAGCCGAATGAACGACGTAGCCGATCACCACCGGTCTTTCGGCGTTCAACCCGTACCGACCGCGCCTGGGGACGACATTGTGAACCAGCCAAGGCCAACGATGCTTCGGATTTCCCCCCTTGCTTTTCTCCGTTCTATGGGGGCGATTCTCTGGAGCGCCCTTCGACACCCCTTGCGAACTACGGAAGTCGATCTGTCCACGGGCAGAGTGATTCGCCATCTCTAATCGCGAGGTCCCCGCCACGTGGCGAAACAGACCGCGAGCGGCGCTGCCCGACTGGTCGCTGTCTCGAATCCGCTCTTCAAGCTTTTGGATTATCGTCGGCGTCCTGTTCGCCACCCTCGGCGGAATGGGATTGCTGGCCTTCTTTGCTCCCAAGGAACAGACGGATTTTCAAAGACAATTCGCCGCGATGTGCGACACGGGGTTCAAAATGACGTTGGGAGCCATCGTCGGACTACTCGGCGGCCGAGCAGCTAGGCCCGACCGAATTGAAGAAGGCTGAGAGCGCGGCGACGACAGACCCGCTACGGCAGCGGCAAGTCTCGGAACTCGAAGTTCACCTGATACTGCAACGTGGACCACGTGTAGAAAATCAATTTTGCCGGCGGCGTCACTTTTGCGTTGCCCGTCGGTCCGCACGTGAAGGTCACTTGCACGTTGCCGTTGCCCATGCCGCCGTAGCTGGTGCCAAAGAACTGGAATTTGACGCCTTTTTCGTCCTGCACCTCGACGCGCTGATAAATAGAGTTCATCCAGGTGTAATCGTTGTCTCTGCCGTCTTCCTGGATGCTGAGCTTTAACTCGTATTGCTTGGCCGGCGTTTCCTTGATCTCCTCGACATTGATGCTCGCGGAGCCGGCGCGAAACTTTTTGCCCTTGGCTTGCATCAGCTTGTCGGTGAGCACTTCGGGCTTCTGCTCGGCCAGGAGCGTGACGGGAACGGTGCCGCGGATCAGCTTTACCATGCGCGAACGCTCCGAAGGCCGAACCAGGTTCACGCCGGCTTGCTGGCAGAAGCTGCGATAACTGCCGCCATAGTAAAAGCGCCGGCCCTGGAACTGATTCGGGTCGCTCGCCGCGGGGGGAATCATCGAGTTCTTGTCTTCGTCATACGCCTCGATGAGCTTCATGTTTTGACCGGTGCTGAGGATGGGCAGCTTCGGCTCGGCATAGATCCAGAAATTGAAGTTGAGATATTCGCTGCGGCGGCCGGCGGCGGTCGGCTGGCGCGACGCCGAGCCGAGTTGAATCGTGCGGCCGTAGCTGAAATTGTCCGCCGAGAAGCGGAACACGCCGTCGCGGTGAACGTACGGCATGTAGCTGTCTTCCAAGTGCTGGAAGCGGAGCCGGTCGTCGCCGTAGTAACCGCTCTGGATTACCAACCCGGTGGCGGCGCAAACTTCATCCAGAGCGTCCCAGAACGGCAAGTTGTCGAACTGAAAGCTGTACAGCGGCTGCTCGCCGTTGTTGCCGCCGTTCCACATCTCAAGCTTGTAACCGGTCTGTTTGGAAATCTCGTCCAGGATGTCCTTGGCCGGCTTCTTCGTCATTTTTAGGCTGACGCGCTTCGGCGTCAGGATCACCGCGGTTTCCAGGGCGGGAATCAGGTCATCCAGGCGGCGGCGTACTTCGGGATCTTTGCTGTCGCGCGCCTTGCGAAGAGCCGGCAGCGCCGGTGCTCCCAGCGCTTCCAAAGCTTTCATCGCGGCATCACGTTTGCGATAGTCTTTTTCGCCGAGCTGCTGGATGAGTTGCTCCGCGGCGGGCAACAAATTGGGGCGGGTCGCCGTGGTGTCGCCGCGGCCGGCGGCGACGACAGTCCCGACGACGCAAAGAGCAAGTATGGCTGCCCGGCGCATGGGCGCGACCCTCCCACGAAAACCAAGGTGCGGCGGCGAAGTTAGCGAAATCAACCCAGTAACTATACCCCCCCGCGCCGGCGGTTGGCAACTGGATTGCAGGTTGGTGAGTCGTGAGGGGTGAGTCGTGAAGTAGTCCGTGCGGGTTGGTGCGCCGGCGGTCGTAGGCGGCGTCGGTCACCACTCAACGACCGACCCTGCCATTTGTCCGCCGAAGTCACATGGTTAGAATGGAAAAGCTACGCCATAATGGAACGGAGTCAGGAGGCGACGGATTATGCCGTTTCTGTTGTTGCTGTTCTTAACGCTGGCGTGCCTGCCGGACGAATGGTCGCCGCCGTTCACGGGCCTTGACTCGCCGCTGCTGATCGCGCTGCTCACCTGGGGCGGCGTCGTGCTTGTGCTCGGCAGCGCCGCCTTCTTGAATCGCAAAATCGGCGTCTTGGTTCGCGACGGCCGGCGCGAGCTGGCGCAACGGCGTTACAGTTCTTGGCGGTTTTACCACCAGCTCGGATTACTCGGCGCTTACAGCCTGTCGCTCTACGTCTTCGGCTGGGGCTGGGCCGTGCAGCAGTTTTTGACCGCCGGCAAGTTGCTCCCTCCGGGGGCGGAATTCCTCATTCTGGCGCCCTTCCTTGTGCCCTTCATTCTTGGATGGGCGATTTTCTTCAGCGCCGACCGCGCTTTGCACGCGCCGGCCGTGAGCGATCCGTCCGGACCTTATGGCAGCCGTTGGACCTACGTCGGCGTTCACCTGCGCCAGAATCTCGCGTTTGTGTTCATTCCGCTGCTGCTCGTGATCGTCAACAAAGGCATTCACGCCGCGGTGCCCGATCCGACGAATGAATGGCAAACCGAGCTGAACTTCGTCCAGATCGGACTGCTGCTGCTTCTATTTCTGTGCATGCCGTTGTTGCTGCGGTTCGTTCTCGGTCTCGAACCCCTCCCCGCCGGCCCGTTGCGCGACCGCCTGGAGGCGACGGCCCGGCGCCTGCGTTTCCGCTGCACCAATCTGCTTCTTTGGAACACGCGGCGTGGCGTGGCCAACGCCATGGTCGCCGGCGTCTTGCCTTGGCTCCGCTATGTCGTCTTCACCGACGGCTTGCTGATCGATCTGACGCCGGAGGAAGTCGATGCCGTCTTCGGTCACGAGATCGGGCACGTCAAGCATCACCACATGCTGTACTACATCGGGTTCCTCCTCATCAGTGTCTTCAGCCTTACTCTGGTCGGGGCCGAAATGCTCCAGCACTACCCGGTGGTGAAGCAATGGTTGAACGACTACACGCCGCAGTATTTGGCGGTCGTGCCCGCGGTGGGCGTTCTCGGCGCATATATCTTTCTTGTGTTCGGCTTCTTGTCGCGACGGTGCGAACGGCAAGCGGACATCTTCGGTTGCCGGGCCGTTTCCTGCGCGAACCCTGCGTGCCCCGGCGAGCACGAACAGGGAGCGGCGTTGGCTCTTCGCGGTCGGGGATTATGTCCCGCCGGCATTCGCACTTTTGTAGACGCGCTGGAAAAGGTCGCCGCCCTGAACGGTATTCCGCGTGAGCGACCCGGCTGGCTGCACTCGTGGCAGCATTCGACGATTGCCCGCCGCGTCGATTTCTTGCAGCGGATGCGAAGCGACCCGACTCTGGAGCCGCGTTTTCAGCGGACCGTTCGCGTTGTGAAGTGGGGCGTACTGCTCGGTCTCGGGGCCTGCCTGGCGTTTTTTTACTGGCGGTCGGGAATGCACGTCTAGCCCGACTTGCGCACTTGGCTAGGTCAGCGTAAGAATTCCTCGGGTTTCAGCGAGGGCGTCGGCCCAGGTCTTCACTACAAAACGCGGTCGGGACTCAAGCGTTCGGGCATCTCCAAGCGCAGGGCCTCCAAGATGCG
>JBGQKZ010000146.1:0-14128 GCA_041499805.1 Gemmataceae bacterium
TATAGGGGGCGGGGTTGGTTTTCTGCGCCCGCCGGGGGGCCCCAATAAACTACCCGCGTCCCCTTTTCTGCTGCAACTCTCCCTCGCCCGCCCGCCGGGTCCATCTTGGAGCGGCTGGAAAACCGGCCCAAGCGCCCGCTCATCGTGGTCGAACTCGACCCGCCGCGGGATTTGAATTACGAGCCGATCGTCCGCCGGGCGCAGCAGCTTCGCGACATGGGCGTGGATGCGATCACCATGGGAGACAACACGGTCGCCACGCTGCGGATGAGCAACCTGTTCCTCGCCCAGATCGTCGAGCGCGAGGCCGACATTCCGGTTGTCGTCCACCTGACATGCCGCGACCACAACCTGCTCGGCCTGCAATCTCTCTTGATGGCCGCGCACGTGATGGGCTTGCACCATATCCTCGCCCTGACCGGCGACCCGGCCCGCGTCGGCGATCAGCCGGGGGCGACGAGCGTTTATGACCTCAATAGCTTCGGTCTGATCGAGCTGATCGCAAAGTTCAACCGCGGCGTCAACAACGCGGGAATGCCGCTGGGCCGCCCGACGCGCTTCACCGTCGGCGTCGCCTTCACGCCCAACAGCCGCAACCTCGCCGGCCAGGTCGCCCGCCTCCGCAAAAAGGTCGCGTGCGGCGCCCACTTCGCGATGACGCAGCCGGTCTACGACTGCGAACGCTTCACCGCCATGCTGCAAACCACCGCCGAGCTGAACTGCCCGATCCTGACCGGCATCATGCCGCTCTTGAGCGAGCGCAACGCCGAGTTCGTCCACAACGAAGTCCCCGGCATCGTGCTCACCGACGACGTCCGTCGCCGCATGAAAGGCATTAGCGGCAAGGAAGGCCGCCGCGTCGGCGTGCAGATTTGCAAGGAGCTGATCGACCAAATGCTCGACCGCGCCGCCGGTTTTTACTTGATCCCGCCGCAATCGCACACGCAAATGGCGGTGGAGTTGGTGGAGCATTTGCAGCAACGCGTGCCGCGAAGTGTGTAGCGCAGCTCGGTCGCGCTCGATTACTAAACGATGGAGCAGCGTTGTATGACGACAATCGCAGATTTGCTTGGACACCGAATCGAGCCGGAGTCTTTTGCTCGTGGAGAACCGGAGATCGTGGTTCTCTCATCTCCAATTGTCACGAACCCGTGTGGAGATCGACCGTACGTGTACGAAGCCGAGGTCTTCAATTTCTTGCTGGGAAGAGCCGATCTTGAGAGAAATGAGCCCCGAGGCGTCAAGAGCGTTCTCAGGTTCAAGAATCTTCGAGTGGATGGGGCAGTCATACTCGCAACCGGGCAAAGGCTGGCGGTAGAGATCAAACTACGCATGAATTGGGAAACAGCGTCCAAAGCGGTACATCAATTCCGTCGCTTTTTGATGACACGCGAAGCGAAATCCAATCCCGTAGTCGGAGGCGTTGTTTTCTTTGAAGAGTTCTCAGCCGATTGGTGCGGCAAACACAGCGGCAGGACACTGGAAGACGGTTGGAATCACTGGTACGAAGGCTATTCCACGGTCGAGAATCTGCCGTTGGACTTACTGAGGGTTCGCCAAGGATGCGTGCAGGGATATCCGATGGGAGAGGTCGTCATCGCAAAGATCAACCTCCTCTCGAGCCAAGAAAGAAGCTCGTTACTTGCGCAACTCACCTCCGGCAAAAGTGAGATAGCAGGAGTCGATAAATGACCAAGGCAATGTCCGCCAAGCGAATCGTTCTGCCTTCGACCGTGCAACTGCATGACCTAAACCCAAAGAATATGCAACAAAACAACGTGGACCTAAAGCTGACGCGCGATGAGGCGCTACTCATGGCCACGAACATCATGGCTCTCGCCCTTGCACCGGGCTGTCACACAGTTCAAATCAGGGGACGCCGGAGCGACCTTATTTGCTCGGTTTTGGGCTATGGGATCAATGGTCGCATTCGCCCAAAGGAAAAACGTCTCAACAGGCGGAAGGCCACACCCTAGTCGCTCTTGAGCGGCCCCTCACGCACGAGTTTCACCATGTATTTGTCAAGATTCGTTCGCTTTTTCGCGTCCGCGATTTGCTTAGCGAGCTCGATTGCAGCAAGTTCGTTGCAAGGCGCTGATGGCCCCATCCCCGCCGAGCACGGCCTCGTCGTCTCCGTCTCCGCACCCGGTTCGGACGTCGGCCGCGACATTCTCAAAAAGGGCGGCAACGCCGTGGACGCCGCCGTGGCGACGGCGTTTGCATTGGTGGTCGATCCAAACTTCTGCCCTTGACAGGGATGATGTACAACAGTATATTATGCTTGACTTGTTCGCGTGTTGGCTCGTTCGCTAGCCCCTTTGCCGCTGAACTGGCTGGAGCACAACCATGTCTACGGTGATAACCCCCCATGTCCGGTCGTTTATTGCCAACCGCGGCGCAACCTCTTGTCAGAAAACAACAAAAGGCAAATGTCCGCTTGAAAAACCGGACAAAAGCGGACACGGAATCGCGGCCTGGATTCGATCCGAGGGGCGACGGCGACGCCGGCTCCGTCCGCGGCCGCTGGCGGATTTGATTGGTTCACGGTATTCTCTCGCCCGGGTGGCGCGTCGTGCATTCCTTTTCGTGTTCCTATGTGTGTGTGGCTTCACGAGTCTGTTCGCAACCAACGCACAACTTCGCGCCGACGGTCCGGTAGCCGCCCAACACGGCCTCGTCGTCTCCGTCTCCGCCCCCGGTTCGGATGTCGGCCGCGACATTCTCAAAAAGGGCGGCAACGCCGTGGACGCCGCGGTGGCGACGGCGTTCGCTCTCGCCGTGACCTATCCGCAGGCGGGCAACATCGGCGGCGGCGGGTTCATGGTGGTGTATCCGGGCGGCGCGGTGGAGCCGGTGGTTTTCGAGTATCGCGAAACCGCCCCGGCGGCGGCGACGAAGACGATGTTTCGCCGCGATGACAGTCATTACGGCTGCAAGGTCGTCGGCGTTCCCGGTACGGTGCGCGGGCTGGGCTTGGCGCATCAGCGGTTCGGCAAGCTGCCGTGGAAAGACGTGGTCGCGCCGGCGGTCGCACTTGCCCGCGACGGCTTCGCGCTTGATGCCGCGGTCGCGTCGTCGCTCAACGGCTTCGTCGCCACATCGAAGGAATTTCCGGAGGTGCAACGCGCCTTCGGCAAGAATGGTAGGTCCCGCTTGCCGAGCGGGACCGAGGCCGCAGGTCCCGCTCGGCAAGCGGGACCTACCGACGGCGACTGGCGCGAGGGCGACCGGCTCGTACAGCCCGATCTGGCGAAGACGTTGCAAGCCATCGCCGATGAGGGGCCGAACGCGTTTTACACCGGGCGGATCGCCGACCAGATCGCCGACGAGATGAAGCGCGGCAACGGGTTGATCACAAAAGCCGATCTCGCCGGCTACGAGGCCCACGCCCGGCAGCCGGTACACGGCACCTACCGCGGCTACGATGTTTACGGCCCGCCGCCGCCCAGCTCCGGCGGCACCGCACTTGTCGAGATGCTCAACATCCTGGAGAACTTCGACCTCGCCAAGCATGACCGATTCTCGCCCGAGACTATGCACCTGATGATCGAATCGATGCGCCGCGCCTACTGCGACCGCGCCCGCTACCTTGGCGACAGCGATTTCGTCAAGATTCCGCCGTATCTCACCACGAAGGAATACGGTCATCGGCTGGCAAAAGGCATTGACCTGAATCACGCGACGCCGAGCGCTGAGTTGGCGAAGGATGTGACGATCACGACGGAAGGGGACAACACCACACACTTCTCTGTGATTGATTCGAGCGGAATGGCGGTCGCGAACACCTACACGCTGGAACACAGCTACGGCTCGCGCGTCGTCGTGAAAGGGGCCGGCTTCCTCCTCAACAACGAGATGATGGACTTCAACTGGCAGCCCGGCGTCACCGGCCGCGACGGCACGATCGGCACCGAAGCGAACCAGATCGCCCCCGGCAAACGGATGCTCAGCTCCATGACGCCGACCATCGTCGCGAAAGACTGCAAAGTCGTCCTCGTCACCGGCAGCCCGGGGAGCCGTACCATCATCAACACGGTGCTCAACGTCGTCGTCAACGTGCTCGATTACCACATGGACGTGCAAGCCGCCGTCGATGCGCCGCGGCTGCACCACCAGTGGTTCCCGGACGAGGCGCGGTTTGAAGGGAAATCACGCTATCCCGCGACGGTCGCGAAGTTGCAAGCGCTGGGGCACATCGTCACCGGGATACGGCAGGGGGACGCACATTCGATTTGGGTCGATCCGAAGACCGGGACGTACTACGGGGCGGCGGATCGGCGGATTAGCGGGAAGGCGGCGGGGTATTGAGAGGGATCTCGCTTGTGGCGCAGCCGTTCGACATTACGCTGAAGCATCTTCTCGAAGCCCATCCGGCCGATTGCCTGCGGCTGGTGGGACTCACGACGGCGGCGCCGATCGAGGTGATCGACGCCGACCTGGCCACAGTCAGCGCCGAGGCCGACAAAGTGTTCCGGATCAACGAGCCGATGCCGTGGCTAATGCACTTCGAGCTTCAGGCAAGTTACGACTCCGGCCTTCCCGAGCGGATGTTGCGGTATAATGTTCTCTTGAAAACCAGGCACGGTTTACCGGTTCGTAGCGTAGTCATCCTGTTGCGCTCCAAGGCGGACGGCCCGGAGATGACCGGCGTCGTGCGGCACGCGCTGGCGGATGAGCAGTATTTGGAATTCAAATACCGCGTCTTTCGCATTTGGCGGCAGCCTGTCGAAACTGTGCTGGCCGCGGGACTCTGGACGCTGCCGCTGACGCCGTTAGCCGATGTCAAGCCACGTGATTTGCCCGGAGTAATCCGCCGGATGAAGGAGCGTGTCAGCGCAGTAGCGTTGCCTAGTGAACAAGCGGTGCTGTGGACGGCAACTTACGTGCTAATGGGTTTGCGATACGACGAGGCCCTGGCACATAAACTCCTGGAAGGAGTCCGAGCGATGGACGAATCGGTTACTTATCAAGCGATTATCAGGAAGGGAGAAGCCAAGGGAAAAGCCGAAGGAGAGGTCAGTGAAGCCCAGCGAATCCTGCTGCGCTTGGGTACAAGGGAATTCGGCAACCCCGATGCTTCAACCAAAGCCGCAATTGCCGAAATCCTCGATTGCGAACGTCTGGAAGCGCTGATCGAGCACATGGGTCACGTGAAAGGCTGGAAGCATCTGCTCGGAACGGCGAAGCGCATCCCGTCCAAACCGCCCCGTCGGCCGTCGCCGCGGTAAGCAGTGGCGGTGAAGAAGAAGAACTCGCCGCTGCGTTCGAACTCCTCGTTGTGCCGGGCACGAAAAAAGGGACGCAGCCGCGCCCCTTTCTTGTTTCTCGCCTTGTTGCTTCGCCGTCGTGCCACGGTCGTGGCCAGCTTATGAAAGACCCGCTTTGATCCGCTCTCTTAAGTCAGCGACCGCTGAAAATATTCCTGCGAACCCAAAATGATCGCAGCGATCGTGGAGAGGTTGGTCCGCCCGCTGCGCAACCAAGCGATCCAGGCGGTCGCGCCGCCGTTGTCGAGGGGGCGGCCGAGCAGGGCCATGTAGTAGCCGTTCAGGTCGTGGCGGTAGCCTTCGTCCGAAGTGAGGAAACTCATCTCCGCGGTGGAACGACTGGTCCCGTTCTGCAAGCGCTGCAACCAGTACGACAGGCCCGCCGCGTCCGCCGGGCGGCCCAGCACGTCCGTGTAGAGACCGTTGATGAATACCTGGTCGGTGCTGTGCGCCGCCTGGTATTCCGGCGTGTTCAGAAACGCGTACATCACCGTCACTTCTGTGGCGCCGGAAAGGAAGAGATTCACCCAGCTCGAGCGCCCCGCGTCGGAATTGCGGTGCAGGAACGTCTGGTAATACTGATCCACCTCGATGCCGCGGTGTTCGGCGGACGTCCAGAAGACGCCGCCGACCCGCGTCCGACTGATATGCGCGCCGGCGCATCCGGGACAGGTCACCGACGAGGTGGAGAATGGGTTTCGTTGACAACAGAGGGCGCCCGCGACTCCGCAATCGTCACGGGCGCCTTGAGAAGCTTGCTGCGCGGCCACGATCGCTCGAGCGCGAGCACGAGCGGCGCCCGCCGCGTCAGCGTATCCGTGCAGAGACACAACCGGGCACGCGGCCAGAGACGGATGCCTGGCGGGCGCTCCTGCAACTCATTCAGGCACACGGAATCGCCAATGGAGTTAGCGAGGTGAGCTACGGCCGAGTGGCGAACGGTTTCGCTAGTCAACGGCGTGTGCGGTAGAACACCGCGGGCCCGCTGCACACGCCAGCGAGTTCGCAGACAAGACCCGCGGAATGAGGTTGCCGAGCGTCAAGGCCGCCTGGTGCAGGATATCAAGTTCCCTTTCACAGGGTTTCAGAGTTGCGCGGCGGGCGAGGGCGGAGCGCAGTTCGGCGAGTACCCGCGCGACGTGCGGCGGAAGCACCCGGACTCCTAACGTGGAGGGTGCGTCGTCATAGGCCTGCACGCAAGCATAGCGTCCGCAGGTCCGCTGGCCGGGCAGGCTCGGCTGGCGACACCCTGGACAGGTCGTGGCCGGCGGCAGGCACGTGCAAGCGGCGAGGAGTTCGTGACAGGCAACACAAGAGAGGGTGCGCGACCACATTTGCCATTCGTTGGCCCAGGCGTCGTTGGCTGCCCGGGCCCCATCGGGGTCGTTGGCCGCGAAATCGCCACTGCTGCGCCAGCGCGGCGGCGAACCCGCTGCGATGACGGGGGCAAGCGGGGTTCGTGCCCCGGCTGCTTGCGTGCCGGCGGCGGCCGACGCCGTCTCGGCCGTCAGGACGCCGGCACGGACCAGCGTGCGCAGGCCCGCAAGATGTTTGCAGCGCCCATGACGGAGAAAGCCAAGGCATTCGCAGGCGGATCGATCGCCGGCGTCCAGGTGAACGTGGTAGCGTTCGTGGACGTCGCCGCCGATCTTCTCCAGCGCGAAGCCCAGGCCGAAGTCGGAGGCAAGCCGAGCGACAAAGTAATCGGCGACCTGCTTGCCGACGGTGAGCGTGAGAATGCCATAGCCGCCCTGGGCAGGCAGCACGCAGAGCGTGATCGTACGGATGGGCCGAACGGATGAAGGCGCGGTGGAAGCCGGAGTCATGGGAATATTCCTTTCTCTAGGGGGGAAAGACCGCAGGCCGGGAGACAACCCGGCCTGCGGTGGATTGGTTCGCCGCCCGTGTCGGCGGAGAATACAGGGTTCGAGTCGGTAATCAGAGCGGGGCGCTGGGCGCAGGTCGGTGGGGCGTAGCGCTGTCCAAGGCGTTCACCCGAATACCGCGGCTTGAAACGCGCGGCCGCCTGGAAACCGTCAAACGGCGGCGACCGAGGCGTTTGGCTGCGTGAAACCCAAACAGCGCGCTCGGCGGTTCGGACCGGTGCAGCCGCCGGATACGTGGGAACGGTGCGAATCAAGGAGGCGGGATCGCGTTCGCTGTTGCGTCGGTGCGGAGCGGTCGAGGTGTACGCACTCTGGCGTCCGGGTTGCTTCGTCACGCGCCCGCCTTATCCGGCGAACTGCTCCCAATCGGCGTGAAATTCGCGCCGCAGTTGGGAGATGCGCGTTGGACGGAGGCCGAAGCGACGAGCGAACGTCTCGGTCCGCTCGCCCACCATAAGTTCGTCCATCACTCGGCGGTCACGTCGGGTGCGCGTCCTGCGCCAGGCGGGGAAATCGCTGCGGAAAACGACCTGCTCCGGGATAGGGGACTGCGTGTTGTCCGCGAGCGCATCGGCCCAAGGGGCCGCGCGCTCGTCGGGTCGCCCGTCAAGCGACTGAACGCGACGGCCGCCGTGGCGGGCCTGAGGCGAGTCCAGATCGCGGCTCTTGGCGCTGCCGGCCAGACGGCGGCCGCCGCCGACGGCGCGGGCAGCCAAAGGCGCAAACACCCTCGGAAAGGCGACCACACCCTTGGCGCGCGACGGCTTTCAAAGCGCCGCGGAAGTTCCCTTCGGTCAGGCGCGCGCGTCCTTCATCACGTCAGCCTCCGGGCTTCGCTCAGCCAAAGACGCCCGAGGAGCGCCGCATAGTTCAGAGCGTGGACCGCATCGTCGGGCTGGGTGTCGGGGTGGGTATAGCGGATGGTTCGTTGGTAATTGTCGTATTTCGCGACCTCGCAGCACAGATCGTCGATAAAGGGCATCGTGTCGGCGAGCCGCGGCAGGACCAACATCCTTGACTTGATGCGGCTAAAGAGAGTCCCCAGAGCAGGCGACCGCGCCACGGTCCAGCGGTATAGTCGTCCGCCGTGGCACTGCGGCGCCTGGTCGGCGGCCGAATAAAGAACACCGAAAAGACGTCGGAGCTCGGCGAGTTGCTTCAACAGCAAGGGGTTGTAGACCGAGCCGTTGCCGCCCGCATCGGCGGCGACCAACACCACGCGGAACTTCCGAAGTGTGCGGACCAACAAATCAAGTGTCGCGGTTGGTTCCTCGCTGGCCGCGAAGCGCTCGAGCCACACGACGTGAAAGTGGTTATCCGGCTCCATGTAACCGATGACAAGAACGGTGCGCGAACGGCCGCCGCCGCCCCAGTCGATTCCCGCGACGAGGTGTTCGCGCGCAACGGCTGGCACTTCGCCGAAACTCTGGGCCATGGGCCGATCGCTGCAGCACGCCTCGACTTCGGCGCGCGTGACGACGTGCTCGCCGAGGAAGCTGGGGATGCCGAGGCACTCGTTCTTGAAAAGCACCGGGTCGTAGGTGCGCTGGCGCTCGAGCAGGTCGGCGTAGTCGACCCAGGGCGCCATGAGATGGTTGATCCAAAATCCCTCGCCCCAGGTGGACTGCGCGTTCTGTGCGACCCAGCTGCCGTCCGCGAAGCGGAGCGGCGCTTGGCATCCCGGGCACATCGGGCCAGCCGCACCGAGACAGCGCTCGTCGGGACGCACGGCATTGCCGCATTGCGAACACGCCACGAGCCATTCGCAGGCCGTGGATTGGCTGAAGCCACTTTCGAGATGATTATCCACGGCCTTCGGTGTGCCCGCGAGGATGACGCGGCGCAAGTTGCTGTGGCTCAGCGCCTCTTCCAGGACCGGGAGGTCGCCTCCGGCAATGTCTTGATATTCATCAACGACAAGCAGGTCGGCATCAATGCCGCGGGCAGCGTCCGCGGAGTGGTAAGCGGCCCGGATATAGACTTCCGCGCCGTTGGCAAAGCGGAGGTTCCTCACGCCCAACTTGGGGGGCCGCCGGCCCAGAAGAACGCGGCGGATCCAGGGGCTCCGCTGCAATGTCGCTTGCAGGCGCGATTTGCTGAACACAAGGGCCTGCTCTTGCCGCGGACACGCGAACAGAACGTGAACGCCGGGGCGGGTGACGGCCGTGTGCAGGATCGCATTGACGAGAAAGGTCGTTTTCTCGACCTGGCGGCTGGCGCGCAGGACGAGCCGCCGTGCGGTCGATAGATAGGGCGCGCGCAGATACGGGCGGTCAGCGAGCGAAAACCGCTGCGCGCCGAGCGAGACGAAACGTTCCGCGAAGGCGAGCCCGTCCATCAGCGATCCTCGCCCATCATGGTCTGCAAAAAGGCGACTTGCTCGTCGGTCAAGAGCGGCGCCAGCAGATCGACGACCTCCGGCGCCTTACGGCAAAGCTCGGCGAGGTCATGCGTGTCCAGGTGCGGCTCGGGTGAGGTTTTTTGGCGCAGGCGGATGTTTATGTACGTATTCAAGTTTTTTTGAATGAACTTCGCCGTGTCGAGGGACACAAGACGCAGCATCACCGTGCCGTTCAAATCGAGCAGACTGCGCAGCACTTCGTCGACCGTCGGCAGGGGACCCGCCTGCGTACGTCGACGTCGGCGCGAGCGTGTCCCATTTTCGTCGTGGTCGGACGCGCCCCGGGGGCCGGTGTCCGGGGCCGGTAAGAGCGGTACGTTCATTGGCGCGCTCCTTCGCATTGTGGACGACCATCAGGGTCAAACGGAAACGGAATCGCTGCAACAAACGCCGACACTTCGTGCAGGACGTCGGTTAGGGCGGGCTCGCGTCGGCACGGCGTTCATCCGTAAGTGTTTCAGCTTCAGCCACTTGCGTCGCGCTGGCAAGTGCATCCTCGGCACTCGCAGGGAAGCCGTTTCGCAAATTGGGCCGTACGGCGACGGCTGGTGCAGGGGCGGCCACAGCGCCGTCGCGCGAAAAAAGTCGGTCGAGACCCGCGATCAATTCGGAGCGACGCGGCGAGGCCAAGGCTGCGCGAAGCCGCCGGGCGAGATGTCGACACGTGCCGTCGCGCATCGGTCCGAGCGCGTCGGCAAGGGTCGCAGCCGTCGCGTCGGGCCGGCGGCAAAAAAGCTCGATCGCGGCGAACCAGATGTTCAACGGTAAGTGCGTGGCGGCCATTACGGTGCCGGTGAGCGGTCCGACCTGACGACCGCACCGGACGCACTGCCAGCGCGCGCGTCGTCGCAGGGGGTGGTAGAGACCGCCGCCGCAACGTGGGCACGGCGGCGGGTGTTTCATAAACCGATCGTTCATGTAGCTTGCGCACTCGTCCTCGGACCAGAAAAGCGTCGCCGGCTTTGCGGGGCCGCGGGCGGGGAACGCGGCGCGCACTTCACCAAGTTGACGCAGTGCCGCGTAAAACGCGCGCTCGTGACCACGTCGGTAGCGCGCGAGAAGTTCGATCGCGTCGCAGGAAACGGCCGCGGTCAGCGCCTGGTCTCGGGGCGTCAAGCCCGATAGGTGAGCAAAGGCAAGAAGCGGCCCGAGGCCGGCGGCACCCGAGCGGAGTACGGCGCGCTCGGCCTTTTCGATGAAATCGAGCATAAGGCCGTGTCGCGCCATCTCGCGGACGAGCGTTTCTTCGGTGGGCGTTTGCGGCCGCCATTCCGCGCGGAAGCGCGCCTGCTCCTCTTGAAGTTTGGCGTCCCCGAAGATCTCAGGCAGCAGCCGGTCGGCCGTGAGCCCGTGGATAACTGCGTTACCACGTGCCGGACATGTGCGGTCCGCGGTGTCCGCGGCTGCATTTCCGTCGGACGGAGACGCCGCATCAGGGTCGCGTTCGGCGTCCGCGTTCTCGCGCGGGGACGGCGGCGCCGCGCGTGACGCCGGCGGCAGCGACCCCTCGGCCGCGGGCGGCGCAGACGTTTGCGGTGGGTCGGCTTTGCGGCCAGACAGTGAATTGCGGTCCATCGCGGCGTATCCCATTTAAGACGTTGACGGCGTCCGTGCATGGCGACGTGCATCGCCCGCTCGCCGAACCCAATCGTCCCAAAAAGGGGCGAACCCCGCGTCCGCAGTTGACACGAACTTGACGCGAAGATCACACGTTACGCCATGCGATGCGGGTTCCACCCGCCGCGCTGTGGAATGAAATGACGGCCACTCTCGTGTTGAGGTACGCGACGGCATCGTGCAACGTCTTCAGGTCGGGATTCCTCAGGGGATTCTTGATTCGGATGCACCAATCTCGCTGTTGGAAAGCCTTTAGGATGCATTCGGGGTTCGTGGGATGGCGCCGGAGTCGGGCGGTGTAGATCAGTTTTGTCCCCCACCAGAGTTCGCCCGTCTCTTGGTCGTAGCGCGGCTTGGGCGGCGCCGGCTCGGCTCGCACCTGCGCCGCGGTTTTCCGGCGAAGCCAGCAATAATCAACGTCATTCAGGCCATTAAGTGTGCGGGCGAGGTCGAGGACCGCGGACGTGATGTCGAGGCCGTGCAATTTCTGCCACATCCCGACTGCACCGCCGAGCTTCACAAAGCATTTTTCGAGATCACCACCGAGCTGCTTGCGTTCCGGTTCGGTAAGCACCTTCTGCCACAATTTCTCTGCGGGAACGATTCCCCTGAGACCCAGTTCAAGCAGCCGCAATTGTCCCTTCACTTGTGGATCGAGCGGTCGACGAAGGCGACGTGCAGCCATCGTGGCACCTCTTGCAGGAGAAAACGTCAGGAAAGAGAGTCGGTTGCGGCTCTCAGGGTGCGCTTCGCGTCGCCGGCACTCGGAAGCAGCGGCGGTTGGCGGCCGCTGGATCAGTCCCGTGGCTGCCGGGTGACCGCGAGTTCACGCTTACGGGAGGATTCTCCGCTAAATAACCAACGGTTCGCGCCGGGGCAAGAGAGCTTCGGTGTTTTCTGATCTTTTCTGACACCGTCGAAGGCCCGCTTCGTGGCGCAGCCACGGCGAGAGAAAGAGCACATCCTGGTGACGCAATAGGGCGACCCGATTTCGGCTAGTTGCCGCGAAACCGTACGCGCGGCCGGCTTTGTTGGATGCGTCCGTCTGGCAACGCAACCGAGCGAACGCAGGAAAAGGATGAGGGGTGGCTGTGACGAAGGTATGGGACGTGGCCGCACATCGCGTTCGAACTCACAACCCTTGTGCGCGGCGTCGTCCCGGATAGCCGCTTCGCGAGCACTCGGGACGACGCTTCCCCACCGCAAACCGTACGGGGCCACTTTGGCTGCGACGGCCGGGCGAACCCGCCCGCGCCCGTCACGGAAAGCGCGGGGTAATCGGGAGAAACGGTCGGGAAGCGGACCGTGCCCATGAGGCCAGCGCCGCGCTAACGAGACCGTGGGTGCTGGGCCGGTCGCATGGCCGTGGCGGACGCAACGCCTGGACCGTTCGGGGAAGAGCGCCTCCCCGAACCGCCACCAGGCCTCACCCCCCGAACCGCTCCCAGTCGGCGTGGAACTCGCGACGGAGCTGCGAGATGCGTGTCGGACTCAGGGCGTAGCGCCGCGCGACGGTTTCGGTCCGTTCACCGACCATGAGATCGTCCATCACCTGCCGGTCACGCGCGCTGCGGGTTTGCCGCCAGGCGGGAAAATCCACGCGGAAGACGACCTGCTCCGGGATGGGGGCGCGGCGGTTGTCCACCAGTGCTTCGGCCCACGGTGCCGCGCGCTCCTGGGTGTTGCTGTCCAAGGATTGGAATTGCCACCCGTGCCGCCGGGCGTGCGCAGCGTGTAGGTCGCGCCGCTTGAGGCTGCCGGCGACACGGCGGCCGCTGCCGACGGCGCGGGCGGCCAACTGCGCAAAAACCGTCGGAAAGGTGGCCACCTCCTTGCCGCGCTCGGCGAGGCGAACGAACCACTTCCACGCCAGGGCCACGACCTCCGCATGCGCGTCGTCGCGACGCTGGGGACAGCGGAGTGCGCGGAAGTAAAGCCGGGCGGCACGCTCGATGCGGGGCAGCAGCGCCAGGAAGGCGGCTTGCAAGGAATCGGGCACGGCCGGTACGGACACCATGGTGCTCAACACGGACATGGGGAGACCTCCTGAGGAGACCGTCCCCCGGCGGGGGACGGTCGTGTGCCAAGACACACAACCGCCCCCGCACCGTGCGAGGGCGAAGCCGCAAAGTGCGGCGCTCGGCCGCCCGCGCGCGGGCGAGGCGCGGGCACGCAGACAAGCTCCGCGTGCCCGGCCGCGAGCTAAGCCCTGGGCAGGGAATTATGACGGGAAAAGCCGGGAGATTGAGCGGTTGCCGCTCCACCGGAGTAGAGGCGTGGGCGCACGAGCAGGCGTAAGCCAACGGAATCGGCCGGTCGCCGAGAAGGACAGCGTCGTTAAGCGCGTGCAAAGCGTCATCGAGTTGCGTATCGGGGTGGGTGTACGGGATGGTGCGCTGGCGATCGTCCTACTCCGCACCATCACAGCTCAGCTCGGCGACGAAGGTTTTGGCGCCTTCGGGGCGCGGGAAGATGCCGGTCTTTGCGTGATGCGTGCGATGAGCGTACCGAGGGACGGCGACCGTCCGACGGTCCAGTGCCCATGCCGACGGCGGTATGGATCGCCCGCACGCTCCCCGCCCAAATAGAAATGCCCTACAGGCGCGCGCGTCTGCGCGACGCGGTCGAGCAAAAGCGGGTGGGAGACGGCGCCGGTGCCCGCGGCGCGGCTCGCGGCGCCCGGCTCGGCCGTCCTCGTCCTTGACTTGCGCGCGGAGCCGGACAGCACAGGAGAACAAGTTACGTCCACCCGCGAATGCCGCCGAACAAAGGATGTAGATTCGCGTGACGCGCGACTCGTCCGCGGCCGTCTCAGTGCTAACCCAAGTTACTGAGTTGCGCCTGCGCGGTCGTTGGAAAATAAGGACTTAGGTTCAGTTTTGGGCGAAAGTCTTCACTACAGCTGGCTCGGTTCGTCGAGCCGGCGCAGTCGCGTCGGCAGCGTCAGTCCCAGGCGA
>JBGQKZ010000147.1:0-14078 GCA_041499805.1 Gemmataceae bacterium
ATGGCCGGGCCTCCGTGCGGGTTTGCAGACTTCGTCAGCTGCAAGATTATCCGCAGGAGGCCCTCTCGACTATGGATCCCAGGGCTGCAAGGCCCTGCAATCACAGCGGTTACGCTAGAGCGGACGGGCGGTTACGCCCTTCGGATTCGGTATTGAACAATGGGAGTGAGGCGTAGCTCGTTGCGCTCAGGAATGAACGTGACGCGCGTCTTAGAATGGCCGCGTGAAACAACATCGACGGAATCGGCCGGGAGAGTCCACCGGTCATCGTGAAGAGCGGTCCAGCGCTGGACTTCTGATCGCTTGGTTACTGGGAAGGTGACATTTTCAAAGTCCTTGAACGCTGGACGCGATGCCAACAAGTGCGCTACATACGGAACCTCATCGCAACGGAGCGCGTCGACTCTGACGCAAATCGATGGAAAATCGAGGTTTAGGTCAAGCCCCGCGTGAAATAACTCTTGGACGACACTTGCGTGGTGTCGGCGAACATCGTCTGGTGACAGACGCTTCCAAATCTTGGGATTCAACATGACAAACGGCGACGGGGCACTCTGTCCCTCACCGAAGAAACTCCTTCGGTTCGCGACGTACGCAGCGTGCAGCACAAGCGCACCTCGGCATGTTAGGTAATTGCTTACCTCAGCCATGGTGGACCCGTAGATAATGGAGTCATCAAATACCAGAACGCGGCGGCCCCGGACCGCTGAATCGTCCAAGAAGGGCAAGGCGTGGTGAGAGAAAACTGGTGTGCTCAATTGGCCACGAAACATGGCGCGCAGTTGAAGAAAACGCGCGGCACCGCGCGCGACAGCAACGATGACATCGGGGCGGGTCCGCTCGATTAAGGAGGCGAACCAAGCATCGAATCTCGCAAGACTATCTGCTGGGGACGTCGCTTGCGCAGGTACCGCGACCATTACCGACTCTCTTTGCAGTTCAGCGCCAAGAGAATTGTGGAGGGCAGTATTCTACGACTCTCGCCTGCAAGTTCCAGTGAAGGAAACGCGGTGCCGAAGGGCTTCTGGACCTTGCTCACCGCCGTCTTCCACTCCACGCTCTGCCATTGCCCGACCCCGCACGGCAGGAGCACCGCGTGCATTCGGCGGTGCGTTTTGTCCGCGTCGGCCTCCGGCTGGCACGAGGCGGAGCGCAAGCATTTCGGCGGCGGGAAGGATTGGAATACTGGTAGGGCACACGCCCGGCGACAGGAGGGAGCCAAAAGTGGCCAGCCGAATTCGCTCGCCCCCCAGCAAAAGGGGACGCGGATAATTTTTCGAAATGATCCGCGTCCCCTTTGTGCGTCCCTTTGTGCGTCCCTGAATCTGGGCCGTTTTGAACCACGCCGGAATGACGGCCCCCCAAGGCGACAAGAACAGCAGGCCCACCTTCCTCTTGACTCCTATACGATAATTCTGTACACTTACCTTCTGTAGGTTCGCCCTCTCGTTCGATCACCGATCGACTCGAGAAAAAGCATGAAAAGCCCAATAAACATCATGTCCGGTAGGCTATTGCGTGTTGCGATGCAACTCCTTATCATAAAACGAGAAATGACAAATGTCCGGTTGAAAAACCGGACAAAAGCGGACACCCAAAAGCGGGCATGCGGCAGCGGCGCGGTCTCTCTCACCGTGCCTCACACGCGAAGTGCTCGCTTCTTTCGCGATCGATTCGAGGATCCGCATGAAAAACCCAATAAACATCATTGCCGGTGGCATATTGCCATTCCCGATGCAACTCCTTTGCAGAAAACGACAAAGGGAAGATTGCCGGTCGAAAAACCGGCAGAAAGCGGCAATGGAAAAGGGAGAAAGGGCAGCGCCCCAGTGCGGGCCGTGGAGTTCCTGTCTCGGGGCGAGGAGGGAGCCGCCGTGTTGCCCATGCGCGCCCGTACTTTTACGCAAGAATCCCCTGCACGACGCGTGCTTCTTCAACGCCGGTCAGTTTCTCTTTCAGCCCATTCTGTTCCAGGAAGAGTTGATCGTGGTGCAGGCCGAGCAGGTGCAGGATCGTTGCGTGCCAGTCGGGGACGCTCACGCGGTTTTCGACGGCGGCGAGGCCGAGGTCGTCGGTGGCGCCGTGGGTCACGCCGGCCTTGATGCCGGCCCCGGCCATCCAGGTGCAGAAGGCGTTTTTGTTGTGGTCGCGGCCGGCTTTACGTTCGTCCTTGTCGGCGGGCAATTGGGCGATGGGGAGGCGGCCGAATTCGCCGCCCCAGACGACGAGCGTGCTGTCGAACAGGCCGCGTTGTTTCAGGTCGCGCAGCAAGGCGGCGATCGGCTGGTCGGTCCGTTCGCACGCGGTCCGCAGCTCCGTGGCCAGCGCGGTGTGGGTGTCCCAGATCTGGGCGTTGATGTAGAGCTGGACGAAGCGCACGCCGCGTTCGACGAGCCGGCGGGCGATAAGGCAGCGGCGGCCGTAGGAGTCGGTCGGCTCGCGGCCGATGCCATACATGGTGCGCGTCGCGGCCGTTTCTTGTGCGAGATCGAGGGCGTCCGTGGCGGCCAATTGCATGCGGGCCGCCAGCTCGTAGCTGGCGATGCGGGCGTCGAGATTCGGCTGACCGGGGCGTTGCCGCAGATGGAGCTGATCGAGCTGACCGAGGAGCGCCCGCTCCGTCTCGATGACGGCGGCGGGGCGTTCGACGTCGGAGCGCAGGTTCAGCACCGGCGAACCGGTGGACCGGAAACGCGTACCCTGGAACTGCGGCGGCAGGAACCCCGCCTGCCAATTCTCCACCCCGTTGACCGGCAGGCCGCGCGGGTCGTCGAGGACCACGTAGGCGGGCAGATTCTGGTTTTCGCTGCCGAGGCCGTACACAACCCACGAGCCGAGCGTCGGCCGTCCCGGTCCCATCTTGCCGGACTGGACGAGGTAAATGGCCGGCTCGTGCGTGAGGTTGGTCGTGAACATCGAGCGGATGAACGCGACGTCGTCCACCAACCCGGCCAGGTGCGGCATCACCTCGGAGACCCACGCGCCACACTGCCCGTGCCGGGCGAATTTGAACGGACTACGCATCAGGGCGCCGGCATCCTTGATGAATTCCACCTCGCCCGCGATCTTGTCGAAGTAGGCTTCGCCGTGATGCTGGTCGAGCGCCGGCTTCGGATCGAACAAATCCATCTGGCTCGGGCCGCCGTTCATGAACAGATGGATGACCGACTTCGCCTTCGACTCGAAATGCGGCGGACGAGGCTGAAGATCGATGGTTCCCGGCGAACCCTCAGCGCCGTGCGATCGCGATCCCCGAAGCAGATCCTGGCCGAACAAGTGCGTCAGCGCGGCCCCGTAGATGCCGGCGGACATGCTTTGAAAGAAACCGCGCCGCGTGACGGGCACGGTTCTCATCCACGTTCGGTCTTCGGATTCAGCCATCAGACACTCTCAATCCACGTAGAGCAACGCCGCCGAGTTCATGATCGTGTGGCAATAGGTCGCCAACGCTTTTGCCTCGGCGTCGGGGCGTCCGGCCCATTCAGCCGCGAGCTTGTGCAGGGCGTTCATGCCGAGATCCTTCTCTTCTTTGCTGGGATGCCGACCGAGCGCGATGACGTTGGCGCGGTCGATCTGGGCGGCGGTATCATTGCCCGCTTCGCGGAGCACGCGGTGCGCGAAATGCTCGGCGAGTTCCTGGACCATCCCGTTGTTCATAAGGTGAAGCGCCTGCGGCGCGACCGTGGAGTCGCGCCGTTCAAGGCAATTGGGGTTCATCTGCGGGTAGTCGAAGTTCTCCAGATGCGTCGGGATTTGCTTGCGTGTCTGCTGCACGTAAATGAGCCGTCGCCAGCCGCGCGCGGCGCCCGTCGGCGTCACGAGGCCGTCGGCCCGCACTTGCACGGGGTCCGCAGGTCCGTAACGTCTCTCGTCCAGGCGGCCGGCGACCAGCAAGAGCGTGTCATACAGAGATTCGGCGTCGAGACGGGTGAGCGGCATACGCGAATAGCACGAATTGGCGGGGTCCAAGCGTTGCAATTCCGACGTCACGGCGGAACTCTGCCGGTAGGTCGAGCTGGTCACCAGCAAGCGGTGCAGCGCCTTGACGCTCCATCCCTCGCGCACAAACTCCCGCGCCAACCAGTCGAGCAGTTCGGGATGGGTGGGCGCAGCGCCGACCTTGCCGAAGTTGCCCAGCGTCGAAACGATGCCCGTACCAAAGTGATGCTTCCAAATCCGGTTCACGGCGACGCGGGCGGACAGCGGGTTGTCGGTTTCCGTCACCCAGCGCGCGAAGGCCAAGCGTCTGCCCGTCTTTGTCGCGCCCGGCCACGGCGGACGTATGTCGAACGTCGTCTTTCCGTCCGTCAACGCCGACGGTACGCCTGGACCGACGAGCTGGCCCGGGTTCAGAGGATCGCCACGCCGGTAAACGTAGGTCGGCGATGGAGCGCCGCGATCCCACAGGGCTTGAATCCGCGGCTCCGGCAATCGCCGCGCTTGCAGAGCCTTGATAGAAGCTTCCGCCGCGTCGGACTCCTTCTTGAAGGCCGGGTCTAGTTTTTTCAACGTCTCGCGATCGCCGCGCAGCGATTGCTCGAACTTCGCGGCGAGGTACTTTTGCACTGCATCACGCTTGTCCGCGGCGGTGGCTAACATGGTTCTCAAGTCGTCCCGCAGAACGTCCGGCAACAGCGCGAGCCGCGTCTCCAGGTATTTGGCCGAGACGGTTTCCGCCTTACGATCGAGAGTGGACCGCACCGCATTGATGTCGCGTTGAATGCGCGCGTTCTCCGCCTCCCACTCACGCCGTTCCGCGGTGGTGACGTAGGGCAGGTGACGGCCGCCGAGTACGTCCTGACTGACCGGGCCGAGCCCCGGCCGCACGTCGGGTTTCAGCCAGTCGTACTCGTCATACGCCCCCTTGAAGACGTCCGCGAGCCGATAGTAATCCCGCTGCGGAATCGGATCGAACTTGTGACTGTGGCAACGGGCGCATTTGAGCGAAAGGCCCAAGACCGCCGATCCGAGAATGTCGATCTCGTCGGCGATGACTTCCAGGCGATCCGGCACAAAGCCGGTGATGTTGGCCCAGGTCGCGTCCGGGGCCATCCGCAGAAAGCCCGTCGCGACGAGGTTGTCGTACAGCTCCGGAGTAATCTCCGGGGCGTGTTCGTAATCCGCCAACTCGTCGCCGGCGATTTGCTCCAGCAAGAAACGGTCATACGGCTTGTCGGCATTGAACGCGCGGATGACGTAGTCGCGGTAGCGCCAGGCATGCGGCCGGGGCAAATCCTGCTCGCGTTTGCCCTCCGAGTCGGCATAGCCGGCGACGTCAAGCCAGAAACGGCCCCAGCGTTCGCCATAACGCGGCGAGGCGAGCAAGCGGTCGATCCGTTTCTCGTACGCGTCCGGGCTCTGGTCCGCGAGAAAAGCGTCTACTTCCGCCGGTTCGGGCGGCAAGCCCGTCAGGTCAAAGGACGCCCGTCGCAGCAGGGTAGCGCGATCCGCCTCGGGAGACAGCGTGAGCCCTTTTTGCTCCAGCTTCGCCAGGATAAACGCATCGATGGGATTGTGTACGCGGTCGGCGCGGTAGACACGTGGAACGATCTGCGGTTGTGGCGGCCGAAACGACCAGAATCGCCGGTCTTTTTCCGTTACCAACGGGTCAGGGACGGCGGTGGCGACGTCGGGTGGCGTAGTGATCTCAGGCAAACCCGACTCGATCCAGCGGACGACCGTCTCCAGCTCGGCCGGCTCCATCGGCTTGACGCTCGCCTCCACAAGGCGATCGCGCGGCGGCATCTGCCCCGCGCGGATCTTCTTGACGATCATGCTTTGGTCCGGCTTGCCCGCCAAGACTGCCGGGCCTGATTTGCCGCCGTGCAACAGGCCTGCCTTGGTGCGCAGGTCCAAACCGCCTTCCTGCCGGCGCAAGCCGTGACACGCGGTGCAGCGCCGCAGCAAGATCGGGATGACGTCGTGTTGGGAAATCGCGGGCCGTCGCTGCTTATTCTCCAAATCGGGTTCCGCGTTGGCTTCGCCCGTGCGCCCGTCCGAGGCCGGCGTCAAGGCCAGCAGCAGCAACAAGTTGGCGAAGCCGGGAGGTCGCATGATGCAGCACAGTTCCTTGAGTAACCCGTGCCAGTTTACGATCTTTCGCATCCGGGTGTACATTCCGCATTGCCGAGCGATGGCGTCACACTCCGGCTCGCCACGACGCACGACACGGCTTTGCGGGCCCTGGATGCATGGTAACTCCTTCATTGTAATCACGGCGCTGCCGCGATCCCGAAGAGCGGGCTCGCAATTTCGCGGCTTCTCGTATATAATGATTACGTTACTCTCCATCCCTGGTGCCTTCCTCTTCCCCAGACGCCTCTTCGGATCTGGCGGACATCAAGCGTGCGGAGTCGGACGATTCTGTTCGTTCTCAGGTACGCGGAGGCGCCGAGCCCGCTTGTCGATTGCTCTTGATCTTCGTTGGCGTCGGCGAGCGTCGTCTCCACCGCCTTTGCGATTCCCTGTGCCTTCAAGGAGAAGCTCCTATGCGAACCGCGCAACCGGGTGACCGCGTCCGGATCCGTTATGTGAAGCGTTTCGACGACGGCTCCGTGGCATCGTGCCGGGCGCCGGTGGAAGTGACCGTCGGCGTGAGCGACCCGCGGCTGCCGGGGTTGGGACAGGCGCTCGTCGGGCTTGCGCCCGGCGCCGGCGCTACGGTCCGGGTGTCTTCGGATGTCGCGTCCGCGCCGACTGATCCAACGCGCGTGCGCCGCTGGGCGCGCAGCCGTTTCCCGCAGGGTCAGGGGCTGGCCGTCGGCAAATGGATTCGCGCCTCGGACCGCCAGGGCCGCACACGGTTTGTCCGCATTTTGAAGGTGAACGACGAGACGGTGCTCGTGGACACGAACCGTCGCTGTGCCGGACAGGGCCTGAAAATCGACGTGGAACTCGTGAGTATCTATGACACGGCCCTTCACGGAGATAGCCGGCCGGTTTGACGGATGAGAGAACCTGCTCGTCGGCCACGGGCTACCTTCATTCGCCAGGAGCGCTGCGTGCCGGACCGACCGAAGGTTATTGCCTTTGATGTGGACGCCGACAGTTTGTCCAGCCTCCGACAGGCTTTTCCGGACTGGCAGATCGAGGCGGTCAGCGGCGCCACCGCGGCCACGCTCAAGAGGGATTGGAATCCCAGCGATGCCGAGCTGGTGGTCGTCGGGTCGCGGCCCGACCTGACGGAAGTTCTCAGCCTGTGCCGCGGCCTGCGGAGCCAGGTCGGGCGGGCGCACACGGCGCTGCTGGTCCTGGTAACACCGGGCCAAGAGACGCAGGTGCAAGCAACGCTGGACGCGGGAGCCAACGGTTGTCGTGTCCTCCCCGTCCACGCCAAGGATCTGGCCCGCATAGCGGCCCAGATACGGCAGGGGAACCAACCGGGGAGGCACACGCTCGGCCTCGATCGCGCTCAGCGGGAGGATGGCTGGCGCGACGACGGCGGCGAGGGGTAACGGTCGGCAGCGAAGGGATCAACGGATGCGACAGCAGTCAAACGGAACGGGACTCCAAAGCGCCGACGCTTACGCGCTGTTGCCCTATGTGGCGGACCTGGAGCTCGAAGTCGATCGCCTGCGTAAGCAGGACCAGTTTGTTCGTCACGAAGCGTGGGACGCGTTGAAACGGATCCAAAGCCTTTGCTCTTGCGAGAAATCGGGCGACACGCGGGCCGCGCTGACCGAGGTCGGCCGCGCCGCCACGGAGTTCGCCGCCGTGCTGCGCGACCTCTTCGAGTCGCCCGGCTACCATCCCGCCCACGATCAAGTCGTCGCCATCGCTCTGCGCCCGCTTGTCGAGCAGGTCTTCCGCCGACAGCAGCGGCTCGTGGGCGCGCCGGAAGCGACCCTGCGTCTGGAGCTGGAGAGCGAGCACGTCGAGTGGTTCCCGGCTCGCCTGCGCCACATCCTCGACAATCTGATCTCGAATGCGCTGAAATACCGCGACCCCGGAAAGTCCGAAACGGTGGTCGGCCTGGGGCTGCGCGTATCGCCCACGGGCTACGAACTGCGCCTTGCGGACAACGGCGTCGGCCTGTCGGCAGGCGACCGTGAGGAATTGCTCGGACAATGGGGACACTTTCCGCAAACTCTCCGGAAATTGTCCGCATTGTCCGGTGGTGCAGCGAGCGTGGGCGTCGGCCTCGCCGTGGTAAAGATGCTCGTCGAGCAGAGCGGCGGCACGGTGGCGGCCGACTCCGACCACGGCCAGGGAACCGTCTTCGTGGCAGTCTTGCCGCGTTACGACGTTGATGATTACTTGCGCTGAAGCGGAGCGATAGGGACACTTTCCGAGCAGTTTTTGGAAAGAGTCCCATCGCCCGGCAAGCGTCCCCATTTGCCGGATAGCGACCGCATTGCTCTGGGGCGAGAACCTCTAACGATCGGAACGAGCATGACGACGAAACTGCAAGCGAAGGAGCAATCGGACCGCACCAAGACGGACAATGAGAAATTGAGCACCGCGCTCGGCGGCCATATATTGCGCGCCCTGGGCCAGCCGAAGGGTTTGCACAGCGTCCAGGTCCGGCGCCTGTGGGACGGCCATTTCCGCGTGAATGTGCTCGTGGGCGGAGACATCACAACGGTTCGGGTCGCTCATAGCTTCTTCGTGTCGGCCGATGGCGCGGGGAACATCCTTACGTCCATGCCGGCCCTGCCGAAGTGCGATCCACTCGACGGAAATGTCGCTTCTGTCGGCCTGATGCCGGACGGGAGAAAGGAGCCGCCATGCGCGACCCCGTTGTAATCGAAAACATCGCCGACCTACGGCGCAGGGAAGGGATCGAGGATCGCGAGCTGTTTGACGCCATCCGCGCTCTCGGCGTCGGCGACTTCGTCCGGCTGACGCTCATGGCAGATGCCGCGGCGGGCACGGGGGAAACCGTGCGCGTGCGCATCAACGGTATCGACGCCGGCCGTTTCCGGGGCCGGGTCGCCGAGGCGCCGAAATCCGCGGCCTTAGCCGGCGTGCGGATTGGGTGCGTCCTGAAATTCACGCGCGAGCACATTCACTCCTTGCCGGCGCCGCGACCGCGCGGCCGCGCCGCGCAAATCCAGGGCTCAGGGGCTGCTTACAGCGGCCCGTTACCTTCACCCGATAGCAGGCTATTATGACAGGCCGAATCTTGAACCGTCGCGAGCTGCGCGCCCAGGCCGACGCAGCCGGTCCCGCCGATGCGGCGACCGTGGCTGGCGCTCCGACCGGGCCTAAGTCCGCGCGAAAGCCGCGTGCGAAGGCCGCTGCCAAGACGCCCAGACCGCGCAAGCCAAAAGTTCCGCCCCGCATGCGCGCCCGCTGGGGCGTCTTCGACAACGGCATGAAACAAGTCGCGATCTTTGACTATAACCAGCGCGCCGCCGCCGACGAGAAACTGGCGGACCTGTTGTCGCGTAAGAAGGGCATTCATTTCATGCAGATCGTGAAAGACCAGATGCCCGCACCGGCGCCAGTGGAGGCCGCCGTTGTCGCGTGATGACACAACCATGCCCGCGGTCTTGTCCCGCGGTGCGTTTGGTAGGTCCCGCTTGCCGAGCGGGACCTTGCCCTCGGTCCCGCTCGGCAAGCGGGACGTACCGAGGCGATGAGTTTTGAAAGCTGTCTCTAAACCGGTTTTCCAGCAAGGGGCACGTTCCTAGGAGTTTTTGGAAAGTGTCCCCCCCATGCTGGAAGGCCTATCTTTTGTGGAGTTTCGAATGGCAAAGAAGTTGTACGTTGGGAACCTGGGCTACGCGGTGACGGACGGCGAGCTTACGGAGATGTTCACCGCCCACGGCACCGTGGAGTCGTCTCAGGTCATCATGGATCGCGACACCGGTCGCTCGAAGGGGTTCGGCTTCGTGGAAATGAGGACCGATGACGAAGCCACCGCCGCCATCGCCGCACTGAACGGCAAGGACATGGGCGGGCGTGCCTTGACCGTCAATGAGGCGCGACCCAAAACGGAAGCCGGGCGCAGCAGCAGCAGCAGCGGCGCTCGTCGTTACTAAGGACCCTACCAACGGGTGTACGGGACAATGGGAACACCTTCCTGCGGAATTGCGAAATGTGTCCCCGTTGCTTCCGCACACCCGTTGGATTGCCCCTCATTCCACTATTCCGGCGAGAAATCGTCTGGCGGACGCGACGCCCCACGTCTGAACTGCCGATAGAAGGAGCAAGCATGCCCTTGCGGATGCGTGTCCACGACCGAGAACCGATTGGCGCCGCTTTACGCCGTTTCAAGAAGCTGCTCGAGCGCAGCGGCGTCACCAAGGAGCTGCGCAAGCGCAAGTACTATGAGAAGCCCTGCGAGGCGCGCCGCCGCGCCAAGCTCCGCAAGCTGAGCGCGATTCGCAAGGCGAAAACCCTCGATCTGAACGGGGCGCCGCGCCGTCCCGTGAGACCGCCTCGTTAAGTGGGCGTGAATCGAAGCCGATGCCTTGCGCGGTATGCTATGCTTTGGCGGCCTCGTTAAGACCAATGGGGATGCCAATAGCCTTGGGCGGCGCCGCGAAAGCATGCCGCCCGCCGCCGGCTTATTCCGTGCGGCACGATCCGAGAAAGGGCCAGGCCCCTATTTCGGATACGCCAAGTCAAAGGAGAACGCCATTACCACCACGTCTTTGTCCGCCGCGCCGCCGCGCCGCCGGCTCCCGTCTCTGAACTGGTCGCACATCATTTGGTGGAGCATCATCCAGGGCGGCGTCGTCTTGGCCCCGTTCACCTTCTCCTGGTCGGGCTTGCTCATTTGCGGCGTGCTCTATGCACTGGCCGGGTTCGGCATCACTATGGGCTACCATCGGCTGCTCACCCATCGCAGCTTTCGTACCCCGCGGGTCGTGGAATACATTCTTACCGTGCTTGGCTGTTTGGCCAGCCAGGGCGGGCCGTCGCGCTGGGTGGCGGTCCATCGCATGCACCACCAGCACAGCGACAAGGACGACGATCCGCACAGCCCGCGCCACGGCATTTGGTGGGCCCATTTGCTGTGGTGGATGCCCCACGTCCCCGCCGTGGACGATCCTGCAAATTACGGGCGCTACGTTACCGACATGACCTCGGACCCGGTACACCGCTTCCTCGATCGGTTTCACATGGCGCCGGTACTGGCCCTCGCGGGCTTGCTCTTCCTCTCGGGTCAACTGTGGGGCGGTGTGGGGTTGTCCTGGCTGGTCTGGGGGATGTTCGTCCGCACGGCGCTGCTCTACCACGCCACCTGGCTCGTCAACAGCGCCACGCACGTCTGGGGCTACCGTAGCCACGAAACCCGCGACCGTTCCACCAACCTCTGGTGGGTGGCGTTGGTGAGCCTGGGCGAGGGCTGGCACAACAACCACCACGCCTTTCCACGCTCCGCACGGCACGGCCTGCGTTGGTGGGAGCTCGACGTGACGTATGTGCTCATCCGCTTGCTTGGTCTGGTAGGCCTGGCCAAACAAATCCAACTTCCGGCCAAGCGCGGCCCCAAGGCGGCCGAGACCGCGCCGGCGTAAAGCCCGCAACGCGACCCTGGGTTGAATCGCGACGGAGAACCGGATGCGTCCCCAACCCCTCATCGCGGTGACCGACGTCGAAGCGAGTAGCCGGTGGTACCAGCGTCTCCTCGGCTGCAAGAGTGCGCACGGCGGCGCGGAATAGGAGCGCTAGGTCTGGAATGGTGTGCTGATCTTTTCCGGATCTTCCGGGCGTCAGCCGAGCAAGCGGTCCAACTCCTTAGCGACCACTTCATAGCATTCGCAGGAAGCAGCTTCCAGCCCCTTGCGGTCAAGGACGCTCATCCTCCCCCGGTGGTAGCTAATCAGCCCGGCCTTCTGGAGAATGCACGCCACGGCGCTCACGGTGGGGCGGCGCACGCCGAGCATCTGGGCCAGGAACCCCTGGGTGAGCTGGAACTCGTCGGCCCCCACGCGATCGTGGCTCATCAGCAGCCAGCGGCACATGCGTTTCTGAACGGAGTGCCGGTGGTTGCAGACGGTGGACTGCGAAATCTGGTTAATCATCGCCTGGGTATACCGCTGGACCAAGCCGTGCAGCGGGCCACGCCGCTTCATCTCCTTCTGAAAGACCTTCGTTTCCATCCGCAGGGCCTCGCCCGGAACCTGCGAAATCGCTCTGGTCGGGCTGCGTTCGGCCCCCAAGAAGACCGGGGTGCCTACGATGCCCTCGTTGCCGATGGTCCCCAATTCGAGCGTGAAGTCGCCTTCCATGATGACCAGGGAAACCACGCCGTTCAGCGGGAAAAAGATGTGCGGAATCGGCCCGTTCGCCTCGTAGAGGATGTCCTTCAACGGTAATGAGACCTTTTCCAAATCGTGGACCAGGCGGTGGTACTCGTTCCTCGGCAAAGCAGCCAGCAGCCGGTTCTGGCCGGGGACATGAATCCTGCTGGGTTTAGCCATTACAAGCTTCCTCACTCCGGTCGCGGCCGGAAGGTCCGCCGAATCGGCGCCCGGCCTTTGTTGTACTCGGTCCATTATAGAAAAGTGAGCCCGCCGTCATGTCGGAAACCGTACAGACGCCGTGTGTCTGCCAGCGGACAAAAGGATAGAATGGTCTGCTGGCAGACACACGGGCCATTTCACGGACCCGCCGCGTTACGATATTGCCGTCGCTTTACGGACGCCGGCGGTGGCCCCGTGACGGTGGTGAGCCATGCCGAAGACAAAACCGACTGTCGTGCCGCCGCGCCGGAACTGCCTCCTGGCCCGGTTGCCCCCGGAGGAGTACCAGCGCCTCCTCCCCCGCCTGCAACTCGTCCCGCTCGAATTGAAGCACGTCCTCTACGAGGCCCGGTCGCCCATCGACTACGCCTACTTCCCTAACCGGGGAGTCATCTCTGCTCTGACGGTGATGGAAGACGGGAGGGCCATCGAGGTAGCGACGATCGGGGACGAGGGCATGGTGGGCCTTCCGGTTCTCGTCGGGGCCAAAACAACGGCCAACCGGATGATCGTCCAGGTTTCAGGTGAAGCGCTGCGGCTGAGTGCGGAGGCACTGAAAGAAGAGGCGAGCCGGGACGGCCCCTTGCGCCGGTTGCTCGTCCTCTACCACACCGCCTTTCTTGCACAGGTTTCGCAAGCAGTGGCGTGCAACGGTCTGCACTCGGTTTATCAGCGCTGTTGCCGATGGCTGTTGATGACCCAGGACCGAGCGCACTCGGACGTTTTCCCGATGACGCACGAGTTCATGGCCGAGATGCTCGGCGTGCGGCGTTCCACTGTCTCCGAGGTTCTCGAACCCTTCAAAGAGAAAGGCTTGATCCGTTACAGCCGGGGAATGTTCACCGTCGTCGACCGGGAGGGGTTGAAGGCCGGTTCGTGCGAGTGCTATCGGAGAATCAACGAGGAGTTCACGCGCTTGTTCGGTTGAACACCAAAGAACGGCTTTATGACCGACGAAAGAGTTCGTCCAGCGCCTTCTGTCTGCCTTCTGTCTGTCGGATAGCGTACAGACAACTTTGCACGCTGGTTATAGGAAGAAACGTAAAACTGGAATCCAGAACCAGAAACCCAAACGGTAGCCCTCGTCGCGGAAGTCAGACGTGAGCGCCGCGGGGCAAAGGGTCATGTATGCCGCAGACCGACCGCTTCCTTGCCAGGTTGCCGCTCACGGAGCGGCTTTCCGAATCAGATGAAGTTGGCAAGAAAGTGTGAACACAAGCGCAGAGGCGGGATTATGACCGACCCTCGCCGGCAAACACCTGAAGATGCCGTGCATTTCAAACCGGAGTGGTGCCGTGTCACGCTCGCCAGCATTGGCGATGCGGTGATTACCACGGACACCGAGGGGCGGGTAACCTTCGTCAACCCCGTCGCCGAGTCCTTGACCGGGTGGACGCTGGCAGAAGCGGTCGACCAACCGCTCGACGCCGTGTTTCGCATCATCAACGAAGAGAGTCGCCAGCCCGTCGACAGTCCCACCGTGCGAGCGTTGCGGGATGGCGTGGTCGTCGGGCTGGCGAACGTGGAACTCATCCCGGAGCCGAGAACGTCTCGATTCGTTCCGCACTCCGAGTTCCGCACTCCGCACTTCAGGTGATCCTGTCGCTTTGACGAGACGGCGTACGGCACGGAGAGGTTTCTGGGGCGCGACGTGGCGAG
>JBGQKZ010000148.1:0-13617 GCA_041499805.1 Gemmataceae bacterium
CAGCGCCTCGACCAACGGCGTTCGTTGCTCTACTGGAATGTCCGGAAGTGCGGGGAGTCCCTTCGCCATCCCTGATAAGATACAAGCAGACGGAGCGATCAGCTGCGCCTCTTTCCAGGGTTATTGGGAAGTTACGGCGGTCATTCATAAGCAACAGACAATGAAGGAGTTACGATCCGCGATGGATCTTGAATTGCCGGTCGATTGGGTCGTCTCTCGACGCAAAGCATTACTGATAAAGCACAAACGGAGAATTGCCGGTTGAAAAACCGGAAGAAAGCGGCGATGCAACGCGGCGTCGGAACGCTTGGACCGTTCGCGACGCGGTCGTCCAATCCGGCATAGAGCACGGCGCCGCGGAGAGCTACGACAAGCTTGCGGAGATTCTGGCATCGATGCTCGCTCGGCGACACTCACAAGCGGAACTCCACTAAGTTCCGGCCTTCTTCCTCGGGAGCACCACTCATGTCAGCAAAACCCAAAACCGTTGACGAGTACCTCGCCGCCGTGAGCGCTGACAAGCGAGCCGCGCTCGAGAAACTTCGCAAGGCCATCCGGGCCGCGGCCCCGAAGACGGAGGAGTGCATCAGCTACGGGCTCGCCGCGTTCCGTCTGAATGGAAAACCGCTTGTGGCCTTCGGCGCGACCGCGAATCACTGCGCGTTGTATCCGATGAGTTCTTCCACGGTGTCAGCCCACAAGGACGATCTCAAGGGCTATGACACCAGCAAGGGCGCCATCCGCTTTCAGGCGGACAAGCCCCTGCCGGCTGCCTTGGTGCGAAAGCTGGTAAAGGCTCGGATCGCGGAGAACGAGGGGCGAGTTCAAGAGAGTTGACTCAGAACGTTCAAATCCCGCCGACCGTCGCTTTCGCAACCATTGGCGGGATTCGGCGTTCGCAATCAATCGGGGCAACTGGATTCGAACCAGCGACCTCACGGTCCCGAAGCGACCGCTCTGCCTCCGCCAAAATGCTCCAAAGCCGTTGGCCAATAGCAGTTTAGAAGGTTTTGGCCGAGTTCCAACTACTAGCGTTTGATAGCAGACATTCGCAGAGATTGGCGGTACTTTGCCCTTCGGCGGTACCGAAGACGGTACCGCATGTCAGCGGTCGCTTGCATCCTTGAAGCGCCCAGTGACAGCACCGTTCACGACTCAGCTCGGCGTGGCAGTCCCAATAGATGTTTCTGTTTTCCATCGTCCGCATCGTCCGCATCGTCCGATGTGCTCGCATTTCCTTTGGAGAGCGACGGGCATCCCTACTCGCGACGGAATGCGGCGATGCATAAAGATCGACAGAATAATCGCTTGCGTCAGATCACTGCCTTGAAACTGGCGCGGGCGGATTGTGACCACCAGTGGGCGATTGGCAAAGGCGCACGGATCGCCTCGGACGGTGCGGACGATGCGGCGCACAGATCTTCGATCCGAAACTGATGTGATGCGACCTGGTGCCGTCGTTAGCAAAGAGATGAAGCGCCGTCAGCATCTTACTGGTACGGCGGCTTCTTCCTCTGGCCCAGTTTCCGTCGGCAAGCGGGCCCGGCTGTTCCGCGATTGCATCAGATCGAAACGCAGATCAGGCGCACTGTTCACCCGCGTCCGACGAACGGCATCTTCGTCGCCATGACGGTCAGGAACAGCACGTTGGCTTCACGCGGCAAGCTTAGGGTTTTTCGGGCAAACGGAGGGGCCCGGTATTTCGATCGCCAAGCCGGTAGTCGCCGGTAATGTTTTCGACTCGCTACGGCGGGCAGTCCGGCACAGGCGCGAGCCCGCTGCCCCTCCTCCAGTCCTCAGCCGCTCCCGAGTTGAAAAGTTACGGTGCCGTCAAAATTGGCGGCGAACCCGCGCGACGACAAAAGCGGCGAGCGGGCACGCGTAACGAGCACGATCTTCCCGTTTGCCTTCATCATGTCAGTGCCTCATCGGCGCGTTGCACTCCATCAAGTTCAGCCCGTGTGCTTCTTCAAGAAGGCCAAAACACGATCATGCGTGTCCGCGACGATGGAGGGCGTCGCGCCAGCGAGGCCGTGTCCCGCTCCCGTGACGGTTACCAGCTCGTGTGCCACGCCCCTGCTCGCCAGTTCCTTGGCCATCATCGCCGACTGCTCGTAGGGCACATCGGTGTCCTTCGTGCCGTGAATCAAGAGCGTGGGCGGGTACGTCGCGGAAACGTTGCGAACCGGGCACCAAGCATCGAACTCTTTCGGTTCCTTGTCGGGGTCGTGGCCGGTGACTTCCTTCGGCCAAAGCCCTTGCTGTCGACAATAGAGGTAGAACCGATGCCGGTTATTCTTGCCGGAACTCTCGGCGATGACGGCGCCGGCGACCGCGCCGTAGGCTTCCTCCTTGGGAACCGCCGGCGTCTTGGAATAGAACGGATCGGGCCGGCTGTACCAGGCGCCGGCGATGTCGCCATAGCCCCAGAACGACACCAGCGCCACGGGCGGAGGCTTGACCCGGAAACCGGCCGTCAGCGTGAGATAACCGCCGGCCGAGCCGCCCATGATGGCGACCTTCTCGGGATCAATGTGGAACCGTTTCGGCCCCTCGTCCCGGACCCATGTGCAGGCGTCCTCCACGTCCGTGAGAATGGCAGGCAGCTTGGTTTCCGGGGCCAACCGGTAGTCGATGGACACGACGGCGTAGCCGGCCTTGAGGAGCTTGGCAAGCAGCGCTTGGTCAACCTGCCCGCGATGGCCCATGATGAGCGCGCCGCCGTGAATCCAAATGACGACAGGACGGGCTGCCTCTTCAGCGACGCCGTACACATCGGCCTTGATCTCGCATCTCCCGACGGTTTTGTAAGTGAACGTCATCTTGCCGGCGTTTTGCTCTTGGGCGAAAGATGAGCGAGTCAGGCCGACCGCTGCGGCGGCCGAAGCGGTCCCGCGAAGAAAGCCTCTTCTGTCGGCCGAGTGCTTCATCGCTGTCTCCTTCTGCTGCATGCCCAATGTGCTACCAACCCGAAGGCAGTCCCCACACGCGGGGCGTCAGCAGCTCCACAGAATTACCCGCCGGATCACGAAAGTAAAGTGACCGGCCGCCGAGGGGCCATGTGATTTCCTTCTCGATCCTGACCCCGTGATTCTGAAGGCGCTCCCGCCACGCGTCGAGCGCCGGCGCCGGAATGCCGAGGGCGAAGTGCCCCGGTCCGCGGGCGCCGTGCGCCGGCAGAGGATCGCCTTTGAGCGTGGCCGCGGCGTTGAAGGCGAGCAGGACGTTGCTGGTTCCAACCCGGAAAAAGACGTGCCGCCCCACCTCCTTACCGATGACAGCCAGACCAAGCACGTCCCGATAGAACCCCTCGGCCTGATCGAGATCGTCCACGTAAATGCCGGTCTCGATGACAGCGATGACGGCATTCGTCACCATTTTCTCATTCCTCGAGATCGGCTGCCTGCGACGCAATTCGCGGACCAGTCGGTTGCCGGAAACGTCGAGAGATCGTTACTGTTTCACCTTCACGCACAGCTCCGCGAACAAGAATGCGTACACGTCCACTTCTTCTTCGATCCGCTCCGACAACGGTGTGTCGAGGCCGTGCCCGCTGCTGCCGCTGGTTCGCAGCAGCACTGGCCGCCCGGACGTCGCGGCTTGCAAGCGGGCCGTCATCTTGCGGGATTGCATCGGATCGACGCGCGGGTCGTTCGCGCCGGTCAGGAATAGCACGGCCGGGTATTTCACGCGGTCCTGAACGTGATGGAAGGGCGAGTAGGCATACATCGCTCGGAACTGCGGCTCATCCTTCACCGTGCCAAACTCCGGCACGTTAAACGCTCCGTTGGGCGACAGTTCGACGCGCAACATATCGTAGATGCCGACCAACGACACGACCGCCTTCATCAACTGCGCATGTTGGGTGAGCGTCGCTCCCATGAGCAACCCTCCGTTGCTGCCGCCCATAATCGCTAGATGCTCCGGCGCGGTGTAGTGCCGGTCGATCAGGTGTTGCAACACCGCGGCGAAGTCGTTGAAGACGTTTTGCTTGTGGGTCAGAGCGCCGGCGCGGTGCCAGGCTTCGCCGTACTCGGCGCCGCCGCGCAGGTTGGCCTCGGCGACGATGAAGCCGTGGTCGAAGAGAATTCGCCGCTCCGGCACGAAACCCGGCGCACGGCTGATGCCGTAGCCGCCGTACCCCGTCACTAAGCAAGGATTCGTCCCGTCCCGCTTCACCCCCTTCGGAATCATGATGTTGACCGGCACTTTCGTTCCGTCTTTGCTGACGGCAAATTCGCGGACTACGTCTACGTCGCTGAGGTCCACGGGCGGTGCCGTGGTCAACGGCAGCTTCACCGTCTCGTTTGCCTCGGGCCGAAACCGGTAGACACTGCGCGGCTCAACATACGAACCGTTGGAGAACAGAATGTCGTCGCCCGTCAGTCCAGCCAACCCGCCGACGGTCGAGATGGGCAACTGCTTCGGCGCGGGCCGCGGCTTGCCCTCGAAGTCGAAGCAGCGCAGCTCGGTCGGGCCGCCCGTTTGGTAGGTGACGTAAAGCAAATTCGCGGTCGGCAGCACCGTCTGCCGGCTCGAGAAGCCGGGGAAGTCAACGACGATGGTGTCTTTTCCCTCTGGGACAACGACCGGCGCTTTCGCGGCGTCGAGATCTCTCACGGACAGGCGCAGCAACTTGCCGCGCGGCGCATCCTGAAGGGAGACGACGAAAAGATCATCATGCCGACCGAATGCGGCTTGCACTACCTTGCCCTTGAATGTGCTGAACTGCCGCCAATCACCGTCGGTCTCGCGCAGAAAGAAGGCGAACTCGCCGCCGTCGCCATTCTGCACGGTGGCGAGCAGCCGGCCGGTGGCGTCGTCCGTTTCCAGCTTGATCTCGGCGATCCGCGGCAAGTCCTTGCCCATCTCGTAACGATCTTGCTCGGTCGGCGAACCCAACTGGTGGAAGAAGACCTGCTGATAGAAATCGATGTCCTCGGGCGGCCGTTCCTTGCCGCGCGGGTAGCGCGTGTAGAAAAAGCCTTTGCCGTCGGGCGTCCACGCCAGATCGCCGCCGGCGGTGCCGCCGTTGACGCGGGGAATCACTTCGTACAGTTCCTTCGCTGTAGTCGTGTCGTAGACGTGAACGTCGCCGGTCTCCGTGCCGCCCTGCGACAGCGACACCGCGACGAGGCGACCGTCCGGCGACGGGACGTACCAATCGATCGCGGTCGTTCCCTTCTCGTCGAGTTCGTTCGGATCGACCAGGAGGCGCGCCTGGTCGGGCCGATCAGGCGCAGGCAAGACGACGAGGAACGGCTGCTGCTTCGGCGGCTGCCGGCGGATGGCGAAGAGTTGACCGCCCCGGTAGTAGAAATCTCCGTGGCTGGTTGTCTTGGCGGCCATGATCTTCGTGAGTTGCGTGCGAAGGACGTTGGCGCCAGGCAATCTGTCGAGCGCACGTCGGGCGTAGGCGTTCTGCGCGTCGCTCCAGGCCCGGACTTGAGGATTGTTCCCGTCTTCCAGCCAGCGGTAATCGTCGGTGACCGGGATCCCGTGATAGGTGTCCCGGACCGCCTCCTTCTTTGTGAGCGGCGGCGCTGGTTTCTTCGGCTCTACTTGCTGAACCGGCGTGTCGTCGGCATTGCCCCACTCCGACCAGCTCTTGTAATAGTTCTTCACTTGCCGGCCACCCGTCAGCTCCAACGTGAACGCCACCACAGCCGCCCGGCCGCCCGACTGACAGTAGGTCACCGCCGGCTTGTCTACATCGATCTTGCGTTCTTCGAGCAGTTTCGCCAGTTCCGTGGGCATCTTGAACCGCTTGGTCTTGGGATCGAGGCAGTCCTTCCATTCCAACGGCACGGCGCCGGGGATCGAGCCGTTGCGTTTGGCCGTCGTCGTCAACCCGCAATACTCGCCTTCCGAACGCGCATCGATAATCTGCGGCGGCTGGCCTTTGAGCGCCTCCAACAATTCCCGCTTGGTCGCCAGGCGGTCTCCGAGGGCGGTCGGTGTCACTTCTTGCGGCTGCGGGTCGGTCAGTGTCGAACTCGTCTTCTCGCCTGCCGCCGGCCAAGCAGGCCAGCCGCCGTTGAGCAGGCGTACGTCGTGGACACCCCAATAGCGGAGAATCCACCAGATGCGGGCGGCATCACGCACGTCATCGTCCCCGTAGACCACGACCGGCTTGCGGAGGCTGATGCCGATTTCGCCGAGCCGCTTGCCCCAGGCAGTCGCATTCGGCTCGGAATTGAATGCCTGGTCCCAGGCTTTCGCATCAAGCCAGAGCGCGTTAGGGATATGAGACGCGGCGAAATCTTTCTTGCTGCGCACATCCAGAATGACCACCGACTCAACCTTCGCCAACTCAGTTGGCTCGATCAGTAACGCAGGCTGAGCGTAGTCGGCTGCGGACGCCCATGCCAACGTTATCCAGAGCAGCGAGACGGACATCGCAATTCCTCCAACGGGTAGAACCCGTGCGACCTCGAGATCGCGTCAATGCTACCAATGCGTACCAACCGAAGGGAGGCCACATACGCCGGGCGTTCGCAGCCGCCGCCGATTAGTCACTTGCTCATGCCGAAGTACTTCTTCAGGAAGTCGACCGGTCGCGGCGGTGTTCCGCCGCCGATTCGCTTATTCCGGGCAATAAGTTCACAAGGGATGCCGAGTTCGTCCATTTTTTCCTTGAGCGCTTTTCCGAACAACGGGTGGTGGATTCCAATGCCCACGTTCGTGACCTCGGCGTCCATCGGGCTGTTGTAAACGAGAAGAACCGGCGGATCGTCCTTGGTCAGATGGTTGATGGGCGAAACTTCCTCGAAAAGCCGATATTTCGCCGGTGGAAGGTCGTCCAGCTTGTTCAGGTCGGCGTCGAAGAGCCGCCTCAGCGCCCCATGTTTGTACACGTCTTTGTCGGGGAACAGTTTACGGATAAATCTCGGGTCGTAGGACGTTTGGCCGTCGAATACGACCGCGCACGCTAGTCGGGTAGATTCTCGCAAAACCGGATCATCGCTCTTCGGGTCGGCCGTGTCGTCGTGAAAGGCTAGCCACAGGGAGATACCGGCACCGGCAGAACCGCCCGTTGCTGCGATGCGCTTCGGGTCAATGTTCCAGTCCTTGGCTTTCGAGCGCAGGAACTGGATCGCCCGGAGTTGCGGTGCGACGCTCTTGTCGCCGGCAAGAAAGCCGCCGCCGTGAATCGACACGAGCACCGGCGTGGGCCGCCCGGATTTGGCTTGCCAGAAGTCGAGCACGTTCCGCGCATGCGGGCCATTCTTGACATCGCGCTGCGTGGGTGGCGAAGGCTGCTGCCGGGGCGTTTGTTGAGGCGAGTCGGGGACATTGATCGTCGGCTTCCCCTTCAGGTAGCCGAGAGATTCGAGGAACTCATCCGCCCGAGCTAGCGTTTTCTCACGCCAGGGCGGACGGTTGAAGAAGCCGTGGGGTTCTCCCGGCGCCGTAAACAACTCGGCGCGATGCCCCAGCTCCTTGGAGCGCTGCATGAATTCTTCGCCCTGACGCAGGAGCCAATCGTCCGTGCCATAAAAAAGCAAGGTCGGCGGGCTGTCCTTCGTCAAATGCAACGTGGGCGAGATGGCTCTGCCCAGGACTTCATCGTTGCCGATCCGCTGCAACATCTGCGGTCCAAAGCGCAGCACGGGATTGAACAGGACCAGCACATTCGCTTTGGAGGAGACTTTCGTGTCTTCACCCTCGGACTCCACACCTGGCGTCACAGCGGTGCAGGCGGCGATATGCGCGCCCGCCGACCCACCCGAAGCCACAATGCGTTCGGGATCGATGCCCAGCATCGAGGCATTTTGCCGCAACCAGCGCACGGCGCTTTTGGCGTCTTCGACGCATTCCTTGGGCGTGACGCCCTGTCGCGATTTCACGCGGTAGTCGGCCCGTGCGGCGACCATGCCGCGACCGGCCAGATACGTCGCCTGCGGTTCAAACGCGTTGATTGTGCCGTTTTCCCAACCTCCGCCGAAGAAGAACACGATCGCGGGTCGCCGGTCGCTTTCCTTCCAGCCCGAGGGAAAGTGGACGACCATATCCAGGGCGGCCTGTTTCGTCTTCTTGTACGTAGTGGTTTTGACGTTGGCCTGCGGCGGGTCCTGGGCGAAACCCGGTTCGGCAAGACCCAACAGCACCGGGGCAACGATGGCAACCCAGCAGCATCTCATGATTTCCACTCGGTCAGGACACAAGAAGAAAAGGGTAGGACGGCTGGCGCAAAGCACGGACGCATCGACTTACGCTGGGAGTTCACCCAGAAGAGCGGGAGATCTCCTCCCGCGCCGGCAAACAATCGTATCACGGGGTTTTTGTCACAATCTTTCCCATCTCGGCGGCCGTAAACGATCGCATCGTGTGCGTGGCCACGTTGTTCAAGGAGGCGAGGGACAGCATTGCTGTGGTAGCTGTTTCGTCGTCAGGGGCGTCGAAAATCAGGACGCCATCGTAAGCTCCCATGCACCAGTAGGTTTCCTTGACTTCGACGCCCAACTTCTTGGCGCTCGCTTTGAAGTCGGCTGTCCGCTTGCAGGTGTCCTTGACGTTCTTGACGCCGTGCTCGGTGAGCTTGATGAGGGTCACATAGGTCGCCATCGCAGGTTCCTCGTCTAGTGAAGCGTGAAGCGAAATGCAGATGGGGATATTCTAGGCATACTTCAAACGCTCGGACGCTCGCTGGCGTGGCCGGCGTGACGAAGCATTCCTGAAGTGTCTCGAGCCGTCGCGCATCTACGACGGACTAAACCGGTGGCGCGACAATTGAGAAACTAGCGGTACCGCGCTAAGACCGGCTGCCATGGGCGACGCCTTCACGCCGCTGCCTGGCCAAACGATGAAAGTAGAGATGAATGCATTCGAGGAACTGCAGGCCGCGACCACGGCGAGGTTTCGCCCATTCGCCACGGCCTCGGTCAAGTTTTGTCCGTTTCTCTCAGCGAGGCGCCCGCTTGCGCAGGGAGGTTTTTGCAACATCTCCTTCCTTCGGTGCTGGACGACCGGTATACGCGCTGGGATAATTCTTTGACCAACTTCCAAATTGGGATGACCGTGGCGCCCCCAGATTGGTTTACGCGCGCCGGGATTGAGTGGGGCATCGCGTCGGAGGAGGCAGTCGCTCACTCACCGCAAACGGAAAGGCAGTCGGGAGCACGTTGAACACGATAACCGACTCTGGCAGGAGGGTGTCGCCATCGGCATCGCCGGCAGCAAATGGCGCACGCACGGCCGGCGCGTTTGCCCTCCGTGATGTTGGCGCGTACAGCGCCCGAAATTCCTCCAAAGGCGCATTGATTGAAGAGGCGGGACGGATTTTTGCCGCGTTGCAACGCGGACATTCAGTGGAGGAGGTGCGAGAGCTTGTTTTGGAAGGGATGTTGCTGAGTCAACGATCGCGAGTGAACCGAGACCGAATCTGGACCTCGATCCAGCAACGTTACTTGATTCCTAGCGCGCAGTGGCTCACAGCGCCGCTGGCGGATGCATCTGCCCACGGACCACAGCCGCGAATTCGTCTCCCTGCTTTATCTGCTTTACGCGCTGCGTGACCGGCTGACGTTCGATTTCGTGACCACCGTCTTGGTGGCCAATGATCAGGGGTCGCGCCCGGTCGTTTCCCGGAATGACGTTCTCGACCTCCTAAACGATGCGGCAGTTCGTCAGCGGCAGATCGAGCGATGGACGGAGAGCACGCGCACAAAACTGGCCGGAGGCGTCCTGACCGCCCTCCAAGATTTCGGACTTTTGGAGGGACAGCGGAAGAAAATCCTCGTTCGACCAGTCCTGCCAGTCTCCACTGCGGAGGCCTTACTTCGCGTGCTCGCGGCCGAAGGTCGCCGCGGCCGTGAGGTGATCCATGATGTCACGTGGCGCTTGTTCCTCCTCACAGAGGCCGAAGTCGCCTCCACGCTCGCGAAACTTGCGCAAGCAGGCCGAATTGGTTTTGAGAAAGCCGGGTCAACGGTTGTTCTTGAAACACCCGCCGACTGGGAGTTACGTCCGAGAGCATCCACGACTGGCGTCGCAAGATCGGCGAAGCGATCGAGCGGGTTCGCACTCGTTACGACTTCATCGGGCGGAAAACCGGAGCGCCATTTTTGGCGCTGATCTATCCGCCAGAAGTGGAAACAGCCTTTTTGAAGGAATGGCGATCGCACTGCGCGACGCTTCAGACGGAAATCGATGTTCGGCCCGTCGACGTGTTGGCGGTCACGCAGCGAATTATCGCCGAGATTGGAGCCGACAACATTGTCAGCTCGATGGGCGACCCGATGCCTGGCTCGGACCCGCAGGCTGAGCTTGGCGGTTTATGGGTGACAGCCGTCGCTGAAGCCGTCGAGGCTCGGTTTTCAGAGCGCGGCAAAGGAAAACCGGTGGTAAGCCTGGAACGGTTAGCGGCTCTATACCCGGCCGCCGGACCGCGGGACGTGATGCAACGGCTTTGGGACAGTGCTCAGGCCAATCTGAACGGTCCGGTAGTTGTTCTGATCCCAGGTCACGTCGCGGAATCGCGGACCTATTCGTTCGTCGGGAAACACGACGAGTTTATGTACCGCGGCGACTTGCTGTAATCCACTGGACAGGGCGCCTATCCATGAAGATCGCAGACCTGTTTGCAACTCGCGTCGAGGAGAAAATCGATCCGGTCATCAAGGTCGGTGAACGGAGTGACGCGCACAAGTTGGCCAACGAGATCGGCAGCTATGTCGTCACACCAATGATCGAAGGCTACATCGACGACATCCTCGAACACTACACCGATACGTTTTTGACCAAGACGACCGAAATCGGCATCTGGATATCCGGTTACTTCGGTTCCGGGAAATCGCACTTCGCCAAGATTCTGTCGCTCGTTGCAGCCAACCCGATTCTGGATGGCGTGCCCGCGAGCAAGCGCTTTGAGTCGCGCGTGCCCCACGATGCCCCGAGGCGAAGTTCCATCGTTCGAACCCTGTCGCGGATCGACAAGTGCGAAACAAATGTTTTGGCGTTCAACATCAATACGCTAGCGGATAGCAAGAGCCGTCCCCTTCCCGCGCTACTCTTGTCGCAGTTCTACCAGTCGCGCGGTTACAGCGGCAATCTGATCTACGCGCGCGTGATCGAAGCAGAGCTCGACAAGCAAGGCAAGCTCGCGGCGCTTCACAAAGCGGTCAAGATGCGCGCGAAAAAACCTTGGGCCGAAATCCAACAGAATCTCGCGTTCTACCGCACCCATCTTTACGGCGCTGCATGCGAGGTCGCACCCGACGTGTTTTCAAGTCCTGAGGATGTGGACCGATCGCTGAAGCACGCTTAAAGGACTACTCGGCGGCCGAGAGGAACTTCACGCTTGCTATCGAGGAACAGCGCAAAAGAATCGCTGACGAGAGGGACCTGCCGAGGTTTCGCGAAGCTCGCAATGAATCCCCGATCGGTCGGGCAACCACTCGCCTTATACTCAGCAAGGCGGAAAATGCTTATGGGGACGCCGTCGCGGCTTGTTTGGCCGGTGCCGACGCATGGGACGTTTGGTGTATCCGCGGTCTCACGGCCGCCGGCCTAAAGAAGCCCGTGGAAGCCAGGAAGTCCTTTGCCCAGATGATGTTGCGATTGAGTTGGTGGCGGTAAGAAATCACGATGTGCGTTTGGTGCAGCGTATAGGAACCAGCGTCGCTAGGTGTCGACGGCGAATTGAGCAAAGCGCGCATGGCGCTCGTGGGGATTGTGGATGCAATGCAGCCGAATGCCAAACATGGCGACCGGGCCGGCCCGTGAGCGAAAACGCGGTGAGCGGCAGCATCGCAATCGCGGCCGCTTCCGGCTAAGCTGTTGCATCATGTGCGCGTCGCGAACCATCCCGCGGAAACTCCTGTTCGGCCCGTACCGAACGCCGCGCTTTCGGTACGGCTCGGTCGTTTTCTGCGAGGTCCGCGGCGAGGTGGCCGTCATTTCTCGAACAAGCCCAGACAAATTACCGCAGAAGCTCCCCCACCGAGGCGACACCAACGAACATCCGCGTGGATTTCTCAATCAAGGGATTCTTGACGGCGCACTTCGCAGGCGTGTCTTTGGTGAGTCGATGGTGCGGAATCTCGCCCTGGAAAAGACGGTTGCCGTCCTTGTCAAAGAGCCGGTAGCTAAGCATGTTTTCCGAGATTGCCGAGCGCGTGTCGGTACTGGCCTGGAACGTGACTTCGTCGGCCGCAGTCGTCTGAAAATCGGTGATGAAGAGCACGCCTTCCAGGGTCTGCTCAACTTCCAACGTGAATGACGGGGCGCAGCGCGACTAGGTGTCGCGGCGGGTTTGCCCTCCCCCGTCGTTGACGAGTGACACGAGGTTATAAGTAGACACGCGATGACAACAAGGGACGCTCGATTGGATGCGTTCATCGGACGTTCCTCGCTGAAGCCGGCGGTTCACGCGTTCGACCTTCGACGGCGGAGTACAGGCCGTTGTAAGCGCCGCATGAGCTCGTTCTGGTCAGTCGCTCCGCGCACATAGCATGCCCTGAGCGGGTAACGGTCGGGTTCGTCATCAGGGCTCTAGATCGATGTCGTGTGTCTGCTTCCCCGGTTTGACCTGGCACCCCAACGTGCTGGTCATGACGTTGCCGAGCCGCTCCGGGATCGCAGCCTTGTTAGTTCGAACCGTGATATTTGCGTAGCCCACCGGAACGTCCGTGACGGAGTAACGGCCGTCGGCGCCGATCTGGGTCTGCCAGTCGCCCGGCTCTGCCGTATGGAACGTGATGACGCCGCCCGCCAACGGTTCCCCGCGGTAGGTCACGCGCGCGGTAACACTGCCCTTCTGGCCCCGAACGAGGGGTGGTTCGGGGTGGGCGGCAGCCTGCCGGCGCGGGTCGGGCAGGCCGATGTGGGACATGTCCACCGGCTCTTGACCAGCCGGCGTGATCAGGGCGCGGACCAACCGCTCCGGGGCCGTGCGGGGAATAAGGTGGACACTGCCATCGCAGAAGAGGCCGTTGAAGTCGCCATCGAACAGGCCGCCCAGCCGCGGCACCGGCTTTTTCGGGTCGTATGGCAAGTCGGCCGGCTTGGTCCACGGCACCGGCTCGCCCCCCTCCACGACGAACAGTGTGTAGGAGGTGCCGTCGATGATTGAGCCGTAACGCGGGCAGAAAAAGAGTTCGAACCGACTGTCCGGGCCCGTCGGGTGCATTTATTTAGCCGAACTCGAAAGAGCGCTCTAGACCTCCAGAACTAGCGTCGCGAAGTGAGCGCCGAAGTTTCGGCGTCGCGGGAACAACGCGCCGCGAGCAGGCTCACGTCGTGCAAGGAACCGTTCTTGGAAGCGACGTAACATTGACCCGCGTTTCCTTTTGCAATTTGGCTGAGTATTTGCACCTTACGGAGTGGAAGCGGCGCGCGGGTTCAAGGCTGTTCTCGGCCTCCTAGTTGGACTGTAACCGTTCGCGGAAACCCACGGGAACAGCGCCACGAAATTGACGGCAGCCAAAACAGAAAGTCAGACGTGACCAAAGAGTCACTCGCGGTCCAGCCCCCTGCTGATCCGGGCTGTCCGTATCAGCGCGGCACCAACGAGAATACCAACGGCCTAATCCGCCAGTACTTTCCCAAGGGGACCGACTTTCGCGACATCTCCCATTACGAGGTGCGGCAGGTGGAAAACCTACTCAACAACCG
>JBGQKZ010000149.1:0-13509 GCA_041499805.1 Gemmataceae bacterium
ACACCGTGACGGTCAGCGGCACCGGCACATACGACACGTCGGTGGGCGACCATCCGGGCGGTTACCTGCCGACGGTGGTCGGGACGTACCTGTGGACCGCGAGGTACAGCGGCGACAACAACAACACCGGCGCCACGGACAGCGGCCAGAACGAAAATGAGGCCGTCACCAAGGTTGGTCCAGCCATCACGACGACACCCAGCTTGATTCCCGGCACCAGCGGCGGGGTCGTGGCTGGTCAATTCGCAACCATCGGCTTCTGGCACAATCAGAATGGCCAGGCCGTCATCAAAAGCTTCAACGGTTCAACTTCGTCGACAGCGCTGGGCAACTGGCTGGCGAGCAGCTTCCCGCACTTGTTCGGCGCCTCGAATCCTTACACCGGCACAAGCCTGGCGGGGCTGACCAACACCCAGGTCGCTGCCGTCTACCTGAACCTATGGACGCCAAGTGGTCTGACCAAGAATACCTACGTGCAGGCCTTCGCCGTCGCTCTGGGAGTGTATGCCGACACGACCTCCCTCGGCGGGCAGTCGCTCCTCGACAATGGCAAGGCCGTACAGTTCGGGTTCGTTGTCACTGCCGGCGGCGGGGGCAGCAGCACGTTCAACGTCGGAAATGACGGGGCGGCATTTGGTGTCGCCAACAACACCTCGCTCACAGTCGCGCAGATCATGCAGATCGTGGACGCCAACTTCACGGCTTCGTCCGGCCTCTTCTACGGCGGGGACCAGTCGAAAACGAGCGGGGCCAACGACGTTCTTAACGGCATCAATTCCGTCGGCGACATCCCCGGCGGGTCGAGCAGCCTGACGTCCAACGGCGACAAACTGATCGACTCGGCCACCTTGTCGGGCGGCTACAACCCGACGGGCACGGTCACGTTCTACCTGTTCGCGCCGGGAGTCACGCCCAACGGTACTAACAGCAACAACGTTTACAGCGACACGGTCACGGTCAACGGCAACGGTGTCTACGACACGAGTACCGGCACGAATGCCGGCGGCTATCAGCCCACGACGACGGGAACGTACGAGTGGGTGGCAGTCTACAGCGGCGACGCCAACAACAGCAGCGTGACCAGTCCGTTCGGCAGCGAGCCCTTTGCGGTCGGGTCGGCCAGTCCCACGATCAACACCATCGACGGCGGGACCATCGTGATCGGTAGTGGTGCAAAGCTGACCGATTCGGCGATGCTCGCAGGCGGCTCCAACCCGACGGGCACGGTCACGTTCTACCTGTTCGCGCCGGGAGTCACGCCCAACGGCACAAACAGCAACAACGTCTATAGCGACACGGTCACAGTCAACGGCAACGGCACCTACAGCACAGCTACCGGAAACCATTCCGGCGGCTACCTGCCCACGGCGACCGGCGCCTATCAGTGGGTGGCGGTCTACAGCGGCGACAGCAACAATGGCACGGCCGCAAGTCCATTTGGCGACGAGCCCGAGACGGTCAACTTAGCCGGTCCGGCGATCAATACCGTGGCCGGCGGCACCGTGGCTATCGGCAGCGGCACAAACCTCACCGACACGGCAGTGCTATCGGGCGGCTACAATCCGACTGGGACCATCACGTTCACGCTGTATAGTCCGAGCAATGTGGGGCTCTACACGGACGTGGTGACGGTGACCGGCAACGGCACCTACACCACGGCCACCGGCACCAATCCGGGCGGCTACCTCCCGACTGTGGCAGGCACATACCTGTGGACCGCGACCTACGGTGGCGACAGCAATAACAGTAGCGTCCACGACAACGGCCAGAACGAGAACGAGACGGTTCTCGCTCCCGGAATCGACATCGAGAAGACGACGAACGGGCCGACCAACACGAACCCGGTCGCCCCGGATTACGACAACGAAGACGCCCCAAACGGCCCCGGCGTGCCGGTACTGACCGCGGGCTCCAGCGTCACCTGGACGTACAAAGTCACGAACACGGGCGCCGTGGCATTCCCGACTTCGCAGGTCGTGGTCACCGACGATAACGGCACGCCTGCCGACACGTCCGATGACCTTTCCACCACGAACAGCACGATCGTGTTTGACCACGTCCAGACGGGCGACGCCGACAACATCCTCGAGCCGGGCGAAGTGTGGATCTACAAGGCGACCGGGACGGTGCAGAGCTTGACCGTCTCCTCCGGAACGTCCGCCACGTTCGACATGTCGGGCAGCAGTTCGACCACCGGAGCCGTCGGGAACATCCGCGCGTTCTCCGCGGGCGGCGTGATGGTCAACACCAGCGGGTTCAGCCGTGACAAGTCCACCGGGGCTTGGGCGCCAGCCTACCTCGGCAGCTACGGCGGCGGGTTGGGTGTGACCGACACCAGCGAGGACGGTACCGCCCCCAACCACGCGGTGGACAACAGCGGCCGCAACAACTACGTGCTTTTCGAGTTCTCTGAAAACGTGATCGTCGATTCGGCCCTTCTGGGTTACGTCTCGGGCGACAGCGATATGACAGTCTGGATCGGCGCCATCCCCGGCGCATTCAACAGCCACCAGACGCTCAGCGATTCCCTGCTCAGCAGCCTTGGATTCACGGAAGTGAACACCGGCGGCTCGAGCACCCGGACCGCCGACCTGAACGCGGGCTTGGTCGCCGGAAACGTGCTCGTGATTGCAGCCAAGACAGACGAGGCGAACGACTTCTTCAAGGTGCAGACGCTGACCGTCAAGAAGACGCAGCCGAGCGTCTACGAAAACAAGGGGACGGTTACTGTTCCGGGCGCCACCGACTCTGACCTCAGCCATTACAAGAACGCGGCGGCCGGGGCGATCGGCGGGCACAAGTATCTCGACGTGAGCGGCAACGGGTTGAATACGACCGCCGGCTACAATTCCCCAGCCGACGTCCCGCTCCAGGGAGTCACGGTCTACCTCGACCTGAACAACAACGGAGCTTTGAACTCTGGTGAGCCCACACAGGTGACCGACGTCAACGGCGCATACCTGTTCACCGGGCTGACCTCCGGTACTTACTACGTCCGCGAAGTCGTGCCGGCCGGGTTCATTCGGACCAATCCGAGCACATCCGACAACTACAAGGTCGTTCTGACCACCGGCGGATCTTCTTCAGGGAACGACTTTGCCAACGCCGAGACGTGCGACGCGAACACGATCACCAACGTGTCGTTTAAGGTCGTCCACTCGGACGGCACGTCCGCGACGTTCACCGACCTCCGCGGGAACACCCGACAGGGGGACGTGATCAAGGTCACATTCACGGTCAACGTCCCGTCGGGCGACACGCACGACGTGACGTTCGTCAGCTACACCGCCCCAGGGGCGACGTTCGACGCGAACACGGCCAGCCAGCAGCAGATCTACGACCTCGCTACCGGCACGTTCGGCCCCGGCGTCCACTATTTGACGGTGTCAGTCCCGAACTGCTACTACCAAGTCGATTTCGTGTGCGGGCTGGCGATCGACCAACTCGGACCAAACGGAAGCAACGTCTTCTACACCCCGCAGAGTCGTTTGGAGAGTGCGGACAACGGCGGCACCCGGGCGTGCGGGCCCTGCCAAGTCACCGGCGAGTTCGCGACGGTCGGGTTCTGGAAGAACAGTACCACCGGTCAGGCGGTTCTCAAGAGCTTCAACGGCGGGTCCACCCACACGGAGCTGGGGAACTGGCTGGCCGCGACGTTCCCGAACCTGTTCGGCGTGTCCAACCCATACACCGGCGCCAACCTGGCCGGGAAGACCAATGCCCAGATCGCCACAATCTTCTCCAACCTCTCGACCAGCACGACGGCCAAGATGACCTACGCCCAGGCGTTCGCGGTTGCCCTGGGAATTTACGCCGACACGCGTTCGCTCGGCGGGCAGTCCCTTGTCGATAACGGCTACGCCTTGGCATATGGGTTCAACATCTCCCTTGCCGGAGGCGGGGCCAGCACGTTCTCGATTGGGAGCAACACGGCCGCGTTTTCCGGCTTGGGCAGCACCCCGACCGTCCTTCAGATCATGCAGAAGGTAAACGCCAACTTCAGCTCCTCGACCGGCAACTTCTACGGCGGCAACTCGACGACGACGACCGCCGCCAACAACGTCCTCAGCGGGATCAATGCGGGGGGAGACATCGCACTCGTTACCGATGGCTCTACGTCGGATGCTGCAGACCAAGTGCTCGCCTCGGTACTCCACCCGCTGCTGACGGGAGTCATGACCGTGGCGGTGGACGAGATTACCGGTGACTTGGCGGCGGCGGAGCAAGCGCGGATGGATGACGTCATCAGCCATATGAATGACATGCTCGGCTCGCGCGGTGTGACCCTCGTGGAGATTCAGGGCGACGACAGCGTCGACGCGGACGTTCACCTCCATCTGGCAAGCACCAGCGTTATTGGCGGCGTCGATCAGGGCGTTCTCGGAGTAACGTCCCAGGCCGGCGCAGAGATCACGATCGTCACCGGCTGGAATTACTTCCTGGGCACCGACCCATCTGCCATCGGCGATTCGCAATATGATTTTGAAACTGTCGTCTCGCACGAGTTGGGACATGCCCTGGGCCTTGGGCACAGCACGGACGCGGATTCCGCTATGTATCCCTACCTCGCCACCGCGCAGGTTCGCCATGACCTGACCGCGAACGATCTGGCGATTATCGACAACGATGGCGGCGGCTCCCCCGAACCGCTGTTGGCGGCGTCGTTCGCCCACGGTCACTCCGCCGAAAGCGACGGCTCAGAGAGCCGTGCCGCTTTGCCGATACATGTGGATTCTCCGTCGCCCATGCGGGCTTCGGCGACACCGACGAGCATAGTCCGCGACGGCTCACTCGGAAGCGGTAGTTTCGTGGCCGTTCTCGGCGTGGCGGGCGACCATTTGCCTGTCCAGAACAATCTGTGGTCGGGTCAGGCAAGTAACAGCAAAAGCGGTTCGGGACTGGCAAGTGTGCCTGCCGCCGATCTCCAATCCTCGTTCTTCATTGCGGGTCCGCAGGCGAATCGGGTGGCGAGCCTAACGCAAGCTAACACCGTTGCGACGGCATTGGCTGCACCGGTCGTCAACAACGCGCCGCCTGTCGAAGCGTTCGAACAGTTCGCCGATCCGACGCCCGTTGATGCAATACCAGCAGCTCGTACGCGTGAAAGCAGGGAAATGCCACTGCCGTCCACGCTGTCGCCCGAAGCAAGTGACGCCTGTTTCGGCGCGTGCGCACCCGCTCTGGAAGATCAAGAAGACTGGGGCGCGACGCTGTTAAATGCCGAGACTGCCCCCCCCGCCGACCAGGGCGCTGCACTAGCGGGTCTATTTGTTGGGTTGGGCGGCTATTGGAGTTTGCATCGCGAAAGGACGGACGAGACAGTTCAGCGCCGCCGCCGGATCGTTTGATGCGGCACGTTTTTCCGAGTGGTAGTACCAGCCCAAGTGCCGCGCCGGACGACTCCGGAAGCGCGTTAGCTCATCGTTTGGCCCCTCTTACGCAGAGGTGACGTTGGCGATGCAGGCTCCGGCCAAGCCTACGAGAACGGCCGGTGAATCTCTTGGAAACGTCCTGACGCCGCAATAGCCGGGGCTAGTTGTCAACAAAAGTTGACAGAAAACGTGCCAACGATCGTTTACGATCAGGGTCTTCCGGATTAGAAGCCGACACGGTCAATCCGGGACTTTCGGCTTCTTAAACCGTTGCGAGGAATTACGTTATGGGTTTCGAAAGAGGAAATGGCCGATGCCGGGCGGACCGGGCGAGCCATTTGCTTGCTTGTTACTGATTTTCCTTGCGCGTCGAGTCCTTGTTTGTTAAGGGCTGACGCCGTAAAGTGTTGCTCGGTCGCCCCGCCCTTGTAGCATTGATCGTAGCATGTGTCGAGTTCTCGCGAAATCCTTGGCCTTGTTGATCTGCCTCGCCGGGGTGATGTCATCAACTCCTGCGGCTCGGGCGGACTTTGCCTTCTCCGCGCTTGGAACCAAGGCAGACGCAATAGCGACCGAGGCATTGGGGAGTTGTGATGGCGCCAATGGGGATGCCGCATACCTAGATCATGAAACCGCGCCCAATAAACTTGACTTCCTGCGCTTGGTTCGCCTTGCCGACGCTCTTGGTTCCCAATCGTCTGGAAGCGGTCCTCCCCCGTCGGACGGGCCAATCGGCCCTCATTTTGGCTGGTTTGTCGAACCGAACTTTGCTTTTCCACAGCTTGTTACCTGGCTGGTAATCCAACAAAAGAGTTTTGCCATCGATCCGATCGTTAGTCGGTTATTCCGGCCCCCTCGTGGACATCGGTATGCGCGAAGTCGTCTCGTTTATTGAGTTCTTTCCAAATTACCGAGATCTTACGAGGGAGTTTTTTCATGAGAAAATGGTTCATTACGGCGGCTGCTGCGCTTGCAGTTGCCATCCTCTTCGTGCCAGGTACGGCACGGGCCACTTTCGCGGTTCAGATTGTGACAACCGCGGGTAGCAAGACCGTCTTTGACGGTGGTGCCGGTGACCTTGATGGGTCGGTGAACAACAGCATCACCGTGAACTACAGTGATTCTGCGTACCATTTGGTTGGCACAATTTCGTTTACGAACGCACCGGGAACAGCCAACTTTGCCATCCTGGATATCAGTTACACTATCAACACAGTCGGCACCACCGGTGGTGCGGCCTCGCTGGCGGCCAGTGCGACGGGATTCACTGCACCGACCGGGAACCCGTTGTTCCTCGTTAGTGACCTTAACGGTAACGGTCACGGCACTGGCACCATGACGGGGCAGTCGTATGTGGACACGAACAACGGTCTGTTTGCGACATCAGGAGGAGGGGTCTCGTCATCCGGGCCGCAAGGGCCGTTCCCCATTAACTCGGGTTATGGGAACACCGTTTCGACGAGCTTTAACGGGAGTACTCCTCCCTACTCGCTGACCTCCCAGCTCAACTTTAACTTGTCCACGAACTCGAACACGTCGGGCGACATGCAGTCAACCGTGACTACGCCGGCGCCTGCGGCGCTCGTGCTGGCGCTGAGCGGCTTGCCTGTCCTCGGCTTCGGTTTCTTGCGGCGACGTCGCCTGCAAGCCTAAAACGTTTTGGGCGGATAATGTCCGCAGCGGGGCAGCCTGAGAAGGCTGCCCCGCTCCGCTTTTGTGTTCTACCAATCGGCGATTGCGCGACTTTATTCCTCCGACTTGCCGCGCTTCATCGCCCGCCCCTTACTCCGGCACTGCGATGCAAAAACGTCCCAACGTCAAATTCCTTGCGTGCCTCCTCGGCATCATTGCGGTCACGTTCTTCGGCGTACATTCGCTTCACGGCTACCAGATCCGGCGCAATGCCAAGCCGTTGTACGATGACGCACTGCGTCTTGAGGAGGATAAGAAGTTCCAGCAGGCTGCGAGTACACTGGCTCGTTACCTCGCGTTGACGCGCGGCGCGGACGATGCGGTTGCACGCGATGCGGTCGCGCGGTATGGAATGTTACTCGCAAGGAAAGAACTGGCGAATACGCTGCGCGGTCGTCGGCGGGCCTATGACGCTCTCGAGCGAGCGCTGCGCCGCAACCCGGACCGCCTCGATGTTCGCCAGAGCCTGGCGCGCATCTCAATGGATCTCGGTCGCTACGCGGACGCGGGCGCTCACCTGGAGACGCTCCTTGACAAGCAGCCCAAAGACGGAGAGCTGCAGTGCCTGGCAGGACAGTGTTTCGAAGCGAAGGGGAAATTCCCCCTCGCGCGGAACAAATTCGAGGACGCGGTCGACCACGCCCCTGAAAGAATCGAAGGCTACCTTTGCCTTGCTTCCCTGCTTCGGCGCCACCCTAACGAAGTGCGGGGTGGGGAGAAAACAAATGGGGACGTGCGGAGCGGGGAGAAAACAAACAAGGCCGTGTTCGAAGAAGCCGACAGAACAATCGAAAAGATGGTGGGAGCGAACCCGAGTTCGCACCTCGCTCTGCTGGCGCGGATTCGCTACCGGACGGAGACGCAAGGCAACGCCAACGCGACCAAGGAAAATAGAGAGGACGCTGAAAAGGCCCTGGAACTTGCTCCGGACGACCCCGATGTAATCGTTGCGGCTGCGGAGTTGGCTCGAACACGAAGCGACGTGGCGACAGCGCGCAAGTACCTCGAGAACGGCTGCCAACGGAATCCTAAGGAATGGCACTTCTATCATGAGCTTTCCCGTCTGGATGCACAGGAGGGGAAGTCGGGTGCAGCAGTGACGTGTTTGCGCGACGGCCTCAGAAAAGTCCCCGGCCAAGTTGACCTCCTCTGGGCCCTGGCAAGCCAACTCATTCAAATGTCGAAGAACCAAGAGGCTGCCGAGACAATCGATCTATTGAAACGTGAGGGGTTCCCTCAAGCAGAACTCGATTTCCTCAAGGCGCGGATTCGCTTCAATGAAGAAAAGTGGCGCGACGCCGCCGAACTCCTAACGACGTGCTACACGAGCTTTGCGGCACGGAGCAGCCAGGACTCCGGTCCTTTCATTGCCGATTTGGCCGAACAAACTAACCTGCTTCTCGGAAGATGCTATGAACGTCTCGAGGACCCTGATCGGGCGTACCAAGCTTACAGCCGGACCGCGGCCCGTGCATCACGTTCGATAGTTGGACAGGTCCGAATCGCACAGCTTCACGCGGCCACTGGACGGCTGGACAAGGCGCTGGACCAATACCGACAGGTTATGCGCTCGCCCGACGCCCCGGTGGCCGGCTGGATCGAGATCGCGCGCCTTCTCTTAGAGCGCAATTCCCGCCGCAACGCGGTGGGCGACCAACCCGATTGGGCAGAAGTGATCGACGCGCTAACGAAGGCGCGCGATCAATATACGGAGACAAAAACTCCCGTACCGATCGAAGTCGCCCTCATGCTCGCCGATTGCTGGGTGCAGCAAAAAGAGTATGACCGCGCGCGTGCCTTGCTGCTGAAGGGACACGAGGACGCACAGCGTCGGCCGATTGAAATCTGGATTTCCCTCGCGAAGCTGGAGCAACAACAGGGGCACGCGGACAAATGTCAGTCCCTTCTCGATGAAGCCGAAAAACATCAAGGCGACAGCGTCAAATTGCGGGTGGCGCGCATTGATTCTTGTTTGCGACGCGAGAACGCGGCTGCCACACGCGCACTCGCCCCGCTTGCCGAGGGGCTGGAGCGCTTCAAACCAGGTGAAAGGCGTGCCGTGCTCACGGAGCTGGCCGATGCATACCTGCAGAAGGGAGCGTTGAAAGAAGCTGAGCAGCTTTGGCGTGCGCTGGCCGACGAGCAGCCGCGCGATTTACACAGCCGCATGGCCTTGTTTGACTTGGCCCTCCAAGCCGGTGACGACGACGCGATGGTGCGCCGCGTCCAGGACATCCAGACGATCGAAGGGGCGGATGGGGCACTTTGGCGTTACGGCCGCGTTTGTTACTTGCTGCATCGAGCGAAGCATGGCGACAAAGAAGCCATCGAGGCGGCGCGCCCGATCTTGAACGTGCTCGCCCTGCGCCGCCCACTCTGGTCGCGCGTGCCCCTTTGCCAGGCTCAGTTTGAGGACCTAACTGGAAACGCAGCTCCGGCTTTGCGCTACTACTCGCGAGCAATCCAAATGGGGGAAACGCGGCCGCTGACACTTCGACGCGCCATGGTCCTGGCATTCCAGCAGCAGGATATTGGAGAGGCGGCGCAGTTCTTGAAAACGCTGCTAGGAAGAAATCGGCCTGAGGAACTGACGCTCACGAGCGAAGAACAGCGTGTCGCCGCGGATGTATCTTTGCGGACACCGAACAATAAGGAGGAGAGTGCGGACGAAAAGAAGGAGCGTGTGCAACGTGCGGAGCGTTTTGCGGCGCTGGCGGTTCCAGCCACTTCTAAGGATTTTCGCGACTATCTCTGGCTCAGCGAGTTTCGTTTGCGGGCAGGCAACAAGGAAGCCGCAGGCCAAGCGCTGTATCGCGCTCGCGAACTTGACGACAGGGCGCCGGAGACTTGGCTGGCACTCATTTGCTATCTCATCGCTGTCGAAAAGAAGGAGGAAGCGACCGCCGCGCTGGACGCGGCGGAACAAACACTCAAGCCGTCCGAGTCAGCCCTGGTATTGGCTCAATGCAATCAAGTCGCCGGCCGCACCAAGCGGGCGGAAGAACTGTACCAGGTCGCTCACGATCAGAATAAAGAGGACCCAACCACCCTTTTCGCGTTCGCGGAGTTCCTCATCGCTGAAGTCAAGCGCCAGTCGAGTGCCGATCGCAATGGAAGCAACCCTGAAGCTAAGGCGGCGAACGCACGCCGGTTGCAAGATGCCAACGACTACTTGCTCACGGTCGAAAAGCTACAAGGTAATACTGAGGCCGGCCGCCGGGCTCTGAGGGCGCGGGTGATGCTCAAATCGTCGAATGGCGACTATCAGGACAAAGTTGCAGCTTTGGCTGTCTTGAATGGATCCGATCACGGATTCCACGCCGATGATACTCATGCCACTTCGCCCGAAGACAAACGAACCAAAGCGCACCTCCTCGCTCTCCAAGCGACCCGATCGGCGAATCGGGATGCCGTGCGGATCCTTGAAGAGTTGATCGATGAGCGGAAGTCCAAGCCGGAGGACCACTTTCTGGCCGCCCAGCTTTGGGAGCGCCTCGGCGATTGGCAGCGCGCCCGCAAACGGTGGCAGAGCCTGGACCCACTCCGTGGCAATGACGCGCAGCACATCTACACTTATGCACAGAATATGCTTCGGCATGATCAGCAGAGCGAAGCCGAGGAGGCGCGGAAGGCTCTCGAACGGCTCGAGCCAAAGGGCTTCCGGGCGAGGGACATCAACGCGCGCCTGCTAAAAGCCGCAGGCAAAGGGGCCGAGGCCGTTGCCCTGTTGCGGGACTATGCGCAGACGAAGGACGCCAATCTGGCGGCGGCACGCGTGCTTGAGGACATCGGCGAAGTAGATGCCGCCGAAGCACATTACCGGCGTTTCGTGGCCCAATCGGGACAACCCCAGAGCGTCCTCGTCCACGTCGACTTTCTGCGACGGCAACACCGCTATCGCGCCGCGCTTGAGCTGTGCGAAACGGCTTGGCAGACGTGTTTTCCGGAGGCCGTATGCCAGGAGGCTCTTCTCGTTCTCGCAGAGGCGCCTCTCGCCGACGCACCGCTTGCCAAGACCGAAAGTCATATCCAAGCAGCCGTGCAGAAGGATCCGAAAAACGATAACCTGCAATTGGGCCTGGCGACATTGCGAAACCTCCAGGGCCGCTATGAAGAGACGGAAGCGATTTATAGTCGCCTCTTGGAGACGGGCGGTTCCAATGCCACTGTGCTGAACAATCTGGCTTGGCTGCGCGTCCTCCGCGAAAATCGAGCCGAGGAAGCGCTGGAACTTGTCAAGCATGCGCTGACGGTCGTCGGCCCACAGCCTCAGCTTACGGACACGCGCGCGGTCATTCTCATCGCGCTCGGTCAGAGTGGTCCGGCCATCAAGGACCTTGAGGAGGTTGTGGCCGAAATGCCGTCTGCGTCGACGTACTTTCATCTCGCGCAAGCCTACCAACTGGCCAAGCAGTCGCGTGAAGCCGCGGCCGCCTGGAAGAAAGCCGTGGCGCGGGGACTAACAGTCGACACCCTTCATCCTCTCGAGCGACCCGCGTTCGAAACTCTCCAAAGCCAGCTCGCGCTGAAGTGACCGGTCCTCCCTTCGTCGGGCTACCGGTGGTTGGACCTCGAGCGCCGCTCTGCGCTTCGCAAAAGCCTCGCGAGGGGGATTGCGGGCTCGATCTGCACGATGCCGGTGAGCATGTCCCTGCCCCTCCCGCCAGGAATGTTTCATGGCCGTCTGTCTCGTTACCGGCGGCGCTGGCTTCATTGGGTCCCATCTTGTCGAGGCACTCGTCGCGCGAAACCATCGCGTGTGCGTCCTCGATAACTTGAGCCGGGCGACTCGAGAGTCTGGCGTCGGTACGCGGCGACATCGAGCTGCTACTAGGCACCTTAATCCGAAGAACACGTAGTGAATGAGTCAAGTTTCACGCGGGCACTTTTTGCTTGTCAATCCACTGGTCGATGGCGGTGGTCAGTTGGTCGAAGCGACGCCGCAACGCGGTATCTTCCAGCGCCTCGGCGGGAACCACCTGAGCCAAGCCGGGACGCAACACGCGGTTATAGGTTCGGGTACAGAACAGCGCGGTCCGCCAGCCATGATCTGTTACCCGGTAGCGGTGCGAGCGCGGTAACCGTTCGATGATACCGGGTAAGCGCAGGCGGCGAAGGTGATAGGTCATCTGCCCCGGAGTGATGGACTGGGGGGTACGGCCCACGCGGGGCGCCCAGTGTTCCCGCAGGTCGCGGTTGGAAAAACCGCGGGGGAGCAACCGGAACACCCGCAGCGCCGTCAACAGCGCTTGCACGGCCACGTCGGCGAAAGGCAAAGCGCTGGCGCGCTGACCATCGACGACCGCGGGCTCGTTGATCCTCCGAAAGGCGTCTTCACCAAGGGCGCAGTCCTGGCTGATCCGTTGGACGTCCAAGAGACGTCGGTTGGCTTGGAAGCCGACCCTCCGCAAGGCGGGCAAGTTGTGCAGCCGTTTGCCCAGGCGAAAATCGCCTGGGTCGTTGACGGTGGTCTCCGTGCGCAGCGCCCGGCCTTCCTTGTGATATTGCTTGATGCGGGAATGCTTGTAGTCCACATGCAGGGAAGGGGTCACGCCTTCCGTAAGCACCCGTGTCCGGAAGCGACCGGGCGTGGTACGGCGGACCTGGCGCTGGAAGATCAACTGCACCCTGTCCGGGCGCCCCAGGTCGAGGTTTTCCCGGATGACCTCCTCGAAGAAGACGCGGCCCGAGTGCGGCCGGTCGAGAACCTGGGTCGAGGAGAACTCAGCCTGAAGGATCGAGACGTCGTAGCGGTACCCGGCCTTGCGATCCCTGGCGGTGAACGGATGCGGCACGCGCGCCAGCCACTTGCGCAGCAGGGCGTTGATCTGGCCGGCGGCCAAACGGTCGCAAAGTTGTTGTAAGCGCTGGGGGTCGGCACAGCTCAGGATGCCGTTGTCCAAAGCCTCGAAGGCAATCCCCTCTTTGGCCAGTTGCCGCTTGACGTACTCGTGGCCGTTGATGCACAGCTTGGCCGTGTACGGAAAGTAGGTGCAAAACTTGAGGAAGAAGGGCCCGAAATCGGCGTCGATGCCGTAGAAGTAGAAGTGATTGACCATGGCCGTGGAACGCACGATCCAGGGATACTTCTTGCCCGTGTCCGGGTTGCGACGCTGCTCGGTGCGGAAGACGGGCGTCTTCTCCTGCGCCTTGCCGACGAACAGGATGCCCTCGTCTTCCCGGAAGCGCGACCGGTACTCGGCCGCGATCTCGTCTTTGCGCTGTCCCTTCGCCAAGGTGAGGAAGGGGATTTGGTTCTCCCGTACGAAGCGTTCGACGCCCACAATAAAGGCCTTGGTCATAGGATCTGCGCTTTCTTAGATTTTCTTTGCTCACATGACGAGCCGGATCACGCGGTGCCAGAGGCTCTGGATTTTCCGCGGCACCGCGGCACGTGCCGCACCAGCTTGAAATTCTTCTTCCAGACAGTGGCGGCGCAAGGCGT
>JBGQKZ010000150.1:0-13343 GCA_041499805.1 Gemmataceae bacterium
TCGCCTGGGACTGACGCTGCCGACGCGACTGCGCCGGCTCGACGAACCGAGCCAGCTGTAGTGAAGACTTTCGCCCAAAACTGAACCTAAGTCCTTATTTTCCAACGACCGCGCAGGCGCAACTCAGTAACTTGGGTTAACTTCTCGGCGAGTCGCCTTGAGGATCGGCCGCGCCCCTCACCCTACCCTCTCCCCCGAGGGGAGAGGGTAGGCGCGGCCGGCTTTCCATGAAGCAGGTTCCGGCACTCTGCATAAAGCCGCCTATCGCCGCTGCGAAGGGCTCATTACAATGGGCAAAGGAGGGGGAAACTCATGTCCACCACCATCACGGGCGTCGTGACGAACGGCGTCGTCGTACCCAGTTCGCCGCTGCGGGAAGGGGCACTGGTTGAAATCCTCATGCAGCCGGCCCGGCCGGAGGTGCCGGCGGAGTTGCAGGAAGAGTTCGACGGCTGGGAGCGAGCGGGCGCGGGCACCGTCGAAATGGTCGAACGTCTCGCGGAAAAGATGGACGCCCATGAAAAGAGGTGAAATTTGGCGGGTCCTCATTCCCGCTGCGCCGGGGCACGCGCAGAGCGGGGAGCGGCCGGCAATCATCCTGCAAGAACTGGCTTTCAACAACTCGTTGCCGACGACGCTGGCCGTGCCGTTGACGAGCAAGCTCGCGGCATCTCGTTTCGACGGGACGCTGGTCATACAGCCTGACCAGCACAACGGCCTGACAGCGCCATCTGTGGCCCTCGTGTTTCAGATGCGGACTCTGGACCAGCGAAATTGCATCCAGCAAATGGGGACGCTTGACGCCGCCGCCCTCGATCAAATCTTGGACCTGTTGGATCAACTGACCGGGCGGTGAGCGTGTCATCATGACCGACCTGTCCGACCGCCAACACGACGCCTTCGACAACCCAGCCAAAGCCGCCTGCCGCGAGGGCAATCTCCGCGTTCTGCGTGAAGCCGCCTACCTCCTCTGGGAAGACGGCGAGCGTACCCGTCTCCGCTGCGACTGGTGCGAGTTGATGGGCGCAACCGGCTTACTCACGCTCGCAATGCTGGAACGTGCCGGCGTCTTGGCGCCCGGCGGCTTCGTCGGCATCGACCTCGACCAAGCCCGCATCGACGGGTTCCGGCAACAGCGGCCCGATTTGAAATGGCTCGGCGGCAATCTCTATGAGCTGCTGGATCGCGCAGAGCTTGCCAACATCGGCATCCTCAATCTCGACGAATACGGCGAGGTCGGTCATCCGAATGCGATGCTCGATTTTCACCTCATTCGCGGCCTAGTCCAGCGCGGGCTGGAAAAGTTCGGCGAGTTCGCCCTGTTCTGGAATCAAGACCTCGATGCCGTGGTGCGCCGCCGACGGGACCGCGGGGCATCGCTCCGACGCCATGCCGACATGGTGTGCAAAGCCCTTCAGGGCTGCTTGCGGCGTCGCGATCTGACCTCCGCCATGCTGCTGCCGGACGGAAGCGAAGAGCAGATCGACGCGGGCTTCGTCGGCACGCTGGGGGCGTTCGAGATTTATCGTGGCGCGGCGCGAGGTCATCGCATGGCCAACGTGCGCGTTATTCTGCGGTGAGTAGTGCGGCGGGATGCCGTTCCCGCCAGAACCGCAACGTGCGTTCGCAGCGACCCAGTTTGGCGGCCGTCTTGCAGCTTCTCCGCTCGCTCACTCCGTCCTCACCGCGGGATTCCTGTTTCTGTACAAGGACGGATCTACCGTGCCCCCCATGCGCGCGACGTCGCCCTTGCCGCCGAGAAAGGCACGCACGCACTCCGCTTGTGTCGCCGGGCGTTCGACGAGATCGTTGTAACTGACGCGGAGGACCGCAATGTTCGCTTGTCGTCGGAGCCATGCGTGCAATCGATCCAAGTGGAGCGCGTACGACCGCTTCATGTCTTCGCGCGGCGCCGGGGTCCGCCCCAAGCGCGCGAGCATTTTCTCTTGCGACACAAGCACCTCATCGACGTTCCGCTCCATGAAGATGACTCGGTACGTCTCGCTCGGCGGCAGGTCGTACAAAAGTTGGGACACCATTTTGAATGCTTTGCCGCGCGTCTCAGGAAGCCAGGAAGCGTCATGCTTGATGCGCTTCACTTTCTCGAACTCGTAGTAGCCGCGGGGATTGTCGGTGTCGGCCGTGCGAATGTGATCCGTGACGACTGCGACGCCGCCGTTCTCCAGCATCTGCATCATAAGGGACGTCCCGGAACGGGGCAGCCCGGAGACGACGACGATCGCGGAGTCCATAGCGTGAGTCTCCTCTTGTCGGCGTCGTGAGTCGTTCGGGGGGAAAGAGTTCCGGGTTCTTTACCGCTCATTCCGCATCACGCCCGTTCTCTGCCGCTCAGAAATTGACGTTCAAAACTCGGCGAAAACACAACGCGGCCAGCATCGACACAACGAACCAATAGATCACCCACCAGTCGGCGCCGCTGGTCCACGAAACGCGTTTCGGGTAGTCAATTTCGATCGCTTGGATCTGCGACTCGGGAGCAAACGGATTCTCGGCGGGGTGCAGCAAACAATCGGACCAAAGCCGCCCCGGCCGGAGCTCGCTGACGCGCATGATGCCGTCGCCGATCGCCAGCTCTTTATCGCATGTCCAATCGCCCGAGTGAAAGACCAGGCGATAATAGCCGTTCGCGCGCGCTCTGATCTTCCAACAGATCTCACCTTTGCTGGGCACGCGCACCGGGCCGACGAGCGTCTCGATCGCGTCCGTCGGGGCCAGTTGCACGTCGGCCTGGGACGGCTCGGCGGCGCCGTTAAGCTCCACGGTCAGGACGGCGTCTTCTCCGACTCGTAACGGCCGAAACTGATACCACAATCCTAATTGTCCCAAGACCAACAACACGGGCACCACCATGACGAGCATCGGCACGACGGCAAGAATCAACAGTCGGCAGGCGCCGACAAGGATTCGCCCCTGGGCGCGCAGGGCGACCGACGCGCTGTCTTTGAACAGCTTGAGCGCCAGCAAATTCGCCTTGATGTCGTCCTTGACCCGCTTGATCGCACGTTGATTGGACGTGTATTTGTAGGCAATCAGCAACAGGATGCCGGTCACGGCCGCGACAATCGTGGCGGAAAGCCATCCTGGTAAGACGCCAATCGGCGCCAACACCCAACTCCCGACGGCGTTGGCGACGCCGTTCAGCCACACCACGAGTCGCACGAGCCAGTCCATTACTCGATGTATCCGAGACCGCGGAGTTGATCGGCCACCTGGCCCTCGGCTGCGTCCGTCTTGAGTTTTTGAAGCTCGTTCTCGATGCAATGGGCAACGAACTCCTCGACGCTGCTGTACCCGGCGACAGTGGCCGCCTGCTTGGCCCGGTCGAAGAGTCCCGGGTCGATCTTTATTTTGACCATCGGTCCTTGCTCCTACGTCGAAAACATGGTTTTTCCCGTCATCGAAGACGGAACGGGCAAACCAAACTCGGCCAGAATCGACGGCGCCAGGTCCACGAGCATTGGGCTCTTGGCGCGAAGGGGTCGATTGCTGAAGACGACCCCGGGCACCTCCAGGGCGTCGGCGCAATGGTCCGCGCTCCAGGCGGAGTCATTATCGAGAAGAACCTCGTCGGTGAGATCGCCCAAACACGTAGCCCAGGATGCCCGATAGCCACGGCAGTAGCCGACGATGAGGTCGGGCGCCAACTCCGTCGCGCCGCCGGAATAAATCTTGTCGCCGCGATACACGTTGCGGATGACCCGTTGACCGTTGACGTCGGTTACGGCTTCCAGCCTCGTCGCCAATTCCGTCAGGAGCGCTTCCTGCTCGTCGCCGGGTTCGACCATGCCGTCGCGCTCGCGCCCCTTCAAATTCAGGTAGAGCCCGTTGATGCCGAGCCCGTAGGCCGCGGTACGCGACCAGTCCACGTCGCGCATGATGGACGTGCATTCGGGCGGACCGAGATAGCCAAGGGCTCGCAACCATGAATTGAGATTGAACTGTCGCCCAAAGTTGGCGAAGCCGTGATCGCTCATCACAATAATCGTGGCCTGGCTGCCGTAGCGGTCGTGGATGTCGCCGATCACCGCGTCAAGCTTCTGGTAGAGCCGGTGAATGTGGCCGAAGTATTTTCTCGCTTCGCCGGCGGAACGGATCGGATGTTGGTCGTCCGAGTCCCACCAGAACATGTGTGACTGAAGATCGCTGCTGGAGAAATAGAAAAACAGCAGGCCGTCGTCATAGTTGTCCACGGCGTAGTCGAAAAGCGCGAGCCGCTCTTCGAGCACCATGCTCGCCTGCCTGAGGAATTCGTCATCGGCGAACACACCGTTCGACCGGGCCTTGTGATCTTCCTGGAAACCCGTCGTATAGAACGGTCCGAGCCGCTGCGACACGTCCTGAATGAACGACGGCGGTTCGGAGAGCTTCTGTGCGGGGGCGGCGGGGTCCATGTTGACCGGCGTAACGTAGAGGCGGAAGTTGGGGGAGACTTCCTGAAGATAGAAACGACAGATGCCGCTAACGTGCTTGTTCGGCACAAACCACGGCGCCGTCAGCTCAAAATCCAGCTTCGTCCACCGGCTCCACTGCCCCTCCTTCAACAGAATCTTTTGACCCTGCACTTCGATCACGGCCGCGTTCGCACTCCGGTCGCGCGACACCAAGAAATCGACGGCGATCGGCTGCGGCTGCCGGAGAAGGCCGTTTTCGGGTCCGACGATGCTCGCCTTGGCGGTGTCTGCTTCGAAGGTCAGTTTGCAGCGTTTGCCGCCGCCTTCTTCCACGGTTTCGGGCGGGCCGTTCTCCGCAAAGTATTGATAGGTGCCGTAGGTGCCGAGCATGTCCGGCGTGCCCATGCCACAGATGCAGCGATGATGACCATGCTGGGAGGGGCTGGGCGGATAGTTGGACGGCAAATCGTAAAACGTCGAAGGAACTCCCTCTGCGTCGAGGTAATTCCAAAACGGCACGCCTTGACGCCGGAGAACCGTGGCGGGCGGCTTGTGATTGAACGGCCAGAAATCGAGCTGCAAGCGGTGCTCCCCCACGTCCCAACCACCCGTCCCGGCAACGGTCTCGGCGGCGGAATAAAAAGGGGCACACTGCTCGTGCGGATGCCGATGAATGAAGTCGAAGATGCCGTGCGAGCCGGGCCCGGCGCCGTTGATGAAGTTCGCCCAGGCGACGGGGCTTTGCGGCGGAATGCTCGTGCCCAGCTCGCTGAACCCGCCGGCGTCTCGGAGCTTGGCGAGATTGGGGAGCAAACCGTCGTTCATCATGCGTGCCGACAAGCGCGGGTCCATCCCGTCGATGCCGATCACAATCACTTTCTTGCCGCTACTGCGCGACACGCGCGCTTTGCTCCCAATCCAGTAGGAGCCGCCCACGACCGCCGTGGCTGCGGCCGCGCCAAGCGCGGTGCGCTTCAGGAACGCCCGCCGGTTCAGTTTCTTTTTCACCGGCGCGGTCATGTGGCAACCTGTGCGGCAGCGCGCTGCTGTCCGTTTCCCATTCCGTTCGATTCATCGCCCACGACGAGGGCTTTGCCGTCCATGTAGTCGGGGACATTCACGCCAAACAGATTTAGCACCGTGGGGCCGATGTCGAGAAGACGCGGGTTTTCAGTTTCGATCGGGCGGTTGCAGAACAGCACGCCGGGCACCACAGAGGGATCGACGCAGTGATCGCCGCTCCAGGCCTTTGTGTTGGCGCAAAAGACCTCACGAGTCGTCCTGCCTATCGCGGCATCCCAGGAAACGCGATAGCCGCGGTCATATCCCACGATCAGATCGGGCGCCTGGTCTTTGTAGGGTCCGCGGTAAACCTTCCGCGCCTGGTAAACCTTCTTGATGGCGGTCGTGCCGCTCTCCGGATCGATCAGCGATCCCAGTCGCTCGGCGATTTCTTCACAAAGCCGATCGGCCTCACTGCCGGCGGCGACAATGCCTTGTGAATACTTGTCTTTGATATTGATGAAGATCCCGGTCAGCCCAAGGGCGAACGCGCGGGTCTGCGACCAATCGACGCCGGCAAGATGCTCCTCCTGGCGGCGGGCGTCGTCCACTTTCAGGTACCCGTTTGCTTCCAGCCAGCGATTTAGGTCGATGCCTCGGCGAAAGGTGTTGAAGCCGTGATCGGAGAGGACCATCAACAGCGTGCCGTCGCTTTTACACTTGGCCATCGTTCGCCCGACCAGATCGTCCATACGGCGATAGAGGTCTTCAATCACCGTGCGATATTTGACGGGCACCTCTTTGGGACGCGCGGGGTGTTCTTTGTCCAGATACCGCCAGAACATGTGCTGCATGCGGTCGGTGCCGTCAAACACGCAGACACAGACGCCGCGCTGGACTTTGTCGAGGCCATCGAAGAACATCGCCTCGCGCTCGTGGTCGAAGTCGAGGCACTGTTGGAGGAAATGATCGTCATTCAAAACGTGCTCGTTCAGTCCCCAGGTATCCTCCGCCAGGCCCAGCGTCGCGAACGGCCCTTGCCGTTTCGCCAGGTAGACGGGGAACACCGACGGATAACCCACGGGCATCGCCGGATTCTCCGGGTCGATGTTCACGGGCGTTGCATACAACTCAAAGTCGGGCTCGGTACTCAGCAACAGAAACTTGCACACGCCGTGGACATTCATCCCCGGCACGATGCGGAAACGAACCTGAATCCAGTCGGTGTATTCGTCCTTGCGAAGTTCGTAAGTGGCGCCGTTGATGCGGAGGGACGCGCGCTCACGATCGCGGAGGGTGACGACAAACGGCGCCCTCAGTGCGCCCAAGTCGGCGCGGAGCGGATGTTGCGGGCCGACCAGCTCCGCCCGGATGGTGTTCCCGTTCCGCACGACGATGTGGACTTCGCCGCCCGTCTTCTCCTTCTCATGCGGCGGCTTCGTCGCGTAGTGCGAGAACATGCCTTGTGTGCCGCGGAGATCGGGGACGCACATGGCCGACAGTTGCACGCCGCGTAGCTTCTCCGGCGGAAAGGTGATTGGCACGCGCAGGATGTAATTGAAAACGCCGTGTTCGCTCAAGACATTCCAAAACGGCTTGCTCTTGCGCAGCAAGCGCACGTTGGCCTTGCCGAGGGGAAACCGATACTTGCCCAGGCGCAGCGAACGCTTCGGCGGCCGAATCTCGACGGAACTGAGCTTCGGCGCGTACGTGTGCAAGTCCGGGATGAGGAAATCGAAGATATTGTGCTTGCCGGGATTGACCCCGGTTTGGAACGAGGACCACGCGACCGGGGAGATCGGCGGCAATGTGCTGCCGAGCGGTTTGAAGCAACCTTGGTCGCGCAACGCGGCCAGATGCGGCAGTTTGCCTTCAGAGAGCAACCGGGTCGTCAGGCCGTGATCCAGGCCGTCAAGCCCGAGGATGACCACGCGCTTAACACGGCTGCGCGCGAGTGCCCGCCGCCCCAAAAGCGCGCGCGTCACCAGCCGCACCGGCCACGTGAGCAGCATCAACACCGCGGAGCAGAACGCGGCGAACACGGCGAGAAAGGACCCGGCCAGGGCGAACCCCGCGCCGGGCCCAATATAGGCGTGGGCCGCGCTCGGCGCGAGAAGCACCAGCAACGCCGTCAGGAACAACAGACAACCCGTCTTGCGCATCGACGTTTACTTCTTCTGTTCGACTTCCGGCTTTTCGGTTGCCTGCACCTCTTCGATGCTTTTTCCGGGCGTTAAATCCTTGCCAACCAGCCCGGGATAGTTCGCGGCGAAACGGTACGCCCGGAAAAGCGAACTTCCGCCCTGCGGGCCGAGGCCGCCAGGACCACCGGGACCGCCCGGACCAAAGCGCGGGCCGCCTCCTGGACCACCAGGGCCGCCGGGACCAATGCCACCGGGACCACCGCGGCCGACGTTCGCTTGCATCTCCTTGAACTGCTTCTTCTGCTCGTCGTTGAGGAGCTTGTCAAGGGCATCGTCGGCCGCTTTCTGAAGCTCTTGCAACTGGTTCTTCTGGTCGGCGGTCAGCTTCAAACGGGCCTGAATGGTCGCGGCCATGAACTGGCCGAGCTGCGGCACGCCGCCGAAGCCTTGCGGCTCTTTGAACTGCTTCTGCTGCTCACTGGTGAGAAGCTGGGTGAGCTTCCCATCGGCGTCCTTCTGGAATGCAATGAGCTGTTTCTTCTGTTCGTCAGTCAATTTCAGCGCGTCTTGAAGGAACGCCGGCATGAGCTGGCCGGGCTGGAGTGGACCGCCTGGACCTCCCAACCCTGGGCCGCCGGGCGGGGGACCGCCGAAGGCGAACCCGCCCTTCAGTCGCTTTTTCTGTTCGTCGCTCATGACCTTTTCGATCTTGCCGTCAACATCCTTTTGCAGCGCGGCCAATTCCTTCTTTTGGTCGTCGGAGAGCTTCAACCTGTTTTGCTCCGCGCTTTGCAGGATTTGGCCGGCTCGGGCGCCCGGACCGACTCCGCCGGGAACTGGACTCTTCGGCCTCTCCGTGAGCTGCTTTCTCTGGCCGGCCGTGAGGAGCTTGTCGAGTTGGGCGTCTACCGTTGTTTGGATTTCGTTCAGTTGGCTCCGCTGTTCCTGGGACATGCCCAAGATGTCGCGCGCGATCGGCGACAGGATTTGGCCCGGTTGCGGCGGCGCACCGAATCCGCCCGGTCCCGCCATGCTGCCTTTGACCGGGTTGACGTACTTCCACGCGATCTCCTTCTCCGGCGTCACCTCGAATACGATGCCGTTGGCGCCCGAGCAGATGAGCGTGTTGCCGTTGGCCAAGCGCTGAGAGCCGGAAATAAAGAAGGAATAGAAGTCGGACTTCTTCGGCGCCGAATAGCTCCACACCGGCTTGTCCGGCCCATACGCGGTCCCCGGCTTGGCGGTGTACCGACCCTGCGAATCGACGGGAAGGACTAATTCATCGACCGACGAGTAAGTGCCGTCGGCCCGTCCGCTGCCGTTGTTAAAGACGAGGATATGACCTTCGCCGGGAAGACCTTTTGGAATCCAGTGGGCGTTGTGCTGGGCGAAGAGCTTTTGGTCCGCTTTCGTGCCGGCACGATAGGCACGCGGATTGCCGTAGCGATAGAGCAAGTCGCCGCCGTGACCGCTACGGCCGCCTTGGTGGCCCGCTGCGTCGGCGGTCGTGGTGCTGTGATCGATAATCCAGAATTCGCTGAACGCGTGGACGCTGACGGCGATCTGGTCGAGTTCGGGATTGTACGCGACGCCGTTGAAGTGCGTCCAATCCGGGTTGGTTCGGGTCGGTCTGCCCGCGTTCGCATTCGCGCCGACGTAGCCGATCGACTTGAGCTTGTCTTGGCCGTCTTTGGTCGCGGCGATCGGGGCGAGTGCGTCTTCGCCGTAGTTGATGTTGACCAATTCCGGATGCTCGGCGACGTTGCCGTAGTTCGCCTTGGTCTTATCGAAGTCCTGAACCAGATGGTCCCAGAGCCGCCATTCCCACACCACGTCGCCGGTCGTTTTACCTGTCGGCTTAATTTCAACGAGTGAATCGGGCAGCAAGTGGCTGTCGCCGGTCAATTCCGGCCTGCGGCCGGCGGCGAGCGCTTCTTGGGCGGTCTTCCGGTCCCAGACGATCATCAGCACATTGCCGTTGGGCAGCCTTGTGATGTCGTGATGGGGAAGTTGCCTTGCGTTGACGAAGCGGAAGTCCCAGACCAGCTCGCCTTCCCACGTGAATTCTTGAATGCGCCCACCGACACCCGGGCCGGGACCGAAGAGTTGGCCATCCGCGCCGATGGAGCCCGGGCGAAGCAGGTGTCCATTTTCGAGCAAGTAGGCGCACTGTGCCGGCGTGCAGTCGCTCTCCCAAGAGCGCACCACCTTGCCCTGCATATCGACGAGGTAGGTGTTCGTCGAAACCATCGGGGCCAACACGGTGTACCCCTGAAAGGCCTGCGGATTGTTGACGAGCAGACCGAGCTTGGGGGCAGCGGGTTTCGCCGGCTGTGCAGCGTCGGTGGTCGCCTCGACCTTTCGCTCGGCTGGCTCGGCTTTGCTTTGTGCCGGCCGGACGCCGTCTTGCCGCGGTTGGGCGATGACTTGGGATGCCGTGACACCGAGCATCCATTGCGCAAGAAGCAGTGCCGCCACCAAACCAACCGGTGTGGAGGGACACGGCAGTCGTCTCAGGGGAGATCGCATGAAGTCGTTCCTCTCGCGTTGAAGCGTATCGAGATTCGCATACGAGGTCGCCCGCGCAGTTAGTCGGAAGAAAGGCCGAAACACCGCCGCGCATAAACGATCCCGTGCTAAGACGCTCTTGCTCGGCGTGGCTCCGCCGCACGCGTCCTTCCGGCGTCGCCCAATCACCGACGAGCTTCACGATGGCCAGGAAGCAGTTTGCAGCGTGCCGATGGCGGTGTCAAACGAAAAGGCGGCGACGCCAACCTGCGCGCCGCCGCCAAAGAGAGCCGACAGCAGTCCGGCGGCGCTGGGAACGCCGCGTCCTGCTGTGGAGAATATGCTCACGAACTTGTCGGGTCGAGGCGTTTGCACCCGTGGAACCAGCCCGCGGCCTCGCGGCGGCAATGAACCACTTCGGCGACGATTGCCTCGCGCGGATGCCGCCCTTCCCGCCAGACGAGGAGCGTGGTTCCCACGTCGTACGCGCGCGGCGCCAGCAAGCCGATGCCGGTCTCGGACGCATCGCGGACAATCGCCCCGTGGGTCGGTGCTTCGGCTCGTCCTTTACGGCGGGTCGCGACATGGACCTCGCAATCCGAGCGGGGACACTCGCGCCGCTCTTCGATTGCGAGATTGAAATTGGGTTGTTCGCCGCCGACTTCCGCCGGCGCTGATACGGCTTGTTCGAGTGCGGTTGGCATGGCAACCTCTGTGGCGGGGAAGGATGGCGGGCGGTGGGGAGGCGCCTGCTGTGGGTAGGTATGAAACGATAGCTCCGAGACAGCGCCTGGTCAAACCAATCGGTCACCCGGTGATGTCGGTCTCCCACAACTTCTTGCAGCCGTGAAAGATGCCGTTCGACTCCGCCCGCGTGTGGACGACTCTGGCGAGGATCGGCGGCTCGACGTTACGTGCCTCGGTCCAGACGAACAAAACCGTGCCGACTTCGTAGAGCCGCGGCGCGAGGATGCCGATGCCCTGCGGCGACTGGTCTTTGATCGTCGCCCAGCGCGCGAGCGTGTCCACGCGGCCGAGCGCGCATGCGGACGCGGGCACATGGCACACCACACGCACGGCGATGCGACGATTAGCTCGGTCGCTGTCGCGGCATTGGCGTTCTTCGGGGGCTACAACGGGCGGTTGTTCCATGGAAATGGACACGGTTACCTCATGTTGGTGGGAGAATTCGGTGGTACACCGGATCGACGCCGACCTCACCCGGCGGGTTCGTGCGACTCGGGGACATCGACGCGCCGACACCCATGAAACCAACCCGGGCCTTCGCGACGGTTGTGGATAACGGTAGCTTTGATGGCGTGCTCAGGATTTCGCCATTCACGCCAAATAAGAATGACCGTGCCGACGGCGAATTCACGCGGCGCCAGCACCCCCACGCCGTCGGTCGAGGCGCACCGGAGCACCGCCCCGCGGATAATCGTCGCGGACGGTCCGACGGCCAGCGCCGTCACGGGGATTTCACAGGAAACACGCGGCGACGCACGGCGTTCCTGGACGCCGTTTCTAGACGCGGAAAGCGCCTCGTCATGCGCAGGTGTCATGGCGTTCCTCGCGGCGGGGAGGACAGTCAGCGGGGAGGTGGGGAAGTCAGCGGGCGCGTGCGGCGGGGTATCAAAACCATAGCCCGCCTACCGGCCCACGTCAAAAACGCAGTGGCAGCCGCCGGACGGCGCGGCAATCGAAAGATCGCTTTCGTTGAAGCATGGTGGTTTGGCGTCAAGGCGCGAGATCCCGCTCGCCCAAGCGTTTGCAGCCGTGGAACCAGCCGCTTGCCTCGCGACGGCAACGGACAACCTCCACGCGGATGGCGTCACGCGGATTCTGCCCGGCGAGCCAGACAACGACCGTGCTCCCAATCTGATACGCCCGCGGCACCAGCAACCCGATGCCGTGCTCGGACGCGTCGCGAATCATCGCTCCGAACGCGGGCGGCTCCGCGCGCCCCAACCGGCGCGTGGTAACGGGAATCTCGCATTCAGTACGCGGCGACGAACGCCGCTCGCGGACGCCGCGATCCGAGTGAAGCTTGTCAGCGGCAGGCGCCGCTGGGGCGGGAATGACGAAGCTCAGTGACGATGGCAAGGTGACCTCAGGCGGGGCAAGGTGGGATTCAGCGGGGAAGCAAAACAGGGAGGCGGGGAGGCGGGGGAGGCAGGTTATTCAAACCATAGCTCGGCTATCGAGCCGGGTCAAAACGAAACGGCGGGGCGCCTCCCGCACGCCGGCGGCACGCGCGGCAAGAAGCGGCCGGCAGTGATCGTCCAAGCCGACGTCGACAACGGCGAACTGAAGCATTTTGTCGTCGCCGCGATCACGAAGACACTCGCCCCCGCCTCCGACCCGGCAAGCTCTCCCATTGATTGACGTTTCCACTCCCGACGGCAAGGCGACCGGACTCGACCAGAATTCGGTTGTTTGCTGCCTATTCCTCTCAACCGCGGCCGAGTCCCGGATCACCAAAGTGATTGGCAAGCTCTCGAATGCGCTGACGGCGTGGCTGGATGGTTGTTTAGCCGAGCTGCCGGAGCGCCTGCTCGCAATCGTCCCACGTCAGGCCGAAGGCGCGCACGTCCGCCACGCCGAGACGTACAACGACGGTCCGCAGCGTGTCGATCGCCTGCTCGTCGAACTCGCCCTCCATCAGCGCGTCTTCGGCCCAGTCCACCAACTGTTCCCGCGTGATGCCGTGATGGAGATACGCCGCAATCTTGTCCGCAACGGTTTGCTTGGTGATCGACACGGCTGAACCCTACACTTTCTGGTGGGCTTGCTTCGCGCCGGATCACGCCATCTGAATTTCCCGAACGTGGCTTACGTCGCGCGCGCTGACCGGCCGCAGTTGAGTGGGCAGCACCGTGACCACGGCAAGGGTGCGTCCCGTGAGGGTCATGAACTCGACTTCGTAGGCCGCCGCGTCCCGATGGATATGCACCACCGTGCCCACGTCGCCGGCCTTCAAGTTCTCGTCAGAGATGTCCTGCGTCAACACGATACAGTCATGTTTGTTAATCATCTCTTTGCCTCCATCGGATGTGCGGTGATGAGACGCGGGACACTTTCGCCCGCATCGACTTGCCAGACCGAGCGGACGCGCGGCTGCCGTCCGTCCGGTGCCGCTAACCCAAGTTACTGAGTTGCGCCTGCGCGGTCGTTGGAAAATAAGGACTTAGGTTCAGTTTTGGGCGAAAGTCTTCACTACAGCTGGCTCGGTTCGTCGAGCCGGCGCAGTCGCGTCGGCAGCGTCAGTCCCAGGCGA
>JBGQKZ010000151.1:0-13296 GCA_041499805.1 Gemmataceae bacterium
GGGTCAGACATTGAGTCGCCATCCTTGGCTCTCCGGTGCGATGCGGGGGTAATGCACCGCTATCGTGCTGGAGAGCCGTTCTCTTGCCTAGCTCAGTTCGACGCCGCAGTCGGCTCTGAGGATTTCACAGAAAGTGCAGTTGTTGAGTATCGAGACCTTCACAGCGCGAGTCCGCACGCTCGTAACTGAAACCAACAACCCGGGCGCACTAAGCACGGATCTGGAGTTTGCAGTCGTATCGGCAAACCAATTCCAGTGGTCCGGATCTCCGGTCTTGGAGCCAATCCCCAACCTGGCGTTTGATGAAGGATCACAGATCACCTACAAGGTCTCTGCGAGTGCCCCAGATCTTCCGGGGAACACGCTCACTTACTCCCTCGGCTCGGCACCCGCTGGAGCCAGCATCAACCCGACAACCGGCCTCTTCACCTGGACACCCGCCGATGGCCTCGCAACCGCCCAAGTCACAGTTCGCGTGACAGACAATGGGTCGCCGCAGTTGAGCGACACGAAGACCTTCATCATCACCGTGAACAACGTGCCCCCCACCGCCACGCTCTCCAACAACGCCCCCATCGACGAAGGCAGCTCCGCGACCGTCACCTTCGCCAACCAATTCGACCCCTCCACCGCGGACACCCAAGCCGGTTTCCACTACGCCTACGCCGTGGACGGCGCATCGCTGGCTGGCGCGACCTACGCCAACAGTGGCGCCAGCGCCTCGGCCAGCTTTTCCTTCGCCGACGGCCCCAGCGATCATACCGCAACGGCCCGCATCATCGACAAGGACGGCGGCTTCACGGAGTACACAACGACCATCCATGTCAACAACGTGGCGCCCAACGTCGCCTCGGTGGTCGGGCCGGCGCTGGCCGTGCGCGGGCAGACGCTGGCTTACTCGGCCGCGTTCGCCGACGCCGGCACGAACGACACGCACACGGCGGTCATCCAATGGGGCGATGGGCAAACCTCGGCGGCGACGGTTGCGGAATTGCTTGGCGCCGGCACGGCGGGCGGCGGGCATGTCTATACCGCGAACGGCACGTATACCATCACGCTGACCGTGACCGACAACGACGGAGCTTCGACGACCGTCACGACCCAAGTCACCGTCTTGACGGCGGCGCTGCTGCCGGACCCGCTGAACCCCGGACAGAACGCCCTCTTCGTCGGCGGCACCACCGGCGACGACGAGATCGAAGTCGAACAGGAACATCACTCCGGCGTCTTCAAGGTCGAGATCGAAACCGAACAGGAACACGGCCACGATTCCGAGTGGGAAGGCGATTTCAGCGGCCCCGTCAGCCGGATCGTCGTCTTCGGCCAGGCGGGCAACGACGACATCGAGGTGTCCGACCGTATCAACGTGTCGTCCTGGCTCTACGGCGGCGCCGGCAACGACCGCCTCAAGGGGGGTGGGGGCAACAACGTACTCATCGGCGGTGAAGGGGATGACGTGCTGATCGGCTCGCACGGTCGCGATCTGCTCATCGGTGGCACCGGCAGCGACCGTCTGCGCGCCGGCCCCGGCGACGACCTCCTGATCGCCGGCGCGACCAATTTCGACGCGAACGAGGCCGCGCTCAACGCCATCGTGAAAGAGTGGACCCGCCCCGACGCCGATTACGCCACGCGCGTCGGCCACCTCACGAACGCCGTGCCCGGCGGCTTGAACGGCGCCTTCTTCCTCGATGCAACGACGATTCAAAACGACAACGCCGGCGACCGACTCACCGGCGGCTCGGGGACCGACCTGTACTTCATCAGCGCGGGCGACGTCGTCACCGGCCATCACGGGGCGGAGGATGTGGTGACAGTCTGATTTCAGAAGAGAGAATCCGCAGATTTCACCGATTTCGCAGATTCCAAGATGCGGAATCTGGAAGGGTGAACAGAACGGGACGTGGGTCGCTTTCCAGGAAAACGGCCCACGTCTGCGGTTGTTATCCCCTTGAAGGAGTCACCGCATTGTAAAACCACCGCTATTTCAGCAGCGCCGCATAGCCCGCCTGCTCGAAGTGATGGTCCCCGGTCAGTGCTTCCGTCAGGCCTTCGCGTTCCATGACGACGAACGAGATGCAATCGGTCAACGACCATTCTTTGTCGCGTCGTGATCGATACAGCGATAGGCCCGACTCAAACACGCCCGCATCGGGCGGCACAATCAGAACGTTCGGCTTGATGCGCAGTTGGTCGAGGAAATGGAGGAACGCTTCGCGCCCGGGAGGAGTCGCACAGCCGTCGGCCAGTTCCGTGAGAACCCAGGCGGTGGTCACCAAGCGGCCGTCGAACTCGCGTGTATACGCGACAGCCCGGTCGTGCGCCTGATCGCGCGGACTGAGCAAGGCGAAGAAATAGAACGAATCACCAAACAGCGATTTCATTTCTTCGGCTGCCCGTGCAGATAGTGATCGTGATTCTCTGCCATGTCACTCGGCAGTCCTTTCACGGTGCCCGCGAAGCGCATCAACCATTGCCCGAGCGTCTCGCTCGCGGGCCGCGGCTCCATAACCGAGACGCGCACGCGGGTGCCGTCCGGCAATGTGCCGTTGTTCTCCAAAACAATCACGCCGTTGCTCACTGTGCCCACGTATTCCATGTTGCACCTCCGCGCTGCTGCAATGCGGCCGTATTGTACCAAGAATTGCAACGGCAGATAGGAAACCGGCGCCGCACTCCTGGTAGAAAGAGTGTCTGGCACCACGCATGTCCACGCTCGCCGCCCTCTTCCTCCTCTGCCTCGCCCTGCCCCTCTGGCACGCCTGCGACGACGCCCGCAATCGCCAGCGGCAACGGATATCGCGCCATGCTTAACGCCGCCCCTGTACTTTCTCAATGCGACACGCCGTCTCGCGATACCACGGCCTCAACTCCGCAACAACTCATCTTGACGCAAGATCAGTACATACGTACACTATATCGGGCGGTCGACCGGCCCTTGTCGCTCTTTTCGCTCATCGCTTCGATGTGAGCGCGAAGACGAACGGCATACTGTTCGTCGCCGTTTTTTCCATGCGGACACACTTAAGTGGTTGGCAATGAACGACATAGGAATCATGATGTCCGGTCGAAAACTGCGGAGACGACGTAAGTCTATGAGGCTAAACCACAACTGGCAAATGTCCGGTTGAAAAACCGGACAAAACCGGACATTGGATTTGAAGCCCTGCTCACTCGGTGCGTGGTGAACAAACCCGCGGAAACCAACGATTGTCGGCCATTTACGCAAGAATACCGGCAACGACTTGGCCATGCACATCGGTCAGCCGCCGCTGGATGCCGTTGTGGTAGAACGTCAGCCGGGTGTGGTCGATGCCGAGGAGGTGGAGGATTGTCGCGTGCAGGTCGTAAACCGTGACGGGGTCTTCGGCGATTTGATAGCCGAACTCGTCGGTTAGCCCGTGGCGGACGCCGCGTTTCAGTCCGGCGCCGGCGAGCCAGACGGTGAAGGCGTGGGGATGGTGGTCGCGGCCGCGGGTGCCTTGGCCTTCGGTGAAAGGGGTGCGGCCGAATTCGGACGACCAGAGGACGAGGGTGTCGTCCAACATGCCGCGTTGTTTCAGGTCGCGGAGCAACGCGGCGGCGGGTTGGTCGAGGAGGACGGCCTGGGCGTCGTGGTTGGATTTCACGTCTTCGTGGGCGTCCCAGTTAATGCGCGGGTTGCCGCCGAGCGCGGCGCCGTTGTAGACCTGGACGAAACGCACACCGCGTTCGAGCAGGCGACGGGCGAGGAGGAAGTTGCGAGCGGACGCGGCGATGGCGGGGTTATCGAGGCCGTAGAGCCGCTTCACCAGTGGGCTCTCGTCGTGCAGATCGAGCGCTTCGGGAACGCTGACCTGCATCTGGGCGGCCAGCTCGTAGGAACGCAGGCGGGCGGCGAGGGCGGAATCGCCGGGGTTGTCCGCGGCGTATTGGCGATTCAACGTGTCCACCAACGCCAGCGCGGCTTGCCGCTTCGCGGGCGAGACGCCGGCCGGCGTGTTCAAGTTCGCGACGGGCGCCTTGGCGGCGGTGTCGAACGCGGTTCCCTGATGCTCCGCGGGGAGGAACCCGTTGCTCCAGTTATTCGTGCCGCCGTTCGGCAGGCCGCGCGGGTCGGGGAGAACGACGAATGTCGGCAGTTGCTGGTTGATCCCGCCGAGACCGTACGACAGCCAGGAGCCGAGGCACGGAAAGCCGTTCTGCGTGAAGCCGGTGTTCATCTGAAAACAGGCCGGCGTGTGCGACGAGCTTTTTGTGACGACGGAGTGGATGAACGTCATGTCGTCCACGCACTCGGCGAGGTGCGGAAAGAGATCGCTGACCCACAGGCCGCTTTTGCCGCGGCGCTCGAACCGATAGAGGCTCTTGAGGAGATTGCCGGGCTTGCCAAAGAAGGTGTCGAGCGTTCCCTTGCCGGTCAGCGGTTGGCCGTCGTGCTTTTCCAGGGCCGGCTTGTAATCGAAAGAATCGACGTGACTGACGCCACCGGGGGAGAAAATGTGGATGGCGCGCTTGGCTTTGGGCAGGAAATGCGGGGCAGACGGGTCGTTTCGCGCCCGTTCGTTCGACCGCGCGTCTTGCTGGAGCATCCAGGCGAACGCAACGGCGCCGAGGCCGCTGCCGGCGTCGGCGAGGAAGCGCCGGCGGTGGAGGAACGCGTTCGTGTGCATCAACGCCATGGCCAGCGGCCTCAATTCCGAACTTCAGCGAATGTGGAGGAACTCACTCGCATTCAGCAGTGCCCAGCAAACGCTGTCCAATCCGTGCTCCCGTTGCAGCTTTACCGACAACGCCCGTTCATCCGCAGTCGGCTCCCGTCCGAAGGCGAGTCGGTACGCGCGCGCGATTTGCGCATCGCTTTCCGGCGTTGTCCTCCGCACCCGTTCCGCAAAGTGCGCCGCCTGCCGTTGCACGAACGAATCATTCATCAACGCCAAGGCCTGCAAAGGCGTCGTCGTGTGCCGGCGGCGCGGAATGGTGAGCGACGGTGCGGGACAATCGAGGGCGTCGAGGAACGGGCTCTTGCCGGTGTTCACGTTCATGCGGTAGACGGTGCGGCGATTGAAGTCGGGCGTGTCCTGATCGAGCGGGTGGTAGAAGTTGTGCAACTGTACCGTGAGAGTGAATGGGCGAAAGCTTGGTCCGCCGAGTTGCGAGTTCAGGTCGCCGCTGACAGCGAGCATCGCGTCGCGGACGGCTTCCGCTTCCAGACGGCGCGGGGCGAAGTGCCAAAGGAGGCGGTTGTCGGCGTCCAGCTTTCGTGCTTGTTCGTTGGACGCGGCCGCTTGCAGGTACGTCGCCGATGTGAGGATGAGACGATGCACGCGCTTGATGCTCCAACCGTGTTCGATGAAGTCACGCGCGAGCCAGTCCAGCAACTCGGGGTGCGACGGATGTCCACCGTTGAAGCCGAAGTCGCTTGGCGTTTCGACCAGACCCTGGCCGAAGTAGTGTTGCCAGACGCGATTGACGAGGACGCGAGCCGTCAGCGGACTATCTGGGGAGGCAACCCATTCGGAGAATTGGAGGCGTCGCTGGCTCTCAGGCGCATCGGCCGGCAACTGGAAATTGCTGCCGGTGTGGATGGCGGTCAATGTGGCGGCGGTTACCTGTGGACCGGGCTTCTGGATATCGCCACGCAGGAGAACAAAGGTCGGCTCCGGCTGGCGGCGCATGCCGAAATAGGCCAATGGCGGGGCGGTCGCGGCAACGGCGGCCTCCGCGAATTTGAGGTCGAACGCCAGCGCGTCGTGCCGCTCGCGCGCGGCTTTGCGAGCCGACGCTTGACCGGGCTCGATCGAGGAATCCTCGAAACGGTTGCCGTCGGCGCGGTCCAAGTGCCACAAGCCGACTGTGGCGGCATCCGCGGGGAACGGAGCGTCGGGAATACGTTCGATGACGCGCACCGTGTTCGCGATGCGAACCTCGTCAAGCACGCCGTCGCAGCCAATGTTCTGCGGGGGATAGCCACCGAGGTAGATCGAACCGACTGTCTCCGCGCCGCCTCGCTTTGTGACGGCGGCATCCTTGACGAGTTTGGCGTCGATGAAGAGCCGCGCGCGCTGCCCGTCGAAGGTCATCGCCAGGTAATGCCAGCGGTCATCCGTGATGTCGATGCCGGACTTGATTTCGGCGGGCTCGTAACCGGGCAGGTAGGCGCTGAACTCCCCCGAGCCCGCGTAGCTGTAGACCTCCCAGTGCGTGCTCGACTCTTTCGCATCGTTCGCGACGAGGACGTTGAACCCGGATTTGCCGCGAAGCTTTGCCCAGCACTCGACGGTGAGCGGCGGCGTGTGGTAGGCGGCTTTCGACTTTGCGACCGCTCGGCCTTTCGTCACGTCGAGCGCCTTTCCGAAACGTCCTTCCACGAGAGCGCCGGTTTCAAGCTTCTCGGCGATGGCGTCGCCGGGCATCTCTTTTTCCACGTCGATGAGCGAGTGCTTGAGCGACTCGATTCGTTTCCGCAGCGGCGCCAGCGCGACATCGTGCTCTTTCTGTTCGTCCGGCGTCATGAGCGGCCGGTTGCCGTGATCGACGCCGTCGAATACCGCTTTGAGCCGATAATAGTCGGCCTGCGGAATCGGATCGAACTTATGATCGTGGCAGCGGGCACAGTTGACGGTGAGGCCGAGAAATGTCTGCGACACAGCGGCAATCAACTCCTCCAGCTGCTCTTCATGGGCCCGCTTCTTCTCCGTCGGGCTTTTGGCGACGTTCTGGATTTCGTCCCACGGGCCCGCGACGAGAAAGCCGGTCGCGATGAGCCCATCGCGCGTCACCGGCGTTCGCGCATCGCCGGCCAATTGCTCTTTGATGAGAAGATCGTATGGCTTGTCGTCGTTGAAGCTGCGGATGACGTAATCGCGGTAGTGCCAGGCATGGTCGCGGAGCTTGTCGTTTTCAAAGCCGTCGCTTTCGCTGAAGCGGGCGACATCGAGCCAATGGCGGCCCCAGCGCTCGCCATAGTGCGGCGAGGCGAGCAGGCGGTCGATGAGTCGTTCAAACCACTCCGGCGACTTGTCGTTGCGCGCTCGATCCATTTCCTCCGGGGTCGGCGGCAGGCCAACGAGGTCAAACGTCACCCGGCGCACCAGTGTGCTGCGATCGGCGGCGTGCGCCGGTTCGATGTGGTTCGCTTGCAGCTTCGCTCGAACGAATGCATCGATGGGATTGCCCGCCCACTCATGGCGTCCCGCGGGTGGAACGGAGGATCGCGGCGGTTGCAACGACCACCAATCCAATCCGGCTCGCTGCTCGACACCGCGCTGTGGCTCAGCGCCGAAGAGAACGGCAACAAAGAGGACTGCCGGAATTCGTCGCATGAAAGGAATCTGGCGCACGGCGCTTGCAGGTTAGAGGCGACAACACCCCGGCCCGCACGGCGGCGCGTCGGTCTTGCACGCCATCGGCAGCGATGCGGGCGCAGTTTTCGGCCGCGCCGGCACGCTGAGGAGGCGTTCGAGTTTCAATCCGTGACACTCCGGGCACTCGACTTTTTCGCCGTCGAAGACGAGAGCTTCAAACGTGTGTTCACACTTTTTGCAGGCGTATTCGTAAAGGGGCATGAAACATTCCTCGCGGACTACGAGCGGCGGCGTTTGAACACTTCGCTGGCGCGGACCAGCAGTTGTTTTTCGCTTTCGGTGAGGCTGTCCATGCCGGTGCGTTTGACTTTTTCGAGCACGGCATCGACTTTGGCTTCCAGATGTTCGTCGAACGATTCGCCGGCAGGTGGCACGGAGGCGGCGACACGCTCGGACGGCTGTTCGTGATAGACGCGCAGCCGGGGACTCGAACGCTGCCGCATCCAACGGCGGGCGCTGGGCCAGAAACGGTCCAACCGCCAATGGAGCTTGTAATACGCGAAGGCGAACGCGGCGCCGCCGAGATGCACGCTGAACGCGGTGCGGCTGTCGCCGCCGCCGACTCCCAGAAATCCGAATAAATCTTGCGCGACCTTGAAACCGACGAACAGCCAGATAGGCACGGGAAGTATGAAGAATAGCAGAATGATCTTGCTTGGATAGTGCAAGGCACACAGCACCAATGCCGCCATGACGGCGCCTGACGCGCCGACGCATCGCATGTCGCCCAGCAGCATATGTTGTGCAGGCCCACCACCCAGCGCGCCATGCACGGCCGCCAAACCGCCCAACGTGAAAAACAGCCCTCCGACGACTGCCGATGTCAGGTACATGAGCGTGAATTCGCGCGGTCCGTACAGGCTTTCGACATCTTTGCCGAACCACCAGAGGAAAAGCATGTTCCAGAAGATGTGGCCAACGCTCGCATGCAGAAAGGCGTACGTGAGTAGTCGCCATACTTGGCCGTGCATCACCGCTTCAACGTTCAAGTCGAAAGTGGACGCGAAGTTAAACGAGTCCGCCTCGCGCGTCACCTGTCCGTCGGGATCGTCAAACGGCCCGCCGCGCCGTTCGGCCGCCTGGGGCTGGAAGGCAAACTGCAAAAAGAAACAGATCACATTGATGATGATCAGCCACTTGCACGCCTTCCCTTGCGTGCTAAACGATTCGAGAAAGCTAGGCCCCTCGCGGCGGTAGTATTCGCGGTCATAGATTCCCATAGGGACCCCTGCGGCACGGCCGGGTTGGGCGGGCGGGTGAGCCTTCTCTTGTACCATACCAAATGTAGCGCAGGGAAGGGGCAGGCGGCGCGTCCGCGTTTGCGATTCCTTTTCGCCCGCGCTGGGCGCGCTCCGCGTTGTCAGCCGTCGCGTTGGTCGGATACGATAGCGACAGCACCCGCGCCATTGCTCCACCGCCGGAAACTGCGCTTCGATGTTATCCAAACTCGGCCTGACCTCCGATGAGCTGCCGCGCCTCCCCGTCGAAGAGGTGTTGCTGCCCATCTTGGTTCAACTTGCCGTCATTCTTGTCGCGGCGCGCCTCTTCGCCGTGCTGTTCCGCAAGCTTGGTCAGCCGAGCGTGGTCGGCGAAATCGTCGCGGGGTTGGTATTGGGACCGTCGGTGCTCGGGCGGTTGTGGCCGGGATTGTCCGACGCCGTGTTTCATCCGACGGTGCCCGGACTTACGGCGGCATTCTCAAGCTGGCTGCTCGGCTGGGTGTTGACGACGCTGAGCCAACTCGGCCTGGTGCTGGTCCTTTTCTTGATCGGTCTCGAATTCGATTTCAGCCATCTGCGCTGGCACGGCAAGGCGGCGCTCGCCATTGCCATTGGCGGCATCGCGCTGCCGTTCGCCTTCGGTTTCGGCGTGGCGTATTTAATCCATCCGTTCGTGGCCGAAGGCATCGGGTTTCTCGGTTTTGCACTGTTTTTCAGCACCGCTCTGTCGATCACCGCGATCCCTGTGCTGGGCCGGATTATGATGGAGTTGAACATCACGCGCACGCGCGTCGGCACGGTCACGATCGCCGCGGCGGCCGTGGACGACGCGGCGGGTTGGATTCTGCTGGCCGCCGTCGCGGCCGTCGTCCGCTCGGAATTCGAGCCGCGGCACATCCTCTTGATGATCGGCGAGACGATCGCGTTCGCCGCCGTCATGGTCTTCGGCGTCCGGCCCTTGCTCCGCCGCTGGGTTCGCTATGCCTTGCGGCAAAATGACGGCGACCTGAGCGTGACGAGTTTGGCGCTGCTTCTCGCCGTCACGTTCGGCTGCACGATCGCGACCAACGTGATTGGCATCTTCGCAGTCTTCGGAGCATTTCTGCTCGGCGCCGTGTTGTCGGGAGAGCATGACTTCCGCGTGGCGGTCAACCGCCGGCTGCGCGACTTCGTGACCGCGTTCTTCCTGCCCCTCTTCTTCGCATACACTGGGCTGCGCACGAATTTGAGCAGTCTCGAATCGTGGCAGCTCTGGCTGCTGTGCGGGCTCGTGGTCGCCGCCGCGGTGGTCGGAAAATTCGGCGGCTGCGGGGTCGCCGCGTGGCTGACCGGCTCGTCGCCGCGCGAAGCCGGTTGCATCGGGGTGATGATGAATACGCGCGGACTCATGGCATTGATCGTCATTAACCTCGGCAAGGACTTAGGCGTCGTACCGGACAGCGTTTTTTGCATGCTGGTGCTCATGGCGCTCGTCACGACGATGATGACAACGCCACTGCTGTTGCGGTTGATGCAGGGAACGGAGTTGGAGCCGTTTATTATGCGGTCGGGATTTGTGCCCGGCGGTCGTGCGGGTTCGGACACGACGCCGGTGCATGTCGAATAGGTCAGTACCTAGACAATGCCCTTTCCACCCTGTATATGTGGGCCATTCATCGCTTGGCCGCCCCTCTGAGGTGATCCACCATGCCGGTTCGTCGCTTTTTTCTCTTCTTGGCCGTCCTGGTTGTCACGAGTCCCGCCGCCGCGGAAAACTGGCCGCAGTGGCGCGGCGCCAAATTCGACGGCGTCAGCAAGGAGACCAAGCTCCCGATCGAGTGGAGCGAGACGAAGAACATCGCCTGGAAGCTGCCGCTGCCCGGCATGGGCGGCTCAACGCCGGTGATCTGGGCCGAGCGCATCTTCTTGACCAGCGAAGATGGCAGCGACCTCGTCTTACTTTGTGTCAATACCGACGGGAAGGAGCTCTGGAAGCGCAAGCTCGGTACAAAGACCCGCTATGTCCGCAACGACGAAGGGAATGGCGCGTCCGCCTCGCCGTGTACCGACGGCAAGCACGTCTGGGCCACGGTCGGCAGCGGCGAGGTGGCCTGCTTCGATGTCGACGGCGGCGAGGTATGGAAGTTCAATCTTCAAGATCGCTTTGCTCGGTTCGGCAACCAGTTCGGCATGCACTCGACGCCGCTGCTCGACGGCGACCGCCTCTACTTACAACTTCTCCGCACGGAACGCTCGTGGGTCGTGGCCCTCGACAAGAACACCGGCAAGGAAGCGTGGAAGGTGGAGCGCAAGAGCGACGCCAAGGCGGAATGCCTCGATTCGTACGCGTCACCGACGTTGTGGCGGCGGGGCGACCAGGCATACCTCATCACGCATGGCAACGATTACGCCATCGCTCATCGCCTGGAGGACGGGCAAGAGATCTGGCGTGCCGGCGGCCTGAACCCGAAGGACAAATACAACTTCACCCTTCGTTTTGTCGCCTCGCCTCTTGCGACGCCGGACTTGATTGTGATTCCGTCGGCGAAGAACGGGCCGGTCGTCGGCTTGAAACCGGACGCCAATGGTACGGTCGTCCCCGGCAGCCCGAATGAGCAGTGGCGACGGAGCAGCAACACGCCCGACGTGCCGTCGCCGCTCTTGCACGACGGACTCGTGTATCTCTGCCGCGAAAACGGCGCGTTGATCTGCCTCGACGCCCAGACGGGGCAGGAGTTGTACAATCAGCGCATTCACAGTGCCCGCTACCGCGCGTCGCCGGTGTACGCCGCCGGCCACGTGTATTGCACGGCCCGCGACGGCACGGTCACGGTCGTCAAAGCGGGCCCAAAGTTCGAAGCGGTCGCGGTCAACAAGCTTCCCGATCAGATTTCGGCGTCGCCCGCGGTGTCGAGCGGTCGAATCTATCTGCGCGGCTTCGACGCCTTGTACGCCATCGGCGCGCCGCACGCGAAGTAGGACTTGCCGCCTGCCGATGTGTGGCGCCGGTAGCGAATGGATTGGGCACATGAGTCTTGATTCGGAACGCGCTCAAGCCGCCGCCTACTTCGCCGAGTTGCAAGACCGCATCGTCGCCGGCCTGGAAGCGATTGACGGCCAGCGCTTCCGAGAAGACACGTGGCAACGACCGGGCGGCGGGGGTGGCCACACACGCGTCCTTGCCGACGGCGAGCTTTTCGAGAAAGCCGGCGTCAATTTCTCGGATGTGTTCGGCCAGATGCCGGAAGCGTACGCGGCGCAGATCCCCGGTGAGGGACGGGACTTCACGGCTACGGGCATCTCACTCGTGCTTCATCCGCGCAGCCCGATGATTCCGACCGTTCACGCCAACTTCCGCTTTCTCACGAAGGGCGAGAAAGCCTGGTTCGGCGGCGGGTCAGACCTGACGCCTTATTACGCATTTCGAGAAGACGTAGTCCATTTCCATCGCACGTGGAAAGACGTCTGCGAACGGCACGCGATCGCGGATTATCGCCGGTTCAAGCAGTGGTGCGATGAGTATTTCTTCCTCGCGCACCGTAACGAGCCGCGCGGAGTCGGCGGCATCTTCTTCGATTATTTGGAAGGCGACTTTGACGCGCTGTTCGCGTTCATTCGCGACGCCGGCGACCATTTCTTGGACGCATATCTGCCCATTATTGACCGTCGCAAGGACGAGGCGTACGGCGAGAGCGAGCGCGTGTTTCAGGAGTATCGCCGCGGCCGTTATGTGGAATTCAATCTTCTGTATGACCGTGGCACCACGTTCGGGCTCAAGACGGGCGGCCGGGTCGAGTCGATCCTGATGTCGCTGCCGCCGTGCGTTCGCTGGGAATATGATTGGCATCCCGAACCCGGCTCGCGCGAGGCGGAGTTGTGCGACGTGTATCTGAAGCCACGCGCCTGGGCGGACGAAGCATAGGGAGCCCGCGGCGCCAAGCGAGGACGCTTGCAATGGGAGAGCCCGATGCACCAGCGAGGGAGTCTGTCCTCACTCGCTGGCGCATCGAGCTCCCTTCGCGCGCGGCATAGCGTTTGCTCAACGACCTCCGTAAGTTCGAAATCGGTCGAACTTGAAATGATGAATCAGGAGGTGCTTGATGTTGCGTGAACGAATCGAGCGCGCCGCGAATGCGCGTTGGGGTTTAGTCGCCTTGTTGCTCGGCTTGCCGCTGCCGGTTGTAATCTTGGCGTTCTTGTTTGGCGGCTGCCGGTAATGCCGCGCGGTTCGATCTCCGAGTGTAAGCGACGCGGTCGGAGATCGAACCGCCCTCATTTCTCGCTTCGTTTCTTAACCAAAGTGCGCGACCGCGTGCCAGTTGTCGGGGAGCTTCGGGAGTTGTTCACCCGGCTCGTCGGGAAGAGCTTCCATGCGGAGCGTCGTAAACCGAATCCAACCGTTGCACGCCGGGCACCGTCCCGCGAAACCGGTCCCTTCCCACCACGCGCGCACAAGCGGCTTGCAGATGCTTTCCGGAGCGCCGAACAACTCTAGCTGGAAATCAATCCATTCCGTCCGCTGAGCGCAGCCTAGATGCGGGCAGGCCGACTCGTGATAATGCACGTGCGGCGAAGCCATCCGCCGGAGCCCTCCTTCGCGGTAGAAGCGGTCTAACCCAAGTTACTGAGTTGCGCCTGCGCGGTCGTTGGAAAATAAGGACTTAGGTTCAGTTTTGGGCGAAAGTCTTCACTACAGCTGGCTCGGTTCGTCGAGCCGGCGCAGTCGCGTCGGCAGCGTCAGTCCCAGGCGA
>JBGQKZ010000152.1:0-13230 GCA_041499805.1 Gemmataceae bacterium
CCTGCTCAACGGCGTCAATTCGCTTCAGGTGGTAGACAACGCCGGGACGTTTGAGACGTTCCGCTTCGCCAACAAGACGACGGCGCGCATCATGGGCAACAGCGGCGCCGATACATTCACGGTCAACTACACGACGGCGGCCGCGGCGCTGACGAGCCTGGAAGTGGACGGCCATTTGGCGACGGGGGTCGTTGGACCCGCGGACGACGCAGCGACGGACACCTTTACCGTCCAGGCCACCGCCGCCGGTGTGACCATTACGCTTAACGGCGACGACGGCAACGACACGTTCACCGTGGACCAGACCGCGGCGTTGGCGGGCGCGGTCACGGTCAACGGCGGGAACGGAATCGACGCTTTGACGGTCAACGGCACGGCCGGCGCCGACGTCTTCACCATCGACGGCACAACCGTGGCGCGCACCGGTTCGGCGACCGTCACTTATGCCACCATCGAGTCATTGACGGTCAATGGCCTGGACGGCGACGACGCTTTCACCATCAACAACACGAGCGTGCCAACCACGGTCAATGGCGGCAACAACAACGACACATTCACCGTCAACGGCGACTCGGCCGCTGGTCCGCTAACACTCAATGGCGATGCCAACGACGACACCTTTACGGTGAACCAGACGGCGGCGCTGGCGGGTCCGGTGACGGTGATCGGCGGCACGGGCATCGACGCTCTGACCGTCAACGGGACGGCCGCCGCCGACACGTTCACGATCGACGACACCACCGTGGCGCGCACCGGTTCGGCGGCCGTCACGTATGCCACTATCGAATCGCTGACGGTCAACGGCCTGGACGGCGACGACGCTTTCACCATCAACAACACGAGCGTTCCCACCACGGTCAACGGCGGCAACAACAACGACACGTTCACCGTCAACGGCACGTCGGCCGGCGGCCCACTCACGCTGAATGGCGATGCCAACGACGATACCTTCACGGTCAACCAGACAGCCGCGCTGGCGGGTTCTGTTACCGTTAACGGCGGCGCCGGCATTGATGCATTGACCGTTAACGGCACGGCGGGGGCAGATGTGTTCGCCATTGATGGCGCCACGGTCTCCCGCACCGGCTCAGCAACGGTCACGTACGGCACGATCGAGTCGCTCCGGGTCAATGGCCTGGGCGGTGACGACAGTTTCACCGTACTTCAGGACGCCGCGCTGCAAACGCCTTTGGCGATCAGCGGCGGGATCGGTAGCGACTCACTCACGGTGAACGGGACGGCCGGCGCCGATCTCTTTGCCATCGACAGCACAACCGTGGCGCGCACAGGTTCGGCGACGATCACGTACGACACCGTCGAAGCGCTCACGGTCAATGGCCTGGACGGCAACGACACGTTCAATGTCACGCCGAGCGCCACGACCACCTTCGCCATTAACGGCGGCAATCCTCCGTTCTTTACAAATCCCGGCGACACCCTCAACTACAATGCCGCCGGCGGCACGGTCACGCCCACCGGTCCGGGCAACGGCACGATCACCAACGCCGGCCTCCAGACGGTCACTTATACGAGCATCGAGAATGTCGCCGGCGGGCCGTTTGTGCTCAACATCAGCACGGTGGCCTTGGGCATCGGCAACGACGGCTCGGCCGATACCATTCGCCTGTTGCGCAGCGGGTCGACGCTCGAAGTGTTCGCCGACGGCACGCTGGTCGGCGTTTACAACTACGCCTCCGTTATCCGCATCACGGTGACAGGCTCGAATGATGGGGACACCTTGATCGTTGACCATTCCGGCGGCCTCATTAACCGGACCATCACGGACAACGCGGTCCACGTCAACGGCACGGATCAACTTGACATCACGGGCAATCCCGGTGTGGCCATCGCGCGCGAGACGTACCTGGTCGGCGCCACGCAGGACGCCGGCACGTGGGTTCTCGATCCCGACGACAGCGCCGGCCCGGGTCTGGCCGGCGTTTTCAATGGCGACGAGATGGTGGTGCAGTTTACCGGCCTGTCCCCCGCCGATACCGATACGCCGGTGGCCGTCTTCGACGTCATCCTGACGACAGGCAACGACAACCTCACGGTTCAAAACGGCGGCTTGCTCGCCGGTGTCAATTCGTTCCAGGTGGTGGATAACGCCGGCACCTTTGAGACGTTCCGTTTCGCCAACAAAACGACGGCCCGCATCATGGGCAACAGCGGCGCCGATGTGTTCACCGTCAACGACACGATTGCGGCCGCGGGGCTGGCGACACTCGATCTCTTCGGCCACATTGCCCCCGGAGTCGTCGGTCAGCCCGCCGACGATAATGCCGCCGACCTGTTCACGGTTCAAGCGACCGCGGCCGGCGTTACCAACAATTTGTTCGGCGGCGGCGGCAACGACACCTTCAATCTCGGCGACGCCGCCAACACGCTCGACAACATCCTCGGGCCGGTCGTCATCGACGGCGGGGTCAATGACGCGACCACGACCGTGGTGTGTGCCGGCACACCGGTCGCCACCGCGGCGGTCATCGGCGACACCGTCAATCTTAACGACCAGGGGGCGGCGGGCGGCCACACGTATGCCCTGAATGCAGCCACCGTAACGCGCACCGGCATTCCGGCGATCGCGTATGCCAACGTCGAAACAATGGCGCTGAATGCCGGTCTGGGCGCGAACACGATCACGGTCACTCAGCCGCCGGCAGGACCGCCGGCCGTCGATCATTTAATTATCAACGGCAATACGGGCGTGGATACCATCAACGTGCAGGCCACCCCGGCGGGCAGCGCTACCGAGATCAATGGCGGCGCAGCCAACGACATCATCAACATCGGCAACGCCACGCCGTCGTTGGACCAGATTTTGGGCGTTATTTGCGTGGACGGGCAAGCCAACGACGCGACCACGGCGATTGCCGCACCGGGAACTCCCGTGGCGACGCCGGAAGTGATCGGCGATACGCTCAATTTCAACGACCAGGGTTCGACGGGAGGTCACGGGTACACGCTGAACACCAACACCTTGACCCGAACCGGCGGCATCGTCATCGCGACCGTCGCCTACGCGAATGTGGAAACGTTGGCGCTGAATGCCGGTCTCGGCGACAACACGATCACCGTTTCTCAACCGCCGGCGGGGCCGCCGGCGGTCGATCACCTCATCATCACGGGCAACACGGGTGTGGACACGGTGAATGTGCAGGCCACCGCGCTCGGCAGCGCGACCGAAATTGCAGGCGGGGCCGGCAACGATGTGATCAATGTCGGAAATACCGGCAACTCGCTGGATCAAATCCTGGGCGTCATCTCTATTGACGGTCAGGCGAACGATGCGACGACAACCGTGGCCTGCCTTGGTACGCCGGCGGCTACGACCGTGACGATTGGCGACACGGTCAACGTCAACGACCAGGGCGATACGGATAATAACACATATCTTATCGGCGCCAATTCGATTGATCGCACCGCGGCAGCGCCGCCCGTGCGCCTGGCGTATGCCAACGTCGAAACCCTGGCCTTGAACGCGGGCACCGGGACCAACACCATCACGGTGGGCGAGACGCCGGCCGGACCGCCCGACGCGGCGCCAACGGCGAATCACGTCATCGTCAACGGCAACGCGAGCGTGGATACGGTCAACGTGCGTGCCACCGCCGTGGGGAGTACGACGGAAGTGGTCTCGGGCGCGAGTAACGACGTCATCAACATCGGCAACGCCGCCAACTCGCTGGATCAAATCCTGGGCGTCGTCTGCGTAGACGCCGACGGCAACGACGCGACGACCACTGTAGCCGCCGCCGGCACGCCCGTCGCCGCGGCCGTCGTGATTGGCGATACGCTCAACTTCAACGATCAGGGTTCGATCGGCGGGCATACTTACACGATCAACAGCAATGACGTCATTCGCGGTGCAGGAACGCCCACGGTAGCCTACGTAAACGTCGAAACCTTGTCGTTGAATGCAGGACAGGGCGCGAACACAATTACCGTCAGTCAGCCGCCGGCCGGGCCGCCCGCGGTCGATCATCTGCTCGTCAACGGCAACAGCGGCGTGGATACGGTGAACGTCCAGGCGACCGCCGCGGGCAGCGTCACGGAGATCGCAGGCGGCGCGGGCAACGACATCATCAACGTGGGGACGACCACGAACTCGCTCGCCAGCATTCTCGGCGTCATCTCTGTGGGCGGCGGGAGCAATGACGCCGCGCCGACGACAACGCTCACGGTGACCTGTGTCAATCCGGCGGGGACACCCCAGACGGCAACCAATACGCTTCCGGTCGGCGACACGTTGAACATCAACGATCAAGGTGCTGCCGTGGCTCGCGCTTATTCCATCGCGCCCACGGTGGTTTCGTTTGGCGCGGCGCCCCCCGCCGCCATCGCCTACGCGGGCGTGGAATCGCTCACATTGAATGGCAGCTCCGGCGCGAACCAATTCAATCTCACGACGGCCGATTCCGTCGGCACGACCGTGAACACCGGCACGAATACGGACAACGTCTCGGTGGTAAGTACGGGAACCTCCAGCAACGTCGTCATCAACAGCACCGGCGCACTGAATCCGCTCGTTGTGACGACGACGGGGACGAACAGTGTTACGCAAATCAACGGCGGCCCCGGCGCCGACGCAATGACGCTCAACCAGAGCGGCAGCGGTAGCGGCGTTGAGCTTAACGGCAATGGCGGCCCGGACAGCTTCACCATACGCGCGACCGGACCGAACTCCGTGACCGATGTCTCCGGCGGCGCCGGCGATGACTCCGTTACGGTCGGCGGACCGGCGGGGGCGCCGCTCTTGGCCAACATCGTGGGCAGCCTGTGCCTCAGCGGCGACGCCGGTACCGACACGCTGTTCGCCAACGATTCCGCCGATCTGACCAACAGCGTCGGCCTGTTGACGAATGCTACGCTCACCGGCCTCGGCATGCCGGTGGGGATTCGTTACCAGACATTTGAGAGTCTCACGGTCGACCTGGGTCACGGAAACGACACGTTCAACGTCAAAGGCACGCACGCCGGCACAACGACGGTCAACGGCCACGACGGCAACGACGTCTTGAATGTTTTCGTGAGCAACGGCCCAACCACGTTAAACGGCGGACTAGGCAGCGACACCTTCTCGTTCAAAGAAGGAGCAACGCTGTCCGGCGGTCTACTTGATGGCGGCGGCGGTGGTTTCGATCTACTCAATCTCGGCGGTTACACGAGCGGCGTGACGGTCGATCTCACCAACCATTTCGCCGCGATTACGAGTTCGCTCACCACGATCGCGCGCGTATTCAACGTCGAAAATGCGATCGGCGGCCACGGCAATGACGTGCTGCAAGGCGACGCCAACGCCAACTGGTTGGAAGGCCGGGACGGCAACGATCTCATCCTTGGTTTGGGCGGGAATGATACCCTCCTTGGCGGCAACGGCAACGACACGATCGACGGCGGCGCGGGTGACGACCGGATCGACGGCGGCCCCGGCAACGACGTGCTCACGGGCGGCGCCGGCAATGACACGCTCAATGGCGGAACCGGCGGCGATTTCGTCAACGGCGGGACGGGGAACGACACGATCTTCGGCGGCCCGTTCAACGCGGCTCTCGGCGCCGACTCGCTCGTGAGTGGCGGCGGCGTGGACCTGTTTGTCATCGACAATTGCCAAGACGTGTTGATCGGCGGCGTCACGATTGATGCCGCCTTGGCCGCCGCGGGTACGACCATCGTCCTGTCCAGCACGAACCCGCAAGCACCCATCACTCCGCTTGCGGTTGCAGGTCTAACCGGCGATCCGCCGCCGAGCGCTGCGGTGGCCAACAGCACGGCGCTCGCCTTCCTCAATTCGATGGAAAGCCGGGCCGACGAGGTGATCGCACTTTATCAGCATTACCTTGGGCGTAGCGCGGATCAGGCCGCCCTCAATTTCTGGGCGGCCGGACCGGGCGCGACTCTTTCCCTGGACGCGTTGACTGCGATTTTACTAACGTCCGCTGAATACGCTCAGCGCGTGGACCCCGCACACGGCGGCACAGACAACGCGTCGTTCCTCGCGGGGCTCTACAACGACGTGCTCGGCCGTGCGGCCAGCACCGCGGACATCAACTCCTGGCTCGGCGTCCTCGCCGTGCATCCACGGCAGTTGGTGGTGCAAGCCTTCCTGCACAGCGATGAATACCTCGGCAACGAAGTCGATAGTTGGTACGTCCATTTCCTGGGGCGTCACGCCGAGTCGTCGGGACTGGCCTTCTGGGTCAGCCAGCTGCGCGCTGGCACGAGCGCCCACCGCATCGAGGCGGCTCTGATCGCGAGCGCCGAGTACAACGATCACGCCACGGTCCGTTTCGCCGCCGCGGATGCTACCGCGAGCTTCATTCGCAGCCTGTACGAGGACATCCTTCGCCGCACCGCGGCGGATGCGGAAGCGGTCGCCTGGGAGCAGATTCTCAACGCTTTGTAGTCCAAGTGTCCGTCTAGAACGGCTTTCAGCGGGGGCCGCGTTTCTGCGGTTCCCGCAGTTGTTTTTCGGGAACCGCGAACCGCGTCCTCCGGTCAAACGTTCGATACGTTCGACACGGGCGGCGAATCCGAAAATCCGGAAAAAGCTGCCGGTTTTCTCCAAAAGCTGAGGTTGAGAAGGTCACTCCAGCTTGACGCGGCTGCGGAGTCCACGCCGATTATTTTTCTTGTAGCCGCCGCGCCTCGCGCCTAACATGGAGTGTGAAGGAATCCCTGCACGCGTGCGTGCTTTGCCATCGAATGTGAGGCAATGGGGCCGATGCATTCACCCACGAACCTCGCCGCCCTCGACTCGATCCAGTGGGGCAGGTTGCAACAGGCCATCAGCCAGCTCGAAGAAGAGTGGCAGCAGGGTCGTCCGGTTGATCTGGAACGGCTCTTGCCCTCGGTCGGGGATTCTTTGCGCCCGCTCTTCCTGCAAGAGCTCATTAAATCCGACATCGAAATTCGTTGGCGGCACAGCAAGCACACGCTGCTCGAGGAGTACGTCAAGGACTTCCCCGAGCTGGGGGGAGTGCGCAAGTTGCCGCCGGCGCTCGTCTACGCGGAATACCGTGCCCGCAGTCTGGCCGGCGACCGGCCGTCCGCGGCATCGTACGAGGGACGCTTCCCCGTGCAGTTTCCCGAGGTGAATCGAATGATCCATGAAGAAGCCGCCGCGGAGGAAGCGGCCGCGACGCCCGCTACTCTGTCGAAGCCTTCCACGCCGCCAGGCTCAGGAAAGGTCTTGCCGCTCCTGCACGGTTACCGCCTGATTCGGCAGATCGGCAAGGGACAATACGGCAAAGTCCACGAAGCGGAGGCGCCGGGCGGCGTGCTCGTGGCGGTAAAAGATATCTGCCGCTCGCTCGATCACGAAGAATCGCAGCAGGAGCTGAAGGCGCTCGAGGAAATCAAGAACCTGCGGCACCCGCATCTCTTACGGACGCAGGCCTACTGGTCCACTGAGGACCACCTCTACATCGTGACGGAGCTGGCCGATTGCAGCCTCCACGACCGGCTGAAGGAGTGCCGCAAGCAAGGGTTGTCGGGCATCCCCCCGAAAGAGCTTGTCGAGTACACCATGCAGACGGCGGAAGCGCTCGACTTCTTGCACGAAAAGGGAGTCCATCACCGCGACGTGAAGCCCGCCAACATCCTTCTTGTCCAGCGGTCGGCGCTGCTGGCCGACTTCGGCCTGGCGCGCTTGCTGGACCGGAACGAGGGGGTGGGCGTGACGCAGGGTTGGCGCGGCACGCCAGCGTACATGTCTCCGGAAAGTTGGCGGAATCGCGTCACGATCCACAGCGATCAATACAGTCTCGCCGCGACCTACGTCGAGCTGCGGCTCGGCCAGTTCTTGTTCCCGTCGAAGGACACGGTCGAGGCGATGGACGCCCACCTGACCAAGCAACCCGACCTGGGGCCGCTGGAAGGGCCCGAGGCAGAAGTGCTGCTTAAGGCACTAAGTAAAGACTACACGCAACGCTATCCCTGCTGCGCGGACTTTGCCCGCGCGCTGGAAGCCGCTCTCGCCAACGCGGACTCGCGGACCAGCAAGGACTTGATTCGCGTCATGGGCTTTTTGCCGCACCGGCCGCTGGGCGGCGGCAACCGCGGCGAAATCTGGGAGGCCGTCGGCGTCGACGGTTCGCATGTCGCGCTGACCTACGTCAATAGCCTCCGCCTCAATCCAGCTCTGCAAGCACTCGAAGATGTCAAGCTTTTCAAGAGCTTCGACCACCCGCACCTTGTGAAGGTTCATTCCTGCGGCGTGTTTGGCGGCGACGGCCGCCAAATCAAGAACGAGGCCGCCGCCAAGGCCGACGCTTCCGATCGCGTCAGCCTGCGGCTCGCCACCGAGATGCCGACGCAGGACCTTGCCCGGCTGCTCGATCGCCGTTTGGAGCAGACCGGCAAGCCGATCCCGCCCGAGGAATTGCTGGCGTATCTCAAGCAAGCAGCGGAGGCCCTCGATTTCCTGAACAGTCCGCGTCATCGTCAGGGCGAAACGCGCGTCGCCGTACGCCACTGCGCGGTGACCCCCGAAAACTTGATGTTGTTCGACCAAACGGTAAAGCTCGGCGAGTACACGCTTGCGCAGGTAGTAGAAGGTTCGCCGGCGCCCTTGCGCGCCCCGGACGTGGCGGACAATCTCAATCCGCGGTACGCAGCCCCCGAGCTATTCAACGACCTCGTCACCGATACCAGCGACGAGTACGCGCTGGCCCTCGTCTACTATCAACTCCGCACGGGCGGCTTGCCCTTCGACGTGAGCAAGTCATCCTACGTCATCATCCAAGAACGCCTCGGTGGGCGTCTCGAGTTCGCCAAGGTGCCAGGCCCGGAGTGGCGCGTCCTGGCACGCGCGACCGCGATCCAACCCGCCAAGCGCTATCCCACGTGCATGGACCTGATTTCGGCGTTAGAGCAAGCGGTGGCGGGGATCGATGTCGAGCCCGAACCCGAGGTCGTTGCCGTGGTGAAGGCGCCGGCTTCCTTGCGGCGCTCGGAAGCCGCTGCTCCAAGCACGAACCACCCGCGCGCGGCCGACCACGCGCCGCCCGCGTCGGCGCCATTGTCGGAAAACGCGCCGCTGTCCGATCCGCTGTCCCAAAGCACGAACGTCGATATCAACCTCGATGGCACGCTCCGCAACGCGCCCGAGCCGCTGCCGGCGAGTCCCACCATTAACGAGCGGCCGTCCGTTCGACCACCGGAAACCGCGCGCCCCAAAAGCGACCCGCAAACCGTGCGTCCAAAAAGTGATCCGCAAACCCTGCCGCCGAAAAGCGACCCGGGCGAAACCGCCAAACCGATTGTGCGCAAATGGCAGACGGATCAAGTCAAGACGGCGAAGACCGTCAAACGAACGCCCGCGGATACGGCGCGGCAACCGGCGGCGATGACGCCCGACAAGACTACGGCTGTCGCGCCGTCCGCGCCGGTGGAGAAGACAGAGCGGCATCCGCATGCGCTTTTGGCGTTGGTGGCAGTGGTGCTGGTGGCGGCGGCGGCCGTCGTTGGCTATAAGGTGCTGCGGCCCGACGGAGCGGGCACGGGCCCCGTCGTGAAGGACACGGGCAACGGCGGGGAAAAACCGGACCCGCGAAAAGACGACGAACGGAAAATAGTGCGCGAGCCGCCGCCGATTCCTCCCGACATGTTCGCGGATGTTAAGCAGCACTTGAAGAACGGCGACGATCTCGCCAAGGACCCGGAACAGGCAATCCGCGAATATATCACCGCTCTCAACGGACTGAATGGCCTCCCCGAAAACACCGAGCTGCAGCAGCGGATTCAATCGCAACTGGCGGCGGCCTACGGGGTATTGCTGGAAAACGGGCTGCATGTCGTGCTTGCCGGCGACGCGCAGCTTGGAACGCCGAAAAACGCGCTCGACTGGATTACTCAAGCATTGCCGGCAAACGTCCGCCTCGATGAACGCAACGAGACGGCGGTGTGCGAAGCGCTCACGGATCTCGCGGAACGCCCCGAACTCTTCGCCCAGGCAACGGACACGCTGCGCAGCGCTCCGCAACTGAAGGGGCGAAGTGTGCCTTACGTCGCCTTTATTGAAGCACTCGCCAAAAACAAAACGGACCTTACGGCTGCGGCGAACCAGTTGGCGGGCGCTTTCGACGGGACGAGCGTTCCCATCGTTCTGCAAAAACAGAAGCGCGCCGAACGCGCGGTAAAGCTCTTCGAGAATGCTGCCAACGACCTGCGGCAACCCGACAGCCTCGACAAACCGTTCAAGGAACCACTGAAGGACAGTGCGAACGCAGCTTTTCGCTGGCTTCAGAAGGCTTCACTCCTTGGCGGGAAAGATCAATCAGCGGAGGCGACTTTGGCGCTGGCCGCGTGGTACACGTCGCCCCAAGAAAAGGACACCGCGCAACGGATGAGCAAAGCGGCCCTTGAGCGGAAGCGCCGAACCCCCGAATTGGATGCCGGGGATGCTCCTTTGCTTCTTGTCTACGCGGCATCACAAAACGAGGATGTAGACGGCCGCAAGACGGCGGTCGTCGCCTACGCGGACCTCGCGCGCCTGCTTGAGAAGGATCGAGGCGCCTCGGCCAAGGACCGGTATCAGATCGTGCAAAAGGGCTTGATGGCAGCAACACAACTCGACAACAGGAACCTCGATGCGACGCAGCAGAAAAAGTTGGCGGAACTTCACGCGACTCGCGCAAAGCTCCTAAAAGAATATCCCGGCGAGCCTTGGATCGACACGAACGCCGACGCTGTGAAGCGCGAAGTTTTCGTGGCTTATGAACGAGCCGCCGCACTGGATGCAGCAAAGATCTCATACCAGGTCCAGCGCACATATGCGCATCTCAAAGCCGATTCGAACTGGCCGCTTGACGACGCGGCGAAGGAGGCAAGAGCGCTGGTGAAGGAGTATTCGGATCGTTACGACTGCCATCAATTGCTCGGCTATTTGCTCTGGACCCAATCGGCTCATCGCGGGGGCCCACAACGGATCGAATCGTTGACCGAAGCGGTCAAAGAGTATGACGTGGCGCTGAGCCGCAGCGAGCAAAGCGACGTTCCCGTGTCGGATATCGTGCTCATGCGCACCTATCGCGGCGATGCGTGCGTGCTGCTGGCGAATTGTGACACGAGCAGTCGAGAGAAACAACGGGAGTGGCTTTACAAAGCGGAGAACGACGCGAAAGCGGTCTTAAGACTCAATCGGGACGATTACGATGGCCGTTTGGTCCTTGCAAATGCCATCGAGGATATTGCTTGGCTTTTGAAAGAGACAAAACGCTATGAGGACGCGATTCACGCCTTCAATGAGGTCTTTCAAGTGCGCCCGGGCGACTTGAAGGCCTACTTGAGCTTTGGGAGGTGCCGCTGCAAATGGGCGGAGGCGCTGAGCTTGGTGGACCCGAAACGAGAGGAGGTTCTCCAGGCCGCGCGAGGGAATCTGCAAAAGGTCCTGGATAAGGAACCGGAGTCGCCCGAGGCAAACTACTGGTTCGGCGAGCAGTACAGACTCAGAGCTTGGTCAGCGGCGTCTGACGCGCGCCTACGCTTGTATCGAGACGCATTCAATTCGTTTGTCAAGGCGGAGAGCTGCGCCGCCAAGGAGCACATGCCCCACTGGGCGGCGCTGGCGCTGGACATGGAAGCAGACTCAGCGCTGTCCGAAGCGGAGGAGCGGTTCCGCCAGAATCTCCGCGATGCCCAGATCGATGAACGCTTGAAGGCCGCACGGCAAGCGATTGAGCGGCTCCGCCCCGCCAACGAAGTATGGGCGCGAGACCTAGAGGTGCGCGCCTTCCGTGACGACGGCGACAAGGCGTTGCTCCTGGGAGAGGACTTGTACGTGCGCGGCAAAGGTCAAGAGCTGGCCACGTCGATCGCTGCCTTGCGTAGCGCCGCCCAAGAGCTTGCCCAATTGGGTGACGCCGTGGCGGCCGCACGTTTCCGTGGGACAGCATCCAAATTCGACGACAAGCCCCAGGATGCGCTGGCGGCGTTTGACGCGGGGCTGGCCAAGGCACGGCAACAAGGGGTGAATCTTCAAACCAAGGCAGGCTTGTTGCTGCACCTGGTGCGGATCAAGTTGCTGATCACACCCGGAATCAGACCGGCCGGCGCCGCCGACTGGCCGACAAGTTATGTGATTGCCCAGCAGGCGGATGAAATGCTCAAGCTCGCCACCGACGCGATCGATGCCGACACGCGCGGCAAAGCCGCCGCGGCCGCCGCGGTTGCCAAGTACAACGCGTACACGGACGCCGAAAACACCCCCGAAAAGGAGATCCCCGGCTTGCGCGACGGTTCCATTCGCGACATCGAGAGCGCGCTGAAGCTGTCGCCGCAACGGGATGGTCTGCGCGTTTTGTACGGCAATCTCTTGTTGCAGCGAATGCAGAAAGAGACCGACCCGGCGCGTATTGACAGCGACGCCGCCAAAGCCATCCGCGAACTGGACGCAGCCCTCAAGGGCAGCCAGCTTAACCCGGCCGAGCGTCAGGGGACGAGGAATCTCCTCGAAGGAATCAAACAAAGACAGGCGGAAAAGGGCAAAGGCGGCAGTTAAGCCCGGCGCCACGCGGACGAAACAATTCCACGCACATGCCGCCGGATGCAACGTATCGCATTTCTTGAATGCGCGATTGTTCCCGCGCCGCTGATCCTCGGACTTGGCGGCGCCGCACAATCTGACAAACCAATAACGCGAGCGGCAGGAGATAATCTACCTTCCGTCCTGCTTCGCGGAGCGAGGCGGCTACCATGTGGAGCCCTCGATACGCGAGCGTCGGGTCATTTCTCGGCTGCCGCTCGCCTTACTGGCAGCGGAGTAGCCGAGTGCCCAGCTGATGTTGACACTGATACGGGCTTTGCCTAAAAACTCCACGTCGCGGTGACGTTGTTGGGCAGCGGTAGAGGTTTTTGGGCAGACTTCACTTCGCCATTCTTTTCGACCGGCGCTACAGCCGCGCTCGGGGCCGTAGCGTCAACCGTCACGGGTTCTTCGGTCGCCGCTTCATTGTTCCAAAACGTCGCGTCGATTCCTAGCTCGTACATCGCGTGAATGACGCAAGTAATGTTGTACGCGATGAACTTCGCGTATGCCTCATTCCGCATTGCCACGTCCGTTTTCGACCGGATGAAATCCCCAAGCAGTCGCTTCACGGCGCTGAACGTGGATTCCACATTGCTTCGCCGGTGGTAGTTCTTCAGGAACTCTTCTTTCTTGAATTGGAAGAAATGGAACATGCGGCCGTACGCGCCGCCGATTGCGCCCGTCGCGCCGGACTTGAAGGC
>JBGQKZ010000153.1:0-13177 GCA_041499805.1 Gemmataceae bacterium
ACATGCAAAAGGGCCGATGCAAGGGGGTAGGTCTTCACTACACGCTGATTTGCCGGAGCGCGCATTGCCAAATAAGGACTTGCGTCGCTAAACAGCCGGAAAATCGCGCTTTTTTCTTGTAACTCAGTAACTTGGGTTAGCCCAGTCTACGCCAGCAATAGACCAGCCCGTATGGTGAATTTATTCGGCCGAACTGCAAAGCGAGCCAGCGGCGCGACTTGCACGGCCCTTGTCCAGGCAGCATTCGGCCGATTGACAGGTTCCATCGGGGACGCGATGCTGGTTGCTTCCTCAACCAGATCGGGTCAACCATGAACTTCGTCCTTCAGCCCTGGCAGCTTCCCTTCCTCACCCTCGCGGGCTGGGTGCAGCGTCAGCAACAAGAAGTCATCGAGTATCTCCGTACCGAAAACCAGGTTCTTCGCGAAAAGCTCGGCACGAAGCGCATTCTGCTCTCCGACGACCAGCGACGACGCCTGGCAGTGAAGGGTAAAGTCCTCGACCGTACGCTTTTGAGCGAGCTCGGTACGGTGTTCACCCCCGACACCATCCTGCGCTGGCACCGGGTGTTGATTGCGCAGAAGTGGGACTACACGGATCGCCGCCAGAAGAAGGCGGGCCGCCCACCCTTATCGGAGGAGATTCAGCAGCTCGTGCTGCGGCTGGCGCGGGAGAACCCGCGCTGGGGATATACACGCATTCAAGGCGCCCTCGCGAATCTGGGTCACAACCTCTCGGACAGGACCGTCGGCAACATCTTGAAACAGCATGGCATCGAGCCCGCACCCGAGCGTAAGCGGCAGACGACCTGGGCCACGTTTCTCAAGGCCCACTGGGACGTGCTGGCCGCCGTCGATTTCACCACCGTCGAAGTCTGGACCCAGAACGGTTTGGTGACCTTCTATCTGCTGTTCGTGATGGAGCTGGCGACGCGCCGTGTCCATTTCGCCGGCGCCACGGCCAACCCCAACGAGCCGTGGGTGAAGCAAGTGGCGCGCAACCTGACGGCTGCCGACGACGGCTTCCTCCTCGGCAAGCGCTACCTTTTGATGGACCGTGACACCAAGTTCAGCGCCGCGTTTCGCGGCCTTTTGGCCGGGGCAGGTGAGCATGCGGTCCGTCTGCCGGCGCGGTCGCCCAATCTGAACGCTCACCTGGAGCGGTTCTGGAGCAGCCTGCGCGAGGAATGCCTCGACCAGATGATCTTATTCGGCGAGAAGGCGCTCCGGCGCGCCGTGAAGCAATCCGTGCTGCATTTCCATCACGAACGGAACCATCAAGGGTTGGCGAATCAACTGATCGAAGCCGGTTCAGACGTGGGCCGCCGCACGGGCGCCGTTCGCTGCCGCGAGCGTTTGGGCGGCAGCTTGCGTTACTACTACCGCCAAGCGGCGTAACGCCACTTGTCCACGTCCCGCGCGTTCCGACGGTCGCAGAGCCGCTGCGCATATTTCGTAGCTCTGCTCGGATGGGGGCAGTTCAACCGGCGGTGGGTAGCTGCCTCGGCCGAAAATGGCACTGCCGTTTGCTGGCGATGCTGCTTTTTATCGCTTCAGATGATCGCTTACGTTTTTGCACCCTACGCCATTGCCCGATTGATGGTGGACATTCTTCGTTCACTTTCTTTAACTGAATTGGCGGGTCATGTTCTTCGACGCTCCGCGGTCGTCGCAAGGAATCGAAGCTACTGCTTCGCCATCGGCCGGTACGCGATTGCCTGTCGCACAGCGGGCGGCAGATGCGCGTCGGCGCCTTTGATCGAGCGCCACAGGATCTCATTCAATTCGAATTCATCGACCCGGTCGTAAGCGCTGAAATCCATCTTCGCCGAGCGAGCCGCGCCGTAGGCCGTGGCCTTGTTGGTCACGTTCAGGTCAATGCGGGGCCTCGCGCAGACGTACGGGGTCAGGTCGGCCTTGTCGGTGAACGAGGCGAACATCGGTCGGGCCGCGGCGTCGTACTGGCTCAGCGGTGGTAGGCCGAGGATCAATTCCATGGTGCGGATCATGCTCACCGTCGCGTATTGCGTGCTGTCCACGTAATGGCGTTTCGTGTACGGGCTGATGACGAGTCCGACCGTGCGGTGTGCATCTACGTGATCGGGGCCATTTTGGGCGTCGTCTTCGATAACGAAGATGGCGGTCTGCGGCCAAACCTTGCTGTGACTGACCGCTTCTACAAGCTGGCCCAAAGCTAGATCATTGCTCGCCACACAGGCCTGCGGCGTGAACGTCCCGGGCGCGGTGCCGGTCGTGTGGTCCTCGCCGAGGCTCATCACGATGAACCGCGGCAGGTTGCCGTTCTTCTCGTACTCGCGGAACTCCTTCAGGAACGTCTCGACGTTGTCGGTGTCGCGAACCTTTCGGCCCTTCACGTTCGTGATGCCGTAATCGGGACACATGTGGCCGATCAGACCGGGTACGCGGCCTTCCATGCGCGCGCTGCCGTCCGGCTCGCTGACACGCTTGCCGTACTCGCCGTAGCTGCGATACGTCAGCCCAGCGCGGGCGCAGGCATCCCACAGATAGCCGGACGGCGCTTTATTCAGGTTGCCGTCGTCGTCATCGTCCACGCCGGTACGCTTGGAATAGGTCAACGCCCAGTCGCGGGCGATGTAATCCGTGTTGTAGGCCATCGTGGACCACGGATGGCCGTCGCGCGACACGTGCCCGTTGCAGTACAGGTTGTCGAGAAGGACAAATTCTTCCCCCAGCTTGTGATGATTGGGAGATACCTGCTCGCCGAACATCACGAGCGTCGGATCGCCGTTCCCTTTCTTCATGTCGCCAAAGACCTGATCGTAGGTGCGGTTCTCCTTGATGATGTAGATGATGTGCTTGATTGCGCTGGGATCGCCGACTTTCGTTGGAATCACCGACTTCTCTTCGGTTGCAACATTCGTGAGCAGCTTGTCGGAGTACGGGCAGTTGCGATAGACCGCCGCCGTGTAGTCCGCGAGCTGCCTTTCATTCGGCACGGGAACTACGGACAATGCCCCGGAAAGCGTCGTGCCGATATACGGATACGGCAGCCGCGTGCCGGTCGCCAGCTTGTCCGGTTCCTTGTTCGTGATTGGATTCGGCTTCGTTTGCAACCCCTTGCCGATGCCGATCAGGATGGACTCGCCACCCGGCGTGACAGCCACTGCCGTTGGGTACCAGCCGGTTGGAATGAAGCCCTTCGCCTGGCTTTCGTTGGCCTTCTCGATGTCGATGACAGCGATGCAATTGTTGTCTGCGTTCGCGACGTAGAGCATCTTGCCATCCGGCGCCACGGCAAGCGCATCCGGCGTGCTTCCTTCCGGCGCTCGCGGGAATAGCGAAGTACGAATCGTCTCGGTGACCACGCCGCGCTTGGTGTCGATAACCGAAACGCAGTCGCTCGATGCACACGCAACGAAGAGACGGTCGTCCTTGGGATGCATCGCGATCTGGTTTGGATGCTCACCGACAGGGATCTTGGCGATGACGCGCATTTCTTCCGGCTGCACGGCCACCAGCGACTTGCCGGACCAATCGGAGATGTAGAGCAGACCGTTGCGGGCAAGGACCACGTCATACGGCCGACCGCCGACCTTCACCGTCGGCGCCGAGCTTTTCGCCGTGCTCTCCAAGCTGTGCCGCGTCAGCGTGCCGGCGTTGATATCGAGGGAGTAAGCGATCCGCCGCTTGAAGTCGAACGCGAGCCCGCTGCGGAAGGGACGCTCCGGGTTCGCCTTTTCATTCTTCGGCTTCACCGCCGGCTTGGTCGGATCGGGCTCCAACGGGCTGGTGCGGGTGAGCTTGCCGTCTTTAAGATCAAAGGTATGAATCATGTCGCCGCCGCCGCCCGACCACCAAACGCTGCTGCGCGCCGGATCGAACGCGAGGCCGAACCAACTTTGCCGCACGCTCTGGCTGTCGATCGTCTTCAGCGCGGTCAAGTCAATCAACGACAATTCGTGCTTGTTGTAGCCGCTGGTGGCGACCAGCGCATGCCGCGTCCGTTCGAGCGGCAGGATGTTGAGCGGCAGATCGGTGAGAAGAACGTGCATGCCGGCGGGAGTCAGGGTCCAGCCGTTGGGGAGAACGAAGCCTTTGTCCGTTGGGCCGGCAAATTGCGGCTTGTCATCGGCAAGCAACGGCAAGGCGGCCAAAGCACAGAGGGCGACGGCAGCGTATCGGAACATGCGACATCTCCACCGAAAACCGAGGGAATCGGTAAAAGTCAGTGTAAGCATTGTGCCGGATGAGCGCGTATGCGTCCATTTCGTTCTCGTGAAGAGACGGCGAAATGCAGCCCCCGCTCCGTAGGTTCACGCGCGCCGAGTTCCTCATCGTCGCGGTCACTCCCGTCGCACTGGTCGGGACGGTGCTTCCCGCGGTCCGCCGGTGCGCGAAACGGCGGGACGAACGCAGTGCTTCAACAATCTCAAGGTGCTCTACGTCTCGATGTACAATCGCCATGACCAAAAACGTTCCCGCCCGCCCGACTTCCGTTACCAGTCCACAACTGAGCCGTCGTCGGCGTCTCTTTCCAGCTGTCCAATGGCGTCCCTCAGCGCGGTGCTGCTTACGCCGGGTACCCAGCGCGCCCTGCCGCGATGGTGGTCTTCGATGCGGCGTCTCATCGACGGAAAGCGCCCGGCCCTTCTCGACACCTTTTTTCTTGTCCCACTTTTTTCGTTGACGCCGCCGCCGCGCCGGAACAGCATGGGCGGCACACGCGTGGAGTTCGCGATGCCCGACGCGAACTCAGATCGCTTGGAAATACCGGAGACGGTTCCGGCGCCGAACCCGACGCCAGGTCCGGAGGGCCGGGACACGCCGGCGAGCATTCGGGTCCTGCGTCTGCTCGCTCTCATCGCCACTACCGCGGTCCTGGTTTGGCAAACAACCTCGCTCGCGCGGATCAGACCGCGACAGGAGTACGGATTCGTCGTTCTCGCCCTCGCCGCCTTGGCCGTGGCAGCGGCGCTGGCCGTGCTATTGCCTGCGGCGACGAGATGTCTCGTCCGGAACATGGACTTGCTCGTTCCACTCGGACTGTGGATTCCACTGGACGCGTTGTTGAACGCTCTGATCCCGGCGCCTGCACTAGCCGCCGTGCTCACTCCCGCGTGGTCGGTGAATATCCTCACGCTGAGCTTTTCTCTGTCGCTGGCTTTTATGGCGCACGTGTTCCTTGGCATTGTTTACGCCGGGTGGACAACGGTGCTTATCATTCAAGCAGTCACTGCACATGAATTCTGAACGCCAAGCTAACGTCGCCAATAGTCCGGCAGACCTGCCACGGTTTCGCGCAAGATCTCCAGGATCGCCTGGCGGCCGTCCTCGCTGAGGTGGGCGAAGTCCGCGCCGTCGTCCTTTCCCTTCAGCACGTCATACAGCCGCCGAAGGACGTACTCCTTCACAGGCCCCGGCAGTTTGAGGAATTGCTCCGAGTAAATGAGGTAGCTGCACGGGTAGCGGAACAGCCGCCGCTCCAAATCGAAGTCGCGCAGCGAGCGTCCTTGTTTGTCGCGCGGCCCCTGCTTGGCGAACTCCTCGGCGAACTGTGACGTGCCCTGCACTCTTTCGGTGAGCAGCGCCTCGCCGCAAAAGAGCATGTACTTGAGCACGGCGTCGCCGGCGCTCTTGATGCGTAGTTTCGTGCTATCCCAATGATGGCCAGGAGGCTCGCCGAGAGCCTTGTTTAGATTCTCCTCCTCGTAGAGGGCAAGACGCGTCTGTAAATTGGCGCGTGTGATGCGGTTGTGCATTTCTGCCTGGTGTTCGAGCACCATGAGGGCGACGATGTCGCTGTGCGGCGTGAGGTAGGCCGACGTGTTGATGCGCGCACTGAGATCGGTCAGGTTGCAATTGGCGGCGTTGTCTTTTGCTTCGCACGGGCGCTCGTCGCGTCGGATGAGGTTACCGAGGTGCAACTGAGTACCGCTCGTGCCGGTGACATACCATCCGCCCCAGCGGTCGGCGAGCGGGTTGGTCTGGTCGATGCGTTTCGACCCCGCTGACAAGATCGGCAAACCCTGTCGGTCCACGAGCACGGAGCGGATGACATTGCCGGGAAAGCCTTGTGTCTGCGATGAGCCGTGACAAATGAGGCAAGCATCATCGTGCCGGCGAAACGTCGGTTTTGTTAGCCTGGGTCCGTCGCTGGGGTCTGTTTGCTCCGGCGGCCGCTGATCGAGCGAATAGAATACCGCGCCGAGCGCCGGGTCCATCGCCGTGATCTCCAGCACGTCGCCGCGCTGGCAGAAGCCGACGTAGACCGAGTCGTTGAAATAGAGGGCGCGCGGCGTCTTCGGGCCGATCTTGTGCCGCTGGAAGCTGGTCTTGGAAAAAACGAGCACTTGCGACGATTGCGGCACATTCAGCTCGCGGAGCAAGGCAGGCAGGTAGCCGAACGTCTCATTGCGCGTCAGCGTCACTTGCCCAGCGGCGATCCGCTCTTGAAGGCGGGAAATCACGTTCCCCGCCGGCGCTTTGCTGTAGCGGATCGGCTCCGCCTCCAGGTCCGCGGCTTGCACCGCGGACGCCGGCGTCAAGAGCGCGGCGGTGAGTAGCAACACATCAATGCGGCGTGCGGTCGGCATAAAAGCAATCCTCGAATGGCTTCGCGCCGTCCTCCGATTCACGTCGCGGCGCGACGTGACCATTCTGGGCACAAATCAGGTTCGCGCGTGGTGCCCGCAACCACAGCCGCACGTGAGCAGCGCGGTCCGGCCGACTTGAAAGCGCTCGGCGAGGGTGTCCGCCAGTTGCAAGTACTTCTCGTGCGTTCCCGCGTGGGCGTGTTCCTGCTCGACATCGTCGAACGCGTCGAGGAGCAACTGGCGATCGCCCGCGCCGAAGACGCGGTTGGCCATCGGAAAAAGGTGCGCGTCTTCCTTGGCAATGTGCTCGCGGAGGAAGGCAACGTAAGCACGCGCGCGGTCCGCGAAGTCGTGGGCGGCGCTCGGACAGCCCGCGTGGAGCGCGTCGAGCGCTGCCGCAATCGCGCGAACGTGCCGGCGGCCGATCGAATGCTCGTCGAGCAGACAGCCCACCGCGCTATCCTCGTGCCGGAAGCCGCGGGCTTCCATCAACGGAAATAGATGTTCCTCCTCCTTCCGATGGTGGCACTGATCGGCGAAGACCGCAAAGAAATCGAGCGCCTGGCGTGCGGAGGCGGCGTCGACCTTGTTCGTCTCCTCAGCGATCTCGGCCATCCGTTCGAGGCAATCCAACACCCGTTCGATAACGCGGTGTTCATTCATCAGCATTTCAGTCGCAAGCATGGGCCGATCTCCTTTCAGAAAGGGATGGCCGTCCCTTTTTTGAAGTTAGGACAGCACCGGCAGGTTCAAGCGCTCGCCGCGCTGCGGCACTCGGGCGGCGTTCAATGCGGCGAGCAATTCATCCGCATTCACGTTGAGCTGGCGACACGCGCGGGCAATGGTCACATGGCGGGCAATCGTCTTGCGCAGAAGTGGGCTGGCTAACGGGTGAAAGCCGAAGTTCAGGAACACGTCGAGCAGCTCGGGGTAGTAATCGAGCACGTCGCCAACGCGGTGTTTGGCTTCAACGGGAGAACCGGGAAGCATCCACGTATAGCCGGAAGGGGGATCGACGCTTTCTCGTTCCTTCACGCGCCCGGCCATGATGCGCCAAAGGTGCATGCCCCACAGGGCCAGGCCCGTGACTTCGAACAGCCCGCTCACGCCCGTAAACGGGAACGACGATGCGGTGAAATCGGTCAGCGTTTGGCCGACGACACGCATAGCGCAGCCGGCGTTGATCAGAATGAAGGGCAACCACAACGGCGCCAGCGCGCGCACGTTAAGGCCATTGAGCGTCGGCACGACCTTGGCCGCGACGCCAACGATCATCAAGCTGATGAAGCCCACGGTGATCGCATGGCGGATCGCCCCGTAATAAGCGTGGGAAAAACCGAGCTGGGCGGCGGCACTGTCCGGCGCAGCGCTGCCGAGCAGGCCGAACTGGTAAGCGGGCAGCAACACGAGCATGCCGAGGGAGATAAACAGCCACACGTAGGCCGCCCGCAGATACTTCAAGCTCCGATCGCGCTCTTCTGAGGGAGAGAAGATGTGCCAATTGCTGACCAGGCCCATGACCGCCGCGGTCAGCAGTAGCACTGAGGCATACCACAAGGCGGCCCACGCATGGCCGGCGAGACGCATGAGGATCAACCCGGCCGCCTCGCCCAGAACGGCCGCGTTCAGTGCTACGAGTGCCCTCAAGCTGAGGCGCCGGCTCGGCGCCGGCAGACCGTAGAAATGATGAAACAACCTTTGGCTCACGCCCAGAATCATGAGCAGGGCGAAGCCATGAATCTGAATGTCGCGCAGAGCGCCTTGCCACGTCGCGACCAGGGCGAGACGCGCGTCGCCGACTGCGGTCAGCGTCGCGGCCAGGTAAACTGCCTCGTACACGGCCTGACCGACGAACCAGAACAAGGCGCAGACGACGTACCAATCGTAAGCCTCGAATGGCTTCTGGGAGGAGCGGAGCGTCGCCACGATAATCCAGGCGAAGGCCGCAATCGCGACGACTTCTAGCACCCCTCCGGCGATTGCGAGGTCGCCCAGCACCGGAACCGCATCGGCGAGCGGTTCGCACACGGAGCGTGCCACGAGCCCGACGAGCAGCAGTCCCAGACTGGCAAACGCGCATCCCGGGCGAACGAGCGATACGTGTTTGAAGCGCGGGAATGCCTGGTAGGCGAAGCCCATGACGAACAATCCGACCCAACCGAAGATTTGGGCGTGTCCGTGTGCGTTAACCTCGTGGAGGCCGACCGCGGTAAAGGAGCCGGCGAGGGCAATACGTACAAGCAGATATGCGCCCCAAACGGCGCCGAGCGTGAGCACCACCACGATCCCGCTCTTGAAGAAGGGACGGTAGATCGTGTCCGAGGCGTGCGGTTGCGGATTCTCGGAGCGCGGCGTTGGTGATCCCACCGCGACTTGCAATTCGTCGAGCAAGCGGCCGAGCGGCACGTCGTGCGCCTTGGCGAAGAAAGCAAGCGATTCAACGGGTCCGAGCGGTCCGCCGCAGCCGCGCAAACCGTAGCGATCGAGAACCGGACGCGCTTGCGGGGCCGAGCGCAGCAGATCCGGAATCAGAATTCTCTCGTCGATCCATTCTGTTGTAGTAGCCATTTCGCGCCTTCCTAAAGCGATAATCGCATGTGCTTATCGACTTATAGTGACAAAGCATCGTCAGTCGAGAATCGCCTCAAGTTCTCCCTTCGCCACCAAGTCGGCGATGGTGATGTGTTGCAACATCTGAATGTACGCCGCCCGAACCTTTTTCCAGCGGCCGTGGATGGCGCAGGGAGCTTGGTCCGAACAGTCGCGCCGACCGAGGATACAGCCCGACCAGCGACTAATACGCTCGATCGGATCGACCACGTCGAAGAGCGATATTCGCCGCGGGTCCCGCGCCAATCGGAAGCCGCCGCCGAGCCCCTTCTGCGATTGCACGATCCCTGCGTGGGAGAGCGACTGCAACAGCTTGCTCAGATAGCTGGGCGGGGCGCCGATCTCCTCGGCGATGCTGGTCGCCCCGGCATATTCGCCCTCCGGCAGGCGCCCCAGCGCCGCCAGGGCTCGCACCGCATGCACGCCCGTCTTGCTTATCACGTCGTCGCTCCCAAAGCAATAACCATACCCTATTATCCGATTATCGCTCGCGCACCGAGTGGCGTCAACAACCCCGCAACGATTATTTCCTGCCTTTGCGGGGAGTGAGCAGATCCTCGACCCATGAGTAAACGGCCACCGTCGCCGGCAGGCCGATCGTGCCCGCCGCCAAAGCGATCACCTGCTCGACTTCGGCGGCGGTAAAGCCGCCCGCCAGCGCCTTGCGGACGTTCGCATGAACCGCCCCTTCCCGCAGCGCGCCGACCGAAAGTGCCAACTTGACCAGACGCACGCTCTGCTCATTCAGTGGCCCTTGCAGTGGCCCTTGGCGGCCCGCGCCGGCCAACTCCTCCCACGCGGCAGCAATCTTCGGGAATCGCTTGACAAACGCTTCGTAAGTTTTTGGCGGTTTGAGTTCGGCCATTTATTTCCCCACGTTTAATTGTCCCTGAGCATTTTGCGTCGCGCGACTCGTCCGAGCCGCCGACGGTCGCCGCACTCACGCCCGGCAGCCCAGTGTCTTCTTATGCGGACGGCGAGCAGCGCCTCAAGCAAGAGACCGCTTTCTGTCACGGTTCCGGATTATGCTTCTGTTTGCACCGAGCAGCCGGTGCAACCGTCCTGCTCTTCGGGACGTTCGATCAAGGCCGGCTGCACCGGCAAACGCGGCGGCGTCACCTGAAAGCGCTGCCGTTCCAGCGGCAAAAACGCCGCCAGAACCGCACCCACCGACGCGTAGAAACCTCCGCCGCTTTTCCGGCGCAGGCCCGTGGCAAATGCCGGCGCCCACCACGCCAGATGATCGCGGAAGAAATCGCGTTGCGCTTCCTCGCAAATCGCTGCCCGCTCGGTAGCGCCGGGTTCGTCATCCGCCAGCGCCAGTCGTTTCTTCAACAACAAGGAACGCCATAAACTCCAGCTCCAGGGCCACATGATCGGGCCGCTCCGGCGTGGCATGCGACATCGCCAAACCAAATGCCTGGTAGAAACCCGCGATGTCTGCCAACTGCTGCGAGCGGAAGAACGTCTCGCCGACGGCGAGATACTCCGTCTCGTACGGCGGGCATTCGCGCGCAAGCACCAGGCCGAAGACGCGGTTGTACTCCTCGCGCAACCCTTCCACGGTCGCGGGCAATTCGGCCAGCAGCGGCGTCAAGTCGAGTTGCGCAGCGGGCAGTTCGCCGAACCCCAACGGAGGCGCGGGCAAACTCTCCTCAGGCGCCGACGGAAGCGTTCCACATGCTGCCTCCTCACGCAGAAGCGCGGCTGCCTCCACCGCCAAACGCTGGTTCTTCGGCACAGAAAAGGGGACGCGGATCATTTTCGTGCCGCTTCGTTCTTCTTCGGCCGGCCGCGCTGCCGGAAGGTGTATTCTAAACCAAGCCGCAGCGCCGTGCGCTTCTGCCAAGCCTCGCTGCCGAACGGTTGATTGCGCGTCAGCGAGCGGCGCACCGCTTCGAGTTCGGCCGCGGTTTCGACGCGATTGACGTAACGGACCCAATCGTCGGTCCGCGGCACAGGCCAGGGATGCAGCAGCGACGGCAGCGACGGCGTGTTCGGTCCGCCGAGGCTCGACCAGCGCCACGCCTGGGCCCGCGGCACGAGTCCGGCGCGGAGCGGATTGCGTTCGACGTAGCGGAGCACGCTGTAAAGATGGTCGTCCTCCTGGATGGGACAGGCTCGGAACCGCCCCTGGTACAAGTGGCCCGTGCCGGAGGTGTGATAATGGGCGTGCCAGCGCTGCGTGTGCGTGTGCGTCAGCCAACGAAGGAAGGCGGTCAACTCGCCGTCTTCTTTGGGCCACAAGACGAAATGCCAGTGGTTGGGCATCAAGCAATAAGCGAGAATCCGCGTCGGGTGCTTGGCCAGGGCCAGGGCCAGCACGCGCTCGAAGGCGTCAAAGTCAGCGGGTTTTTCGAACAGCGGCAAGCGGGCGACGCCGCGATTGAGCGCGTGGTAGACGTAGCCGCCCGGAGCCGCACGTGGATGTCATGGCATGAGGGGCGATGCTAACCACCCGGCGGGGTCGTGTCAAGAAAATGATCCGCGTCCCCTTTTCTTCGCTTGAGAATGAGGGGGGCAGTGTCGTTTACTTTTTTGAATAGGAGCAAACCATGATTGATAGCCCGCGCGCGGGTTTCATGGATGCAGTGTTTGAGACTGTTGACCAAAGCATTGGGTCCATTGGTTTCTCCCCAATCGACCGACGGGAATGGAGGCGGCCCGCGGGGTGGAAAACTGACTCCGTTGTCCTAATCGCGAAGGAACTGTACTTTATGATCAATCTGTACGTGTCGATCCCGCCAGAGCCTGGGACGCCATTTGAAAGTGCGTCCTTGGCTCTTGCGAATTTGGGATCAATCGCCGGACATGGGACTGCCGAGTACCGCTACCCGAGATGGCTCCGTGGCAGCGCGGTTACGGTCTTGGGACAAGTGCGCAAGGACATGGAATGCGCGAGAAAGTGGTTTGAGCGGTTCGGCTCTCCCCGGGCGTGCCGGGAGTACCTGCGGTCGATTGGACCTGCCGACACCGCTGTATGCCGGCCCGGTTCGCACGGATTTGAGTACTGTATGCGCTACTTGGAGGCTGTAAAGGAGAGCGACAATACTTAAGGCCGCGTGTGCGGGTTGGGCTCAGTACCGCCTCACCGACCTCGTGCAGCAAACCTCCGGCGGCACGCTCGTGGCCTCGTACCACTACGCGTACACCGCCGACAACCAGAAGGCGTCCGTCGATGAAACGCTGCGCCAGCCGGACAACACCCTGCAATCCGGCCACACCGACTGGACCTACGACTCGCTCGGCCGCCTGGTCGATGAGGTCTACACCAACTACACCGATTCGACGCTGGTTTACAGCACCGCGTACGTGTACGATCTAGTCGGCAACCGTTTGCAGAAGCTGACGACGAACAACAGCGGCAGCGACGAAGCCGATTCGCAATACAACTCCGCCGACGAGCTGTTCAAGGAAATCGGCACGCACAACGGCAACCCGGCGTACGTCACCGACTTCGCGTACGACCTCGACGGCTCTTTGACATCGCAAATTACGCAAGGCGGCGGTGAGAGCGATGTGTACGCGTACAACCTGCGCAATCAGCTTGCTGGAGCGGTGATTGACCGCGGCGGGTCGCATATCGTCACCGCGTACCAGTACGACGACGCTGGGATGCGGGCTCGCGATACCGTGACGACCACGCCAAACGGGGGCACGGCGACGACGGATGACCGGCTGTGGTTGGAGGATGAGAATAACACTACCGGCTATTCGCAGGTGATCGAGGAGCGAGCACCGAGCGAGACGCTTTTGGCCTCCTACGTCTACGGACTCGATTTAGTCACCGAGAAACAAGGCGGAACGGTTACCCACTACTTGGAGGACGGTCACAGCGGCATTCGGGAACTCCTAAGAGCGTTCGGAAACAATGACGTCAGGTTTCCGCGAATCTCAAACAGATGATGTCACAGGCCAACTGGAGAAAAGCCTCTTGGATTTCTGTGAGCCGATCCAATCGGCGCCGCAAGCGGCCGAATGAATGCAGCCAGG
>JBGQKZ010000154.1:0-12980 GCA_041499805.1 Gemmataceae bacterium
CGTTGATCTCGAGACGTATCAGAAGAGTCCACGCGGCCCGAAAAAGCCGTGGCCCAAAAAAAGCACCTACCGCAACGGCGGTCATGTATCGACCCACAAACTACTTACGGACGGCGAACACTGACCTTGGAAGCCCTGGCCATATAGGGGTTAGCCGGCGAACCCACTCAGGGCGTGGTCGGATCACTTGCCCGAATTCTCGTGCTTCAACAAATCCAGTACCGCGCTGCTCATTGTGCGCATGCCCGTCCTCAAGGTGATGCTTGGAATCGGAGCGAATCGAGGGTTGTGTACGGACACCAGCGGGATGCCGGTCCGCTGGCTTTCCTCCGCCTTCTGGGGGTCAGCGGTCCCCAGCAGGAAAACGACGCTCGCAATGACCTTCCCATCGACCTTCCCAAAATGCGCGAAGTCATCCCCGGCCATTCGCGGCTTGATGCGAAGGACCTTATCGCCTCCGAGTTCGCGGGCAAAGACCGACGACAGGCGTTCGCTGAGCGCAGGGTCGTTGTACGTGCCGCCGACCTTCTCATCCTCGCTGCGCCGGACGATCGGGGCGAGATCCTCGGGAATGCCGGCCGCCTGGGCGGTGCCTTTAACGATCCGCTCGACGGCCTGAACAGCGCGGTCACGGCCCTTATGATCCAGCGCTCGGACACTTACCAGCAACTTAACCTCCTCTGGGATGATGCTGGCCTTGGTCCCGCCCTGAATGGCCCCGACCGTCACTCCGACGGGCTCGACGGCGGAGGTCTCCCGGCTCACGATGGTTTGCAAGGCGAGGATAATCTGCGCAGCGACCACGATCGGATCCTTTGCCTCGTGGGGCCTGGACCCGTGGCCGCCTTTCCCCCGGACCGTGATCTCCAACACCTGCACGCTCGCCAGTGCCGGCCCCGGCGTGATCCCGACTTCTCCGGTAGCCAAGTCGCCGATGCAGTGCAGCGCGAGGCAGTAATTCGGGCGCGGGACCTTCTTGAACAGCCCGTCCGCCAGCAGGGCCTTCACGCCGTCGAGCGTCTCCTCGGCCGGCTGGGCGACGAAAACGACGGTCCCGCGCCAGCGGTTCTTCTGGGCGGCGAGGAGCCGCGCAGTGCCGAGCATGGCGGCGAGGTGGAGATCGTGCCCGCAGGCGTGCATCACCCCCGTCTTGGTGCCCCGGTCCGTCGTAGCCTGGACCTTGCTGGCGTACGGTAGCCCGGTCTGCTCCGTGATCGGCAGTGCGTCCAGCTCGGCGCGCATGAGCACGACGGACCCGTCGCCGTTCTTGAGGACGCCCGCGACGCCGTGGCCTTTCCACTCCGGCCTCGTGAACTTGCCGATCCCGCTGAATACGTCGCAGCCCGCGGCTTTCAGCTCTTTCGCCACCAAGGCCGCCGTCTTCTCCTCGTAGTGCGACAGTTCCGGGGCGGCGTGGATGACCTTGTAGGTCTCCAGGGCCGACGCCAGTTCTTGTTCGATCCGCTCGGAAAGCGACTGGCCGCGTGCGGCCCCTGTGGTCAGCGAGTTGGCGCAAAGCACGATCAGAACATACGTCCCGCGCTTCATGAACCATGCTCCCAGGAATTGAGGAATCTGGCACGAAACCCACGTCGTGGCCAAAGCCGGTTAACGACAAAGCTAACTTGCCGGCGCCGCTGTAAGAACTACACGTCGCGCGAAACCGGAATGCCGCCCCGGTCAAGTTGAGCGTCTCGTTCGGCCAGGCCCGCGCGCTTGGCTAATCGCAGTCTCGTGCGCGTCGGCTATCTCGTTTGGCTGAGTGATGCAGATTTTCAGATCCCGCAACAACCCATCGTCTATCTTGTAAATCCAACCGTGGACTGCCACGTCTTGCCCGCGCTGCCAGCAATCGTGGACGACGGTGGTCTGGCAAACATTGAGGACCTGTTCGATGACGTTCAGCTCACAGAGGCGGTCCCAGCGTTGGCCCTCGTCGCTGATGGCAGCGAGCCGCGCTTCATGCTTTTGCTGCACATCCCGAACGTGCCGCAACCAGTTATCAACCAAGCCCAACCGGTCACCTCGAAGGGCAGCGCCAACGCCGCCGCATCCATAATGACCGCACACAATGATGTGTTTCACCTTGAGTACATCGACCGCAAACTGCATCGCCGACAGGCAGTTCAAGTCCGTGTGGACCACCAAGTTGGCAACATTGCGGTGTACGAACAACTCCCCCGGCAAGAGGCCGACAATCTGGTTTGCAGGCACGCGGCTGTCGGAACAACCAATCCACAAATAGCTGGGCGACTGCTGGTGGGACAGTTTCCGAAAGAAATCAGGATCATGGACCCGGATGTTTTCGGACCAAGCCTTGTTCTGTTCAAACAGATGGCGCAAGACACGCATTGATCGATTCGATCCTCTCTCGTTGCGGCCGAACGACGCCGCTCACCTGCCGGGGCCGCTGAAAGATATTGGAACTCTCAAAAACCGCCCTTGTGGCCTCGGTTGGCGGTAACGGCTGGTTCGGCCTGGAAACCTTGAATGTCGCCGACCTTCGGTCATTCATGCCGCGCCGTTCGGACTCGCCGGCGGGTTAGGCACTCCGCGGGCCAGAACCGCCACCGGACTTCCGGCCGATGGCGAAGAAGACAATGGCGAAGACGAAGAACATGATGGCGACGGTGAGGAAGGTGTAATTGAGCGGCTCCCCGTTGATGACCGGCCCCACCACTGCTGGGATTAGGGATGCCACGCTGGCGAATGCGAACAGCATCGGGACGAGGTTTTTCTTCCAAACGTTCACGTATTGGCTCCTCATCGCGAAAACGCTGCTGTGGTTGATTGCGGACCTGCCGCCGAGACTGGCCGCAACCGAGGTTGGCGTGGCATCTCGTTCTCCTCCGGCCCGGCATAGTTTTCCCTGTGCCGCGCGCCGCCGAAAGCCAAGGCTAAGCTGCCGGGGCCGCCTGCAAGGACATTGAAGCGCGGAAAACCAGGATGGCGGCCCCGGTCAGCTTCAGCCGTTCGATACTTATCACGTCCTCCCGTGGGATGGGCCGGCGCCTGTCCCAAGGTAAACGAGCTCAAGGGTTCGCCTCGGCTCAGCGTGGGATTTTCAGGGAAGGGGCGTACCCTTCCCACCCACGATGCGGGCTCAGACGCCGGACCCATGCCACGGAGGCTTGGGATCGGCGGCCACATCCCAGGGCGCTGATTCTATCGGCTGTAGCGTCGATCTGCACGCCAGAATTTTCGGGCCTGGCAACGGCCCGACGGCCAATCCCTCGATCGGTGTTGAGCGCCGCCATCGTGGCGGACGCTCACCAACGAACATCCCCGATGCAGTCGTGCGCGAACTCCATCGGCAGCCGCTTGATACGCTTTACGGAGGAGATCGTCGCTCCCCGTTCAGGTTGCGCCTATTGACTTCGGAGGCCAAATAGGGGGTTAGACGACTCCGGTAGTCACCGAGTGACTGATTTACTTCTTGACCCGCTTGTGGACGTTGACGAAGTTCTCCGAACCGGGCGCGCTCTTGAACTCCGTCGGCCGCTTCTTCCCCTGGGGGTCGAAGCAGACTTTCAACGTGTCCCCGTCGATCTCGTAGATGCCCAGCATGACCGTTCCCTTGTTCGGGCCCTCGGCCATTGTCACATCGATGGTCTTCGGCGACTTGGATGGGTCGAGTTTCTGTGTGCCGACTTGGATCACATCGTCACCCTTCTTGACGGTGTGCTTATGGCCCTCAAAAGTAAGGATGAGCCCCTTCAGCTCGCTGATCGGAAGCTTCATGCCGCCCGCTTCGCTGGACTCGAAGGTCCACGTGCCTTGGAATTTCCTGACCTCCTTCTCGAGGTCCGCCTTCTCGTCCGCCAGGGCGCCGGACCCGCTGGACGCGGCGAGCCCGACGGTGCAGAACAGTGCTACAAGAGAGATTCGCATACTTGTTCTCCTTGACATGGAGCGGACAGCGATACCGGCGCCGAACGACTGCGTTCACTTGCCGAGCCGGCTGCAAGGAACGTGATGTCGCGGAAAACCGTCATGCGGGCCCGGTCAAGCGCGCCTGCTGGTTCGCCGGCGACCGCGCTTGCTTACGGGAGGCTAACAAGCCCGGCCTTACTCAACTTCCCGACCAGCACAAAATCTCCGCTGTCGAAGCCAACGGCGATTCCGAGTAATGGTGACCTTCCGAGAAACACCGACGGATCGGCGGCGCGAAGCAATTCTCGAACCGCAAGGCCGCCATACGCCAAGCACAACGGATATTCGGCGTCGTTGGCGAGGCCATCCTTGCGATAGGCGATCTTGTAGAGCTTTGCCAGCACGGCTGAATGCGCGTATCTGTTTTCTGGCCACCAGTCAGGACTGACGGCCCCAGTGTTGTCGTCCGGACTAGAATCGAATCGTGTTGAACCACACACGTAAATGTCTGCCACCGGTTTCCCTGAGTAGACAGGATTGAACAGCCCGAACCACAGGCCGGCAAGTTTTTTCTTCGGCGGCTCTTCTCGAAACGGCTTTTCGACCCATTCACGCAGGTCATCCAGGTCATCGTAAGGCAACGCCGTTAGCTTTTCCCAATCTTTGTGCGGATGGCCTTTCGCGCACTTGGCGATAATACGATCCATCGAATCACGCAACGTTCGCTTGGACGCGATCTCCTTACGGACGAAACCGTGCATAGTGGCGAGATTGAGTCCCATGTATTTGCCAGCGAACTGCGGAGTCGATCGCGCCCGTGCAACGTATCGCGCCTTCCGCGCGATCTAGCACCGGCCTGCGCGATCTAGCATGGCGGGCGCAGTCCGCTGACGTTGAGCTTGCCCGCCCAGAATACGGCCGTCAAGCGAAATCGTAAAACAGCGGGCGAGTGTCCCTTGTGTTAGGCCCCCTTGCGCTTGAGATTCTTGTCAAGCCATTCTGGCCAGTTCCGCCTCAAGGCGGTCAAAAGTTCCGGTCGTTCCTCTCGACGGCGAACGACTTGACCTTGTCGCATTCGGCGGCGGAGTCGAAGAGCATGCGAGACGTGATCTTGGTTTTTTCGGCTTGCTCGGCGAAAGTGACCGTCACCTCGAATGCAGACCCGACATATGGTGGAAAACGATCCGCTGGGTCTGGCGCGCTCAAGAAACGTATCCTGCGTCCCTGCCCGTTACCAAACAGAATCGGGCCGTTGAGCGCCACCATCGTATACACCACTATAGAAGCGGCCCGTTTCTTTTCTGTAATCGTCATGTTCACCCTGCCTGGTGGCTTATGCCCGAGGTAGGGAGCGGCTGAGCCAGTCCGCGAAGCGCGTGGGACCCAGACGTGGGTTGTCGCCGGGCGTGAGGCTTTGATCGTTCACCGCAACGCCGTAGTAGAGCGCCTTGGGATCGGTGATCACCGTCCGTGCGTCCCCGGTTGCGTTCAGGAATTGCCGCACGAGGTCGTCTTGACGGATCGGTTCGGGACCGGCCAGCTCGACCGTGCCGTTCAACGGCTCAGCGAGGGCCACGTCGGCCATGACGGCGGCGACATCATCCGCCGCAATGGGCTGCATTCGAACCGGTGGAAGCCGAACCGTCTGACCTTCCGTCGCGATTTGTGCAATGCCCCCCACGAACTCGAAGAACTGCGTGGCGCGCACGATCGTGTAAGGGATCGGGGAAGCCTTGATTAGTCTTTCCTGAGCCATCTTCGCGCGGAAGTAACCGCTCGCGAGCAGGCGGTCGGTGCCGACGACCGACAACGCCACATGATGGCCGACGCCCGCGGCGGCTTCCGCGGCCAAGAGGTTGCGACCTGATGTCTCGAAAAACGCCAGCACGGCGTTGTCCTCCCAAGATGGCGCATTCGCGACATCGACGACCACCCGCGCGCCGGCGAGCGCTTGCGCCAGTCCCTCGCCAGTGACGGTGTTGACGCCCGATGACGGGGATGCCGCCAACACCTCGTGGCCGCGCTGACGAAGGTTCATCACGGCCTTTTTGCCGATGAGTCCGCTGCCGCCGATGACCACAATCTTCATGGCGAATCTCCTGGTTTGTGGTCCGCAAGTCGGGCTGCCGACGTCGATGGAGTAGAGCGGCGGGGAATCGCCCGCCGGCAGGCTGCTGGACCTAATACCCCGAGGTCGCCGCCACGGCCTGCCCCCTCGGGTGCAATGGATGGTTCGGCGGGTTAACGCCAAAACACGTAACATCCGCCGCGCGCCGCACGGGCCGAACGGTCAGGTCGGCGGCGCTGGGGGCCTAGCTAGGGAAAAATGGCTGCCTTGTTCGGGTACATGTCGAATTCCGAGTACCACCTGCCGCGGTTGTCGAACCAGTCAAAGCAGACGGCGGGATACCACCAATTCTGGCCGTCGGTGTAGACGTACACCGTCATCGCGCCGCCATCCGTCAGGTCGTAGACGATTTGGACGTCGAACCCCAGCGCGTACGCCGCGTCGGCATCGTCGTACGCCGACTCGTAGTCCGTCCCGTAGTATTGCGAGGTCCTCTGCCGAGTGTCCGCAGCGCTGGCCGGGCCGGCGAACAAGCAGACGCACAGCAGCGCGAGCGGAGCCAAGTGCTTCGACATGGGAAGGTCTCCTCTCTGTCAGCGACATTGCGCAGGGTGTAAGGGGTGGAGAAGGGAAAGAGATTGACGGCCGCGCTCGTCACGCGCTCGGACCGACGCGTCCCACAGATGAATAAGTGCCCGGCCATTGTAGGCCATGCCTGTTCCGCGTGTCCGGGCGCCCGAGTCGGTCCCCAAGCGCCGGCGCCAACAAACCGTGAGTGTAGACGCCTGCCCCGGCGGATGTCAAACACAAAGCGGCAAGAAAAAAAGGACCGACGGCAGAGGCAGCGAGCTGGCGACACCGGGCAGGCTCGCGGCCGACGCACGTTCGCGCCGGCCCCCGAACGCTCGGCTAAGCTGCCGGGCCGCCTGCGAGGACTTCACACCACGGAAGGAAAGAATGCAGGCCCGGTCAACTACATTCGTTTTGTTGGGATCTAGAATATTATGGGTAGCCAAAGTACGTGATGGCTTTGAGCCAGGGAACGCGACGCAGTTTTCTGGACCAGGCAGCCGGCTATTTCGGTTCAATCGCATAGAACTGTTGCGCCCCCGCAACCAACTTGCCGTTATTAGTGATTTCCAGCCGAAAAATGTATGCCTTGGCGGAGTAAGGAATTGCTGTCGCCGTATACGTGTCACTCCCAATAACCTCAGTCCATACCATTCGAGGTTCTTTGATTGCCAGTCTTAGCGTCACGGTGTCTGATTTGCCGCGTCCGAGCTTCTTGTCTGGGAAATCGGCCTTCAGCGTGTCATCTGCCGCCATCTCCAGATGGCAAATGCTCATGGGGGTATCGTCATACGTAACGACCCCAGCGCGGCTAACGATCATTACCTGACTGGCCCCCGTGTAATTCCCAGCTGCGATCCCGCATCCGTTTTCTTTGTCCGCCGCCGAGAGTGGCGACAACAAGGTGCCAACCGTGACGAGGACCCCAATGCCTACAAGCAGCGTAACGAGGCGTGTCATCTTAGCCTCCCTTTGTTTCTGGTTTATGTTTCGCCGCCGAACAACCAAGTTAAGTTGCCCGGCCGACTGGTGGACTTGCACTCTCGGTTCGCCGTAATGCCGGCCCGGTCAACTTCAACGACTCGTTCGGCGGCTTGCACATTGCTTCTCTGTTTACGCCCTGTCGGCCCAGACGCCGAGGAGGCGCCGGAGGATCACGAGTTGCCCGAAGTGGTACGCGTTGTGGTCGGCGACCAGCAATGCCTCACGGAGGATTGTCTGGCCCTGGCCGTGGGGGATCGGCGCGAACAGGTCCGTGGCCGGGTCGGCCACCAAGTCCTGCATCGTGCGCAGGTCGGTGCGGAACGCGGCCACGGTCCGGTCCCACGCCCGCTCATCCGGCGGCGCGTCGCCGGAGGGCCAGTAGCCCTGCGGAAACTCCGGCGAGACGTGGCCGGGGTTCCGGCAGAACTCGAGGATGTCCCACTGGGCAATGCGCAGGTGCTCGAGCAGCCGCCAGGGGGTGTGCGGCACACCGGCAACCTTGGCGCCGCGCAACCCAGCGGGCACGCCGGCGATCGCGGTCTCGAAGTCGAGGTGGGCTCCGCCGTCGCGCAGCAGGTACAGCAAGTGGTCCCGCAAGGACTGGAGTTTGTCAGGCTCCATAAGCGCCTCCTTCCGGCGGTCCAACGCCTCTGCCGCCTACCGCCAAGGCGAAGCTGCCGGGGCCGTCCCCAAGAAAGTTGAAGCTCGGAAAACCAGGATGGCGACCCCGGTCCGCTTCAGCCGGTGGTTAGCCGTTCATGACCACCCGGTTCGCAAGAATCTGGATTCCGCCGCGCCCAGTCCAACAGTTTCCGTAGCGCTGACCTCAGAAGAAACGCATTCGCTTCAAGACCGCGGTACGGAGACTCATAGTACGAACTTCGGTATCCGTTTTGCGAGTTGAAGAACAGGTCGAACAGGCGATTATCCACGCGAACGCAATACACCGCGCGTGCGAACCGCGAGTCGTCACAACAGCACTGACGATGACAACAAAGGATGGTCAAGTCGCGTTCGATCTGTGCCGCGATGGAGTCGAAGGTAGGCGCCGCCGACAAGGCTTGCCTCCGTTCGTTAGGCAGCGACGCAGCGAACTGCCGCGTTGGCATCTTCGCGACCTCAATGCTCACGGCTAACGCCCAAGTTCAGCAGCGGGGCCGGCTGCAACACCTCGATACCTCGAAAAGCCGTCACGCCGGCCACGTGCTGCAACGGCTAGTTAGCCGCCACGCCTCGCCTCACTGACGGAGATTCCCAGCCCGTCGGGATCGACGTACTGGGCGATCCGAGCGCCAAAGATCTCCTTCGGCTCCTGAACGCAGGGCACGTTTTTTTCGACCATCCTCTTGTGGAATTCATCCAGATTCGGAACACTCAGACCGGGACGGCACCGTCCGGCAGGAACCTTTTGCGGATTGTCCCTTTCAGAATTGGATCCTTCACTCACGTGGAGCGCCAGGGTCGCACCATCGGTTGCAAACTCGGACCATCCGGGAGATTCGAATTTCAGGGGCAGTCCAAGCACATCTCGATAGAACGACACAGCCCGCTTCATGTCGCTCACAAAAACAATCGCATAGTTCACTCGCACCCGAGACCCCGTTTCGTTCCAAAGAAGGCAGTTAACGACCAAGATAAGTTGCCGGGCCGGCTGCAACAAGCTCATGTCTGGAAAAGCCGTGATGCCGGGTCCGGTCAGCTTCATCGGCTGGATACTCTTCATGGCCTCCGCGGGATGGGCCGGCGCCTGTCCCAAGTTAAAACGGGATCAAGGCGAACCTTGTCCCCGCGTGGGAGTTTCAGAGAAGGAATGTTCCCTTCCCAACCACGATGCGGGCTCAGGACGCCGGACCCATTCCAGGGAGGCTTGCTATGCGCTTCTACACTCACGAGCACCGATTCTACTGTGGCGTCGATTTGCACGCCAGGACGATGTACTTGTGCATCCTCGACCGGCGAGGAACATCCGCAGATTAACAGATAACACAGATTGGAATCTGCGACATCTGTGAAATCTGCGGATTGGCTTCCGGCGACAGACCGAGACGCCTGACCCTGATAACGTGTTTGGCGCCGCTTCGTGCGGACGCTTCCCTGCGGAAGTTTGCCGGTGCAGCAGACGCGAACGGAGTCAATAACCGTCGCGCGACACACCAAAACTGAAGGAAGGATTCTTCAGAATTCCGTGGTGCGCTTTTTGACAAGGGGGGACATTAACGGGTTCGGCCCTATGCCCCGACCCCGGCGATCCCAACACGCTGGTTAGGCCCTGCTTGACTGGACGATGAAGCCCACCTTCCGCTTGATGCCCTGGATCTTGGGCTCGGCCACCGACCGGGCGCGCTCAGCCCCCTCCTCCAAGACGGCCTCCAAGTCGGCCCCGTTGGTCACCAGGGTCTGGTATCGCTCGCGGACCGGCCGGAGGGCCTCAATGACTGCCTCGGCCACCTCCCGCTTGAGGGAGGCGTACCCCTTCCCTGCAAAGTGCTCCACGATGGCCGGGCGGGTCCGCCGTGTCAGCAGTTCGTAGATCTCCAGGAGGTTGTTGACCCCCGCCTTCTCAGGGGTGTCGCTGAACACGATCTCTCGGCCCGGGTCGGTTACCGCCCGCTGGATGACGGAGCGGATCTCGTCCGGTCAATCGACCAGCCGCACGGCGTGACCGGGGACGTGGGCCTCGCTCTTACTCATCTTCTTGGTCGGGTCGTTGAACGCTCGGATGCGCGCACCGCTCGCCGGGACGGCGGCGCTGGGGAGCACGAAGGTCTCGCCGTACAGGTGGTTGAAGCGCTGGGCGATGTCGCGGGCCAACTCGACGTGCTGCTTCTGGTCCTCCCCCACGGGCACCTCGTCCGCGTCGTAGAGCAGGATGTCGGCCGCCTGAAGCACGGGGTAGTCGAGCAAGCCGGTGCTGACGCTCTCCCGCTGGGCGGCCTTCGCCTTGAATTGGGTCATCCGTTCGAGCCACCCGAGGGGGGTCAGGCAGTTGAGGATCCAGCAGCACTCGGCGTGAGCCCGCACGTGGCTCTGTACGAAGATGGTACTCTTGCGGGGGTCGAGGCCGGCGGCGAAGTAGAGGGCGGCCACCTCACGGGTTTGTCGGCGCAGGGCGTCCGGCTCCTGCGGCACCGTGAGCGCGTGCAGGTCCACGATGCAGAAGAAGTTCTCGCTGGTGTCCTGCCGGTCGGCCCACCGCCGGATGGCACCGAGATAGTTGCCCAAGTGCAACGTCCCGGACGGTTGGACGCCGGAGAACACGCGCGGTCGCCGATTGCTCGACTCAGGGGTCATGTGGCCAACACCAAAACGAGCCGCGGTCGGTTGCAGCGCGGGGGCGATAGGATGCCTTCGGCTCTCCTCGCCACCACACCTTTCTCACAGGAACACCGTCAAGGGCCGAACGCCAAGGATCAGTTGCCGGGCCGGCTGCAAAGACTTCAAACCACCTAAAGCCGAGATGCCGGCCCGGGTCAACTGCATCCGTTCGTTCGGCGATGTCTCCCCCCGAATCGACTCCCGACCCCTTCGTTTTCCCAAGGAGCGGTCCCTAGCGCTCCTCAAGGCGCCGAGTCGCCTCCTGTCGCCGAACGACCGACTTCAAGACCGCCCAACCGCTACTTGTCTTTGTTCTCCCTCTGCCCGTTCATATCAAATTCCTGCTTCTGGCCCCCGAATTCCGCCCCGCCTTTCCCCTTGAGCTTGTCCCCGTCAATCGTCAGCTTGTACTCGACGGTGATCTCGTTATCCATGAACTTCCGCACGGCGGAGAATGTCAGAGCACCGTCCTTCAGCTTCAGATCCTTGAGGCTCGTCTCCTTCTGGTCCGGCCAGCTCATCGTCCCGGCGAGCTTGTCCCCGTCTTTCTTGATCGTCAAGGTGGACGTCCGCTTCTGCCCGCCGATCTCATATTCGCACTTCCACGTCCCGACCGGTTCTGCCTTGTCCGCCGCGCCCGCGAGGCCGCAGACCCCGAGTACCAACGCCATTGAGAGGATCGCCTTCATGATCGCCTCCGAGAAATGGGAGAAGGGAAGCGGTCTAACGCAGACCGCCTCCAGCCGCTGACAGCGATTCTATGGATGCCGCGACCGTGGGTCAGGCCACAGTCATCTCGACTCGCTCTGCCATCAAGGAACCTCCGCGGCGGAACGACCAAGCTCAGCAGCGGCGGCCGCGCTGAGAAACGGTGAACCCCCGAGGAACCTGCAGCGCGGCCGCCGTCTGCGGCAGCAAATGGTTCGGCCCGGTTTGGATTAGTTAAGCCTTGACTCCTTCTCACGTCTCAGGCCCGGGCTTCGATGATGAGGTTCATCGGCGTCTGGGCCGCCCGGCGGAAGTGCGTGAACCCGGCGTCTTCGAACACCTTCCGCATCCGGGCCTCGCCGGCCTGGGCGCCGAGAGCCAGCCCCACCTCCTGCGACAGCGAGTTGGGCGTGCAGATCGACGACGACGCCACGTACATCAGGGCCGCCATCGGGTTCTCGGCGATGTTCCGCGGGCGGCCGTCTAGGGCGAACGGCTCAACCAGCAGCACCGTCCCGCCGGGCGCCAGGTGCTCCCGGGCGTGCCGGGCGGCGCCCACCGGGTCGCCCATGTCGTGCAGGCAGTCGAAGAAGCAGATCAGGTCGAACCGCCCGGTGTAGCGGGTCGCACTCGCCACCTCGAACCGGGCCCGCCCGCCCACCTCCGCCTCGGCCGCCCGCCGGGAGGCCGTCTCGACCGACGGGGCGTGGAAGTCGAACCCGCAGAACGTCGAGTTCGGGTAGGCGGCGGCCATCGCCACGACGGACGCCCCGTGACCGCAGCCGACATCGGCCACCTGGGCACCCGCCTTGAGCTTTGTTTCGACCCCGTCGAGCGCCGGGATCCACTGCGTGGTCAGGTAGGCCCGGTATCCGGTCCTGAAGAACCACTCGGTCCCGCAGAACAGGCACGGGTTGTGCTCTCCCCAGGCCAGCGCTCCGCTGCCCCGGAAGGCTGCGGCCACCTTCTGCACATCCAGGAACATCGAGCCGACGGCGTTCATCGCCCGGGCCACGAAAACGGGCGAGCCGTCGTCGGCCAGCGCCAGCGCCGCCTCGGGGCTTAACTCGTAGGTGTCGGCGGCCGGGTCGTAAGCGACCAGCCCGCCGGCCGCCTGACCGTCGAGCCACTCCCGCACCAGCCGGGCATTGCACCTGGTCTTGCCGGCCACCGAGTCGGCGCTCCGCGGCCCCGTGCCGGCTAACTCGCGGTAACGCCCGAGTTCGTCGCCCAGCCAGATGCTGTAGCAGAGCGTGCTCCCGGTCATGTGCCCGATCATCTTCCCCATGAACAGTTCGAGTTTTGCCGGATCGACGTTCACAGTTGGGCGTAACCGCTCGTCCTCTACGCCGCCAAGGCGAAGAAAGCCTCACCGGCGACGAGTTTGCGCTGAGGGTATAACCGCTCGGTTTCGTTTTGGATGCGCTGCTCTTGGAAGGTGGCCCAGTGGCCGCTAATCCAC
>JBGQKZ010000155.1:0-12887 GCA_041499805.1 Gemmataceae bacterium
ACGCAACGTTACCGGCATGTACCTCGGTCCGCGACAGCGGCAAACGTATTGGCAACGGCTGCAACAAGCCCGCGGCGACGCACGCCGACGACGACGGAACAAAGTGCGTCGTCCCTGGCCGGCACGAGAGCCGCATCGACAGCACGCAGAACCGAAAATCCTCAAGATGGGAAGCGACCTTAAACACCTAATGGATAGGCTTTTAGAGAGTGTGTAAACCTGCATTTGTTAGTGGCGTTGGGGTTAACCGTCTCCCTTAACCCAACTTTCTGCGGTTGCTTGATTGCGTTGCGATTGCGGCCCGTCGCCCAGATTTGAGCCAGACCCCCAGGGGGTCGTGCCACGGGCGGGAGTCACTTAACCCCCGTTCGCCGATTCATTCGCAGCAGGGTTTCCGCGGGATTTGAGCCAGACGGGGCCGCGTGTCGAATGGGTCCCTCCGCTGAGTATCCCTTTCTCCCCTCGCGCATAAGAACGGTGTTCGCCGGTTCAACTTGCAGGTCTGAGCCGCACGACCGAGGGTCGCGCAAAAGTGCGGGAGTCAGCTTGACCTTCGGCCGCAGTCGAGGCCAACGGTCGTTTGTCAGCTTCTGCGTCACCGGCCGCTGACCAATCTAGACAAGCAAGACGAGAATCTCGCTCTCGGCGCCGGCTGGGAAGAGCAACACGTTTCCAGTAACTGCACACCGACGAGTACCGGACACCGCAAGTGCAAACTTTCCATCAGATTATTCTGCGCCGCCCGCCCGGGACGCGCACGACGCCAGGTCCGATGATTTGTGGGCCCGATTTCCAGTGCGATCCAATGCGCGAACAACTCAGCAGAAGCAGTGATCGCCGGGCTCGACGCGTCCCCGGAGTGCAATCGCCACACGCCTCGGGGGCACCTGCATTCGCCCAGTGGATTGTTGCCCCGCCGCGAGACTCCCTTCTCCGTTTGGTCGTGCTCCCAAGATTACTCTGTGCCAGGCAGTTTCTCCTTGGTTCAAGAACTGGCGCCGCGAATTCCGCGCCTCAGGCGCTCGCCGTATGGGCTTCCGCGCTGCGAACGAGCTTGGCGAAGACGCCACCCTGCTGGACGAGATCATCGTACGAGCCGACCTCGGCAATCTTGCCGTCTTGGAACACAAAGATGCGGTCTGCGTCGCGCAGCGTGGAGAGGCGGTGCGCCACCATGATGACCGTCCGATCCGCGCGCGCGGCCGTGATCGCCTGCTGCACGCGGCGCTCGCTGATGTTGTCCAGCGCCGACGTACCTTCATCGAGGATCATGAGCGGCGGATTCTTGAGGAACACACGTGCCAGCGCAATCCGCTGCCGCTGCCCACCTGACAGGTTCAGGCCGCGTTCGGTTAGCTCGGCCTGGTAACCGCCCGGCAGCGCCATTATCTCGTCGTGAATGCAGGCGCGCTCGGCCGCCTGCTGAATCATCGCCGGCTTGGCTCCATCCACTCCATAAGCGATGTTCTCCGCCACGGTGCCGGCGAAAAGGAACGGATTCTGACCCACGTAGCCGATGAGTTTTCCGATGGAGTCGCGCGACAATGTCTCCAACGGTACACCGCCGACGAGTACCCGCCCGGCTTTCGGGTGCGTTAAGCGCATGAGCACGCGCAGCCATGTGCTCTTGCCCGAGCCGCTCGGCCCGGCCGCACCAATCGTCTCGCCGTGACGCAGCGACATGCAGACGCCGTCGAGGGCCAGGCGCGACTTGCCTTCGGGCGTGGTGTATTCCACGCGCAGGCCGTCGGCCAACACGATCGGCACGGAGTGGTCCAGTTGCGGTTCGCGCAACGTCACCTGGCCGAACGATCGGTCAAGTGGCAGCTTCATCAGGTCGAGCAAATCGCCCACGCGCAGGCTACTCTCGTGGGCGTCGTCGAGAAAGCGGTGGATCTCACGCAGCGCACCGGCGACGGCGGTAAACTGGAGCGATACACCGACGATACTGCCGTATTCCATCTCGCCTTGCCGGGCGAGGTAAATCGACAACGCGATCACCAGAATCAAGAAAAGGCCTTCGGCAAGCGATTTGGCGCAATCGAACAAGGCCATCGCGGTGTGGTGCTTAATCTCCTTCTGGCGCCGTAGCTCGGCCATATGCTCAATGCGGCGACCTTCCAGGGCGTGGGTATTGGCGGCACGAACGTATTCGATGCCGCCGAGTTGTTCCACGACCGTCGCTTCCAGCGCCTCCCGCGAGCGGAGAAGCTCCAGGCGAATTCCCCCTTGCGAGATTAACTGCCGAACTACGATGAAGATCGTCGTCGGCAGGACGCCCGTCATCAAGAGGCCGACCTTCCAGTTGCTCAAATACACGGCCAGCAGGGCGAACACGGCGCCCAAAAACGCCGGGAACATGTCCTGGAATGTCAGCTTGATGAATTTGACGAAGCCCTCGACCGCGCGCGAGATTCGTCCGTGCAAGGCGCCGACACGCTCGCGCGCCAAAACCGAAAGCTCCACTTTCAGCAAATGGGTCACGAGCCCGGCTACGCGGTCACGCTCGATCCGAGTGGATGTGTTTTCGACGGCGAGTTTGCGCACTACCTGAAGTGTCTCGGCCAGGATGAAGAGGCCCGCTATCCCGCCGAGATAGAGGCCGACCGTGCTGAAGAATCGCCAGGAGTCCGAATTCTCCTGAAGCGCCGGTACGACGTTCACCAGCGCGCCGATAAGGTATCTATTCAAAGCCGCCGCGGCCGAAACGACCAACATCACCATCCCCGCCCCGCGAAGGGCCCACTTGTCACGAGAGCTGATGAGCCGCCAAACTTGCCGGCCGCGCGCCACGGCCAGCCGCACTTCATCCCAGATCGGCTTGGCTTTGGCCGGTTCGCGCTCCATCCACGTCCCTCCTCGGAGGCCCTAAGAGCAAGGGGACAGGACCTTTGACTTTAGAGGTCCTGTCCGCTTGCTCTTGGGGCCTTTCAGAACCGCAGCAAACTGAAGTAAAGGCTGTAGAAGACCAGCATGAAAAACGAAAAAGCCAGGCCGAACGGCATGTAGCGGCGGAACGTGACGGCGTGCGGCTCCTTGAAGCGGGCGCTTTCCTCCGCCAGGATGATTCCCGCCGATGCCGCGGTCACCAGCGCGCTGCTGCCCGCACAAATGCCGCCGCCCAGCGCCCAAGCGGCCGAGTGACTTGTGGCGGACGGGAAGATCTTGGCCGATGCCAGCGTCGCCCACGACGCCGCCTCCGTGAAGGTCGTGCCGATATAGCCGGTCAGGCAGATGGCCCACGGCTGCGATTCCTTGCCGTCGCCGCCTGTGGACTCAATCAAGCGCTGAAGCATGTCGCCAATCCAGGAATTCCCCACGCAACCGGCCAACACGAAGATCGCGGCAAACGCGAGATACACGTCAAATCCGAGTGATTTCAGCGTGTGGAAGCGGTCCTCCTTTCGCTCCAGGAGAATGGCGACAAGAATGGTCAAGCCGCCGATGGCGATTTTGAATTCATCGAAAACAACATGAAGGACGATGAACGCGGTCAAAGTGCCGAGGCCGATCGCGAGCAGGCGGCCGTCCACTCCCAAGGTCTTGAGCACCTTCTTCCAATCCGCCGCGATCACCGCGTCGCTGAACGTCCGGCCGTCCACCGTAACCGTGCCCGCATTCTCTTTCACCGGATATTTCACCATGTCGCGCCAGGTGAGCCGCAGTACCGTGATCCATAGGGTGAAGAGCACGAGCAAGTTGGCCGGCACGACTTCGCGCATAAAGTCGCTCTCCTTCAGGCCCCAGACGCTGGACTCCACGATGTTGGGCGTGTCGCCCCACTTGGTCGAGAACCCGCCCAGATTGCTGGCCACAAGCGCCCCGCACAGCAACCAGCGCGACGGCACCTTGAACGACTCGCACAGGCGAATGATGATCGGCGTCATAATCAGGATCGACGTGACGTTGTGCATCAGCCCGGCGGTCACGTACGTAAGGCCGAGCATCAGCGCGAGCATCACGGGCAGGGTCAAGCGCGGGTGTTTGATGCGAAAGCGCGACAGGCGCAGCGCGAGATACGCGGCGAACCAGCGAAAGCCGTTCGACCGCTCGATCATGTGGGCTGGGATCGCGACCGCCGTGAAGAGAATGACGATCGGCGCGTAGTGATTGAATCCGTCGCGCAGAATCTCCTCGGATTTCTTGCCCCATTGCATGGCGAGAAAGGCGCACGCCACGAGGCTCATGGCCAGCGGCAGCGGCACGTTGTACCGCGTCATGGCGAAGAACGCGCCGAAGAGAATGACGAGCATGGCGATGCCGACCAGCGGCGTATGCTCGATGCCGCTCACCGCGTCCGCGGCCGCGGCCGCCGCTTCGCCCTTGTCGGGCAGCGCGCCGAAAACCGGCGTCGGAGCAACCAGGAAAACGATCAACGGCAGCGCGGCAACAATGGCGCGGGTAGGCATGATCCGGTTCTTTAGAGGAGGTTGAGGGTGTGGGCGCCGGGAGTCAGCGGCAAATCATCGGGGTTGGCGTGCGGGCGTACGTGGACCAACAGTTGCGTCGTCGCCGGCACGATGCGCAAGTCGACGACATCGGACACCGCTGGATCGACCGCGTAGTCGTTGCCCTCGCGGTGCGCCTCGAACACCAGCACCTCCATCTGCGGCGCCTTGTTCCGGCAGGCGCGCGTTCCCTTGCACTCGTTCAGTTGGCGACCCCGCAAGCTGGGGGGCAGCGCGTAACCATCCGGGACGAAGACCGATACGTGTGCCTGGCCGAGGAACGCCTCCAGGACGTGCGGCGGCAGCGGCAAGACCAACCCGACTTGCTTGTTGTTGCAAGCTTGCAGCAGTCGATTGTTACGCTTGTGGGCGACGATGCGAATATGGACGCTGAGCGCGTCGAACATCAATTGCACCGGCAGGCCGTCGGACGCCATGTGCCGCAAAAACTCCGCGGCGGACCCCTCGCGCGCCTGCTCGGCATAACGCACCAAATCGTCGGCCGTCTTGACACGGTTCGAGGTGATCAGCAACTGAAGCGCGTCAAGAAAGCCTTCGTCGTCGTGATGCTGGAGAAAGCCGCCGGGTTTTACGTCTGAAGGCGTGGCCGTCATGGATCATTTCCTCCCAACCGTTGACACGGCAAGCCGAAATCAACTTCCGTGAGCGCGAGTGTAAGGCAGCCGACAGTATAAAACCCGCCCGCGGCCGCACAAGTTTTTTCATGCTCTATTGAGGACTGCGCAACCAATGCAGCACATCGGACACAAGCCTGAGGCGCGAGCGAAGGAATCGACGCCGCCCTTTCGCTTGCGCCTCAGGCTTGTGTGGCATTGGTTGCGCAGTTGTCAATAGGAAGGTCCGTCATTTCCATTTGGTTGGCCGTTCTGTTTCGCTCACTTCTTGGCCGGTGTTTGCGCTCTCGGTAAGTCGTCCAACGTAATGTGCATCAAACCTGGAGAAACCTGGAATTCGAGTTCTTTTCCATCACGCAGGATCTGGAGTGTTCGCGTTGGGCCGCCGGGCAACTCCGCGGCGCGCGTTTTTATGAAACCCGCGCGGTCCGTGACAGTCTTTCCATCGTAATGGGTAAACACGTCCCCCACCTTGAGGCCCATCCGGTCGCCAACTTTTCCGGGTTCGACTTTCGTAACTACGACCGAGAGGGGAAGAGCGTGATCCTCCCGATCGTAATACTTGGTCTCTCGAACGTCGTGACCTTCGAGAGTGAACACCCTGCGCGCGTAACCGTCGGGTCCGTTGATCGGCTTGTCGTCGGCGCCGTAATACCGTTGCTCCTTGAGGTTGCCGAGATCATCATAAACGTAGACGCGACGCGCATAACCGTACTTCGGGACGAACAGTAGCCGGTCGTCCAGGCCGTAAAACGCCTCCTCCTCGCCCTCATCGCAGTCGTTATAGCGCCGTATAACCTTGGCATTTCCCTCGGAATGAAGACAGGGCTGATTGTCGGGACCGAGGAAGCGGCAGGAGGTCACGTTGTCCCGGTCGTCGTAGGTTTTCATGACGCGGGCATAACCGAACGGCCCGGCGACAAGCTTTCCTTCACGGTCGCGGCAAAGTATTTCTGTTTGGTTGCCGCGGTCGTTGTACGCGTATTCCTGCTTGGCGTAGCGCCCGCCGAGGGCCAGGGGCTCACCGCCGGCGTCGAAGTACGACTCCGCGATCCAATGCCCGCGGTCATCGTATGCCCACTGAACTTGCGCGTTGCCCGCATTATGCCGCCCCGGCTTGCCATCCGTCCCAAAGTAGTGCCGCGCGGTCATGCGGCCGCGCGCGTCGAAATCTGTTCTGGATCGGGCAAAACCCTCGTCGCCGTTGACCAGTTGTTTGCCGTCCAGTCCGTAGTACGACGTGCCTACGATCAGGCCGCGGTCGTCGTAGTCGGTGATAACGCGGGCGTACAGCCCACCTTTCAGGGCCGGCTTCCCATCTACCCCCAAGTAGGAAACGTCGGCAGCGCGACCTTGGCGATCGGGCGTCACACGCTCCTCTGCTATATTCTCGGCCGTCGCGATGCGCGCGCCGTCGATGTCGTGATAGGTCCGGCGCGTGACAAAGCCGCGGTCGTTGTACTCGATCTGTTCTTGCCAGTAACCGGCTTTACAGCGAAGTTTTTCACCCTGGCGGCCGAAATAAGAGACCGAAAGCTCGTTGCCGCGACGGTCGAAGACACGCTCGACGACGGCCGCCCCCTCCGCGTTCAGCCGCGGGCGTTTGCCGTCCGGTGAATAGTATCCTTCCTTGCTCGTGTTGCCCCAGTTATCGTAGTCGTACCGGATTCGGCTCGTGCCATTCCAATCCACGGCGGGCTGTCCTTCCTTGGCAGCGTGTGTCCGGTTGTCCCAATCGACGGCCAGTTCCGTGTCGGGGGAGAGAGCGGTCCGGGTCAGCAGGAAACCGCGCGGGTCGTAGGTCATTCGGAGGCTGGCGTAGCCCTTCTTGTGCCACGTGGGCGTTTCGTCCGGTGCAAAGTACTTGATTTCCGTGTTGTGCCCGCCGGAGTCGTAGCCATAACGTGCCCGGTAATACCGGCCGCGGCAGCGCACGGGTTTGCGCTGTGTGTCGAGGAATTCTTCGCGCGCGAGATTGCCGTTCGCGTCATAATTTGCAACGCGCACCGCATAGCCGTTCTTGTGAAGCGTCGGCTCGCCGTCGGGGCCGTAATAGGCCTTCTCGGTGCAGTGCCCGCGATTGTCGTACTTGCAAACCATGCGCGCGTACCACTCATCGTTACGCGTCAGGCGGCCGTCCAGATCGTAGCCTTCCCACAGGGTCATGTTGCCATCGTCGTCGTATCGCATCACCTTGCGGCCATAGCCCTCGCTGAGAAAAGTCGGTCGGCCGTCTGGTCCGAAGTACGACAGATCGAGCACCCGTCCGTCGGCATCCGTGACAGCGATAAAGGCGGCGACCCAGTAGGCGTCGCGCATGGGCTGGCCTGCTTCATCCAGATAAGTCACCTTGACCGTGCGGCCGCTTGGGTCCGAGCGGATCGTCTCCTGCCGCAGCGGCGCGTACGGTTCGAGGGGCCGATCAGGTTGGCCGCGTTCGTCAAAATACTCCTGCAGATAATCGGTCGGGCTTGTGTACGTCCACCGGCACTGAACGATGCCGCTGCGCGAGCGCACCGACTCGTCGTGCTCATCGAGGAACGTTTGTTCGTCGAGGCGCCCGTACTCGTCCCAGTCTTGGCGGAGCGCTGCATAGCCGTCCTTGTGGCGCGTCTGCCGGCCTTTTTCATCGAGATACGACATCTTTGTGACGTTGCCGAGCGCGTCGTGCTCGTACTGAATTGTCGCGTAGCCGTTGCGATTTCGGAAAGGCCTGCCGCCCGCGTCCAGGAATGTGACGCTTGTGGGGAGGTCTAGTGCGCCGTATTCCATGCGCCAACCGTACGCGCCGTCCTCGTCCGGTCGCGGCTCGTTCCCGTTTTCGCCTCCGCGATAATGAAGCTCCGTTTCCAAGCCGTCCGAATTACGCGTGAGTTCCACATACGTGGCGCCGGACGGCGTGCGCGAGAGCGGGAGACCTTCCCCGTCTGTAAACGCCGCGGTGGTCGTCGAGGTGTAATGAAAATGGAAGACCACGTGGTCGCGGCGATCGTAGCTGATTTCATCCGTGACCTGACCTTGGCTGTCATACACGAGTTTGTAGTAACACTCGCGCTTCACCGTCGGCTTCGCGCTTTCGAGTGTGTCCATGTACTGGATTACGGGGTGTTCGTTCGTCAGCCTGCCTTGGTGGTCAACGGCATCCATTCGCTCCACGCGCCCGGCCCGTGTATAGAACTTGTACGAGTACAGTCGGTTCTGCACTTGCTCGTCGGTAAGCAAACCAATCCCTTCGTAGGCGCCCCAGCGTTTGCCGAAGTTGGCATAATAGGCGACATGGACGCGGAGAACGCGGTCGTAATACGACCAGCCGAAAACCGCGGCGACAACAAGTAAGCACGTCAGGAGCGTCAGCAGCGTGGCCGCGGTCGGATGCCGCCGCCCCCATTTCAGTCCCTTCTCCCAGGCGGCGGTCCGCCGCGCGTGGATCGGGCGGTGCGCGAGATAACGTTCCAAATCCTCCGCCAGTTCCTCCGCCGTCGCGTAGCGTTGCTCCGGCTTCTTGCGCAGGCATTTCAAACAGATGGTCTCCAAGTCGCGCGGCAGACCGGGACGGAACCAGGCAGGCGAGACCGGATCCTCGGTCAGCACCTTGTGCAGCGTGTCGTACAGCGACTCCCCCTCGAAGGGCGGCCGACCGGTCAGACACTCGTACAATACGGCCCCGAGCGCGTAGATGTCCGCAGCAGGGCCAACGTCTTTGCTGCCCGCGGCCTGCTCCGGGGCGATATACGCCGGTGTGCCGACGACGGCGCCGCTCTGCGTCAAGCCCGCGCCTCCCGCGAGTCGCTTGGCGACGCCATAGTCGGCGATTTTCGGCTCGCCTTCCTCTGTCATAAGGACGTTATCGGGCTTGAGGTCGCGGTGTACGACCCCTTGGGCCAGCGCATACGCGGTCGCCCGCGCCAGTTTCACCATTAGTTGGGCGGCATCACGCGGCGGCAGCGGGCCCGCCGCCAACCTCTTCTTTAACGTTCCGCCGCGGACATATTCCAACGTGAAGTACGGTTGGCCGCGACAGCGGCCGAGTTCGTAAATGGGGACGATATTCGGGTGCTGTAACCGGGCGATCATTTCCGCCTCGGCTTGGAACCGCTGAAGATCCTGGCGACCGGCGTGCTCGCCCGCACGGATAATCTTGACGGCGACAATCCGGCCGAGGGGATCGTGCGTGGCGCGATAGACGACGCCCATGCCGCCTTCGCCGAGCCGCTCCTGGATCGTGTACCCGGGAATTTCCGGAAGTTCGTCGGGCCCTTGAACGCCCTCCGCATCCGCACCCGTTTGCTCGGCGTGGGGAGGGATGGTCTGCGATTCTGATCCGCATACCGGGCAGGAAGGGTTTGTGGAATGTTCGATCGGCTTACCCGGTTCGGTCGACCAGTCGTGACCGCGCACACAACGGAACGATTCGCTCATGGCTGATGACCTTGGTTGAACGCCGTTTTTAGCGCAGCGATTATCGCATGCGCACGATCAATCGCAAGCATGTTTCGCAAGTGCTGACGTTCGTCCGACCGTTGGCGGCGGTTGCCGTCGCGACCTTGATCTCCGCGCCCTAGAGTCTGAGGATTCCCCGACCGTCGGTCGTAGCGTGGCGCTTGCCGTTATCGGTCAGCGCTGCCTTGCACGCCACGTCCGCATGGCCCTGGGGCCTGCCTCTTACCCGTGGAACGCCGTCTTAGCAGAACGCGGTCTGAGTTACACTCGGCCTGGCGCGCGGAACCGCGGTAAAACGGCCGGTCCGGTCCACCAGGAAGCAGATGCGGTCCGTCGCGGCTTGTCCCTGGGCGTCGGCGGCGCGGACTTCGAGAGCATGCTCTCCCTTCTTGAGGTGGTCTCCGGGCAGCGCGGCTCCCCAGTCATTGCCGCCTCGCGACTCCATTTTGACCCAATCGCGCTCGTCGATGCGCGCCTCGACCGCGCCAGGAGTAGACGTCGACCAGATGCGCACGTGAATCGCATCCGGCCCACTGATGATATGCCGTGGCGTGAGCGCCAACAGTTCGTCGCGCGGATGGGTAATCAGCGCGAACGGACCGCGGTCCTCGACTGATCGATACCGAACAGCCAGGTCGTCGCCGTGCAAGTAGACGACGGAGTAACCGGGCGGGCCGCCCTCGGGGTCGCCGATGGAGCGCGACGCGATCGCGACGTTGCGCCGGTCGTTGGCGATCTGCCCGTAATGCGTGTGTCCGGCGAAAATGGCCGTGATGCGCCGCGTCTGCACGACCTCGCGCCAGTCGTCGATGCCCGGCCCGTCGAAGTCCTCCCAAATCTGGTACGGGTAATGGTGCTGGAAGAGGACTACTTTCTCGCCCCGGACCAGCGCGCGATCGACCTCGTAGCGGAACCAGAGGGTCTGTTCGCGCGAGAGGCCAAGCGGGCGATGCTCCATCGTATTGAGGCGGATGAAGCGGAAGCCGCGTAGCGAGAAACTTCCGTAAGGCTCGCCGACGTGGGTGCGGTATCCGTGCGCCTGCGGGTCGTGGTGAACGTCGTGATCGCCAACCAGAGCGTGGAACGGCGCCAGCAGCCGGGAGCAAATGTCCCGGAAAATCAGGAATTGCTCCTCGGTCGCGTCCTGGGAATTGTCGCCCGCGAACTGCACGAAGTCGGGACGGATGAGGGCGTTCACCTCGTCGGCCATCCACAAGGCCACACGGTGATTTTCCAGTTCGGGCCTCGTGAGATGCAAATCTCCCGGCCAAACGAACACAACCGGATCGGCGTCAGAGGTCATGGCGCACTCCAATGGTCTTCTGGCGGGGAAGCGATGAGTCTTACGATTTCCGGCGAGAGCCGCTGGCGCCGATGTGGCTGCACTCCGTGGCTCCCGCCGCCGCTCCTTGAGTGTCCGGAACTCGCCCGGACTAACGAAGTATGGCGAGACGTATCGTCCGTCTTTTCGCCAATGACAAATTCCGTTTGGCAACACGAGCGCGTTTCTTTACCGCCGATGGCTCTTTCGGAAGCGGGCCTGGACTTGCCGCAACCTGGGCGGACAATGGCAAACGGCACGAGCGTCTCTCCTGTGTGGCTCTTCTCTAAAACTGCCGGAGAGATTGAATCGGTTGTACGTAGCACCGCGAAGATGAACCGTGGCAATAGTCGCCGTCGAACGGAAGGAATGCAAGAAGTATTTCGCCGTGGACGAGCGGAGTTCCGAGCATAAACCGGAGCAGCTTGGTTGCCACCGCGCCTCTTCCATCGAGGCTCCCGGCGCCGGCGCGTGCTCTCTCCGTTTGATGCCCCTAATCCATTCCTTCGGCTTAAGCGCCGGGCGACTCGGCCGTCTACTATGCTGTTGAACGGACTTCAGTTTCAGACGAGAAATCTGCGGAGAAGTAGACCAAACACCCAGTGCGCGCCGGCGATGGCGATGAACGACGCCGCGCAGGCGTAAGCCAAACCGATCGGATCGGGGCGATCCCTTATCGACTCCATCCCCACAAGCCAAAGGAGGGAATTGACGGGGGGTAGACCCAACGCAACGCCAAATTGGGTCCACGGCTAGGGACCACGCTTAATCACGCAAAACGTCTTGATCCATTCGGTACTCCCATATTGGCCTACGGGGCCTTGGTGAGTCGAAAGCGACGCGGTGGCGGCGCAATCGCTCCCGCGTTAGGATACGATGTCGTCGTCATGTGCGCCTCGCGAATCATCCCGCGAAAACTCCTGTTCGGCCCATATCGAACGCCACGCTTCCGGTACGGCTCCGTCGTCTTCTGCGAAGTTCCCTGCCGGTCGTCGCGGCTGCGGGCGCGGGCTTGCTCGCCTTGGCAAGGTCGCCTATCAGTTTTTCGCCAGTCTCGGCCGGACGCCGAGGGAGCGTGAGCCGTGGGAAGAGGTGCAGTGACCATGAAGGCCACTCGCATTGGCGAAGCGATGCAGCGGCGCGCAAGCTACTTTGGCGTAGTTCTCTTTTCCGAATCCCGCTGCAGTTGCCTCCGAGTATCCTCTGCCTGTTGCAACCGAAACTCCTTCTCGCGATTCCGCCAACGCTCAATGTCTTGAAGCGAATCCAATCGCGTGGCGGGCAGCCACACTGAATTGCCATCGATAGCCGAACGATGCAGCGTCCACGTTTTTCCCGTCGCCGTTTCCAATAACACAGCAGAGTCTCCGGACCCTGAGACGGCAAACCGCTCACCACCCGCGGCCGGAGCGCCAGCCGCGGCAGGTCGTTCCTGTTGTGCGAGGGCTAAGCCACCAAGAGCCAACAAGGCCGTGACAATGATGCCGACAGCGTAACGACGCGACATGGAAGCCTCCTTCGAGTTGACTAGAGTCTTTTTCGACGCCGGGTGGGCGACCCGTACGGCGCTGTACTCCAACCTGCCGCTCGGTCAACGGGCAACTGTGTTCGTGCCGAACCGGTACCCGTCAAGCGGCCACGCTTGGCGCGGCCCACACCGTTCCACTGGTCAGCTTGCGTCCAAGCCATCACGGCGGATCACCGAAGGCAGCCGACGTGGAAGTCGTTCATGATCCACGGTTCTTGAGAGCCGAGCCGCCGAGTATTAACCCGACTTGCGCACTTGGCTAGGTCAGCGTAAGAATTCCTCGGGTTTCAGCGAGGGCGTCGGCCCAGGTCTTCACTACAAAACGCGGTCGGGACTCAAGCGTTCGGGCATCTCCAAGCGCAGGGCCGCCAAGAGGCGCTTCTGTTCACTATTCGGCCGGGCCACGCGTCGCAGCGCCAGCATCTGCCCGGCGGTGGTCTGCAAAAGAATGTCGCCGATCTGCACCTGGGCCAACGTGCGCAGGATCACCTCGGGAGTCATCGGCCGGGGTTGAG
>JBGQKZ010000156.1:0-12787 GCA_041499805.1 Gemmataceae bacterium
AATTTCACCTGGGGCTCTTCCCTTTTGGTGTGGCCGCCCCCCCCCGCGCGCCCACCACTCTCTAATCTTCCATCTCTTCGGCCGTGCCGTGGAACATTCCAAGATAGCTCACGTAGCGGTGTTCGCTAATCTGGCGTCTGCGCACGGCGGTTTTCACGGCACAGCGATCCTCGTGCGTGTGCGTGCAATTGGAGTAGCCGCAGAGGTGAACGAACGGGCGAAACTCGATGAAAAAGCCTTCCACCTCTTCGGGAATGATATTCCACAGCTGGAACTGGCGCATGCCGGGCGTGTCCACCACCCAGCCGCCGAAATCGAGCTTGAGCAATTCCGCCGTCGTGGTCGTGTGTTTGCCTTTTTGATTCACGTCGCTGACTTCGCGTACGCGCAAGGCGAGACCCGGTTGAAGCGCGTTTAACAACGACGATTTGCCGACGCCGCTCTGGCCCGCGAACACGGTTTGCCGATCCTTCAGGCGTCTCCGCAGCCGCTCGATGCCCACTCCGGTTTCGGCGCTGGTAAGCAACGTCGGGATGCCGAGTTGGCTGTAGAGTCCGATCAGCGGTTCGACCGCCGCGGGTTCGATGAGGTCTGCTTTGTTCAGGCAAAGGATCGGCGTGATGCCGCCCTGTTCGGCGCTGGCAAGGAATCGATCGATCAAGTGCGGTTTCAAGTCCGGTTCGACCAACGCCATTACGATTACGAACTGATCGACATTGGCGACGACGACATGCTCCCGGCCTTTGGATGCACGCGTCAGGAGGCCGTGGCGCGGCTCGACACGCTCAATGACGCCTTCATCATTGAGCGACGGCCGAATCCAGACGCGGTCGCCTGCGGCGACGATGCTGCGCTCGTCGGTGGCCAGCGTCCGCAACAGGCGGCGGACCGCGCAGCGATAGTGCCGGCCATCCTCGGCTTCGACAATGCTGGCCAGTCCGTGGATGCGCAGCACGCGACCGGGGATCGTGGCGGCCTTGCCGGCGGCGGGCATGTCGGAGGCCGCCGCGCCCGCCACGTCATCCTGAGTGATGGTTCGCCGGCGCGACAGGTCGCCTTTGGCGCGCACGCGCTCGCCGGACGTCGTCGCGTCCTGTTCAAAGCCGTGCTGATGGAAGCCGCGCGTCCATTGCCGCGGGCGCGGCGGCTTGGAGCGGTTCTTCCGCAGATCGACACGGACTTTCTTCTTCTTAGGCATTTCGTTTAGGGGCCTCCCGGTTTGACCTATTTGCTAATGTAGACGGTCGCGGAAAGAACTTGAAGCAGAGAGTGCCGGCGTGAATCTCTGCTTGAGACGACTGCTGTCTCCGTTTACAGTAGGAGCACCTGCCAAGGGGGGCGGCATGCTCCGCGTTCACGATCAGCCGATTCGACTCTGTGACGGACTCAGTCGCCGTGAGTGGCTGCGCGTCGGCGGCCTTGGGGCGTTCGGGCTGTCGCTGCCTGCTTTTCTGACGGGCCGAGCGGCCGCAAAGCCGGCCGGCGCCGGCGCCGCGTTTGGGAAGGCGAAGCGCTGCATCGTTCTGTTCCATCTCGGCGGACCGCCGCAGCATGAGACGTGGGACCCGAAGCCCGATGCTCCCGCCGAGATTCGCGGCGAATTCAAGCCGATTGCGTCGGCGACGCCGGGACTGTTCGTCGGCGAACTGATGCCGCGCGTCGCCCGGCACACCGACAAGATCGCCGTGCTGCGGGCGATGTCCACCAACGACAATGCCCATTCGTCCAGCGGCTACTGGATGCTCACCGGCGTGCCGCACCAGCCGATGAACTCGGAGAACGCCAAGCCGGGCGCGCCGAACGATTGGCCGTGCATCGGCGCGGTTGTACGCCGACTCCGGCCCCGCAGCGGCAGCCTACCCAGTTCCATCACGATTCCAGAGCACATCTGGAACACGGGCATGATTCCGTGGCCGGGGCAGGACGGCGGCTTCCTTGGCCGTGGCGCCGATCCCTGGCGCATTCTCTGCGACCCGAATGACCCGAAGTTTGAAATTCCCGGCCTCGGCATGCCGGGTGAGGTTCCCGCTCTCCGATTGCAAGGCCGGGAATCGCTGCTCGATCAAGTCAACCATCATCTCGACGCCATCGACCGCGGCGGAGTCGTCGGCCAGTACAATTCGACTACGCAGCAGGCGTTCGATCTGCTCCGTGCCGGCAAAGCGCGACGGGCGTTCAACCTCGACGCGGAGCCGCCGGTGGTCCGCGACCGCTACGGCCGCAACCGCTGGGGCCAGAGCGTGCTCCTCGCCCGCCGCCTCGTCGAGGCCGGCGTCTCGCTCGTGCAAGTCAACTGGCAACGCATGGCCCCCGACACCGACGACAGCCCCGCGTGGGACACCCATCAAAAGAACGGCCCGCACCTCAAGAACAAGCTGATGCCGAAGATGGACCTCGCCTATTCCGCCCTGCTCGAAGACCTCGCCGACCGCGGCCTGCTCGACTCGACGCTGGTCGTGTGGATGGGCGAATTCGGCCGCACGCCAAAGATCAACCCCGCCGGCGGCCGCGACCACTGGGGCCACGTCTTCTCCGTCGCCCTCGCCGGCGGCGGCGTCAAGGGCGGCATCGTCCACGGCGCCTCCGACCGCATCGGCGGCCATCCCAAAGACGGCCGCGTCCAACCGCAGGACCTCACCGCGACGATCTTCCACTGCCTCGGCTATCCAGCGGAAACCGAGCTGCACGAGGCGCTGGGGCGGCCGGTGCCAATATCACGCGGGGAAGTGGTGCGGCAGGTGATTTGAGAGCGGGGAGGTAGACTCAAATTGAGTCTACCTCCCAGGTCGCACATTACGGCTGCGTCCGGAGGCTATGAGGACCACGAGACTATTCGATCATGGCAGGCAGACAAATGTCCAAGAGCGTGCTGGTCCCGCTTGAAGTCATTGAACGTCGCATTCTGTTGATCCGCGGCCAACGAGTTATGCTCGACGTCGACTTGGCAGACCTGTACGGCGTTGGATTCAAACAATTGAGTCAGCAGGTCCGACGCAACCTTGATCGGTTCCCGGACGACTTCATGTTCCAACTGACCAAAAAAGAGAAAGAGGAGGTTATTGCAAATTGCAATCACCTCGCGAAACTCCGTTTTTCTCCCGCGTTTCCGAGAGCATTCACCGAGCACGGAACGATCATGCTCGCGAACGTATTGCGGAGTCCAAAGGCGGCTGCGGCCAGCATTCAGGTCGTCTGAGCTTTCGTCCGCCTTCGCGAACTAATGGCGAGTAACAAAGACCTGGCTCGTAAGCTGGACGAGTTGGAGCGCAAATACGACGCCCAGTTCCGTGTCGTCTTCGACGCCATCCACCAACTCATGACCCCGCCGCCCGACAAACCGAAACGCAAAATCGGCTTCGCCCGGGAATCCGAGAACGCAGCTCGTGCCCTGGGACGGAATCGGCCTCGTTGCTAGAATATCTGGCAACTGCCCGTTCGCCTCTCGGTGAGGATGCCGATGCCCGATGACCCTTCCGCTGCCGAACCGCTCAAAGCCGCCCGGATGGGGCGCGACGATCGCAAGCGACAGCTTCTCGAACACGCGAAAAGGCTCTTCGTGCGGCACGGCTACCAGAGCACGACTACCGAGAAGATCGCCCGCGCCGCCGGCGTGTCGGAGCCGGTGCTCTATCGCCATTTCCCCAGCAAGAAGGCGCTTTTTCTCGAAGTGCTTCAGGAAATCCGCGAGGCGACGCTTGACCGCTGGCGCAATTCCAACGACGTGGACGCCGCGCCGTTGACCCGGCTGCACGCGATCATGAGTCTGTATCTGGGAAGCACGCGCGAGCACGCCCTTGAATACCGCATCATGCACCGCACGCTTGTCGAGACCGACGACGCGGAGATTCAGGCGTTCTTGCGGTCGTTTTATCTCGATAATGAGACGTTGCTGACCGAAGTGATCCGCGACGGGCAACAGCGCGGCGTATTTCGCGACCAACTCGATCCGCGTGTCGGCGCGTGGGGACTGATCCACGCGGCGCTCGGTTACACCTTGACGCAGCCGCTCGGCATTCCTGTTTACGACGACGCGGATTATTTGCCGCGGGCGATCCGCTGTTTGGTGCAATCGTTGGTAGATACGAAATGAAGGGAGCCCGAAGCTCCAAGCGAGAGCGTCTGTCCGCCCTCGCTTCGCGCTTCGGGCTCCCTTCTCAGCGTTCATGCCGCTTCAATCGCGACTTGCAGTCCCTTGCTGGCAAACTGTTCGACGTACAACTCCGCTCGTTCCAGGTAGGTGACGAGGATCACCGAGCGGCCGTGGTGGTGCGCTTGCCACATCTTGTAGGTCGCCTCCGCACGGCAGTAACGGGTCAGCTCCATGACGGTCCGGACGACGGCCATGAGGTCGTTGGCCGGATTCCACAGCAAGACAAGCTTGTACCTCGGCAAGCCAAGCCGGTGCGACGAGGACTTGCCGGCATCGCCGGGCATCGCGGGCGGGTCGGCGGGATACTGGCTCATGGCTACCCCTTTCTAACGGTGAAAGGCCGGAGCGTTGCGCCCCGCGGGGTTTACTGAACCGGTCGGCGAGACTTCCAGGAATCGGGACACTTTCCTATGTGTTTGCGGAAAGTGTTCCCATTCCTGGAAGTCTGGCGGACGGATTCGGCCATGGGGGCCCCAGTACTCTCCATTCTAGCAGCGACGCAAAAGCGACGCCAAGTCGGTCGGCGTATCGCAAAAGCAAGCCCACAGATCGGCCTGTAAGCCGGGTCCTGTGCCCCCTCGCCCCCAACCCCTCTTCCCCGAAGGGAGAGGGGAGACGGCGGGAGGCGACGATCATTTCTCTAGCCCGTCGATTGCTCGACGGGTCAAGCGACCTACCCGAGAGTCATAACGGGCCGGACCAGCCCTGCTCCCTTATTTGGTCTTGCTCCCGGTGGGGTTTGCCGAGCCAGCCGGTCGCCCGGCTGCTGGTGCGCTCTTACCGCACCGTTTCACCCTTACCTGGGCAGTGGGCAGTGGGCAGTGGGCAGCGGGCAGTAAAGAGTTGCATGGTCTCTTCTGCCCACTGCCCACTGCTCACTGCCCACTGTTCCGGGCGGTTTGCTTTCTGTTGCACTATCCCTATCGCCGCCGAGCCTTGCGGGCCCGTGCGGCGACGGTGGGCGTTACCCACCACCGCGTCCTGTGGAGCCCGGACTTTCCTCTCCCCGGCGAACCGGGCAGCGACCGTCCGGCCGATCTGTGGACTGCTATTATGATTATAGATGAGAGAATGCTTCGCAGAGGTTCGCGGAAGGGGCGAATTGTCGAAAGGTTGAACGCGCCAAGGCCGCAAGAACGGACCTGTATGGCCATCTATTCTCAATCGTGGCAGGAGACGCCGCCGCTTGAATGCCGCGGCGGGGCGCTGACGATCGGCAACTTTGACGGCGTTCATCTCGGTCACGTCGCGCTCCTTCACGAGACCCGGCGGCAGGCGCAACGCCTCGGCGGACCCGCCGTCGCGCTGACGTTTGACCCACACCCGCTGCAATTGTTGCGGCCGGAGACCTTTCAGCCGACTCTGACGACGACCCAAGACCGGGTCGAGTTATTGCAAGCGAACGGCGCTGCTCATGTCGTCGTATTGCGCGTAAGTCACGGGCTGCTCGGGCTCACGGCGAGAGAGTTTTATCACGAGGTGATTCAGAGCCGTTTCGCCGCTCACGCCCTCGTGGAAGGACCGAGCTTCGGCTTCGGTCGCAATCGTGAAGGCACGCTCGACCTGTTGCGCGAGCTTTCCGAGGCGGCGGGCACGGGTTTCACCGTTGTGCCGCCGGTCTTGCACGAAGGAAAGCCGATATCGAGCAGCCGAGTGCGCCGGATGATTGTGGAAGGCCACGTGCGCGACGCGGCACGGATGCTCGCTCGTCCGTACCGCCTTCACGGCGTCGTTGGGGTCGGACAAAGGCGCGGAAACACGCTCGGGTTCCCGACAGCCAATCTGGAGCAGATCGAGACGATCCTACCGCGCGACGGCGTCTATGCGGTGCGCGTTCTCCACCAGAAACATGCATGGCCCGGCGCGGCGAACGTGGGCCCGAACCCGACCTTCGCCGAACACGCCCGCAAGGTCGAGGTGCATTTACTGGATTTCAAAGGCGATCTCTACGGTCAACCGCTCGCGATCGACTTCGTCGAGCGCTTGCGCGACACGCGGCCATTTGCAGGCCGTGACGAGCTGGTCGAGCAGTTGCACAAAGACATCGCCCAGACCCGCGAAGTCGTCGCGCTTTGATAGGATCATTGAATGCATCCGGCCGAGTTGCTTGATCTGCGCCAGCGCGTGCAGCGTGCGCTCGCGGACGAGATCGCACCGGCGTTGGCAATGGACGGCGCCCGGATCGAGGTGCTCGACGTAACCGACGGCGTCGCCAGGGTTCGCCTCGGCGGCACGTGCAGCGGTTGCCCGAGCACGATCATGGCGGTCGTGATGGGCCTCGAACAAGAGCTGCGGCGGCATGTTCCCGAGATCGAGTACCTGGAAGTGACGCCTTGATCGACCGGGATACGCAAGCACCCCCGCTCGCCAAAACAATCATGCTTCTCGGCTACAACACAAACGGTTTCGCCCATCATCGGCTGGAAGACACCATCGCGATTCTCGCCGAGTTGGGCTACCAGAGCGTGGCGCTGACGCTCGAAACGCGCGCCCTCAACCCGTTCGACGCCGACCTGTCCCAGCAGTTGTCACGCGTGCGTGCCTTACTGGAGACCCATCGTCTGCGATCCGTCATTGAGACCGGCGCCCGCTTCCTGCTCGATCCACGACGCAAGCACCAACCGACGCTGCTAAGTACGAAAGTCGAGGACCGGGAAAGGCGGCTCGACTTTTTGCGCCGGGCCGTGGACATCGCCGCCGCGGTAGGCTCGGACGCAGTGAGCTTCTGGTCGGGCGCGCCTGAAGGCGATGAGCCGTATGGCACGCTCCTGACTCGGCTCACCGATGGCTGCAAGCGGCTCTGCGACCACGCGGAACCGCGCAAGGTGCCGCTGGCGTTCGAGCCGGAGCCGGGAATGTTGATCGACACGATGCCGCGCTGGCAAGAGCTCCACGAGCGCGTGCGCCGGGAAGTCTTTGGTCTGACGCTCGACATCGGGCACTTGCACTGCCAGGGAGAGACGCCGATTGCCGATCACTTACGCGCTTGCCGGATGATGCTGCGCAACGTCCATATCGAAGACATGCGCCGCGGCGTCCACGAGCACCTCATGTTCGGCGAAGGCGAGATTGACTTCGGCCCCGTACTGCGCACGCTGGAGGAAATCGGCTACGCGGGCGGCGTTCACGTGGAACTCAGCCGCCATGGCCACGATGCGGTGAACGTCGCTCGCCGGGCGATTGCGTTTCTCAAGAGCGCGCGGTGAGAACCGGCGCAAAAAAGACGCCGGCGACGTTGCGGCGTCGCCGGCAAGGGAAGGATACCGGAATTGGGTCGGGGTGTGAGACCGTCGGGGGACGGTCTGTGGGGGAAACAAAAAGAAAGTGATTTCTAAACCGCGACCCGGAGCCGGGCCCGGCGCCCGAGGCTTTCGCACAGGCGCCGGCAGCAATCGAGGTCGCGAAGCATGGTCTCCGTGAGAACGGATACGGTTTCTGCGTCTTCGGCCCACGTCAGTTGCTGTTGGCAATTGCTCAAGTGATCCAGCATGTCCTTAAGCCACAGCAGGTTTGAGTCGCGTTGACTCATCGCTGATACACCTTTCCGTCCGCGGTGTCGTGGGGACACTTTCCTCGTTGTTTGCGGAATGTGTCTCCACGATACCGCGGGCTGCGACTTTGCGAGATTGGTGAAGGAGAATGCAAGCAGCGTGCCAAGAGCAGCGCGGCCACCCGGCGGTCGCTTCAGGCTTTGACGCCGCTTCGTTTTAGGGCATTCGTCCTTCGACCGGGGTGAAGCGAAGCAGGCGGCCGTGTTGCAATTATTACCGCGGAATGAGCGGGCGGATTGTAAAGTGTGGAACTTTTCTTGCCCAAAGACGCCGACCGCGCAGGAAATCGCCTATATGCTCGGAAGTCGCGGTCCGAAGCAATGGGGACGCTTTCCGCAAACTCCCAGGAAAGTGTCCCTATTGCTTCGGAACGCCCGCTTCGCTATCCTGCCGGGCTTGACATGAACTCGTGGTTTGGTGAGTGGTGAGTGGTGAGTGGTGAGTTCAGCCGGTTTCGCCCTGCTTGGAATTGCGCAGGTAGTTGATATAGCCGTTGATCTTCCAAATCAGTGTGGCCGAATCCTTCTTGAGTTCTGCCACCAAACCCTGGTCGCCGTAGCTCTCATCCTCGCAGACGTTCAGGTCATCCACAACCTCCTCGGTCGAGCCCCGTGCGATACGGCAATAGTGCATATTCTCCTGGTAATGCCAACGCCCGTGCTCCTCGGCAATGTTATTGGTAATTGACACGGCCGCACGGCGCATTTGCGGATCGAGGCAATACTTCTCGCACCTCGGAAGTTGCTTGATGATGCGGTACACTTTCTTTCGAAATTCTCTCGCCAGTCGGTAGAGTTCAAGGTCCTCAAGCGAGAAGCGGGCAGCTTCCACGACCGTACCCCCCCACTGTTACCACTCACCACTCACCACTCACCACTCACCACTCACCACTCACCACTCACCACTCCTCACAACCCTGCCTGCGTCTTGTTCCGCACCTTATCTTGGAAGAAATACACGGTGATCTTCTTGTCGCCGCTCTCCCAAACGTAGGTAGAATTATCGGGGTTGGGGCGGCTGGCCATACTTTCGACGCCGCCGACGGCGACGCCGGCTTGTGCAGCCACGCCGCTGCCGTCGCCGGATTCCTTTTCACCCTTGCCCAAGATTTTCTCCACGTCGGCGAGGGTCATGCCTTCCTTGATCTGGTCAAAGTTCGCCTTGGTGACTTTCTTGTTGGCGCACGCGGGCAGCAGCAAGCAGCTCACGAGCAGCAGCGCGACGAGGCAAGAACGCCGTGCAGAAAACGACATGGCAGGAACCTCCGCGAGAAGGGAACGGACCGGGTCCACGGAGGCGGATTATACCGGGTGCGAAGAGCGGATGAGAGGAAATCCCACGGTTAATCATCAACACGAGAAATCGCCCGCCGCCGGCGATACCAACGCTGCGGCGCTTGGGCGTCGATTTCCTCAACGATGACGGAACCGAAGAGCCGGCCCGAAAGGAGGCGGTAGAAGAACAGCAGAATGAACGCCCCCGCGGTGGCGACGACGAACCCCATCGGGCTGATCGGCGTGACGCGGACACCGTCCCAAAAGAACATCAGCGTCCCGCAGCCGATAATGCTGCCCGCGATCCCCATGAGCAGCGTCGCCAGCGCGCCGCCACGATCCCGCCCCGGCATGATCGCCTTGGCGACAAGCCCGACGAGAGTGCCAAAGCCGATCCAAAGCAGAATGTCGTTGGCCCACTGATGGGCCGCTTCGGGGAGGTCGAACTCGGGCATGGCGTCCGCCTTCGGCAAGGGTCGCGGCAGGGAATCGGAGTGCGTCGGAATCATCATCGGCAACCGAACCGGCGGGACTCCGCATTTTCACGAGACGGAAGGAATGGGATCGCTGCTACAATCGGCAACGTCGCCCGACGCCGGCCAGATTGACGCGAAACCTGACAGAAGACATTCCTATGACACGATCGGCGGCAGCAATACTCGCCTGGGGTATGTTCGCCTACGCCTTGCCGGCGCGCGCCGCCGAGCCGCCGCAGCCGGAAGTGATCGTTTATGGCGGCACGGCGAGCGGCGTGATCGCCGCGGTGGCGGCGGCGCGGGAGGGCAAACACGTCCTGCTTCTCGAACCCGGCAAACACGTCGGCGGCATGGTGTCGGGCGGACTGGGAGCGACCGATTTTGGCAACCGTGCGGCCATCGGCGGTTACGCGCGTGAGTTTTTCGAGCGCGTTCGCGCGAACTACTCGAAGAAATACGGACCGAATTCGCAGCAGGTGAAAGACTGTTCCGACGGTTTCCACTTCGAGCCGCACGTCGCCGAGCAGGTTTTCTTGGAGATGCTGAAGGACGCAAAGGTAGAGGTTCTTTTCGAGCAGCGGGTCGTGGCGGTACGCAAACGGGGAGCGCGGGTTGACTCGGTCGTCACGCGAACACCTGGGAAAGACGCGGACGCCACACGCGCGGCGGCCGTGTTCATTGACGCCACCTACGAAGGCGACCTGATGGCCAAAGCAAAGGTCGCGTACACCGTCGGCCGAGAGGGTCGCGACCAATACGGCGAGACGATTGCCGGAGTACAGCAGTTCAGCCCGGCGCACCAATGGCCGGTCAAGGTGTCGCCGTTCGATTCCGAGGTCCGCTTGCTGCCGCTGGTTCAGCCGGGTCCCGCAGGCAAGCCGGGCGCGGGGGACAAGAAGATTCAGGCTTACAACTATCGGCTGTGCATGACCGATCGCAAGGACAATCTGGTTCCGTGGCCGAAACCCGCACGATACGACCCGGCCCGCTACGAGCTGCTTGCCCGCTATCTCGCGCTGCGGCCGAACTTGAAGGTCGGCCAGTTGATGAACCCCGTGCGCATGCCCCATGGCAAAACCGACACCAACAACAACGGCCCGTTTTCCACCGATCACATCGGCGCGAATTGGGATTACCCTGAGGGCGATGAAGCGACGCGGACACGTATTCGCGAAGACCATGTGCGTTACACGCAAGGTTTCTACTATTTCCTCGCGAACGACCCGCGCGTGCCGGCGGCGCTGCAAACCGAGATGCGTTCCTGGGGCTTGGCCAAAGACGAATTCACCGACACCGATCACTGGCCGCACCAGCTCTACGTGCGCGAAGCCCGGCGTATGCTTGGCGAAACCGTGATGACGCAAGCCGACATTATGGAGCAGCCCACCAAGCCCGATTCCGTCGGCCTCGGCTCGTACAACACCGACTCGCACCACGTCCAGCGCGTGCCGCTCTCCGCGGGCGGCGTGATTAACGAAGGCGATTTCCAGGTTCATGTCGCGCCGTACGCCATTCCCTACCGCAGTTTGATTCCCAAGGCGACGGAGTGCGAAAACCTGCTGGTTCCGGTCTGCTGCTCGGCGTCGCACGTAGCCTACTGCACGGTTCGCATGGAGCCGGTGTACATGATCCTCGGCCAAGCGTCCGGTGTGGCGGCGGCACAGGCGATCGATGAGAAGACGGCGGTCCAGCGCATCACCGTCGAGCGGCTGACGGCGAAATTGCGCCAACAGAAGGCGGTGCTGTCGCCGGAGAGTTTGCCGTAGCAGGCGGGGTAAGGCATTCCGCCGGCGAAGCTGGCCGGCGTTGTCGTGGATGATGTCGACGCGAAAAAGACTGGCGACTGCGTACGCTCGACCGCAAGCGCGGAAAAAGGGCTCGGGAGGTCAGGAGCCACTTTTCCTTAAATCGTGACGACGAGCCGTTAACTCTGACAATGGGCTCCCGTGACGGCTTCCAATTCACAGACTGGTTCCTTGTGAGCGAAGCGCGGGCTGCGTGAAAAGAAAAAGTATTACCTTTTTCTTTCGGTTGGTGACGCTTTTCTCCCGTTTTCTCCTTTTCCTTTCCTCTTGGTTTGCACTGGTCCTGTTCTCGTTTAGAATGCTGTCTCTTCATTCCTTCCTTCGACTGGGATTGAGCGCCGCATGAGCATCCAGACTCTCGTCCAGGGCTTTGCGAAGAACATCCGCCAGCTTAAGGCCGCGGAGTACAAGGAATCGCAACTCCGTCTCCATTACCTCGATCCGTTCTGGTCGCTTCTCGGTTGGGACGTGGCAAATGCCGATCAACGGCCGCCGCAGGATGTCGAGGTGCTCGTCGAACCGTCGATGGACACGATGGACGACGAAGGCTTACGGTCGCGCGAGCCCGACTATCTTTTCCGAATCAGTGGCTTTTCGCGCTTCATCGTCGAGGCCAAGAAGCCTGCGGTTGATCTCGACGCGGACAAGAAGGCGGTCTACCAGGCCAAGCGTTATGCGTGGAGCGCTACGATTCCGTTCGCGATCCTCACCAATTTCGAGCAATTCCGGCTTTACGACACGACGCTCAAACCGATTCTCAATGATCCGAAACGCGGGCTGGTGAAAGAGTTTGTCCTCCACTTCCCGGATTACCCCGCGAAGTGGGAAGAGTTTGTCTCCAACTTCGGCCGCGATGCGGTGGCCGACGGCTCGCTCGAACGACTGCGGGCGAGAATTCGGAAGCTGGCGCCAACTCGACGCGTGCGCGCGGTGGATCGAAGCCTGTTCGAGCTGCGTGGCGATGAGCCGGTTGACCGCGTCTTTCTCGATTATCTCGAGAAGTATCGGCAGCACTTCGCGCGAGCGATCTATCACGACAACAAGAACGACTTTCCCGAGGCAGAGACCTTACACGGCGCGGCGCGGCTTACCGAGGCCGTCCAGCGGCTCATCGACCGTCTCGTTTTCATGCGCGTCTGCGAAGATCGAGGGATTGGCACATGGGGCGGCCTGCGCGACACGTTGGATCGCATCAGCTCGGAAGGAGGCGAGCTGTTCCCTGCCCTGTGCAATGACTTCCGCGACCTGGACCGCAATTACAACGGTTATCTGTTCAAATACCATCCCCTTCTCGAAACGCTCAACGTCTCGAACGATATTCTGGCCGATTTCATCCGGAGTCTCTACCCGCCGGATGGGCCCTGGGATTTCTGCGCTATCGGCGACGACATTCTAGCCCAAGTTACTGAGTTGCGCCTGCGCGGTCGTTGGAAAATAAGGACTTAGGTTCAGTTTTGGGCGAAAGTCTTCACTACAGCTGGCTCGGTTCGTCGAGCCGGCGCAGTCGCGTCGGCAGCGTCAGTCCCAGGCG
>JBGQKZ010000157.1:0-12099 GCA_041499805.1 Gemmataceae bacterium
GGCGTGCCGATCCCGCTTCGTGGTTGCGAAGCGCGCACTTCGCTGAAAGACCCACGCTGAGACGGAGCCTCGGCTCCGCTCTCGTTTTACTTGGGACGAGCCGCCCGGCTCGTCTCCATCGAGGCCATAAGAAGTATCCAATGGATGCCGTTGACCCGGCTGGCATAACGACTTTCTGCGGTTAGCAGTCGTTTACGCCGGCCCGGCAACTGATCCCAGCCGTTCGGCGTCGCGGACGTGAACGGATCGGCGTTTCGTTTGTCTTATTATTGGGGCCGATCCCTTTGCCTTGAAGGAGCTTCCCATGAAGATCGTGGTCGCTTTGGCTGCCGCCCTGTTGTTGCTCGGATTCGCCCAGGAGGTTGTGGCCGAGAAGCTGGCGGTCCAGGTCACGCCCGGCTCGACCGTCACCGCCGAGGGTATCTCCGTCCGTACGGAGCGGCGTGGCGATGGGCACATCGAGTTTACCGTCCGGCGCGATCCCGCGAAGGCACAATACCATGACCGCGGGGCTACCCTTCAAGTGAATGGGCCAGCAGGCTTGGTCGCGAAATGCTCGGTGCAGGGTTCCCAAGACAAGCAACACATGCTGTACCACTTCGTCGTCGCCCCGAGCCACACCGAGCACTCGGAGTTCGTTCTCTCCGAGTATTCGGATGGGAAATTGATCGGCGGAGGCACGATCTACACTGTCCGGTTAAAGGACTTTGTGCCGCAAGACAAAGACCCCGCTAAGAAGGGCAAATAGCGGACAGACTCCTGCCGGGCCGAAGAGCGTCGTCTCCTGGCTCCCGTGCAGAAGTCTCACGCCGAACCCTGAGCGTTTAATCCGTCGCGTTGGCCCCTCCGCAAGACGTAGCGTGTCTACCACCGACTTCATCGCGATTGTTTCCCCGACTGCACCGGCTTGGCTTCATGCTCCTTGCCCTTGGCTTCCAGCTCCGCCAGCAGCTTCTTGAAGTCGTCGCGGTCGCGGAGGGCGTCAAGGTCCTTGTCCTGCTTCATGTGGGCGGCGTCCGTGTATCCCCTGGCGAAGGCGGCGCGGAGCATCGTCATCGCCTGGTCGGCGTAGAATCGGGCTTGCTGCTTGCGGCGCTCCTGGTCGCCTTGCAGTTCGTGTTCAACGACGGAGATGCAAAGAGCGAGTCGGCAAGCACCATCGTAGGCGTCGGCGGGCGGATCCCACCCTACGTCTCGCAGGCGCTCCGCCGTTTGGAGAGCGTCGGCTTGGCTGCTCAGCGCCGCACACGTCTGAATCATTAAGAAGAAGTTCTTTAGATAGAGCCTACGGTACTCCGCATTCCGCGGAGTTATCTGAAGTGTTGCCTGGTGATGTGGAACTGCTTCCTCGAGCAGCCGCTTTGCGTTGGCGAAGTCGCGCTGATCGCTCGCGAGCGTGGCCAGGTTGCCCAGCGTGGCGGCCAACTCGAAGCGATGGTCCGGCACGTTCGGAAATTCAGCGGCCAGCTGGTTGCAAATGGCAAGAGCATTCAAGTAGGCCGCTTCCGCCTCCTTGAATCGTCGCGTGGCTCCGAACACGTTGCCAAGGCTGGAGTGGCTTCGGGCCAGACTCTGTCGAAACTCCGGCCGGTTCGGAAAGTCCGCGACCAGTTGCTTCCGGAGAGCCAGCGCTTCGGCGTACTCGGTTTCCGCTGCTTTTCGGCGGCCTGTCGCGTCGAGCGTTGCGGCGAGCGCATAGTGCCCTCGAGCCAACTCCGCGCGAAACTCGGTTCGGACGGGGAAGTCATCGGCAAGCTGCTTCCGGATGGCCAGCGCTTCCGTCAGTGCCGCCTCCGCTTCCTTGAATTGACGCGTGGCATAGAACAAATTGCCGAGATTATGGTCACTGCCGGCCAACGCCGTGCGGTATTCAGGCCGCGTAGGGAATTCGGCAACTAGTTTCTTTTGGATGGCGATGGCGTCGGCGTAAGCGATTCTTGCTTCCTTGAGTCGTCCAGTGCTGAAAAGCAAGCATCCAAGGTTGAAGTCGCCGCTTGCTAATTCCCAGCGATACTCGGCCTGGTTCGGGAAGTCGTTCGCCAGTTTCTTGCGGAGAGTCAAGACCTCGGCGTACGTCCCTTCGGCGTCTTTCAGGCGACCTGTGGCGAAGAACAGATTCCCCACGCAAGTCTTGATTCCGGCAAGCCCTTTGCTAAAGTCGGGCCGGGTTGGGAACTCGGCGGCTAATCGCGCGGCCACGGCATGGGCTTCGGTGTAAACCGCTTCCGCCTCCTTCAGCCGGCCCGTCGCGCAAAGCAACACGCCGAGATTGAGATGGCTCTTGGCTAAGCCATCGCGAAACTCGGACCGGCTGGGGAAGTCGGCAGCCAATTGTTCGTACAGTCGCGCCGCCTCGCGATAAGCAACTTCGGCCTCCTTCTCTTCTCCGAGGCGGGCACGCACCAATGCAAATCGAAAGTGGCCCTCTGCGCGGATCAAACGCTGCTCGGGATCCTCGCCCGGCAGCGCGGCGAACTGTTGGTACTTCTTCAAGATGCTCTGAAGGAACTCTCGATCTTCGTCGGTCAACTTCAATTTGCTGGCCATCTGCTTTTCGACAATGTCGTCTGTCAGCGATCGCAACGAGTCCATCGCCAGCAGGCGCGCTTGCTTCTCTGTTTCTTTGGCGTGCGTCTCAGCTAATAACGCGTTGGCAGTCTTCTGCCGTTCATGCTCGACGGCCGCTAAACCAGTGCCGAGGCCAACCAGCGCAACGAGCAACACAGCGGCCGCCGTGGTGACGAACGTGCGATGATGCCGGGCGAATCTCCCAGCTCTTACAGCCACGGATTCCGCACAGCAAGTGACCGCCTCATCGCCAAGGTAACGTTGTACGTCCTCCGCCAACTCCGTAGCTTTTCCATAACGATCAGCCCGCTTCTTTGCCATCGCCTTGGCACAAATGGCGCCAAGGGCGGCCGGCGTGACGGGCTCAACGTTCCGTGCTTGCGGCACGTCACCGTGAATGATCTCGCGCAGCAATTCGGCTGTATCCTTGCCCCGATGCGGCGGAAGCCCGGTCAGGATTTCAAAGAGAATAGCGCCAAGGCCATAGATGTCCGTCCGCGTGTCGATCAAGTCGGTTCGTCCCTCGGCCTGTTCCGGCGACATGTACGCGGGGCTTCCGAGCGCCCGGCCTGCTTGGGTCGCTTCCGTGCGCGCTTCCTCAGACAGCCCGACCGCAGGTGCATCATCCGCGACAGCGTCCAGCATCTTGGCAAGACCCCAGTCGAGAACCACGACCTCGCCAAAGCCGCCGAGCACCACGTTGTCCGGCTTAAGATCGCGATGGATGACCCCGCGCGAATGGGCATAACCGACCGCTTGGCAGACGCTGATGAAGGCAGTCAAATGCCGGTGCAGGGCGAGCGGGTCGCTGGCGCTGCCTTTTCGGCGGCGATGGTATTCCTTGACCGCTTCGCGAAGCGTTTGCCCGCGGACGAAGCGCATCGTGTAAAAGGGCTGATTGTCTTGCAGTCGACGCGCCAACTCGTAGACGGGCACGATGTTGGGATGTTCGAGTTGGCCGGTAATCTGAGCTTCCTTCAAGAACCGCCGCCACATCTCGACGTTGCCGGCCCGATCGGGCTTGATTTCCTTGTAGGCAACATCGCGGTTCAAATCGTTGTCGTGAGCGATATAAACACGACCCAAGCCGCCTTCACCATGAATGCGCGTCAGCGAATAACGCAACCTCTGCTCGCTCGGTTGATCCGTGGTGGAGACCAGTACGTAGCCCGCCGCGGGTGGCAAGCTGCTGAGCGACCTGCGTAGCTCCGCGTCGCCGTTATCACGCACGATGTCGCGCACACATCCGTCTGCGACTGCGCCGAGCGACTTCTTGACGTCGCCGCCGTGCCGCTTTACATGCCGTTCCAGCAGCCGTTCGACTTCCTGTCGCTCCTCGGCTTGCAGCCACCCGCGCTCAACAAGTAAGTCCGCAAGCGGAGTTTGCTTGCGTGCAGCCCACGCGGAACAAGCCTGCGCGAACTGATCGTTGTCCAGAAACGCGGCCTGCAATGCGAGCACGCCGAAGAGCAAATTGCGGTCGGTGTCCATAGGGGCGTCTCCGGACAAGATGGGAGAAAGAGAATCGCTTAGTGGATGTTGGAGTTTCGCACGGCAAAGGGGAGGTGACAATCAAAATGTGTCATTCGGAACACTGAATCGCGTCTGGGGATTGACCTCGGGGGCGGGCGAAGGTTTAAGTGACTCCCGTACTCGCCTGCGACCCCCCGGGGTGTGGCTCAAACCTGTCAGTTGTCCGGCAAACGTAGCGCCGTAAGCCCTGCCAAAAGCTCATCCGCATCAGCCATCTCCCGTGCGTAATGGCAAAGAGGCCGGCGGACCGGGCCGCCGAAGCGATCCACAATCCTACGGCTTCTTCCTCGCCGCAACCAGCTTCTCGACGGAAACGCCCATCGCCTTGGCGACGCGGCGGAACATCGACAGGCCGCACATGACCGCAATCAACTGGCCTGGACTTGGCCGCTAGTCCTCCCGGTTGTGATTGCCGCCGCAAGAAACCGGCGAATCGAGCGTGCTTCTTCCGCCGCAACAGACGGATTCGCATATGGACCGATGCATACGGTCGGATGTCCCGGAGCCTTCAGGTTGATGAAGAGCGGTCCTCCCGATTGCTTGCGATCCACCGTGACGAGCGAAGCGGCGAGGTCTTCGGACGGCGTGGACAATGCGGACATGGCCACCTCCTGGCGACCGACACGGGGATGGACAACCGGAAAACTGGCTTACGCGCGGCGTATTGCCTGTGCCGCGACGAAGCCGACGCCGAATGCCACCAGCAGCGTCGCCACCGGGTAACGGCGGATCAACGCAGTGGCATCGCGGCCGAGGTCTTCGGCGTTGTGAGCCGCCTCTGTGGTCAGCTCGCGAGCCTTGTGCTTCACTTGCGCCGCAGCGTCGCCGACTGACGAAGCCAACTCGTGTGCGGTGTCCTTTGCCTTGACGACGAGTTCTGACGCTCCGGCCGCGACGTCCGTCACCTTCTCCTTCACCATGTGGACTAGCCCGCCGCTCGTGGAATTAGCCTCGCTCGGGGCCGCGGCCGTTTCCGACTTGGGTCGTACTTGCCCGCTCATCGGGGCCGGTTTGCTGGTATCTTCCATCGAGTCATCTCCTTGCTCGTGTTGTATGCCGAAGTGGTTCCCGCTCTGCCACCGTAGCCAAGCGTTCCTGAAGTGTTTCCCGCGGTGTCGCGGGAAACGCTCACCTGCTGCGAAGGAAGGCGGTCAACTGCCTTGATCTTTGATCTTCTGTCCCGCATCCTTCACCTTTTGGCCGACGCTCTTGGCTGCCTCCGTTGTCTTGTCCGCAATCTTTTCCGTTGCTTCCTTGGCCTGGGTCGGCTGCCTGATCGATCTTGTCCTTAACCTTGTTTTTCATGTCCGCCATGGTCATCTCCTTCAAGGAATAGCAGAGCACACTCCTCGGCGGCCGTCGGAGCGTCCGGCGGCCGCGCGCTTTCTCGACTCATGAGTACCAACATCACCGCGCTTGGAAAACGTGCTTACCGCCTGCGGGTCAACTCCGCCAAAACGGAGTTGCGTACGGGACGCGCGCTTCGATGCGAGCCGTTCATTATTCGGGTTATGGGACGGCAGCCCCAAATGCGAATCCCCACGGCAGCACGCCGCCGACGAGCAGCACGAGCAGGGTTACAAGTATCAATCCCACCACGCCGCTCGGGGCATAAGAGAAACGCCGGCGCTGCCCGCGCGCAGGCAGAAGGTAGAGCAGTAGGATTACAAGAGCGAGCACGGTCAATGCGCCCATCGGTCATCTTCTCTTTCTGGCTTCGGCTTCGGGCCGCACATGCTTTTAAGGACGGAGGTCGCAAGGTGCATCCTCAGACAGAGTTCGAAGAGGATTTCGTCTCTCCTCCCGCTCAACTCCCGACGCTGACGGCTCTTGAGCCCTCCGTTGGGATTGCCAACGTCGCAGCGAGGTCTTGAAAACGGTGACGGGCCCAGACTGGTGCAAGTGGACCAGGCGCCGTTTGCGCAGACTTAGCATGACGGGATGCCTTGCGGTAAGAGTGAGGCTTGATTGAACGCGGAAAGGTCGCGTTGCGAAGAAGCCAGTTGACGCTTTTCCCGGAACGGCGTGTCGCCGCCGGGTTGTGCGTGAATCAGGGGTAGAGCAACTGGCGTGCCGCTCAAGCGAGCGGCTCTTCGAAGAGAGCGGCGAGTTTGCGCTGCCGCAATTGACGGAGCATCTCGTCAGGCGGCACGAAGAACGGGTTCTCTTGAAGAATGCCGCCGATGATCACCATCGGGTGGGTCCGCATGATGTCGATAACGAGATTGGCGCCGAACTGGGCCAGATCGTACGTTCAGCACACGGCATCGTCGTACTTCGGCAGAACGTAGTTCAGGCGCGTCTCGTATTCCACGAGGTCTTCGACGCCAGGCCGATCTTCCAGCGCCCACTCCATGTTGGCGATCAGGCGCGTGAGCGGAAATCCCTCCGCATTGCCACTCGTCAATACTTGCTCAATCAAGGCGAGCATTCGTTCCATGTTGAAGTGCCCGTCCCGCAGGTAAGCATCTTCCCACGCGCGAATGTCGAGTTGACCGTCGCTCGCCGCGGCGGCCGTATCAATGCCAGCGTCTTGAAGCCGGTGACGATGCTTCGGTCGGTGACTGGCCTCCACGATGTGATAGGCTTTGTCTCCGTGTTCGAAGCCTTCCTTGATGAAAGGCAGGAGAACGTCGTATTCCTCGTCCTTGTTGTGGAAAAACGCGCAGACATGACGAGAGCGTTCCAGGACGGAACCCGCCAGGTGTACCGGTTGGGCTTTGGTCACGGCAAATTCCTTCCGAGCACAGACTACCCAGCGTTGTTGCAACAAATCCGTTCTTGCCCGTGTGCATGGGCTTCCGTGGCCCGACGTTAAGCTACTCGACAAGCAGCGCGAAGTCTCGGCGTATCGGCAAGTCCCTTGGTCGCCAGTGCATAAGGCCGCGCGTAGGTGCGGCGTTCGGCGCGCGCAGGGAGTCGTGTCCAAAGCTACCGGTGCTGGCGCGAACAACGGTTAAGTGACTCGCGTACCGGCCCGCGCCCTCCAGAGGATGTGGCTCAAATCGGCCAGTTGATCCGGCGAACGTTTATGCTCGAGGGGAGAAAGGGATACGCAATGGAGGGACCCATTCGACACGCGGCCCCGTCTGGCTCAAATCCCGCCGAAACACTGCCGCGGCTGAATCAGCGAACGGGGGGTTAAGTGACTCCCGCCCGTGGCACGACCCCCTGGGGGTCTGGCTCAAATCTGGGCGACGGGCCGCAATCGCGACGCAATCAAGCAACCGCAGAAAGTGGGGTTAAGGGAGACGGTTAACCCCAATCGCATTCAAATAACCTAGAGCGGCGGCGAAGTCACCAGTTTAGGTCGAGTGGAAGCTGGTTTCCTGGACGCAACGGGCCGCTTGCGTCCACTTCGAAAATCCGAGGGCAGCTTGGTTACCACCGGCTGGCGTACGACGTCATTCCTACACGATTTCCCACCGCCGCGCCAGCAACCGTGCCGCGACCAAGAACACCACGGTCAATCCCGCGAGCACCAGGACTTGCGGCCATAATTCTCCCACGGGAGCGTCCCGCCAAAAGACTTTCTGATAACCGTCGAGCGCCCAGGCATTGAACGTGAACAGGCCGGCTGTTTGCAGGCTCTCGCTCATCGCGAAGCGCGGAAACATGGAGCCGCCGACCGCCGACATCATAAGGATAACCGTCGTGGAGATGCCGGACAGCTGCCCGCGCGTCCGGCACAGCGTTCCCATCATGATTCCGAACGCCGCGGCAGCGGCCGCGGTGACCAGCGTCATCACCAGAAAGCCGAGCAGGTGGCTCCACAGCTCGAGATGGAACACCAGCCAGCCCCATAAGAACATCACGGAAACCTGCATCATGCCGAGCAGGATGAACGAGACCCATTTGCCGGTCAGCAATTGGGTCATCGTCAGGTTCGAGGACAGCAAGCGATCCAGGGTGCCGTTCTCGACTTCCTCGATGAGCGAGCCGCCCGCGCCATTGGCGCAGGAGAAGAGCAGAAACATCACGGCCGTCGCCGCCGCGTAGAAAGCCACGACCGGGTTGGCTTTCGCCCGCCCCAGCACGTCCACGACCTTTACGGACAGCAGGCCGGAAGCCGTGCCGCCTCCGCCCGCTGCATCGTCCTTAGCGGGCTGTTTCATGAGCTGTTCTGCCTGATCGATGACCTTCCGCTGCTCCAGCGTCAACGCGCCGCCCCATTTGCTCAATTGCTCGATGCCGCCTTTCATCATCGCGTCGGGGGCGGCCGTCATGACCAATCCTTGCAGCATGCCCGCGAGCATTTGCGGCGCGACGGGGTCGGCTGTGTCAGCGAGCAATTCGATCGTCGGCCGATCTCCGGAGAAGCTCGGAAACGACTGGCCCAGCCGGTTCGGCAGAATGATCGCCGCCGACACTTTGCCGTCGCGCACCAGCGCCTCCGCCTCGTCGCGGGTGAGCGTCGTCGCGGGCCGATCACCGTCCGCTTTTGTGGCTTCACGTGTGGTGGTGACGCGCAGGCTCTTTTCCTTCTCCATGGTCAAGACCAGCTTCTTGCTGAATTCCGAGCCGTCTTCGTCCACGACGGCGACGCGGATCGTGGGCGTCGAACCACGGCCCTGGCCGCTGAAAATGATGGCGAAAATCGAGAAGAAGGCGATGGGAACGAAAAACGTCAGCAGCCAAACAATGCGATCGCGCCGCAGGTGGATCCAGAAGATGCGGAGAAGCGTGGCGATCATTCGCGTAACTCCCGCCCGGTGAGGTGCAAAAAGACCATCTGCAGCGTGGGACTTTGAACGCCAACGTCCTCGACTTGACAGCCCGCGGCACGCACGCGCTCGAGCAAGGGCGGTAACTCGCCCGCCACGTCAGCGGCTTGCAAGCGGACCGTCCGGCCTTCGGACTCCGCCGCGAGACCGTCCAGCGGTTGGACAAGCGGACGGTCCAGAGTTAGCGTGACCTGGCGGCGCGTGCCAACGGTTTGTTCGACCAACTCGGAAAACGTCCCGGCCGCGATGGTCTTGCCTTGGTCCATAATGACGATACGGTCGCCGTGCGTCTGGGCTTCGTCGAGCTGGTGGGTGGTCAACACCAAGGACGTGCCCGTCTGTTTAAGCTTGTCGAGCATCTCCCAGATGCGTTCGCGGCTCTGCGGGTCGACGCCGACGGTCGGTTCATCGAGCAGAACCACTTCCGGCCGGTGCAAGACGCCGCACGCGATGTTGAGCCGGCGCTTCATGCCTCCGGAGAAGCGCTTGATCGGCTCCTGGGCCCGGTCGGCGAGCCCAGTCCAGGCCAAGGCGGAGTTCACCTGTTCCGTCAACGCCGCGCCGCCGAGGCTGTGAAAGGCGCCGAAGACTTCGAGGTTCTCCCGCGCCGTGAGCAATTCGTAAAGCGCGATTTCTTGGGGCACGACCCCGAGCGCGCGCCGGGCGTCGCCGGCCATGCCCTCGATATGCCGGCCCAACAGTTCGATCTGACCCCGATCAAGCCGCACCCTGCCGGCGACCGAACGGATCAACGTCGTCTTGCCGGCCCCGTTGGGTCCCAACAACAGGAGCAATTGGCCACGTTCGAGCGCTACGTCGGCGCCTTCGAGCGCGACGGTCGTGCCGAAGCGCTTGTACGCCTGGGTGATTCGCAGTATGGTCGTCATGGCACTATTACTTCGTCTCGTCGGACGTTCGCTTTACGGCTTCCCGGTTTTGCGAGGGAACCTCCGCGCGATGGTCCGAAAACGATGTCCGCCCTCTCAATTCCCGGTTGCTGCTTTCTTGAGTGGACCCACGACGCCAAGTTTAGCGCAACGTTTCGCGGCATCCTGGTTGGCGTATGCGCGGAATTAATCCGTCTGCTACGTTGCTCGCCCGATCTGATCTCCCCCATGGAGAGGTTTTGGAGAGCTTACGCGAGGAATGCGTTGCCCCGATGATTTTCTTTGGGGAGACCGCGCCGCAACCCGCGCACGAGGCCGCCGCGTTCGTGCGGACGCTCGCGGAAGCAGTTCACGCGGCGCATTCGTGCGGGATCGTGCATCGTGACGTAAAGCCGACCAACATTCTTCTCGGCGCGGAAGGCACGCCAAAGATCAGCGACTTCAGACTGGCTCGGCAACTTGGCGACGGCACCGGTCTAAGTCACACCGGCGTCCCGCTTGGGACGCCGAGTTACATGGCGCCGGAGCAAGCCCGCGGGCGGCCGGACGTCACCAACTCCCAGTTCGAGTAGGTCAGTACGAAGTGGTAGACCATGTGATCGAACCGCTGACCGGCAATGGTAATGTTCAGCGCGTTCATGTGGGTGAAGTCCAACGCCGCCAGATCGCCGGCTTCGTGGCTCGCCGGTAGTACTCGCAATTCGCTGTAAGCGGGCACTTGTCACACACGGGCGCGGACCGTCGGCACAACACCTGTCCGTGCCGGCGAAGAAGTAGATGAGCCTGGATCATTCGAGAATAGTCGTTGTCGAGTCCTTCCGCAGCAGCCTTTTGCACAAGGCGGTAAGTCGTAGAGTAGCTTTTCTGCTCGTCGCCGAATCCCAGCCGTAGCAGCACCCGCAAGCCGCTCGATTCCAAAGCCAACACGGCGCTGGTCCGGGTGAAAAGGAGTATCTTTTCCGCTCCCGGCTCGCCAATTCCCGGAAACTTTTGGAGGGCTTTCTTCGCATTCGGGAAAGGCAGCCTGAGTACGGGGCGCAGGTCGCCGTCGAATTCCTCAAGCACGAGCTTCGCACACTTTCGGAGCTTGTCCGCAAAACGCTCCGGCAGAATCCCGTGCCGAGTAACTTGGAGAAGCGCCGCGTCCGAAGCGGAAAGTATCTGCGTCGGCTCCGTGCCGATCCGCTTCTGAAGGGTCTGCAACGCTTGTTGTCGTCGGGCGTCGTCGGCGAGGTAGGCGACGTTCTCCCACAGGATCATCTCCCACGGACCCGCCAACTTCGGCGCCTTCTGTTCGCCGTAGTGAGACTGAAGACACTCAATGATTGGCCGAAGCGTGATTTGAGTCATCGCCTGTCTCGCCTTATCGCCGGCGCTTGACCTCAGCGACCTTCCCAGCAGATAACCCACCTCGTCGCCGTCCAGCTGGGAAACTTTGGCGACTCCGCGGCTGTTCCTGAGCAGGTCCTCGGAGGCTCACAGTGCCGGCACGAGTTCGGAGTGCATATTACCTAGTCTCCCGCTCGCCGACCGCTTTTTGGAGCGGTCAGACTCACGTCGGACCGCGAAAGCTGAGCCGAGCGGGAAACGAACGGACCATGCAGCGGAGGTAAGACAAGTGCCGCAGCAGACCGTCCTCGCCACGCTCGGCCACCTCGACGAACTCCAGGCCGGCGGCACCGAACGATGGAGGAGAAAGGCTCATGTTTCGGGGTCAACTGATCGCCATTTTCGTAGCGCAGCGTAAGACCGGCGACTTGGTGTCGCTCGATCAGGTCGAAGCGGTGGCGGGTCGTGGTTTGGTCGGTGATCGGTATTTCCTCAGGGAGGGGACCTTCTCGGACAAGGACGGCCCAGATCGCGAGGTGACGCTGATAGAAACCGAAGCCCTCGAGGGTCTGGCGAGGGAATACAAACTAGCGCTAAATCCTGCCCAGGTGCGGCGTAACCTGCTCACGCGCGGTGTACCGCTCAATCACCTAGTGGGCCAAGTCTTCACTCTTGGCTCCGTCGTGTTGCGCGGCATCCGCCTTTGCGAACCGTGTGCGCACTTGGAGACGCTGACGTGCAACGGCATCAAGGCAGGGCTTGTACACCGCGGTGGCCTTCGCGCGCAGGTGATTGCGGGAGGGAAACTTGAAGTCGGCGCCGCTGTCACTCCGCAGGGCGATTAAGGTACGTACCAGTACAACAATTCCCAGCTGGATTTCATGTGGCTGCACTTGACCGGCACCGACGCCGCCTTTCCGCTGAAAAGCGCACTCGGCTCGCGACTACGGACGATGCGAGAGGCTCGCATTCTTCAACTTTTCGTTGGGGTGGGCAACCATTGCATCGCCATCTCAGCCAGACGTCGGCCACGAATTCGCGCAGCACCGGGTCAATTA
>JBGQKZ010000158.1:0-11943 GCA_041499805.1 Gemmataceae bacterium
GCGAGCAGCGCCTCGACCAACGGCGTTCGTTGCTCTACTGGAATGTCCGGAAGTGCGGGGAGTCCCTTCGCCATCCCTGATAAGATACAAGCAGACGGAGCGATCAGCTGCGCCTCTTTCCAGGGTTATTGGGAAGTTACAACCGCCGGTCGTAAGTCCTTATCCGAAAGATTTCTATGACGCTGATGTGCGTTTCTTTGCATTCTTTGCACGCACACACATGTCCCCGGAACATTGCAATGCAACCGCCAAAATGGCAGCCAACACACTAGCGCTGAATTTCTCAGTACCCTGTTGGTAGTCGTGGAACGGTTTGCAACGTGTTCGAATTGACCCGTGAATCACAACGAGCGCGTCAACGACCTCGGCCGCACCATCCCTATCGGCGCAAAGCTTCGGACAGAAGACGCCATGCATGATTGACGCGCAGCATCCCACGCGGTTACATGAGTGGCGTGGAAATCGATCTCAACTGCGATCTTGGCGAAGAGTGTCCGCACGACGCCGAGTTGCTGACTTTGATCACATCGGCGAACGTGGCGTGCGGCTTTCACGCGGGCGATCCAGCCACGGCATTGGCAACGCTCCGCGAAGCCGCACGGCAAGGCGTGCAAGTCGGCGCCCATCCCGGTTTTCCAGACCGCGAGCACTTTGGCCGGCACGAATTGGATCGTAGCGCGGCACAGATCTTCGAGGATTGCGTCTATCAAATCGGCGCTCTGGCGGGTCTAGCCCGCGCCGCCGGCGTCGCGGTGCGTTATGTCAAACCGCACGGCGCGCTGTACAACATGGCCTGTCGTGACGATCGGCAGGCCCGGCCGGTAGTCGCGGCGGCAGCGCTCTTCGGCCTCGGCGTCATGGGATTGCCGGCGTCGCGCCTGGAGGCGGCCTCCAGGGACAAGTGCCCGTTCATCGCCGAAGGATTCGCCGACCGGCGTTACCAGCCGGACGGTTCCCTTGTGCCGCGCACGCATTCCGACGCATTCGTCGAGGACCCAATCGAGGCGGTTCGACAGGCGGAAATGCTGCTCCGCACGCGCGGCATCCGCACGCTCTGTGTCCACGGCGACAATCCGCGGGCGGTCGGATTTGTGAAAGCACTCTGTGCGGCGCTCGAGCGGCAAGGGATCACCGTGCGGGCCTTCTCATGAGCCTTCACGTTCTGGCGCCAGGCCTGCACTCGTTGGTGGTCGATTTCGGCCGGCCGCACCATCGCAGCCTCGGCGTGCCTCTGGGGGGCGCGGCGGACCGTGGCGCGCTTGCCCTCGGCAACGCCCTCGTCGGCAATGCCCCGAACTCCCCTGCGCTGGAAATAACCCTCGCGGGTCCGACATTGCGGGCGGAAGCGGAAGTCGGCTGCGTGTTGTACGGCGCGCCGTTCGACTTTACGAGCGACCGGCAGCGCGGGGCGATGGGAAAGACCTTTACGCTGGAACCCGGCGAGATTTTGCACATCGGCGGCTGTAAGAAAGGGATGCGCGCTTATCTCTGCGTCCCCGGCGGCTTTGACGCGCCGACGATCCTGGAGAGCCGGTCCGCCTTCGAACCGCTCGCGGCGGACGGCGTGCTCCGCTGCCGGCCGAGTCGGCTTGCGGCGCGCTTCATTCGCGAGGAGACCGCCACGCCCGACGCGGGGGCGCCATTTCGGGTCGTTCCGGGAACTCAGGCATCGTGGTTTGCCGAGAGCGAATTCTATTCGCAGAGCTACGTGGTCACCCCTGCAAGCAACCGAATGGGTCTGCGCCTGGAAGGCCGGCCGCTGACCGTGCCGGACCGCGAGTTGGTTTCGGAAGCCGTGTGCCCCGGCACGGTACAGGTGACGCGCGATGGCCAGTGCATCGTGCTCGGCGTGGACGCCCAGACGATCGGCGGTTATCCGAAGATCGCCCAAGTCATCAGCGCCGACCTCGATCGACTTGGCCAGCTGAGGCCGGGCGACGCGGTTACGTTCGTCCAGGCGCCGTTGGCGGAAGCCGAACAGCTCTACCGCCAACGCGTGGCGGAGTGTGCCCAGTGGCTGCGACGCCTGGCCGTGACCTGCGAGCCCGACGCGGGCGGCCCGACGCGCTAAGAGCGTTCGGAGAAACCGCGCTGTTTTTCAGGCTTCCGGTTCATTATTTCCGAACGACCTTCGCACGGCGGCGCGGCTCACCATTTCGGATGTTGCACGAGTCGAACGGCGAACAGTACGGCCCCCAACCCCGTTCACGGGGTTTGTCCGCGAACGCGGTTAAGGCCCGCCGTTGGACGGCGGGTGCGACGGTACGAACGAAGCCCGCCCCAGGCCCGTTCACGGGCCTTCGCGCGGTGGATGCTTGAGCGCCGACGGGCGTCAACGCCGGAACCGCGAGAATCCCCGTGAACGGGGATTTCGCAGTTTTCACGGCGCGTCGCGTACCCGCCGTCAACGCCGGGCCTAGACCGCTGCGCGGGCAAGCCCGGTGAACCGGGCTGGGAGTGTTCGGAAACATTGAAGAAACCGCGCTGTTTTTCAGGCTTCCGGCTCATTGATTCCGAACGACCTAAGCGAAACCGGTTTGTCATCGGTGTCTTTGCTTTTCATTGCCGCCGCTGCGCGTAAATTGATAAGTAGTTGTCAGCGCAGACTTCTGTTCCGAAATTCACGCGAGGAAAACATGCCGAAAGTCCTGATCGCGCCCTCCACGCTCGCCGGGATCGACGCCGGCTTCATCCATGTGCTGCGGAATGCCGGTTTTGAGTTGGTCTATCCGCCAAAGCCCGCGCAGATGGTCGAAGAAGAGCTGATGCAGCAACTTAAGGGGATCGCGGCCAGTGTTGCGGGATCGGAACCGTACACGCAGCGGGTTCTCGCGGCGCACCCGCAGCTGCGCGTCATCGCCCGCGCGGGCGTCGGCTATGATGCGGTGGACGTGGCGGCGGCGACGGAACATGGCGTGGCCGTGACCATCACGCCCGGCACCAACCAGGATGCCGTCGCCGAGCATACGTTCGCACTCATCCTTGCCTTGGCGAAAGACCTCATTAACCAGCACAAAGGCGTGTGCGACACTTCGTGGCCGCGGCGGGCCAATTTGCCGTTGCGCGGCAGGGCGCTCGGCATCGTAGGACTCGGCCGCATCGGCAAGGCGGTCGCGATTCGGGGCGCCGCCTTCGGCATGCCGCTTCTCGCCTATGAGCCGTTTCCCGATCCTGCGTTCGTCAAACAGCACAACATCAAGCTGTTGCCGTTCGAACCGCTGCTCGCGCAAGCCGACTGGGTGAGCCTGCACGTGCCGCTCACGCCGGAATCAAAGCATCTCATGAATCGCCGCACGCTGGCTCTTATGAAGCCGACCGCATTCCTGATCAACACGGCGCGCGGCGGCCTGGTGTGTGAGGCTGATTTGCTGGAAGCGCTCCGAGCCAAACGCATCGCCGGCGCCGGGCTCGACGTATTCGAACAGGAGCCGGCGGGTTGTAATCCCCTTTTCGAGCTGCCCAATGTTGTGCTCACGCCCCATGCAGCCGGCGTCGATCTACAGTCGCGCGACGACATGGCCCTCTCGGCCGCACAGTCTATCGTGAAACTGAGTCGCGGCGAGTGGCCCACCGAGCAAATCGTCAATCCGGAATTGCAGGCCCGCTACCGATGGTAATTGATAGCGCCCGTCAACTCGTGGGTTCGGACGCTCGGCGCACATGAAATATTCATTTTTCTTCTTGAAACCATCGGCGCCGCGATGTAGATTCAGTGGCGATTTCTGAAACGACTCGCAGGTCGTCGATCCGGGTTTGGTAATTTCAGCTTACGAAGGTACGAAACGTGAGCCGTTGGTGACGGTGCGGTCACATCGGCTCTGTGCGATTCGCTCCGGTTACTTGGCCTGATCTTCGTCCTGTCCTCTCCTTTCCGAAGCAGAGAATGCGCGACGGTAGTGTGTCAGCCTATCCGGCCCGGTGCGGGGCGCGGGTGGGATGATTCTTACGTTTTCGTTTTCTGTTGTTTACGCACGTGCGTATCGCCCAACACTTTTTGGGGGAGAGTGTCATGGTCCGTAGCAAGCGACGGGTCGGCTTTACGCTGATCGAGCTGCTGGTGGTGATCGCCATCATTGCGATTCTCATCGGCCTGTTGGTGCCGGCGGTGCAAAAGGTGCGTGATGCCGCCGCCCGCGTGCAGTGCCAGAACAACATGCACCAAATCGGCATCGCCCTGCACAACTACCACGGCAACTTTGGACAGCTGCCGGAAGGGGTCAAGTACGAGTTCCCGTATTACTACTGGAGCTGGATGGCGCAATTGATGCCCTTCGTCGAGCAGGACGTGCTCAGCGCCCAGGCGAAGACATGGGCCAACACCCCGGGCGGCTATCATTGGTGGCCCTGGGGCGACTTCTGGAACAACCCCCAGCAGACGCCGTTCAACCCCGCCCTCGGCACGCTCGTCAAGACGTGGAATTGCCCGGCCGACCCGCGCATGCTTCAGATCTGGTATGACAATATCGACTCGGGCAACTTGCGGATCGCGTTCACCAGTTATTTGGCGGTGAGCGGCACGCAAAGCCATACCAACGACGGCATGTTCTATTGGAAATCGATCATTTCTTTCAAGGACGTCACCGACGGCCTCAGCCAGACATTCATGGTGGGCGAGCGCCCGCCCAGCGCGGACCTTGAATTCGGCTGGTGGTTCGCGGGCGCCGGCTACGACGGCAACAATTTCGACCGCGGCGGCACGGGCGACGTGCTTCTTGGCTCCCGCGAGTTCGGCTACGCGGCGGCGATGAACTGCCCGGCTTCCAAGGTCGGCTTCCAGCCCGGTCAAATGAAGAACCCGTGCGATCAGGTGCATTTCTGGAGCATGCACACCGGCGGCGGCAACTTCCTCCTCGGCGACGGCTCCGCGCGGTTTACCGCGTATTCCGCCGACAATGTGCTGCCCATGCTCTGCACGCGCGGCGGCGGCGAGACGGTTTCAGATAACTACTAACGCCGGCCGGCGCCGAATAGCGTGGGCGAGGGGCTTTATGCCCCCCGCCCACGCATCGCGTTCTGAAATGACTCGCACGTTGAGAATTCACCGATGAAGCGTTTCCTCCTGCTACTCCTGCTTCTCGTGGTTCCTCTGACGTTTGTCGTCGGTTGCGGCGACGAGCAGCCTTCCAAGTCCGACAAGTTGCCTACCCGACGTCCGAAGCCGCCCAATGTCCAGCAGCCGCCGCGTTGACGTGACGCCGTTCGCCCGGCCGACCGCTCTTGTGCTTTCCAGGTGAGTCGGTATTCTGGTGCGTCTGGTAAAGGACAAGGAGGTCCGGTGATGCCAGACTTCTCGTTCGCGCCCGGTTGGACCGAAGATCAGACGATGATGTGGCTACTCGTGGCCACCGGCTTCACCGGTGCGTTCACGCTGCTCTTTTTTCTTCGTTCCCTTTACCGCCGCTTCGCCGTCGTGCCGTCGCAGGCCGTTTACTTTTCGCCCAAAGGCGGCTGCATGGACGCCGTCGTCCGCGAAATCAAGCACGCTCGCCACGAAATCCTGGTTCAGGCCTACTCGTTCACGGCCGACCCGCTGACCTACGGTTTGATCGAAGCGAAAAAGCGCGGCGTGGACGTGAAAGTGCTGCTCGACAAGAGCAATGAAAAGGAATCATATTCCGATCTGCGAATTTTCTTGGAAAACGACCTCATCCCGCTCGTTGACGCGGAACACGCCATCGCGCACAACAAGGTGATGATTATCGACCAGAAAGTGTTGATCACCGGCAGCTACAACTTCACCAACCAGGCCGAGCACGAGAACGCCGAGAACCTTCTGGTCATCAAAGGCCATCCAGAATTGGTGCGCGCCTACCGGCAGAATTTCGAATCCCACAAGGCCCACTGCAAAGCGCCCGAAATCAAGCACGCCGCGGGCGGCGGCCGCCGCGCGGCGTAGTAAAAGCACGTCCGCCTTCTACGGATGGCTGCGGTCTTCGCGGCGCGGCGTTTCGTCGTCCTCTTCTGGCGTATCGAAGTGTTCTACCGCGAGATCGTGCAACAACAGCGTGCCCGTCCACAGGCCAAGCAGGCCCAACACGGCATGGCTCTCGTCTTGTTGCTGGGTGAAGACGGCTTCCGTCGCCCGCACTTCTTCGGCGCTGGGCATCTGCACCGTGTGCGCTGCCGGGAGCACCTCAAGCGGCACCTCCACCTCAATGATGCTCCTTGGGATGGGCGCCACGATTGGAGTATCTTCGGACATGACACACCTCAAGCGTGATGTGGGCGGCTAACGGACTACCTGGAAGCAGTATACCACGGAAGCCCCCGTCGGGAAATGCGACGCGCGAGCGAAACATTGCGCACTGGTCCACTTCATACGGTCACGCCGCCGGCGCGATCTCGTCGTTGGCGAGCCCGCTCCCTAAGTTCGCTGTTGCGGACCGCTTCATTTGCGCATCGACAGCCTCGTCAGAACCGTTGACAATGACATCAGGCAATTGAGGGAACATTCTTCGGTTCAACGTATGACCCACCCGCGCATTTTGTTGGTTACCGGCAAGCTGGCCGAGCCCGCGCTGCGACGCATCGTTTCCGAGCTGGCTGCCCGGGTTGGCTTTGAAATTGACATCGCGGTGCTGCCGATTACCGTCGCCGGGCTAATGACAACGCGGTGGGTCGCGAACCACTTGCGACTCGACAGGCCCACGGACAAGGTGCTTCTCCCAGGTCTCTGCGCCGGCGACCTGCGCATCGTGGCGGAAAGCACGGGCGTGCCCGTGGACCGCGGCCCGGCGGACCTGCGCGACCTACCTGACTTCTTCGGCTCGATCACCGGGCGGCGGCCTAGCTATGGCGCATTCGACATCGCCATTTTGGCCGAGATCAACAACGCGCCGCGACTCGCGCTGCAAGAAGTCCTTGACCAGGCGGAATCGTATCGCGCTGCGGGAGCCGACGTCATTGACCTCGGCTGCGACCCCGGCGGTGCGTGGGCCGACGTCGCCGCGGCGGTGCGGGCCCTCGGTGACGCCGGCCATCGGGTCTCGATCGATAGCTTCGAACCACGGGAAATCGCCGCCGCCGTCGCCGCGGGGGCTGAGCTGGTCTTGAGCGTCAATAGCACCAACCGTGAACGGGCACGCGATTGGGGCTGCGAAGTGGTCGCGGTGCCCGATGTGCCGGCCACGCTGGAGGGTCTGGACGTCACCGTTGAGCGGCTGGCGGCGGACGGCGTGCCGTTCCGCATCGACCCTGTCCTCGAACCGATCGGCTTCGGCGTCGCCGCGTCGTTGGGCCGCTATCTTGAAATCCGCCGCCGTTATCCCGAAGCGGAAATGATGATGGGCGTCGGCAACGTGACGGAGCTAACGGACGTTGATTCCGCCGGCGTCAATGTGCTCTTGCTCGGTTTCTGCCAGGAAGTCGGCATCCGCAGCGTGCTGACCACGGAGGTGATTAACTGGTGCCGCAGCTCCGTCCGCGAGCTCGACCTGGCGCGACGACTCGTGTACCACGCCGGTAAGGAACGTGTTTTGCCGAAACGGTTGGAGCCCGATTTGGTCCTCCTCCGTGACCCGAAGCTCCACACGCACGGCGAAGCAGTTTTGAGCGAGCTGGCCCAGCGGATTAGCGACCGTAATTTTCGCGTCTTCGCGGAGCGGAAGTTGATCCACGTTCTGAATGGGCGGATGCACCTGAACGGGACCGACCCGTTCGCGTTGTTCGGGCAGATGTGCGAGCGTGAGGAGATCGACGCCGCGCACGCTTTCTACCTTGGATATGAAATGGCGAAAGCCGTCACGGCGTTAACTCTCGGTAAGAATTACGTGCAAGATGAGGCGTTGCGCTGGGGATTCCTGACCGTGCCGGAGGAGCGCCACCGCGGTAAGATGAGCGACGAGCCCTCCCACTAACGGTTGCCGAGTATTGCACGATGGACGCCGCCGCGTTGACGCCGGAACTTGCCCGTAGTCCACGCCCACCGTCCGCACGGCCGCAGTTCGCGGCATTTCCCGGTGTTGTCGAAGAGCTTCGGCCCGCCCCGGACGCGTGGGCCGTCGCGCAGCGTCTGTCGGGTTTGCCGCACCTTCTTTTCTTGGACAGTGCGCTGCGGGACGCTACGCTGGGCCGGTACTCGTTCGTCGCGGCCGACCCATTTGCATGGATCGTCGCGCGCGGACCGCGCGTATTCATTAGCGGTGTCGAGGTGCAAAAGGCGGCCGATCCTTTTGCGGTGCTGGCCGAGCAACTGGCGCGCTATCCATCGGAATCGCTGCCGGGACTGCCCCCTTTCCAGGGCGGCGCGGCGGGGCTGTGCGGCTACGACCTCTGTCATCATCTGGAACGCCTGCCGCGTCCACGCCTCGACGAGTTCGCCACGCCCGATCTCGCCATCGGCCTGTACGATTGCGTCATGGCGTTCGATGGCAAAGAAAAGCGGGCGTGGCTGATCTCCACCGGATTCCCGGAGATTGATCCGGCACGCCGCCGGCGACGCGCGGAGCGACGACTGCGAGAACTGCGGCGGCGGCTGACGGGACCGGCGCCCGCCCGGGTTGCGCGCGCGGCGCCGGCCCTCGAACTCGACGCACAATGGCCCGTGCCGGGAAGGCCGGGCTTGTTCAGCAACTTTGACCGCGAGAAATACCTGGCGACCGTTCGCCGAGCGATTGAATATGTGTACGCGGGCGATTGCTTCCAGGTGAACATCGCGCAACGACTGTTGCAACGGTCCACGCCCGATCCGCTCGCGTTGTACGGCAGACTACGTGAACGGAATGCAGCCCCGTTCGGCGGCTATTTCGACCTGGGCGACTACGTGCTCGCCAGTGCATCGCCGGAGCGCTTCCTTCGGCTCGCCGGCCGCGACGTCGAAACCAGGCCGATCAAGGGTACGCGGCTGCGCGGTGCGGACGCGGCCGACGACCGGCAACTTGCTGAGGAATTGCTGCACAGCTCCAAGGATCGCGCGGAGAACATCATGATTGTCGATCTTCTCCGCAACGATCTAGGACGGGTTTGCGCCTACGGCTCGGTGCGCGTTGCGGCGTTTTGCCAGGTGGAGAGTTTTCGCTACGTCCATCACCTTGTGTCGGAGGTCCGCGGCCGCTTACGCGACGACAAGGCGGCGGTTGATTTATTGCGTGCCGCCTTCCCCGGCGGCTCGGTTACGGGGGCGCCGAAGATTCGGGCGATGGAGATCATCGCCGAGCTGGAGCCGAACGCGCGCGGACCGTATTGCGGCAGCCTCGTCTACATCGGCTTCGACGGCGCGATGGATTCCAACCTGCTCATTCGGACGTTCACGATTGGCCGCGGCTGGACGCACTTCCCCGTCGGCGGCGGCATCGTCGCCGATTCATCACCCGAACGTGAGTACGAGGAGACGTGGCACAAGGCAGAAGGCCTGTTACGCGCGTTGCAATAAAATCCGCGGATTTCACAGCTCGCACGTATTCCAATGCATAGAACGGGTGAAATCTGCGGACGTGAATGCCGCGAAATGCGATTCCAATGATCCTCGAAGGCATCGTCACGACTTTGGCGCCGTCCGGCGAGGTCAACATCGCGCCAATGGGAGCGTGCGTGGACACGTCGATGCGCCGCCTTCTCCTCCAGCCGTTCGACACTTCGCAGACATACCGCAACCTCAAGGCGCACGGCGAGGGTGTGTTTCATGTGACCGACGACGTGCTGCTCCTGGCACGCGCGGCCGTAGGACGCCTCGAAGCGAAGCCCACGCTTCTTCCCGCGACGACCGTCCGTGGGTTCGTGTTGGCCGATGCGTGCCGTGCGTACGAGTTTCGCGCCCGTTCCCTCGACGAGAGCCGGGAGCGCATTCCCATCGACGCGGAGGTGGTGCGCTGCGTGTGTCTCCGCGATTTTTTCGGCTTTAACCGGGCCAAGCACGCGGTCGTGGAAGCGGCGATTCTGGCGACACGCATCGCCTTCCTGCCGCTGGAGGATATCCGAACCGAGTATCGCAAACTCGGCATCCTCGTCGAAAAGACCGGGGGGCCCGCGGAGCAGGAAGCGTTCGCTTTTTTGCAAGCGCACGTCGAGGTCGTGGCCGCCGGCGGCCAAACGGAACGGAGTCACCGGCGATGATTCAAGTGACGACGGGGAGCCGCCTGCACTTCGGTTTGCTCGCGCTGCCACGCGAAGGGAGCACGTGCTGGCCGAACGTCGCGGGCGAAGCCGCCGTGCCGGCCCGGCAATTCGGCGGGGTGGGGCTGATGATTCAAGAACCGCGGCTTGTCCTCAAGGTGGAAGAGGCGACCGCGTGGACCGCCGCGGGCCCCCTGGCCGAAAGAGCCCTGGAGTACGCGAGGCTGTACGTTCGGAACGCGCGCGCGGAACTGCGTCCGCAGCGATTGATCGTCGAGTCGGCGCCGCCGGAACACCGCGGGCTCGGCGCGGGCACTCAGTTAGCATTGACCGTCGCCGCCGCGTTAGCCGCCGTACAAGGCACTGCGGCCGCGGATACTGCTACAGTAGCGGCCCTGGTAGGGCGCGGCGGGCGCTCGGGTATCGGGACGCACGGTTTTGCCCACGGCGGCTTCCTGGTGGATGCTGGGAAGGGGCCTTTCTCGGTCGTGGCCCCGCTCATTGCCCGCACGACCTTTCCCGAAGAATGGGCACTGCTGCTTATCGTGCCGGATGCGCCCGCCGGGTTGCACGGCGAAGCGGAGCGCGCGGCGTTCCACCGGCTCAACGGGGAAACACTGCCGGACGCCGACACGGACGTCTTGTGCCGTTTGGTGCTAACCGGACTGCTGCCGGCCTTGCTCGAACGCGACTTCGAGTGCTTTTCCGAGGCATTGTTCGACTTCAATGCCCGCGTCGGCCGCGCCTTTGCCCGCATTCAAGGAGGACCGTACGCCAACCCTGTAACAGCGGAAATCATTGCATTTCTGCGCGGAGACGGCGTCCGCGGCGTCGGACAAAGTTCGTGGGGTCCGACAGTATTCGCCGTGCTTCCCGACGCGGGGACCGCCGAGCTTCTCGCCGCCCGCGTGCAAATGCGCCTTGCGGCAACGACCGGCCGTGTGCTCGTCACCACCGCCCGTAATGAGGCCGCATCTGTCGCGATGTAGGTAGCAATCTGCCGTTACGCGCGTCCTTGACCCACCTCCGCGCGTGCGCGAGCGCAAAGAGAAGGCCTGCGGGCGCCCCCGCAGGCCGTTTAGAAATCCACAGAAGTCGCAGAATATCCGATCGCTTATTTGTTGGCGCCGGTCGGAGGCGTCGGCAGTCCTGGCGCGGTCGCTTTGGCCGAAGCAGGGGGCCCATCTTTGGGAGGCGTAGGCGAAACGGGGACCGTCGGCTCGTTGCTATTGCAACCCATCGCTAGCGCGGCGAGCACGAGGCTCGGGGCCAACACGTTCTGCGAGAATCGCACAGCAATCTCCTTTCGACAAGCGCAGCGGGCGGTTACCGGTTGTTCGGACCAGTCGGTGGCTTCGGCAACGGCGGGGCTTTCGGAGTTTCCGTGGAAGGCGGCGCCTTGGGCGGCGTGTTGGCATCGACATCCTTCGGTTTCACGTCGGCGCTGTTGCCGCACCCCATCGTGAAACCGATCAACAGCAGCCCGAGCAGCAAGGCTCTCAGCGAGAATCGCATGTCTACTCCTCGAAAAACGCCATAGAAAGGGAACGGCCTCCTTCACCAGTGGAGGAGGCCGTTCCTTTTTCTAGACGTATTCGTTAATTGGACAAGATGCCGGGATTGCGGATGCCGCCGTCCAGCCAGCCGCCCATTTCCTGGAACACGTACCACTCCTGGGTGAAGAAGTTGTTTGAGCCGCCGCGCCGCAGGCCGCGGACCGAGCCGTCACCCATCGCGAATTGCACCACCGAAGTGTGCTTGCTGCCGTATTGATACCAGCCGCTCGGAGCGGAAACCGTGCCGTCGGGCATGCCCCAGGCGGTGGCCATCTGGCTGGCGCCCATCCAGGCCAGCGAGAAGTCACGCGGGCCGGGACTCGAACCGCCCATCGCC
>JBGQKZ010000159.1:0-11573 GCA_041499805.1 Gemmataceae bacterium
AAGCCGAGGCCGTGCCGGCCTGAGCAACTGGGACGGCACGGCGCATCTCAAAGAACGACCTCTGCTTCGCCGCGCCCGGTGACGGTACGCGCCGCACCACGGGGCCACATCGCCCACGCTTGGGTTATTGAGATGTTACGCGCCGATCTCGTAAATCTGGACGATGTTGGGGGTTGCAGGCGGGCGGCCGCCTCGGCCTCCGTGCGGAAGCGCGCGCGTTCGTGCGGTCCGGCGTCCGCGCCGGTCAGGATCATTTTCAGGGCCACCAGACGCTTCAGACCAATTTGGCGGGCCTGGTAAACCACGCCCATGCCGCCGCGACCGACTTCGCCGAGCACTTCATAATTGCCGATGCGCCTCGAGGCGCCGTCCGGGTCTGGCGCCGTCAAGATTTCCAGGCGCTCCCCTCGATTCGGTCGATCTTGTCCAATCCGTCCATCGCAGCCTGTCGCTGGGTCTGCGCGACCAGAGATTTGTCTTCGAGACTCCGGAGAACCTGCTCGCTCTGGCGCTGACGCTGGTGCGCCGCAAGGTTGCCCGGCACTGGCGCCGTCTGCGGCGTCAGCAACGGCTGAGCGCGGGCGCCGCCGCCGACTTCGACCTGCCCCACCTGCTCTGCACGCTCAGTCGATCGCAGGACGACCCGGCCCAGGCCGCGCAGTTCCGCGACCAAGTCGCGCACCTGTGCCGGAATCTGAAGGACCCAGAGCGCCGCTTACTCGAATTGCGGTTGCAAGGTTACAGCCCCTCGGAAACCGCCGCCGAACTCGGCATCAGCGCCGTCGCCTTCCGCGTTCGCTTGACGCGGCTACGCCAGCGCTTGCGCGCGGCCGACGTGCTCGATGATTGGTTGTAACCTGCCCGCCGCAATCTTCTCGACTCGAATACTCGGCCTCCCATGCCTCGATTGCGCCGTGCTCGTCGCCGTGTGGCAAAGCGACCGGCAGGAGCAGCAAATGCCGCCCGCGAAAGGCATCGTGAGCCTTGCTGCGCCACCGGCGTCGCTGTATCGACCATTTCCGAAGCGCTCGCCGGGGACACACCGGGAACTTGGCGGCATATTTTCAGGTGGACGTGTCGGCGTTTGGACCGGCGCGGAATGGGCAATGCCGGTGACCGCAACCACGAGAGAGGCTGGCTCGTGAGGCAGCGGCAGACGGAAAGGCCGGAAAGGGATAGGCCGTGCTTGATCTGCCACGCTACCTTTCGACTTTACTCGCGGAAAAGTAATCTGACTCCAATTCTCCCGCTTTTCTTCAATACAATTGTGTTACGATACAAACCAACCGCGACCGGGGCTTGGGCGTGGACCTGCGAGACGCTTTGGTCGATTGGGACGAACCGGATGACCCGGCCAGCAACACGGCCCACATCGCGGAACATGGCCTGACGCCGGAAGAGGTCGAGTTCGCATTCTTCGACGAGCATACGACGTTCGACGTGAGCGATTCCTCCGGCCGTCCCATTGCCTTTGGCAACACGGGCACGGGCCGGTTTATCGCCGTCGTGTTCGAGATGCTGAACCTGGCCGATCCGCTCGTGATTCGTCCCATCACCGCCTACGACGTCCCCCAGCCGACGGAGTGAAGTCATGAAACCAACGATGAAGCCAATGCGCACCGCTGAGCAGCGGGCCGCGGAAGAAGCCGTCCGTCGCCAACACGCGGCGAACCCAGTCCGGCAACGGCCGGCCGGCGCCGTCAATCGGCAGAGCTTCGCGGCGATTTTGACCCTGATGGCGCGGTTCAAAGCCGTGCGGGAAAGCCAGAGACTGACGCTGGCCGAGGTGGCCGAGCGGATGGGGATCGACCCGCCCGCTTTGTCCCGCTTGGAAACGGGCAAGATGCTGAACCCGACGCTCGCGACGCTGCACAAATGGGCAGAAGCACTCGGGCAAAAGCTGGACGTTGACTTATCATCCGCGTAATCGGCGTTTGGACCGGCGGGACAAGGCGAACGGCGGCGATCATCGTCCGACGCCTGCCGTCGGCGGAACTTTCGCCGTGCGGCTTCAATTCGCTGCTCGCCGTTTTCGGGATCATGGTCCGGCAGAGACGTCTCGAACAATTCCTCAAGGCCAGTTTCCGCCTGGTGAAGAATCTCACCGTCCCATGAGAGCTCGAATCCAGTCGAGTAAATCGTGAGGAGTTTGTTTATCCTTTCAAAAAACTCAGCCTTACCGAGTTCAACGTCGAACTTCTCACAATGCCAACCGCAATTGTTCCAACTGTGAAAGGTACGCTTGGTCGGTTTCGCACAGTGATCGAAAAGGAATTCGATGATATCGAAAAGATCGTCTTCGCTGCGGCGAAAACACTGTCACTGTCACCGGCCCCGGTCCTCCCAGCCCCTGTTCGACATAGACTATGGAGCCTATGAAATGCACGGCGATGGCGTCGTTGCCGCCGGTGCGCACGATGTCGTCCCACAACTGGCGGCATTCCTTTTCGGTCCACGAATAGGTGCGCTGATAGATGGGGATGACGAACTGGGGCGCCTTCTTGAGGAGGTCGAGCAGTTTGGCTTCGGTGGCTTTCATTGGGGTGTATCCTGATCAGGGGAAGAAAAGGGGGAAGAAAAGCGGGCCCGGCCGTTTTCGCGCAGCTTCAGTGCCTTGCTTTCCCCATCTGCTTTCTTGGCCAGCCAGGGGCTCGAAAGGTCGATTGCAGCCCCAATCTGTTGGCCGTCTGTTCCTGCCAGGCGGCGCTTCCGAACGGCTGGCTTCGCATCACCGAACGCCGCGGCGCTTCCCGTTCCGCTTCGGTTTCCGGCTGATGGACGCGTTCGATCCAATCGTGCGGCGTCGGCGCCGGCCAGCGCGTTAGCAGCACCCGCGTTGGCCGCGCGTTTACCTCTTGAATCGCACGCTGACATTCTCAGCTGCCTGGGTTATGTTAGAGGCACATCGCTCAAGAGAGGAGGGAGTACCTGATGCCAACCATGACCACCATCCAGCAACTCAACCGCGACCTCGCCGACAAGCTCGTCGAGGAAGCGAAGTTGAATCCGCAATCGCCTTACGTGGGCAAGAAGGTCGGCATCGCCAACGGGCAGGTCGTCGTCGCTGCCAACACGTGGCGAGAAGTCACTCGCGGGCTGGAGCAAGCAGAACCCGATCCCGCCAAGACGTTCTGCATCGACATCGGCGCGGACTACAGCACCGTTGAGATGATCTGGGAGGTTTTCTAGTGGCCCGCGCCCAATGGCCGCTGCTAGGAGATCGGCCGGTTATCGAGATCGTCCTGACATTCGCTCAGGGAGGGCAAAGAGTTACGCGCACGCTGCTGGCCGACACCGGAGCAGGAAGCATGCAATCTAAATTTGAGATACTCGTCGATGAGAACGATTGCCTATTGTGCGGCGGCAAGCCATCGCATTCGGTGTCCCTGGCCGGCGCGTACACAGGGACTTATCCGCTCTACGTTATTCGCGTTGAAATACCGCTGCTCGGCTTCGATGACGATGTACCCGCGATTGGCCTCACGACTCCGCCGTTCGGCCTTGACGGCCTCGCGGGTTTTCGCTTCATCAACCGTTTCAACTACGGCAACTTCGGCAATCCGCTCGCGTTCGGTCTGGAGACGTGAGACAGTCTTCATCGCGAAGGATTAAACGAATGATTGCAGCCCCATTCTCTCGGCCCTCTGTTCTTGCCAGGCGGCGCTTCCGAACGGCTGGCTGCGCGCCACCGAACGCCGCAGCGTTTCCAGTTCCGCGTTAGTTTCCGGCTGATGGCGTCGGGAGCCCTTGCAGGGGGCAATTGCCGACCGCCTTATTTCAAAAAAGACGCGCGCCCGTCCCCCTGCTCCACTTGTGCAATTCATCCGACGAAAAGGGCCGTGCTGACCTAGAACCGCTCCGCGAGTTTCCACACGTGGTCCAGCTTCAGGGCACGGTCGCCCTTGAGGATCACCGACGCCGCCGATTCGGAGACTCCCAAGACCTTCATCCGGTGCTCCGCGACGAACTCGTGCAAGACCTCGAGCGGATTGAGCTTCGCCTTGCCGACGGTGCGGTGCATTTTCTTGTAACCGGCGACCAGCACGCAGAGCGTGTCGAGGTAGCGGGTCTGATCCTTGTTGAACGCGGGGACGACCGCGAGCGCTTGCACGCGTTCCCATCCGCGTTCGCTCAGCGGCGTGTGCAGCCACTGCCGCCAAGAGGCCTGGCGGCCGGCCTCCTTTCCGTCATCGAATGTCAGTCCTGCTGTCCAAACCAACCGGTGAACTTGCCATTTCTATCGCCCCAACACCATCTCTTCCTTCCCCTTCCGCACGGCGACCTCACCCCCAAGGGCCCAGACAATCCCCAAGAAATTCCGCAGCGTCACATTGGTGCGCCCGCCGGAACGGATGTCCTGAATGACTGTGCGCGAGATGCCGACTTCCCGGCTAGTTGGCGTATGGATTTCCCTTCTTGCTCCATGAGGCCGTGAATGACCTCCGAGAGAAGAAACGACCGATACTTGCTCTCGAATCCCGGCGCGGCCGATGCAATCTTGGCGAATGCGGTCCGCGCACGAAGCTAGGGTCTCGCCCGCGTTCACGGATGGTCCCGAGTTTTGGCAAACGATCCAGCAGCGGCGTCAGCCGCCGGCGATTCCGTGGGAGGAATCTCAGCAGGAGCTTGACGGGGACGAACCGGTTCCGGGCGCGTCCGCTCCGTCGGCGACACCGTCGCCGCCGCGACGGCGTTCGCGTCCGTTGCTTGCTCCGAAGACTCGGGATGCGCGGAGACGGCGGCTTCTTCCTCCGGGACGGCGGCGGTCGCTGGCGCCGCTCGCGGCTCTTCAGGCGGCGCTTCCGTGCAGGTGCAGCCGCAGCAGGGGACGTCCGCAGAAGCGCGTTCCTGGTGGACGGCGAACGTGCTGGGAACTTCACGAGGCCCAGCGTTCGTCTCCGACCCGACAGCGCCGGCATCCGGGCCGTGTTCGACGAGCGGGTGGTACCCATTGATCAGGTCGTCGAGCTGCTGATCGGTCAGACTTCTCACATGCCGAACCATGGCGATGTCATTCGCATCGGTCTCGCCGTCCGCTTGTTTGGCCGCGGCGGCGCGTATCTGTAATTCCAGATACTTCAACTCGTATTGCAGCAAATCGCGGTAGGCGGCCCGGCGGACCGACTCGCTTTTCGCCCGCGCGGCCAGCACGCGCAGACCCGTGCGCGCCTCGGCGGCGGCCTCGTGGACGCTGCGGCGGCAGGCCGTGGCATAAACGCGATCCCAGTCGTCTGGATAAAGCGTCGGCCAACGGCGGACCGTCTCACCGCTGCGCTGGACCACCGCGCCGGCGCTTTCCCAGCGGACACCCAAGGCGCGCTGCTCGGCGACTTTTTCCATCATCTGCAAGAGGTGCGTACAGGCGGCAACCATGGCAGGACCTCCAGCACGGGAGGGACTTCCCATCCAGCCCGGCCCCTGAACAGGGCACGGCGAAACTGGACAGAAGTATACATTTCTACACTCTTTCGCTTCGCATGTCAAACGAAACGGTTGTCCCACCGCCGCCACGGTGGGCGGTGGGGGCTTGCGCGTTGTAATATCATGTGAATAAATGCTTTATGACACGACAGCCGGATTTGCGTATAGGCCGAAAACGGTGGAGAACGGTGGACGGTGGTGGTTTTTTTTCGGTTTTCAAGGGGCAGGGGACCGGCAGGCTACGCCGCCGGACGAAGTGCAGCCGGCACGTGGACGACCGCACGTTCCACCCGCCAGCGCCACGTTCGATACGCGAGCCAGCTCGTAAGGGCTGCTGCTTGAATCGGCCAGAACAACGGGACCATGTGCTGAATCCACGGCCCGTGCCACCACATGATCGCGGCGAGGACAACGCCCCAGCCGCTCAAGATTGCGAAGTCGGCGACGTACTGCGGCGTCTCGCGCAAGAACACGGCCAGCACATAAAACGCCGGCGCCAAGAGCGGCACGAACCACCGGATCGAGCAGCAGAGGCCGGAGTAGTTGTTGGACGTCAGGCCATACGCCAACCACGTGCCGCCGCAGCAAGCGGCCGCGAACAGCGCCTCCGGCAGCTCGCGCGGGCGCTTCGTTAGCAGAAATCCGAGTGCGGGCAGGAAGAGGAACAGCGGCAGATTGTGCCCGATGAAGCCGCGTTTGCCGAACAGCAACGCCGTCGCGTAGGTGAGGAAATGGCCGGCACTGTGATTCAACGATCCCGTCATGTTCTGCGGATTGAACGGGCAGCCGGGCCAAAGGAAGTATTCGGGCACCGCGTTGGCCGGCTTCAACGTGCCGCCGACGGCGTAGTTGAGCGAATGGTGCAGCACGAGCCAGGGCAAAGCGGCGAGACCGAAGGCGGCAAGCGCGGCAACGTGGCGACAGCGATTCGCCACCAATCCCGCCGCGCAAAGCAATAATACCGGCCCGGCGCCGAGGTCGATGGTGTAACCGAACCCGGTCAACGTGCCGGCGCCGAGCAAGAGCAGCCACGGCGTTCTTTCACCGGCTCGGTTCGCCAAGCGTGCGAAGGCCAGCATCAAACCGGCCACGACGCCGAGCAGCAGAATGTGGTTGTTCACGTGTCGCACATACGGCAGCGCCACCGTCGCCAGGGCGAAGCTGCCGGCCAGCCACAACCGCAGCGACCGCCCGAGGCGCAGCGGTTCGCCGAGCTGGTAGATGCACCAGACGCCGAACGCATACGCCAGTCCGGAAGACAGCAACGTCATCCACCAGCAGAAACGATCGGTCCGGTCGCGGGCCGTTAGCCCGGTGATCGCTTGCAGCCCTTCGTAGACCGCCGCCATGAGCAGGGCCGGCACGGGCGATTTATCCGAGTAATAATGCCCATCGATGAAGAGCTTGTCCGCGGTGCCGCTTTGGAGCAGACCCGGTTCGTCCACGGAATAAGGACGGGGCGCGCGGTCGGGGACTTGCACGAATACGGACTGATCGATGGCGAGTGTGTGGTACTCGACCAGGGCCTCCACCGTCGCCAAACGGCTGCCGTCATTCCACGCGCCTGCGTAAGCGTGCGCGCTGAAGGCGGCGATCGTCAGAGCAACGAGAAAGACGACGGCGGAAATGAGCCGATCCTGCCACTTAACGCTCATGCGCCCTCCTTGGCGCGAGGCCCGTCGGGAGAAGGAGCAGATTAACGTGACAGCACGTTTCGTGAAAGACGAGTCTCGTTAGCCCGATGTGTGATCGTGAACGATGCGCCAGCCGTCGTTCGTTTCCTTGAAGATCAAAGTGAAGAGTCCGCCGACGGTTTCCTTGCTCATCACGAGCTGCCAGCGGCCGCGGACGAAAGCGCTCTTCGGTCCGAGCAGCTCGACTTCCAGCTCGGTGAAGGTGAGTTTGCCCATCTCCTTGCCTTCGGCCTGGTAACGCTTTTGATAGCGCTCCAACGTCGCTTGCCAGCCCTTGGTCTTGTTGGCGCCGGAGAAGAAGCTCAAGTCGGGCGATTGCCAGTAGCCGTCCATGAATTGCTTCAGGTCGCCTTTGTTCCAGGCGGCGACTTGCTTTTCGAGGACGGCACGGAGCGATTGCTTGGCTACATCTTCGGGTAGCAGCTTTGAATCGGCGCAAAGCCGGTTGCCGAACAACGCCAGAAACGTCGCCGCGATCGCCGCGGCGGTAGTCAATGCGAATCGCATCCGGTTCCTCACTTTCGTCACCGTCTGCTGGCCCGAGGCTGATCACGGTTGACAGAGGTCGGCTAGAATTTGACGGATTCGGCCGAGTGTGACGGCGTTTACTCGACCGAAGGTCTTTGCCACGATGCTTTGAGCGAGCGTGTACACATTGTCAACGCGGATCCGTCCGGGCTTGTTCAGCGTACCAGAATCGAGGTCAGCGGACGTGACGCCAAAGCTGTACGGCGATAAGGCGGGATTCGAGGTCATGGCAACCACGATGATGTCGGATGTCGTTGTGTTGAACGTGTTGTTCGACACGACGATGACAGGGCGACGTTTCTTGGACGACAAATCGGTGAACGGAACGGGAATCAGAACGATGTCCCCCTGGCTAGGCATTGTTCCACTCCGCGTCATCGATTGGGTTATCCCAAAAACGGGTGCTTGAGGTTGCCGCTTGAAGCAGTTCGCCGATCTCGTCGGCTTCTTCGGTGAGAACAACCACTTCCACCCGGCTTCCTTCCGAGATCGGGACAGTCAATTCCACTTTTCCACCCGGATGCACCGTCGTCTCAAACGTGTAAGCGATACGTGGCATAATTTCACCTCATTTGATTACAACGTCGGTCCAATGCTCCACGGCGCGAACTCCTCCTCGCCAACGCCGTTGATCTCGCTCTTCGTCTGCTTGCCGCCGGCGACCGCGAGAATCTCCTCGAAAATCTGCTTGCCAACTGCTTCAACCGGCGTTCCTTGCAGGATCGCACCCGCGTTGATGTCCATATCGTCGATCATGTGTTCGTACATCGGCGTGTTGGTCGCGACCTTGATCGACGGGGCGGGTTTGCAGCCGAAGACCGAGCCGCGGCCGGTGGTGAAAACCAGCACGTTGGCCCCGCCGGCGACGATGCCGGTCATGCTCACCGGGTCGTAACCGGGCGTATCCATGACGATAAAGCCCTTGGCCTTCACCGGCTCGGCGTAACCGACCACGTCGGTCAGGGCGCTGGCGCCGCCTTTGGCGATGGCGCCGAGCGATTTCTCATAGATGGTCGTCAGGCCGCCTTCTTTGTTGCCGGGCGAGGGGTTGTTGTTGATCTCCGCGCCGAAGATGCCGGTGTACCATTCCCACCATTTAATGCGTTCGACGAGTTTTTCGCCGACCGCTCGGCTGACGGCCCGGCGCGTCAGCAAATGCTCAGCGCCGTAGATTTCCGGGGTTTCGCCGATGATGCTCGTGCCGCCCTGGGCAACCAACAGATCCGAGGCGACGCCGAGGGCTGGATTGGCGGTCACGCCGCTGTTGCCGTCGGAACCGCCGCAGTTGGTGCCGAGCATGATCTTGTCGGCGGTCAGCTTCACGCGCCGCACGTCATTGACGCGCGGCAGCATTTCGGCGATGGCTTGGACGCCGGCGTCCACGGTCTTGCGGATGCCGCCGCATTCCTGGACGGTGAGGACGACGGGGCCACGGCGGTTCTGCGAACCGCCGCTAAACCCGAGTTGGGTCAAGCGTTCATTTTCGACGAGATGGATGGCCTGCCCGGTTTCGCAGCCGAGGCCGACGAGGATGTAGGCGGCGACGTTGGGATGTTTCGCGAAGCCGGCCAGCGTGCGGTCGAGCTGTCGATGGTCCGCTCCGTCGTATTGCATCGCACAACCGTGTTTGTGCGTGATGGCGACGACGCCGTCCACATTGGGATACTGCTTTAACAAGTCCGTCGCGCGAAAGCGCTCGGAGATGTATTTGCTGGTGCTGGCCGAGCAGTTCACCGTGCTGATGATCGCAATATAGTTGCGTGTGCCGTAGCGCTGGTGTTCGGGCCGTTCGGAGCCACGATCATAACCCAGCCAGAAACGTTCCTCCGCCTTCATCGGCGGCGGCGGACAATCGCGACAGAAGGCATAGTCGCGCTCAAAAGCGTCGGCGGCGACATTGTGGACGTGGACATGGCTGCCGGCCGGAATATCGCGGCTGGCGAAGCCGATGATCTGGCCGTACTTGGTCACCGCGTCGCCCTTGCGGATGTCGCGCAACGCCAGCTTGTGGCCCAGGCCGACGCGGTCCGTGAGCCGGAGGGTGTGACCGTTCTCCTGAATTTCAAGCCCCGGCTGCAAATGTCGGGCGGCGACGGCAACGTTGTCTTCAGGACGAAGATGGACGGCGACTTGCGCCAGCGGCACGGCGGACATGCTCTTTTACCTCGTGAACAGTTTGTCAGCGTCACGATAACGCAGCCTGCGCCGCTTTGCAAATTAACGCGGTTTCCGCGTTCGATCCGCACGCCGGAACGACGATTCATCGAAAACTGGTATGGAATTTCGTCGGCGGTCCGGTTATCTACCGCCGCCTCAATCGACCGACAGAATCTTTAACTTTTCGGCCGAGCGTGCGTTGGCTTGGGGAACGGCCGCGATGCCCTTCCAGGGTGAGCAACGCACGCCAGTGACGCGGACGGGAAACGGCATTGCCGCCGGTTTCCTCCGTCCGGGGCCTCTCTCACGGAACGGAGACGCCGATGCGCAAGCTTCTCTTCAGTTCGTTGGCCGGCCTGCTGGCCGGGTCGAGTTTGGTGGTAGCCCAGGATCCGCCCGCGCTGCCGCCGCCCGTAGCGCCGCCGGCGCTGCAACAAGCGTCGGCGACGGAGCAACCCGCGGTGCCGCCGTCCGCGGCACTATCGAACATTCCACCGGCGCCGCTGAGCGGCGCACCGAATGTGGCCTGCGATCCGCCGGACATCGGGTCGGGCACGTTCGCGCCGCACAGCCGCGTCTACTTCAGCGCGGAATACTTGCTGTGGTGGCTGAAGGATGGCGGCACGCCGGGTCTCGTCGGCGCCGCCCCGCCCGGCACCGCCAGCGGCACCGATTTGCCGGCCGGCGCCATCCAAACGCTCTTCGGCAGCCCGGTCTCCAACATCAATTACAAAGAACGCTCGGGCCTGCGCCTGACCGCGGGCTTCTGGATCGATCCGGAGCAGACGTGGGCGATTGAAGCGAGCTATTTCCGCCTGGAAAAGGCGAACGCTCACTTCGATCGGGTTTCGACCGGCGCGCCGGTTATCGGTCCGTTGTTCTTCGATCCGGTCGCCAATCGCCAGGTGCTGCTCTTCCTCGCCGATCCCGGCCGGTTGACCGGTCTGGAGGACGTGCGGGCCAGCGGCCGGCTGTGGGGCGCGGAAGGCAACGCGCGCTGGCAGGCATGCTCGCTCTTCAGCGACCGCATCGATCTCTTCCTCGGCTTCCGCTACCTGGACCTGGACGAGAGTCTGCAAATTCTCTCGAACACCTTGTTCGCTCCGGATCTGGGCGGGCGCAATATCACCTGGTTCGACAGCTTCAAGACGCGAAACCAGTTCTACGGGCCGCAGCTCGGCTTTACGTCGGACTATCGCGTGGGCCGGTTCTTCGCCAACCTCACGGGTAAGCTGGCCGTTGGCGACATGCACGAGAACGTGGATATCCTCGGCGGCGCGCTGTCGGTCAATGTCGTGCCGGCGCCGACCTTTGAAAGCCACCTCGGCGGCATCCTGGCGCAGCCGACCAACATCGGCTCGCACGGCAAGGACCGCATCTCCGTTATACCGGAGTTGACGCTCAATCTGGGCGTAGACATCACGGAACGGGCACGCGTGTTCATCGGCTACAACTTCCTCTACATCAACAACGTGGCCCGGCCCGGCGATCAGATCGACGGCGTGGACGGCCGGCAGGTGCAGTTCACGAGCACGTTCGATCCGACGGTCCACGCCACCCGTCCGGCATTGGTGAGCGTACACAATACCGACTTCTGGGCTCAGGGCGTAAATGTCGGTTTGGAATTCCACTACTAGCCCAAGTTACTGAGTTGCGCCTGCGCGGTCGTTGGAAAATAAGGACTTAGGTTCAGTTTTGGGCGAAAGTCTTCACTACAGCTGGCTCGGTTCGTCGAGCCGGCGCAGTCGCGTCGGCAGCGTCAGTCCCAGGCGA
>JBGQKZ010000160.1:0-11313 GCA_041499805.1 Gemmataceae bacterium
AACGCCTTCCGCCGCCACTGTCTGGAAGAAGAATTTCAAGCTGGTGCGGCACGTGCCGCGGTGCCGCGGAAAATCCAGAGCCTCTGGCACCGCGTGATCCGGCTCGTCATGTGAGCAAAGAAAATCTAAGAAAGCGCAGTTACTAGGCCGCGCGCTGGTTTTCGGCTGATTCTTTTTTCGATCGAGTGCGCTTTTCGCATGAAAAGCGCACTTACTTACTCTCGTTGAGGCGTCCGGCGTCTTTCATCTCGATCGTTGCCTGCGACTGCGACACCAGCATTTTGAAATCCTCTCGTTCACGGAGGGCGTTGAGGTCGTTGTCTTGTTTGATGTGTCCCACGTCCTTGTACCCGACGGTGATGGCCCGCTTCAACCAAGCCATCGCCCGGTCGGCCTCTGCGGCGGCGGCGTTGCGAGTGCCCTCAGATTTATCGACGGCTCGGATCACGGCAGCAGTGACGGCACGCATGCAGGCGGCATTGTACAGGCTCTCGGCGTCGGTGCGGCCGAGCCTCTCCCACACTTCGGCGGTTGCCCGGCAGCCGGCGGAGTCCTTGGCCTTTTGGAAATATCGAAGCCGGAGGTTCAGCATGTTCGCATTGAACCCGGGACGCAGGTCTCTGCCGGCGGCGTGCTTGACGCACTCGTCGATTAACGGCATCGCCTCTGCCCCGCGATCAAGGTTGACGAGGCACATCGCCAGATCTGCTTTCAACACGAACATGTGGGGATGGGCCGGGGGGAGCTTCTTTTTTAGAAGTTCAAGCGTCTCATTGAATAAAGGGAGGGCCTCCGCGTGTCGGCCGAGATCGGCGTAGGTGGCGGCGACGCCCCACAGACTCATAACCGTGTTTGGGTGTTCGGCGCCGAGCTTGGCTTTACGTAGGACCAGCGCCTCTTCGCGAAGCTTGAGCGCGTCGGCGTGCCGGCCGAGAGCGGCGTAACTGACCGCTAGATTGTGCATGCTCATGAGCGAAGCGGGATGGTCGGGGCCGAGAACGGCTTTGCGCCGCGTCAGCGTGTCTTCCTTGAGCTTGAGGGCTTCTTCGTGCCGGCCGAGGGCTTCGTAACTCTGTGCCATCGCATCCGCGGTTAACAGCGTGTCTGGGTGGTCAGTGCCGCCATTGAGTTTTTCCAGGAGCAGGGCTTCTTCGTAGAGCTTGACGGCGTCGGCGTCTCGGCCCAGGGCCGCGTAGCTGATCGCGAGATTGTGCATGCATCCGAGCGTGATCCGATCGTTCGGGCCGCGAGCACGTTTTGCCAACGTCAGCGTCTCTTCGCCGAGCTGGACCGCCTCCGCATACCGCTCCACGCGGTAATAGCTAAGTACCAGATTCGACGTGCCGCTGAGCGTTTTCCAATGGTCGCGGCCGAGGGCGGCCTGCATTTGCGCGACCGTCTTTTCGCGGAGCTCAAGGGCCTCGGCATATCTGCCCTGCATGTCGTAGCTGCTGGCGACGTCAGCCGTCAACGCCAGGGCTTCGGGATCGTCCGGTCCTTTGTGCATGGTGTAGATCACGCGCGCAGCCTGGAATTGCTCGCCGGCGATCTTCCCATCACCCAGAAAAGCGAACGATCGACCCAAAGTTGCCCGCAGCCGCGCTTCGACCAGTGGCTGGTCTTTAAGACTACTATTCTCGACGTAGGGCAATGCCGCCAAGAGAGCGTCTTTGAGTTTGACGTCGTAGCCTAATCCGCCTTCCTGGTTCTTGGGCCGCGCGGCGGCGAACACCCGGTTCTCCACAAAATCAATCACTGCCCGCTGTATGGCGTCGTTTTCCTTGGCGGTCTTCTCGTTCGCTTCGGCAATATCTCTCTGCTTGCCAATTTCGACCTTGTCAGCTTCGGATTGCTTGCGTGCCTGCTCGCGGTTCGCCGCCAACAGGAGCAACAACGGCACGGCCGCGAGGAGCAGGGCGGCCGCGCCGGTCACTAGCGGCTTGTGGCGTTTGATCCAGCGGCCTGCCTTGACGGCCCACGGCTCGCGGTAAGCCGCCACCGGCTCGTCCGCCAGCCAACGGTCCACCTCCAGCGCCACGTCGGCGGCCGCTGTGTAGCGATCGGCGGTGTCGCGGGCCATCGCCCGGCGACAGATCGCGGCGAGCGGCCTAGCCGCCTTTTTCTGCACGATGGCGGGGTCAATGGGAGAGCCGGCGCGGACTTGGGCGAGCAACTCCGCCGCGCTTGCCCCTGCGTACGCGGCTCGGCCCGTCAACATCTCGTACAGGATCGCTCCGAGTGCGTAAACATCGCCGGCCCGACCCACGTCTTCACCGCGGGCCTGCTCCGGGGCCATGTACGCTGGCGTGCCGAGGATCTGGCCCGCTTGCGTGAGTAGATCCTCTTGAGTGGACGAGTCGCCGGATCGGGAGGGCGAGGCTCCTGCCGAGCCTCTTTCCCCATCCGGCTCGTCAGGAGCCCCGCCCTCCCATTCCACTCTCTTCGCCAGCCCCCAATCCAGCACCAGCGTCTCGCCGTACTCGCCGAGCATAATGTTCGCCGGTTTCAGGTCACGGTGAATGACGCCCTTGCTATGCGCGTAAGCCATCGTCTGGCAGACGCTTCCGAAGCGCTGCAGCAAGGCGCGGAAGGCCAGCGGATCGGGCTGCCGATGATACGCGCCGATCGCCTCGCCGAGCGTGCGGCCCTGGATGAAGCGCATGGCGTAATACGGCTGGCCGTCCGCGTCTTCCTCGAACGAGTAGATCGGCACGATGCCCGGGTGCTCGAGCAGGCCGGTGATCTCCGCCTCGGTAATGAACCGCTGGCGAACCTGCGGGTTGTCCAGGCGGTCCGGGCGGATTTCCTTGAGAGCCACGTTCCGCTTGAGCCGGGCATCGATGGCGACACTCACTTTCCCCAGGCCGCCGCGCGCATGTTCCTTCACAATCCGGAACTTGCCGCGCTGCGGACTGGCAGAGCCCGCGGCCGGCGTGGCCCCGGACTCGACAATCGTGGAAGCCAACGCCTGCCCAGAAGCAACGTTCGGCGACAAGCTCTCATCGGGTTCATACGGTGCAGTGACCGGCTCGTTCATGGTCTGGCTTCAAAGGTTCAAACGTGCATTTCGTAGGACGAGCGCGGGGGATCGGTTCGTCACCTCCGCGCGCACCGGACCTGCGACACTTTCCTAGACGACACTCACCGTCTGGCTCGCCGTCAACGAACTGTCAAGCGTGTCGGTTACGGTGATTCTCTGCTTGCCCTTCTTCCGCATCACCAGCCCTACGAAGGTATGCACGCCATGGTCCGCGGCCGTGAACGTGTAGTTGGAAGGCAGGGTTGCTGTGCCGTCCGAGCTGGTGAAGCGGACGGCGCCGGTGTAGCCGGTGGCCACGTTGCCGAAGGCGTCCACGACTGTCACGGTGAGGCTGAAGGCCACGCCGGCTGATACGCTGGGGGGCGCGCTGATGATGAACTTGCTCGCAGCCGCCGCGTTGACCGTGATGCCCGCCTCCGACCCCTTGATTCCGGACAAGAGCGTGTCGGTCGCCGTGATGGATCGGGCGCCGGCCGTCTTTAGAGTCGTCCGGAAGGTATGCGTTCCGGAGTCGGCTGCCGTGAAGGTGTAATTGGCCGGCAGCACGGCTTGGAGGTCACTGCTCGTAAAGTGGATCGTGCCCGTGTAGCCCGTGGCCGTGTTGCCGTAGGCGTCCTTGGCCGTGACCGTGAACGAATGAGCAACGCCGGCGGTGGTTGACGAGGGGAAACCCGCGACGACTAAAGTGCTCGCCGACGCCGGCTGAACGGTGATCCCAGTTTGAGCACCGCTCATACTGGCAGTTGTTACGTCCGTGACCGTAATCGATTGAGTGCCCGCCGTCTTCAGCGTGGCACTGAAGATGTGCGTCCCCGCGTCGGCCGCCGTGAAAGTATAGTCGGCGGGCAGAATTGCCTGAGTATCAGTGCTCGTGAAATGAACGGTGCCCGTGTAGCTGGTGGCCGTGCCACCATTGGAGTCTTTGGCGGTGACAGTAAAAGTGCCAGCCGTCCCGGCGGTGTTGGGTGACAGAAAGCCGCTGACGGCAAAAAATGGACTTACCGTCGGGTCAATCTTGGCAACAGAAGCGTCCGCATTGCCGCCGTAGGTCTGTTGCAAGGCGCCGGGGGTCGTCGGGAGATTCGCCGAGGCGGTTTCCCCACAGACATAGGCATTGCCAGCGGCGTCCACGGCGATGCCGTTGCCAAAGTCGTCGCTGCTGCCGCCGAGGTAGCTGGAATAAACCAGTGCCGACCCAGAACCGTTCAGTTTGGTAAAGAAGGCGTCGTAGCCGCCGCCCTTCGTGGGCTGCAAGGCGCCGGGCGTTGTCGGCAAGTTAGCCGAAACAGTATCTCCAGCCACGTAAGCATTGCCGGCCGCATCGACGGCAATGCCCAAGGCTTCGTCCGTGTTGCTGCCGCCAAGGAAGGTGGAGTAGACAAGCGTCGAGCCGCTAGGATTCAATTTCGTCACGAAGGCGTCGATGAGACCGCCGTAAGTGTTCTGATAGGCGTCTGAGGTGGTCGGGAAATTCGCCGACTGGGTTGTGCCGGTGACGTAAGCATTGCCCGCGGCGTCCAGCGCGATGCCCTCGCCAAAGTCCGTGCCTGCCCCCCCGAGAAAGGTTGAATAGACCAGCGCGGAGCCGTTGCCGTTCAGCTCCGTCAAGAAGGCGTCTTCGCCGCCGCCGCCGTAAATGCGCTGAAAGGCACTGGCGGTGGTCGGGAAGTCACTGGAGTAGGTTCCTCCCGTCACGTAGGCGTTGCCGGAGGCATTTACAGCAATGCCATCGCCCCAGCTTTCGCCGGTGCCGTTTGGGCCATTCAAGTAGGTCGAGTAGACGAGCGACGCCGACCCGACTTGGGAAGGATCGATCTTGGCCACGAAGGCGTTGTCGAGACCCGGAGAAAAAAGAAGCGGACTGGTAGGCTGGAAAGCGCCCGGGGTGGTGATGAAGTCCGTCGAGCTGGTGGTGCCGGCCACGTAAACGCCGCCAGAAGCATCCACGGCAATGCCATGGCCCCAGTCAACGACTCCCCCAAAGCCGGTGCTGCCGAGGTACGTGGAGTAGAGCAGCGCCGAACCGCTGGCATTGAGCTGCGTGACGAAAGCCATGCCCAAGGAGGAGGGATTGAATGCAGACTGAACAGCGTTTGGAGTTGTCGGAAAGTTGGCCGAACTTGTTACCCCCGTCAGATAGGCGTTGCCCGCAGAGTCCACGGCGATAGCAGAGCCCGTGTCATCGAATGTGCCGCCGAGGTAGGTGCAGTAGATTAGCCCGGTGCCCGAGGCGTTCAACTTCGCCACGAAGGCGTCGCTGGCGCCGCCGAATGAGCTTTGCAAGAATCCAGCCGTCGTCGGAAAATTCGCAGAAGTAGTGGTCCCTGTGATGTAGGCGTTGCCCGACCCATCCACCGCGATGGCCTGGGCGCTGTCTTCACCGCTGCCGCCAAGGTAGGTTGAGTAGCTCAGGACCGGATCGATGATGAGCGGCCGGCTAGAGTCGTATGCTCCGAGTAGGAAGCCGATTTGATTGTTTCCTTCCAGCACAAATTGTCCCGCAACCGCCCGGCGGCCGCCACCGACATTCTGGTAAACCACCGGTGCTTGTTGCACCAGGTCCTCACCAGAGGTGTGTACTACCAGATTGCCCTGGGCATCCAGCGCGATGCTCTTGGCCCCCTGAATCGACATTCTGATCGCGCCCGGATCGGCCCCGGCAGCGACCACGAAGTCGTATTCCAGTCGGCCCAGGTTGCCGTAGTAGACCAGATCGATGCCGGAATACACGTTCTCGTATTGCACTTTGCCGTAGTTGGAGATGTTCGTGTGCCACTGACTCGGATCGTCGCCGATCAGATAGTTGGACTTGGTGGCCAGTTCGTCCTGGCCGCTCCGTGCCGCTTGCGGATTAGCACCCAGCAGATCGAGTTGGACTGTATCCGCAGCCGAGCCATGATGAAGGCCGAGCAAGGCGTTGCCGGCGGTTAGAGCAAGAGTGTAGTCGGCGCCTCGGGCGAGGAAATCGATTTGAGACGCAGCTTGGCCTTGGTTGCTTTCGAAAGCGAGCGGCAAGTTCCCATAGATTGCCGCTACACCAGGCGAAGTGCTGAGGAGCGACCGGTCCTCCAATGCTTCCAGCCGAAGGCGAGCGGTGTGGCGGATCGGATGGCGGGCGCCGTGACCACGAAGCGTTTTGAGCCATGCCAGAGTATTCATCGGATCGGTTCCTTTCTGCGAAGCGGCCCGCGCGGTAAGGGTGGTCCCGCGGCGCGCAGGCCGAGCGCCGGGGGCGAGAAGCCGTAAGCCTGTGGACGAATTCAGAATTCTGGGTTAGGATCCGTCCTTCGAGGGAGTTGAAGATCCCTTCTTTTCCAGCTCCGCGATAAGCTTCTTGAAATCCTCCCGTCCGCGAAGCACATCAAGGTCGGGATCTTTCGTCATGTGCGGCGCGTCATTGTATCCTTTGGCCACGGCTTGCTTGAGTAGCGCTATGGACCTGGAAGCATAGTCGGCCGAAAGCTCTTGCCGCTTCATCTCGCCAAGCTTGGCGTCTTTCTGGGCCAGTGGTATGCAGCTGGCGACGTAGCAAGCGGCGTTGTAGGTGTCGTCGATGGGAAAAACGTTTAGCCCGGCGAGCTCGTCGGCCTTGCGAACCGCAGCCGCGTGATCGCCCAGATGAATCAACGCCGCCGCTAGTTCGACCGTATTGTTTCGATAATAGCGGCGGTACGCTGGGTTTTTCGGGTTGGCCTTTAGCGCCGCGTGATGGTGCGGCAGCGCTTGCTCGAGCAGGTTGCGGGCCGCGGCATGGTCCTTCCGGTCGCGTGCCACGTTGGCCAGGTTAACCAGCGTTCCGGCCAAGCCATTCGCATATTCCGGGTTGCCGCCGAACTCTTTGACCAGTTCAGCGCGAACGTCCCTAGCAGCGCCGTAAGACTTTTCCGCCTCATCGAGCCGGCCAGCGACCCGATGCAGAGCGCCCACGTCGTTGTGAATGTCTGCAAGGTTCTGGCGGTACTCGGGCACTTTCCGGAAGTCCTCGACCAGCCGGACCTGGACGGCGAGCGCGTCCTGGAAGGCTGCCATTGCTTCGGGAAGCCGGCCCGCGTGGTGCAGCATCAATGCCAAGTTCTTGTAAGATTGGGCGAGGTCGTGGCGATAGTCTGGGACGGTCGGGAAGTCCTTGGCCAGGTCCGCCCGCAGATTCCGGGAGGCCCGGCAGGCCTTGACCGCCTCCTCCGTCTGGCCCATGTGGTGAAGCGCAACCGCCAAGTTGCCCTGGGTCATGGCAAGTTCCATACGGTGCTCGGGCACGGTGGGGAATTCTTTCACGAGTTCGGCCCGGCGGTTCAGGGCGGCGCGATACGCCGGCTCCGCCTCTTTGGGCCGGCCGCTCCATAGAAGCAAATGGCCGAGGTTGTTGTAGGTGTTGCTCAGAGCAGCGCGGTACTCCGCCTCGCCGGGGAACTCCTCGGCCAGCTTGGTTTGCAATGCCACGGCGGTTTGCCAAGCCGACTTCGCCTCTTCCAACCGCGCCAACTCGTACAGCAGAATGCCCAGGTTGGAGTGCGCCATGGCGGTCAGCTCGCGGTGGACTGGCTTGGCGGAGAAGTCGGGCGCCAGATCCGCCAACGAGTCAAGGACGGCGCGGTGAGCCGCTTCCGCTTTCTGCGGCTGTCCCAATTTGCGGTACAAGCCGGCGAATTCTTCGCGCCTGCGGGCCTGCACCAGGCGATATTTTGGCTGCGCGGGAAAGTCGGCAGCGAGCTGGCCGTACAGGAACAAGCCTGCGAGATAGGACCGCTCGGCCTCGGCCAGCTCGCCGAGCTTCTGGCTGATGCTGGCCACACGGCAATAGCCATCGGCCCTGTTTGCCCGAGCCTCCTCCGTTTCGCCCTGCTCGGCGGCGAACTCCTCGTAAAACCGCTGCACCTTGCGAAGGAACTGTCTCTCGTCCTCCCCTAGCCGAGCCTGCTTGGCGAAGAGTTTCCCAACGACCCCATCCGTCAGTGCGTTGAGCGCTTCGCGAGTGCGCTGCCGGGCCTGCTCCGCCTCCCGTTGCCGTCCACGCGCCTCCTCGGCGTTTGCTTCAGCCCGGTCTCGCTCGCGCCCAGTCCGCTCCTTCTCTCGCCAAAGCAAGAGGCTGCCGACCGCGAACCCGACCACGGCCAGCAGCACCACCAAGGCCACCGCTATCGCAGTCGCCAACGCTGCCTTATTCCGCCGCGCGAACTTGCGGAATCGGTAACGCGCCGTCGGCGGACAAGCTTGTACCGGCTCATCCGCCAGGTAGCGCTGCACATCCATCGCGAAACCGTTCGCCGTCTCGTAGCGCCGGTTACGGTCCTTTTCCAGGGCCTTCATCACGATCCAGTCCAGCTCGCCGCGGACCAATTTCGTCAACCTCGCCGGTTCTGTCTGTCGCTGCGCCGAGATCGACGGCAGGGAGTCTTTCGACTCGGATAACCGCGTGCTCGGCTTGGGCGGCTCCTCCTCGCGGATGATCCGGCGAATTTCGTCGTACGCCGCCTTCTTGAACCGTTCCTTATCGAACGGTGTCGTTCCGGCCAGCAGCTCGTACAGCATTACGCCGAGGGAGTAGATGTCGCTGCGGGTGTCCACGTCGAGATCGCTCATGCCTGCTTGCTCAGGCGACATGTACAGCGGCGTGCCGATCATCTGCGCGATGCCGGTGAACAGCGTCTTGTCGGTTAGTTCCTGGCCGAGCGCTTTGGCGACGCCGAAGTCGATCACTTTCACTACGGGCGTCGTGTCATGGCGAGATACCAAGACATTATTCGGTTTGAGATCGCGGTGGATGATTCCCTTGTGATGCGCGTGCTGTACCGCCTGGCACACCGGGAGAAACAATTCCAGCCGTTGCCGTGGCGTCAGGTGGTTCTGGTCGCAGAAGTCGGTGATCGGTACGCCTTTGACCAACTCCATCACAAAGTACGGCCGTGGCGAGCCTCCCGCGTAAGCGGGGGGAGTTTGCCCGCCGTCGAATACCTTGGCGATATTCGGATGATCCATGAGCGCCAGCGCCTGCCGCTCCGCCTCGAAGCGGGCGACGACCGAGCGGGTGTCCATGCCCGGCTTGAGGACCTTCAACGCGACCTTACGACGGACCGGCTGCGATTGCTCGGCCAGGAAGACGACGCCGAAGCCGCCTTCGCCGATCTGCTCCAACAGCTTGTACGGACCGATGACAGCGCCCGGATGTTCTACGTCAACGCCGAGATGTGCCCGCGGGGGAACCGGTCCCTCGACACTGGATTGAAACCCTACAGTGCCGGCTTCGCGGTGTGCTTTCAAAAGCGCCGCCACGTGGCCCCGCAAATCGGGTTGACCAGCGCAGGCTTGGTCGAGAAACCCCGGCCACTGGTCGGGATCGTGTTTCTCCACGGCCTCCAAAAAAATCGCTTTCGCCTGGCTGGGATCCACGCTCATGGGGTGAGCCTTTCCATGCGCCTGATTGCGTCTGTGGATACGTGCGAGAACGGCGCCCAAAGTGTCTCAGAGTGTCTCAGAAAAGAAACGAGAAATCAGGAAGTGGAGGAGGAATTCGTGCCGAGGCGAGCCAGCAGCCAGGCCCGCGCGTAAGCCCACTGCCGGTAAGCGTTGGCGCGTGACGTGGACAGCGCTTGCGCCGCTTCATCGACGGACAAACCCGCGAAGATCCGGAGCTTCGCCACCTGCGCTGCATCGCCATCTTCGCCGGACAGGATAGTCAGCGCCTCGTCGAGGTCCAGGACGGCGTCGGCGTCGGCATCGAAAATCGGCTCCGCCAATGAGAAGTCGATACGCTTTCGCATGCCGCCGTGCTTTACGGTTTTCTTGCGGCGCGCGTTTTCAACGAGGATGCGGCGCATCGCTTCGGCCGCGGCGGCGATGAAATGGCCTCGGCTGTTCCACTCCTGCTGTCGGGGCGCTGACGCATCCCCGCTCGCCACCAGTCGCAGATATGCCTCGTGGACCAGGGCCGTGGCTTGTAACGTTTGGCCCGGCGTTTCGCGCGCCATCAGTTGCGCCGCCAACCGTCGAAGTTCGTCGTACACAAGCGGCAACAGCTTACCCCCGGCGCAGGGATCGCCCTGCGCCATTGCCTCTAGGATTTGCGTGACTTCGTTCATGGACACTGAGAATAAGACGCTTGGTGTCTCATGGCAATGAAGTTCACCAACAATAAGTCCCGTTGCTGCCGAACGGCAGCTTGAGCGGCTCGTTTCTTAACGGGCGGCGGATTCAAATTTGAAACGCGACGCTGCGGCTAATCGGTCTTGAGAAAAACATCGCTGGGAGGTTCGACTGGGGGTGTTCAGGAAGAACCCGGTCGAACGGAGTCCCAGCGATGGCCCATCACCTTACCCCGGAGGATCGGGAGCATCTAGCGATCCTCAAGGACCGAGGCCAATCTCAGGCCGAGATCGCCCGCGCCCTGAAGCGTAGTCCGAGCACGATCTCGCGCGAGCTGCGCCGCAACGGCTCGGGCCGGCGCTACTGGGCCGTCCGCGCCCAGCGGCGGGCCGAATCGCGGCGGCGGCAAAGCCAAGCGGGCACCGCGATGATGAACGGCGCCGCCACCAGCGACTACGAGCGGAAGAAGCTCGTCTGCTTCTGGTCGCCGGAGCAGATCGCCGGCCGGCTGCGGCGCGAGTTTCCCACGAAGGCCGAGCGGCGGATTTCGCACCAGACGATTTACGCGTGGATCCACCGCGATCCCTACCGCCGCCACTGGGAAACGTTTCTCCGCCACCGCGGCCGCAAACGTTCCCGGCCGGAAAAACGCGGCTGCTTGGCGGGTTGTGTCCCGGTCGCCCACCGGCCGAAGGCGGCCAACGCACGGCGCCGCTACGGCGACTGGGAAGGCGACACGGTTGTGAGCCCCGGCCGCCGCAGCGGGGTGCTGACGCTGGTGGAGCGCAAGTCGCGCTACACCGTCGTCGGCAAAGTGCGCAATCTCCAAGCCCGCACCGTCCGCGGCGCCGCCCGCGCGGTCCTCGGCGAACTGCCCGCGCGGCCGCGTCGGACGGCGACCTTCGACAACGGCAAGAAGTTCGCCGAGCACCACCAGTTGGCGGCACAGTTGGGCCTGGCGATTTACTTGGCCCAGCTCTATGCTGCTTGGCAGCGAGGCACCAACGAAAACACCAACGGGCTGCTCCGCCAATTTCATCCCAAGGGAACTGATTGGGCGTAACCGCTCGTCCTCTACGCCGCCAAGGCGAAGAAAGCCTCACCGGCGACGAGTTTGCGCTGCGGGTATAACCGCTCGGTTTCGTTTTGGATGCGCTGCTCTTGGAAGGTGGCCCAGTGGCCGCTAATCCACA
>JBGQKZ010000161.1:0-11047 GCA_041499805.1 Gemmataceae bacterium
AAAGTGCGTCGTCCCTGGCCGGCACGAGAGCCGCATCGACCGCCCGCAGCACCGAAAATCCTCAAGATGGGAAGCGACCTTAAACACCTAATGGATAGGCTTTTAGAGAGTGTGTAAACCTGCATTTGTTAGTGGCGTTGGTCGAGACCCTCTCCCGAACTGGAAGTGTACGCGGTTCCAGCGCTTACGAGCGCCGAGTGCCGCAACGTATTCGTTGGCCCGCCCGTTCGCCTTATGTTCACGGAGCCGTCATGCGCTCTGCGCACGATTTCGCTATGGTTGCGGTCGCCCGGCAGCCAGAGCCCCTCTCCTGGTCACGGCTTGCCGCGCCGCCCTCCCGCCAGCGCCGGTAACGTGGCCTTCGCCTTGTCGCTTGTTCCTGCACCCCGATTTGGAGAACTAAGATGAGCAAAGCGAGTTCCCTGCTTTTGTTTATGTCGCCCGCCCTGTTCGCGCTGCTGAGCGTCGCCCACGAACGGCCGGAATGGCTCGTCCGCATGGGAATCGACTTTGGCGACCTGGGCGTATATGAACGACAACTCGAAGCGGAGGAGACAAAACGTTACGCTCTGGAACAACGGCTACACTGCGTCGGCGACCGCCTCGCTGTCAAAGCCGCGATCATCGCCGATCTCGAAGCAGGCCGGCTCACGCTCTTTGCCGCGGCGGCACGCTTTCGTGAACTCGACGCGCGGTCGCCGAGCGCGACCAGCCACTTTATCGAACTGCTCCCTGGCGCGTCGCCCGGCGAGAAGTACTGCCGGTCGGTGCTTATCTGGCTCGATCCCTACGATCACCGCGACACCGAAACGGAAGCGCGCCGGCTCGCCCAACGGCTGGAGAAGGAATTGGACGAACACGTGCGTTGCCACCGCGTGGTTGAGCTCACGAATTGACGTCACCGCGCGTGACGCACGATTCTGCGCCGAGCTGCGCCGCGAACAGATCGAAGACGTCCGGCCGATCTCGGTCCTCCACCTCCCGCATTGACGGGTTGAATCGAGCCAAGCACAATGACCGTGCCTCTGCCCGGCACAGTCGGCGTGCGGCTGTGCTTGCCCATCACACGCCGGGCGGAACAGCGCCAGAGAGCGGCGGCCGTGAAACCACCGTCTCCCGACACACTCGAGACCGACCCGCGCTTCCCGAGCGGGCCGTGGACCGGCTTTTTCCTGCAAAAGCGCGTCCCCGGCCGGCATCGCATGGAGCTGCGCCTCACCTTCCAAAAGGGCACGATGAACGGCGAAGGCCGCGACTGGGTCGGCGACTTCCTCGTTCGCGGCGCCTATGACCTTGCAGACGGCAAGTGTCATTGGACGAAACGTTACGTGGGTAAGCACGACGTTTTCTACCAAGGCTTCAACGAGGGGAAGGGCATCTGGGGCACATGGGAGATTCCGACCGATCCGCCGACATTGGGCCGAGGCGGGTTCCATATTTGGCCGGAAGGGATGGCCGATCCGGCGCATCCGCATCTAAGCGAGGCCGCCGAGCCGCCGGTGGAAGTAGACGAGAAAACCGCGGAACCCGTCGGCGCCGGCGTTTAGAGTAGTCCGCTCGCGGACCACTATGAATTCACGTCCCCGTTCTGGCCCTGCGTGAACTCCGTCACCTTCTTGTGCAACGTGTTGCGGTTGATGCCGAGTCGCGCCGCCGCCTTCACCTGCACGTGGTCGTACATCTGCAATACTTGCTCGATTAACTCGCGCTCCACGCCGCCGACGAGCCGTTCGTACAGACGCCCCTCGTCCGCGGACACGGCTTGAATGCCGACGCGCACCAGATTCTGAATCATGCCGTTGAGCCCGCCGCCGGAGCGCAACGGCCGCAGCCGGCGCTCGACCTGACCGGGCGGCGGCAGGTGCTCCGGCCGCAGCTCGAGTTCGCTCGTCAACACGACGGCGCGTTCGATGTAGTTCTCCAGCTCCCGAACATTGCCCGGCCAGTCGTACTCTTGCAATACTTTCAGCATCGCGGCGGAAAGCGTTGGCGCATCACGGCGGTTTTCCTCGCTATAGCGCGTCAGAAAGAAGCGCGCCAGCGCGACAATGTCGTCGCGGCGTTCGCGCAACGGCGGCAAGTAGATCGGCACGACGTTCAGGCGATAGTACAAATCATCGCGGAAGCGTCCCGCTTCGATTTCGTCTTCCAGCGATTGGTTGGTCGCCGCGATGACGCGCGTATCCACCCGGATCGTGCGGCTCTCGCCGACGCGCTCAAACTCCTTCTCTTGCAACACCCGCAGCAGCTTGACTTGCAGCTTCGGGCTCATCGACGAGATTTCGTCGAGAAAGATCGTGCCGCCGTGCGCCGCCTCGAAGCGCCCCGCCTTGTTGTCGATGGCCCCCGTGAACGCGCCTTTTACGTGGCCGAACAACTCGCTCTCGAGCAGACTTTCGGTCAGGGCGCCGCAATTCACGCGGACGTACGGACCATCGGCGCGCGGACTGAGGCGGTGAACGGAACGTGCGATCAGTTCCTTGCCCGTGCCGGTCTCGCCAACGAGCAGCACGCTCGTCTTCGACGGCGCCACGAGCCGCGTGCGGCGATAGACCGCCAGCATGGCGGGGCTGTCGCCGACAATGTCGGGCAACGGCACATCGAGTGGATCGGTGCGCGGCATGAGTTCCAAAGGGGTCAGGGATCAGGGGTCAGGGATCAGGATAGCGAAAGGAGGCGGTTTTCGACTACGGCAATCATTGCGGCAGCTTCTTTCCCCGCGCGGCAAGGAGTTTCGCGAGCCGCTCCGCGGACAAGCGCGGATCGTCGAGGAGCACGCTGCCCATTTCGTTCAGCACGAATTCGGTGAGGTCGTCCCCGGTCCAACCCTGGTCCAGCAGCTTCGCCGAAATGCACGCCAAACAGCGATCGCTCAGCTGCGTTGTCTGTCGGGAGATTGTGCCTTCATGGACGCCCAGGAGATGGGCGACTTCGCGCTGACTCATGCGGTAACGCACGCGTAGGCCGAGGATCAACAGTTCGCCGTCGGCCAGCGCGCTCAAGCAGTCGCGGGCCGCGTGGCAAAACGCCTCGTGCCAACGGCTGTCCCGATGCGGCGGCAGCGGCAGCGACAAATCGTCTTCCGGCAACGACTGTGGCACGTGCGATTGGCGAAGAATGGAAATGTGCCAGTTCTGAAAGACGCGAATCAACCACGGAATGAGCGGCCGCTGCCCGTCGTACCGAGCGAGAATTGGCCGCGATTCCGTCGATTCAGACACGAGCAAGTTGCTCCAGAATTCAGAGACCGCGCTCTCCTGCTTCTCTTCGTCGCGCGGATACAGCCGCACTGCCCGCGCCCGCAAGGCGTCGACCAGCAGACAATCGGCTCGATTGGCCCGTGCGGCAAACAAGTATTCCCACGCCCGCGGCTCCCTTTCGAGGCAGGCACAGCAGAGAAACCAATCGACCGCGTAGAGGTTTTCGAGATACGGCTCCCACTGAGCCGCGGCGCCCACCTTGCCGCGGTACAATTCAAAGGTGCGTTGCAGATGCCGCTCCACGGCGTCGCTGGAAAGCACGATCGCGGGCAGCTGCAGACGGCAGAAGTGATAAAGAAGCGCCCGACGTACGTCCGTCATGCACAAATCCCGTTATTTCTGCGGCACGAACACCGCCACCTCGATGCGCGCCGGCGGCAGGATATCTTTCTCCGGTTCGGGCGGCGGGTTCACGCCGAGGCCGACCGAACGCACGTCGCGCGACAGCACCCAGAGTTTTTTGTAAACTTCGCCGTTGTCCTTCAAGTAGGAGGCGATCATCTTCGCCTGCTCCTGGGTCAGCTTCATCGCCAAGGTCGCATCGGCGGCACGGCTATCCGCAAACGCGGAGACCGTGACCACGGCGCCGTCGTGCTTCGTCAGGCCGAGCAGCCACGGGCCGAGATCGTTGAGCCGTTGACGACCGGGCGTTGTCAGCCGGGCCGACCCGGGCTCGAACAACTCCGTTTCGGCGAATACCTGGCGATTCCGTTCAAAACCGGGCCGGTAAAGCAGCTCCTGCGGATCTTCCACGTAGTTCCGCACAATCGGCGCGCGCTTCACCGCGTCGGCCACTTGGCCGATGCCTTTCAGCGCGTCCTGGCCGCTTTTGAGCGCCTTGTTCGTGTTGTCCACGACGTCGCCAAGCTTTCCCTTGTCGTCGTCGATTCTTTGCAGCAGGCTGTTGACTTTGTTGAGGGCATCGGCCAACTCGATGGTTGGCTGCGACGCCAAGAGAGCCTCGTCGCCGAGCGGCGCCTTGGCGGGGCTGCCGGGATCGATCTCGATCACCTTGCCGCCGAGCATGCCGTCGCCGACGATTTGTGCCGTCGCGTCAGCGCGCAGCAACTGTTGTTTCTTCAATTTGCCGTCGAGCCGCAGGCGGAGGAGCACGGGCTCTTTCGGATCGCCGCCCAACTCGATGGCGACGACCTCGCCCTTGTCCACGCCCTTGACGCGGACGCGCGTGCCGACTTCGACGCCGTTGATCTTGGCGAAGCCGACGCGCACATCGAAGGCGTCGCGCCACGGCCACGCCCGGCTGCCGATGGCGAACAACCCGCCGACGCCGAGCACGGAGCCAACGAGCACGGCCGCGCCAAGAATGATTGCTTGCACACGGGTCAAGGTTCGCGACATGGCGTGACTCCGGGACGTTTTGCCGGTCACACCATTATAGCGACGAAAATCGCCTGAACAGAAATCTCTCGCCAAGGCGCAAAGGACGCGAAGACAGACGCCAAGAAGAGCTCTTTGCGTCCTTTGCGACTTCGCGAGAGATGGATTCATTGTGCCAAAGCCTGCACAATCCTTTCCTTGGTCTTCTCCCGGTCGCAAATCGCCCGCAGCTCGGCGCGGGTCAGGACACGGGCGCCATTCAGCTCCACTTCCGCGAACTCGTCAACTGGGATCAGATAACTGACGCCTTCCAATTTGTGCGCTTCGACCGCCTTCCATTCGCCTTCGACCTTTGCGGGTTTTGTGCTCGGCGGGCGGACGTAATTGGCGTCAAGCTTCGCGAGCCGAACGCCGAGCGTCAGCCACAGGCGGGTCACATTTCGATTGAGGTCGACGTAGATCGGCACGGCCACGCGCGTATCGGCCGCAAGGTCGCCGTCGTCGATCGCCTTCGCCAGCCAATCCGTCGCAACCTTGTAGCACCGCTCCTGCTCGACCGACTCCTCCGCTGCGAGATTTGGCTTCATGCCGATGTCTTCCGCGGAGATCAGATGCAAGCCGTAGAACAGGTCGCGCATCTTGAGCAGCTCCGCATACAAGTCCGGTGAGCGCTGCCCGTCCTCCTTCAACCCGTGCAGGCTTTGCAGGCCTTCCGTGCCGACGCTCGCTTCGAGGAAGTTGGCGAGGAAAGAGTAGGCTCGCGCGGTGCGAAGATAATACGTCGGCGCCGGTTCGACACGCAGCCGCGGCTTAACTTTCTCCTCCAACGGCGGCGGCATCGCTGCCGCGGCTTTCATTCCAAAATCGAGCTGCCGGACGTGTGTTTCGCGCCGCTTCGTCACGAGCGCCTTGAACGCCTCCAGCATCCGCTTCTTGTATTCCTTGGTCAGCAGCAGCTTGTCCTTTTCCGCGCCCTTCTCCGGGAGAAGCAGCGTTTCAAGAGCATAAACCTGGTAGTCGTACCAGCCGGCGTTCGCCGTTGGCTTCAAATCCACCTCGCCGGAGCGGATGCGTTTCACGAGTTCCTTCATCAAGTCCACGTTCGGCGGCACGCCCGTCGGGAACAGTTTTTCAAAGAGAACGGTCTCCTTCGACGTGCTCGGCGGAAACACCGCGACCGAGGCGTGCGACACGTTCTTCTCCTTCGCCAACCGCCGCAGCGTCGGCACGTCGAGCGGGTTGACGTTCATCACGTCGGCGAGCGACAGACAGTTGTTGGGATTCGTCAGCTTTTTGTAAAACGCCACGGCCTTCTCGTAGTCAGCAAGAAGGGCTTTGTCCTGGCCGAGCGCGACGGCGAGGGCCTGCGGGATGTCGAGCCCAATGGCATCAAACTGGCCGAACTGCCGCGCGAAGAAACGCATGAAACGGAATAGCTCACTCAGTTTCTCGTTCCAGGTGTAAAAGCCAATGGGCTTGGACGCGACCTCATTCATGCGGAACGCGCTCAGCAGCCGATCTTTCTCCGCGACGTTCGTCACGTCGAACTTAACGCCCGCCAATTCCAGACCGGCAGCAAGATAGGGGGCGGCCGGGCTATCCTTGCCTGCTTTCTCCGCGATCCGCTTCACGAGCTGCACGTGGCTTTGCAGCTTTTCCTTCAACCCTTGGTAGTAAGCAAGGTCGATCGCCGCGTAGAGGCCGTCGTCAAACTGTTTCGCCTTGCCGTCGATCAAGTTGACGCTCGGCAACAGCGCAAGATGAGCTTGTTTGACCGCCGCCGCATACGACGGGTAAAGGATCAGCAACTGCGGCTCCACGTCCGGCTTGATGATCGGCACGTCGAGCCGCACCACGGCCGCACTGGCGTTGAGCAGCCACTCCCCGCCTTTGCCGAGCGGCCGGCGATCCACGAGCGCCGCGTCGAACGCCGGCTTTTTGTCGTCGAGCTTGTCATCGACGAGGACTTCTTCGTCCTTCGTCTCGGGCGCTTTGTAATCGGTGTGTTCCGTTTCAAAGGTCTCTGTCCGACCCTTGCCGAAGAAGCCCGCGTTCTTGCCATCCCCGGCGAAGCGAAACACCGCAATGCCGGCGGCAACGAGGGCGGCGAGGACGATGAGTGCGATCAGGAAGGCGCGCATGGTGAAATCCTCAGTCGGAAGGGAATAACGGCGGTTGTTGTATACCTTGTGACGGTGGCTGGATGAGATTTGTTTAGAACGTCCCGCGGACGCGGCCGGCCTTGTCGCATCACTGCAAGCGCTGGCTGCCGGCGCGTCGCTCGAAACGCTTCAGGCGTCCATACTCGGATCGTGGGAGTACTTCGTCAAGCGCGGCGGCAGCCAAAACGCCGGCTTTGTGGCGGCGCTCTACCAAGACGTGTTGGGCCGCAGCCCCGAACTCGGTTCACAGTTCTTTTTGAGTTACATGCTGAACCAGGGCTTCTCGCGCACGATCACGGCTCTGCTCACATTGGGAAGCGCCGAGGCCGCGGCCCGGAATGCGGACGCGTTCCTCCAATAGGTGCAACGCCGAAGAGTAATCCCGCGCATCACGTGTCGCTCATTTCGCTCAGGGACACGTCGCCGATCGTCGTGGGCATCACGCGGCGGTCTCTTCACCGCACGACTTCTTCCGGACGACCGGCGGCACAGGTTGTGGCGGGAACCTCACCGTCTTCCGCCCGCTGGCTTTCTCTTCCGCCTTTATATTCTCGAAGATCAAATCCAAGTCGTAATTGAAGCTCGCCGCCAGCGCATCGCGCACGCGACGCACCTCCTCAACGATCGGGTCTTGCCACATCGGCTAGGTCTCCCAAGAGTCCTTCAGGCGTGCAAATGGCTACCGGAAGACACGCGAACGCCTCGCACACGGCGTCAATTTGCCGTCGCAGCGTGGCGTTTGCCAAGTGTCGGCAAGGCGTCTCGGGCCGGCTTGATAGGCAGAGCACCACTCCGTATCAGCTCCTTCGAAAGAGAGACCGCCTTTTGGTCCACGTCCAGCACGGGCATGGGAGCAATGATGCGCAAGCGATCCTCCGAGGCTTTGGGATCGCCCGCGCTGCACTCTTGGATTACCAATGTCGAGACGAATACGTCGAAGGTCTCCCGTCGCCGGTCCCACCATTCATGCGTGAGCTGCTGATGGCCGGCAACGATGATGTCGCGACTCGGGCGAGCAGTCAGATAGCTCACAATTGACGTCTCGACGTAGACCTTTTGGTTCGTGTTCGGCACGCGTGTTTCCTTACGGCATTTCCGGTTTCTTTTCGTCGGGCTTTTTCGTGCTATCCGGCTGCTTCTCCACCGGCTTTTTGTCATCCGGCTTCTTCTCATCCGCTTTCGGCGGCGTCGTCTCGCCGCCGCGGCGGCCGCTTCCCGCCCCTGCCGGCTTATCGCGCGGCAGCAAATTCGGCAGATTCGCCACGCGGACGGCGGTGACGGCCATCGCCTGCGCGCCCTGGATCAAGTCCGCTTCGTGGGCCTTGTCCACCGTGTCGCTCTGCGAGTGGTGCGTGAAGCGGTACTCGGCGAAGTCCTGGTGGAACATGAAGCCGGGGACGCCTTCGCGCTCGAAGGACATGTGATCGCTGCCCGGAATGTTGCGCGTGTTGATTTCCTTGACGCCGATTTCCTTGAGCGACGCCATTTCTTCCTCGAAGATCGGCTTGAGGATTTCGCGGCCGGTGAGGCCGATGCCGGTGACTTTGCCGGTGCCCGTGTCGTGAACCAGGGCCATCGAAGTCTTGGCCATCTCGTCTTTGTGCTTGGCAACGTAGGCCTTGGAGCCGTACAGGCCCTGCTCTTCGCCACTGAAGAGGCAGAAGCGGATCGTCCGCCGCGGCTTGATCCCGCTTTTCACGAGGATGCGGGCCGTTTCGAGGACGACCGACGTGCCGGTGCCGTTGTCCGTCGCGCCCTGGCCGAGGTCCCACGAGTCGATGTGAGCGCCGACGACGACAAACTCGTCCGGCTTGTCACTGCCGCGGATTTCGCCGATCGTGTTGTAGACGGCGATCGGTCCGGGAATGAATTTGTTCGACACTTCCAGCTCGAGGCGGGTCTTTGCCGGCGCCGGTCGCGACGCGAGACGGTAGAGCTGCGCGTAATGCTCGTGGGCGACCATGAGCGTGGGAATCGGCTCGGCCGCGCTGGCCCGGTCGTTGCCGCGCCAGCCGCCGCCCATGTTGAGAAGGTTGTGCGGCTTGCCGGCGTCGCTGAGCATGGCGGCGACGCCCTCGGCCTTCAGAAAATCACGCACTTGTTGCTGAAATGCGCGAATTTCCTCGAAGTTCGGCCGCGGCCCGCCGCCGAAGTTGCCGCGATCCGGCCGCATCGAGGCGAACAGGTTCGTCTCGGTCACCGGCGCGATCTTGGCCGGCGCGTTGCGCAGAACAACGGCGTTCTTCAACTTTCCCTTGTACTGCTCCAGGTCGGCCGCCTTTTCCACCTTGAAAATCACCACGTCGCTGGTGATTTTGCCGTTCGTTCCGGGCGACCAGCCCATTGACGCGATCGAGAGCACGCGGCCGTTGTCCGGCTCGATAATGCGGGCGGTCGCGGGCCCGCGTTCCCAGCCCATTGGAATTTCCCACGCCTCCAGGTGGACATTCTCAAGCCCATACGCCTTCATCTTCTCGGCGGTCCATTCGTTTGCCTTCTTCAAATTCGGCGAGCCGGTCAACCGCGGGCCGATCATGTCGCACAGGTAGGTCAGGTTCGTCAGAATCTCCGAGCCGTTCTTGGCTTCGTCGAGCAGCTTTTTGTCGATGGACAATGCCTCGGCCGTATTGGCGGCCTGGCCCCTCGGCACGAAGCCGAGGATCACGAAGCACAGGACAGCGAGGAGCGCCAACTCCAAAGGCCGGCGCGGCAACAGGGACAACAAAACGGACGGCGTGCGGCGCATAGCGTCTTCCCACCTGAAAAACGAGGTAACGGATCAGAACATGGGAGGGTGTACGGTTATCCGAAGTCATCTCGACCGCGGAAGCTTGTGCGGAGTCTCGCAAGTCTATGGACGGGTACCCACTGTGACGCTATCGCGATGATGAGCGGCGGTCAAGGAAAAACGCGGCGGAATCGCGCCACGCCGGCCTTTGCACCGTCATTTTCGCTTCCGGTTCACTAGGTCAACGGGTATCCTGACTGAAACCAATCAAGTTTCTTCGCTAACGAGAACGTGCCATGTCGCTTCGCACAACCTGCCCCGGCTGCCGAAAAACGTATTCACTGAACGAGTCGCTACGCGGCAAGACGGTGCGCTGCAAAACGTGCCAGAAAACCTTCGTCGTGGAAGGCGAGGAAGAAATTCTGGACGCCGTCGCCGCCGAGGAAGAGCCAATCGAGGCGGTCCTCGTCGAACCCGCCAGCCGCCGGGCGGAAGCAAAACCGCCGCGGCCGCGGAATCCCGTTCCGCGCGACGATGATTACGGCGAGGACGATGATCCTCGTCCGCGGCGGTTCCGACGGAAGCAGAACTCGAACACCGGCATTATCATCGGCGCCATCGTCGGCGCGGGCGTGTTGTTCCTGGCTCTTATCGTGGTCGGACTATGGTTGATCTTCTCGTCAAGAGGTTCGACTCCGCCGATCGCACAGAATGTACCCCCGGCGCGGCTTTGCCTAACGACCGGAATCTGCCCAACGAGTGGCAATTTTGCCCAACGGCCTAGCGCCGTCGGGTAAACGCCATTCTGGGCAGGCCGGTTGACGAAACCGGAGTGCTCAAGATGAACGGTTTTCCTGAATTAGAAAAAAAGTGCGAGCATTGCCAAGGCCACGGCAGGGTTCCTGGTGATTATTACAATTCGGCATGCTCCAAATGCTGGGGAGCGGGCTACGTCCCCACGGAAGTCGGTGAAGCAATTCTTGCTTTGATGCGCCATCATCTCCAAATCGAACGCGCCAATGAGAACGATGGCTAGTGAGTCGCCAGCCAGCCGTCAACGGCCCGAATTAACTTCACACACGCCTGGACAGCCGGATTAGCGACTCCGCGCACTATTTCTCCGTCAAGCAATACCGGCGATTTCTCCTGAATGCCAGCAAATCGGGCCATTGGGAGGTCCTTTACATTCTTGCAGAACTTTTCATCAGCTTTGCCACCGCGATGAACGAGAACGTTACGTAACGCTTGCAGTCGATCTAACGCCGGATCATCCAACACGTCGCGAATCGTTTTGCCGTTCTCCGAAAATGCAGACTCATAATCACGCCTCAAATCCTCAAGACCGCGGGCGCTCATTTTTTCCCTCAGAATTGTTCCCATCTTTTCACGAATGTCAAAACCGTGATCTTCGAGTTTTGTTAGTTCGACTGTCTGATTTACTCCCGTTGATTCGGCCTCAACGGCGCCAACAGTTTACGTGCTTTGTAGTGATAGAACCGCGCCAGCTCGTTTCGCTCCAAGCGCTTCGTCCGGACTTCGGCGATGCGCTCGGGGGTATC
>JBGQKZ010000162.1:0-11022 GCA_041499805.1 Gemmataceae bacterium
CGGAGAACGGCTTCTTCAGCTGCGCCAACCGGCGCACATTTCTCCCTTTACCAGCTGGGGCTGGAAATCTCCCTAAACTGAAGAAATTAAAAAGGTTATTGCAAAAAGACCGGCACAAGTGTTAGTGGCGTTGCTTTGGTCTCCACGGATCGCTTCAAGTACGGCTACGACCGCGACGGCAATGTGCTGTACCGCACCAACGAACTAAATCATGCATTTGACGAGTTGTACCACGCGAACGGGGCGAGCAATGGCTATGACAATCTCAACCAGCTCACGGACTTCCGCCGCGGGACGCTGACCGACGCGAACAGCGACGGCGTTCCCGATACGGTTAGCACCGCGAGCCGGACGCAAAGCTGGAGCTTTGACGCACTAGGCAACTGGTCCAGCGTCACATCAGACGGCACAACGCAAAACCGTACCGCCAACAAACAGAACGAGATCACATCAATCACAAGCCTGACGACGCCGACGTACGACAGCAACGGGAACATGACGGCCGATGAAAATGGCAAGACCCTGATCTATGACGCATGGAATCGGCTAGTGGCGTCCAAGAACGGGACGACGACGCTCGAATCCCTCGCCTATGACGCGCTAAATCGCCGGATCATTGAAACCGCGGGGACGGCCCTTCACCTCTACTTTTCATCCGGCTGGCAGGTGCTCGAAGAACGCTCCGGCGGCAGCGTGCAAACACAGAATAGTTGGAGCCCCGTATATCTGGACGCACTGCTGGAACGCGATCAAGGGAGTCAACGGCTATACGCACAGCAAGACGCCAATTGGGATACGACGAGCTTGTTAGACGCCGCCAATGGAATCGTACAACGGTATGTTTATGATTCTTACGGTTCCGCACTGATTCTCAACTCGAGTTGGGGCACCAGCAGCTTTTCAACGTACGATCTCGTTTACCTCAGGCAAGGCGGACGTTTCGATCCGACCATGCAACTATACGATTTTCGCCATCGCGACTTGTCCCCGACCTTGGGGCGGTGGATACAAGATGATCCGCTGAAGTTTCGCGGCCACGACGACAACCTATATCGTTTCTTGCGAGCGCATCCGCTACGCGGTACAGATCCGACAGGTCTTCAACAAGTGGGTGGCGGACCGGTCTCGCTCCCTCCTAACGAGATGGGTCCCCCCCAACCTGTCCCGAGTCCGCCCATGAATTATTGGCTGGACGGCCGCTGGGATGGTAGAGGTAATACCGTGGTTTGCGGGCGTAACGGACAGCCAACTTTCGTACTTTCACCCCTTAATGGACCGTGCCTTCGCAACTGCATAATCGAACACGAGAAAAGCCACTTAATGGACATCATCGCTGCAAATCCAAATATCTGCGCAGGTCTCGGTAACGATGACTATCCTACCCTGATTGTGTCCGACGAGGCGACAACGAACGCAAGTGAGGCAAAAGCGTACAACGCAGAGATAGAGTGTCTTAAAACGGCTCGTGCTAAGTGTCCGCGCGATTGCATTGACGAAATCAACGAACGGCTTAACGACATGCGAAAGGAGTTGGCTCGTGGTTTACAGAATGGCTTCAATCGGCAGTAATCTTGTCGTCTGTGCCTTGATTTGCCTGACGCTCGCCGCGAACCCCAACGGTAGGGGCGGGGAGAAGACAGATCCAGACAATCTCGCATATAAGATGGAGGTCTCCCTGAAACTGGGGGCCCAAGAGGAGCTTTTGCTTGACGTAAAGCTCACAAACGTGTCCAAAACGCCAATTACCGTGTATCGCGATAAGCTTCCTTGGCTAAGCCCACGCGCTTTTTGTCTCACCGCAGTTCAGACAGACGGCGTCGGCACGGTGCTGAAGAAGGCGTTTCCGATTGTAGTGCCAGGATCCGACAAGGTTACTATCGGTGCCGGCGAATCGCTGACTGGGCAAGTTGACATCACCCATCGCTTTCCCACGCTTCAGCAAGATCGGAAGTTGGGCAAGGAAGTCGTGGTGTTCTGGACCTACCGGTTATGGTCCGCGCCCGACCTAACAGAAGGCGAACGCAAAGGCGGTTGGGTTCCTGTGCCACCCCCAAACGATGCAAAGAAGTGAGATCGGAAGGGAGATCGGACCGGGTCGCCGGAGCGGTTGCCCGCCCCGGCTCCCACGACGCCATAAACAATCTTGCCAAACGCCCCAATTGGGGCGTTCAACTAAGGACCAAAGGGGACAGTTTAGAGAAAGAAAAGGAAAGAAAAGGGGACGGGGATCATTTCGTTGACTCTTATTTCGTTGACTAGACGACCGGAAATGATCCGCGTCCCCTTTTCTTCTCTACACAGAGTACGATCAGCCGACCGGGGCGGTGAGCAAACGCATCGTGGACGTGAACACGAGCAATACGAGCGATTTCTCGAGTCTCCCAAGCGGCTGGAGCACGCCCACCGGCGGCGGACTGCACCTGATTACGACGGCCCAAGTGGACGCGCTCGGCCGCACGACGGGAAACCAATCGTGACACTTTACGCATCCTCTTTGTGCAACTGCCATTGTGGAAAAACCGGTACCGAATCGCCAGGGCCTTTCTCAGGAGCGATGAACGGACGCTGTTCTTCCGGCATCGCCGAGAAGCGTCGGCCGGTGTCATCGATGGTCCGACAGACGGCGTCGATGAGCGCGGTGCTGCCGCGCGGTTGAAACGTGCCCGAGGTCAGCAAGGGCACGTCGTGCTGCGGCTTCTGCGCGTAGACGACCTCGTATTGGTCGTCGAATTGCACCAGCGACCAACAGCCGTCGCCGGGAACGGCGCGTTGCTCCTGCACAAATTCATTGAAGCCCTTGATCGTGGCATCCTGGATGGCGCTCATCGAGCCGGAACGGTCCAGAATCATGGTGATGTCTGCGAAGTTCGCACGCGGCATCGGAGGCTCCTTTGCGAAGAAATCGGGCGCGTACGGGAACGGTTCAGATTCGCGGCCGCAAGGTTTCGACGCTTGGGGCGCGGCAGGAACGCGTTCGCGCCGCCGCCGAGTTGAGCAAGTGAAGAGTTGACCCCGACGGGATTCGAACCCGTGTCGCGGCCTTGAAAGGGCCGTGTCCTAGACCTCTAGACGACGGGGCCATGCCGCCGGTCGGCGACGGGGGCATCTTAGGGGACGCGGGAAAACGCGTCAAGTTCGCACGGCGAGCCGTAGTGGTACTGTTTGGTCTGGAGAAACCCGGTTTCTTCAAGAAAACGGGTTTCTTGGTCTGTACTACCCGGCGGGAGCGGTGGCGCCGTCGCCGAATCGAGGACGGCGGTTCGCGCATCCAACGCAGCAAGAAAGCTGGCCGGCGGCGAACGCGGGTTTGTAGGATAGACGAAGGACAAGCGTACAATAGGGACAGGGTTTCCGGGTTCGCGCCGGTCGCGATACACAAAGGGAGAATGAGATGGCCAGTGCCAACGTCAAAGAATTCACCACCGCTAACTGGGAAGACGAGGTCGTCAAGAGCGATCAGCCGGTCCTGGTTGATTTCTGGGCGCCGTGGTGCGGGCCGTGCCGGCAACTGACGCCGACTGTCGAGCGGCTCGCCGACCAGTTCGCGGGCAAGGTCAAAGTCGGCAAAGTCAACGTGGACGATAATCAGGACCTCGCCACCCGCTACGGCATCGTCAACATTCCACGCGTGTACATCTTCAAGGGGGGCGATCAGCCGAAAGAGCAGCTCGTCGGTCTCCGCTCTGAGAGCGAACTGGTTAAAGTGCTGAACAAGCTGCTCGGCGCGTAAGTTGGTCAAAATGATCTCGTGGAAAGCCCGCGAGGAGTCGCTCGCGGGCTTTTTTTGTTGCACTTCCTCGTCGCGCCCGCCGATACAACCTGAGTCCCCTCCTTGCCGCGCGAGGATTCCATGCAACCGACTTCCGCGGACCGCGATGCGTTGGCGCGCGAACGCGACGCGCTCCGCATCCAGGTAGCGGCGGTTGCCGCTCAACAGGTCGCTTGCCTGGAAGAAGAGACACGTCTCAAGCGCCGCCAACTCGCTTTTGAGCGGCAAGAACAACAGCTCGCCGCTCACCTCGAAGAAGAACGCACGCAACTCGACACGGTTCAAAGCGAAACGCGCGCCGCGCGCGCCGCCCTTCGTGCCGAGCAAACCGCATGGCAAACCCAGCGCGAACAGCTGCTGCGCGGTTTGGAACAGGCGAAACACGAAGCCGCGTTTGCCGAACAGCAGGCGCACGAGGAGCGAGACCGCTTGAAGCAGCTCCAGCGCCGTTTCAAAGTGCGCTGGCGCCGGCACTGGAGCGTCGAACGGACGACGTTGCAGCAGCGCCAGGCCGAGGTCGTTGCCGAGCGCGCCGGCTTGGTCGATCTGCAAGAAGAGCTGCGCCGCGAACGAGCGCTGCTCGATGCGACCCGTCTGGAAGCGAACGGCGATATCGAACTCGGTCGGCGTCAGCTTCAAGCGGAACGCGACCGCTTGCACGTGGAGCGCGAGCAACACGCGGCCGCCCAGACACAGTTTGCGATTGCGCACGCCGACGCCGAGCAAGCGTTGCACGCCCGGATGGACGACGTCGCCCAGGCGGAGCGCATTCTCGGCGCGGAGAAGCGCCAGTGGGCCGCGGAAAAGGCGGACCGCGAACAGGAATTGGAAAGCCTCGAAGCGCGGATTGTCAGCCGCCGGCAACTCCTTCAGGAATCGAACTCCGGCGCTCTGCCGGCCGCGCCGGCCACGCGTGCGGAAACGCCGGCGAGCCAACCGCCTGTTTTGCTGCTCGCTTCGTGCTTGTCCGCCGATGAGGAGGCGGAACTTTTCCGTCTCGAACAGCTTGCCGAGGATTTGGGCGACCAACGTTCGCAGTTGAACGAGTTATTGTGCCGCTGGCTCTTGCATTACCAGGAATGGCAGCGTGAACAGCGGAATGCCGCGGACGAGTTGGTCGCCCTGGCCGAACGGCTCCGGGAGCGTGAAGCCGCCCTCGACGAGCGGGAGCGACTTCGGGTGGTGGACGAAGAGCACATTCAAGGCACGCGACAGGCACACGTCGATGAACGCCGGAGTCTGGAGGCGTGGCACAGTCGCTTAGCGGCACAGGAAGCGGGCTGGCGCGTCGAACGCGAGGGTCTCGTTGCGGAGCAGCAAGGCCGCGAGGCGTTTCTCAGCCGGCAGCGTTCGGCCCTCGACAATCTCCGCCGTCACTGGACGGAACGCCGCCGTCTTGAAGTCGAGCAGGTACGCGAGGAACGACAACTCTTGCGGAATCTGCGGCAGGAGATGGCTCAGGCCCGGCATGAATGGCTGGCACGCTGCGAAGCGCTGGACAGGAAGCAACGAGAGTTGGCTGAGCTGGAACTTGCTCTTGAACAGGAGCGTCTGGAACGTCTCAACCAGGCCGACGACGTCATCGCCGCGGAACGGCAGATCGACCAGTTGCGTCGCCGCATTGCAAGGCTGCACGCCGCCGTCGAGAACAACTTCACACGCCAGTGGCACGCCCTGCAACTGGAAGCGGGTCGGCTCGAAGAATCGCACGAACAGTTAGCCGGTCAAGAACAGGAGCACCGGGAGCGCGCGGCGGCGCTCGCGACGCTGCAAGCGGTCGTTGAGCACGAATGCACGCTCGCCCAAGCCGCGCAGGCGGAAATAACGCAGGAATTGCACGCAACGCAAACGCGGCTGGCGTTGTCCTCTCAGGAAGCGCGGACGCTGCAAGAGGAAGTGGAACGATTGGCTCGGCTGCTGCTCGAGGAAGAAACGCCGGGGCATGCCGCCTTGCCAAGAGCGGCGTGAGCTTCATCCACGCAGCGTCCCCACGACTTCGCGCACGCTTTTTACTCCCAATTGCTCCAACGCCCCCGGCAGTTGCTCGACGAGTTTCTGCGACACGGTCGGATTGTAGAAGTTTGCGGTGCCGATTTGCACGGCGGCGGCCCCCGCGACCAAAAACTCCATCACGTCGTCCATCGTGCCGATGCCGCCGATGCCGATGATCGGGATGCCGACGCTGCGCGCGACCTGCCACACGAGCCGTAACGCCAGCGGCTTGATCGCGGGCCCGCTCAATCCCCCCGTCACGTTGCCGAGAATTGGCTTCCGCCGCCTCCAGTCCACGGCCATACCGACGAAGGTGTTCACCAGCGACACCGCATCGGCGCCCGCATCGGCCGCTGCTTGAGCGATCGGTACGATGTTCGTGACATTCGGCGTCAGCTTGGCGATGAGCGGCAAGGAACAGACTTGCTTCACCCGCTCGACGACGCGCCGTGTCACCGCCGGATCCGTGGCGAAATCGACCCCGCCGGCGACATTCGGGCAGGAGAGATTCAGCTCCAGCCCCGCCAGTCCCGAATTGGAACCGAACAGCGCCGCCATCTCAACGAACTCGTCTTCGGTTTTGCCCGCGATGTTGCCGATGACGGCGGTCGGCAGCGTGCGGAGATACGGCAGGTGGTGGTGAAGGAAATGTTCGATGCCGTCGTTATCGAGCCCGATGGCGTTGAGCATGCCGGACGCGGTTTCGACCGTCCGCGGCGGCGGATTCCCCGCGCGGGGCTGCCGCGTCACCGTCTTCGGAATGACGCCGCCGAGCTTCGCGAAATCGACGACGCCCGCCATCTCGCGCGCATAGCCGAAAGTGCCGGACGCGACGAGGATGGGATTGCGGAGATGGAGGCGACCCAGATTCACCGAAAGTTCGGCCATTGAAATGCGCTGTCATTAGAGCTGAAGCGTCTTACCCGCGCGAACTTGATCGACCTTTTCCACGAGCTCCTTGCCGCCGCCCGGATAGACATATTCGCCAAGAGCGCTGAGTTCCTCCAGATCGATTTCCGCGTTCATTTTGACCATGCGGATGAAATCACCGGCGTCGCTGTGTTTCTTCTCATCGCTGCGGCCGGGGCTGATCATCGCCGCGAACTTGAGCGTCAACGCCATCGACAGGGAGGGAATTCTGTAAGTCTCGCTTCCCGAAGTGACCGGGTGCGTATTCTTAAGCGCGACCTGAAACAGTTCCTGATACGACTTGATGACATCGATCGCCACGCTGCCACTTTCGCGTTCACGCAAACGCGATACAGCGGGATGGTCATCGAGCTCAAGTTGTGGAAACGCAGCCAGAAGGGCGCGAATTGCCTTCTTATGATGTTTCGCCGTTACAACGACATCGACATCTTCGGTCGCCCGCGCGGTCTTCGTCCAGCCCACAAGAGCATACGCGCCCATAAGCACGAATTTGACTTTCGCGGAGTTGAGAACGGAGATGACTTCCAACGGCGGAATTGCGGCATTCACCATAAACCCCGTGATCGACGTTGACTTCGCCAAGTTGCGGACGTGAATGTCCTGCACTTGTGCCATCGGAGTTCCCCCGGTTAGGGTCATGCCTCAAAGCATCGGCTGTTCCGCGTGCGGTTCCTCCAGATAAGTATACCCTTCCAACCCTGATTCGTAGAACCGCAACAATTGCCGCGATTCCTCGATCGAGATCTTGCCGCCGCGCACCGCCCGCTCCACGTCCTTGCGCATGCGCGACACGAGTTCCTCGGCGGAATACTGAACGTAGTGCAGCACCTCGCGGACGGTGTCCCCCTTGATGACGGTGTCGAGGCTGACCTGGCCCTCTTCATCGAGGCTGATGTGGACCGCGTTCGTGTCGCCGAAGAGGTTGTGCAGGTCGCCGAGAATCTCTTGGTAGGCGCCAAGGAGGAACGCTCCCAGGTAATAAGGCTGGCCGGTGAAGGGGTGCAATTCCAGCGTCGGCCGCACGTCGCGCAGGTCGATGAACTGGTCGATCTTGCCGTCGGAATCGCACGTGATGTCGCCAAGCACCGCCCGCCGGCTCGGCGGCTCGTTCAGGCGGTGGATCGGCATGATCGGGAAGAGCTGCTTAATCGCCCAACTATCCGGCATCGACTGGAAGATCGAAAAATTGCAGAAATAGGTGTCGGAAAGCAGGCCCTCCAAACCTTGCAATTCCTCGGGCACGTAGTCCAGCTCGCGCACGATGCGCAGCACCTTGTTGCAGACCGCCCAGAAGAGGCTCTCGGCGACCGCGCGCAGCTCGATCGTCAGATAGCCGAGGTTGAACAGGTTCATCGCCTCGTCTACCGCCTGAACGGCGTCGTGGTAGCTTTCGAGCAGATTCTTCTTTGAGAGATCGCGGTGGATGCCGTGCAAATCGTTGATCGGCTGCGGCGCCTCGGCGGGGACCTCCGCGGGGGCGATGTGCCGGTCGAAGTTGGACACGCCGAGCACGTCGAAGACAAGCACGCTGTGATAGGCGACCACCGCCCGGCCCGACTCGGAAACGATCGTCGGGTGCGGCACGCCGGCTTCATCGCAAACGCTCTTCACGCGGAAGATCACGTCGTTGGCGTATTCCTGAAGCGTGTAGTTGACGCTCGATTCGAAGTCGGTCTGCGAGCCGTCGTAATCGACGCCGAGGCCGCCGCCCACGTCGAGGTATTTCACGCCGGCGCCGACGCGGGCCAGTTCGACAAAGAAGCGGGCGGCCTCGTTGATCGCGCCCTTGATGTTGCGGATGTTCGTGATCTGGCTGCCGAGGTGAAAATGGACGAGCTGGAGGCAATCCTCCATGCCGCGCTGCTTCAGATAGTCGAGCGCTTCGAGAATCTCGCTGAGCGTCAGGCCGAACTTCGAGCGGAAACCGGCGCTTGACTTCCACCGGCCCGCCCCGCGCGTCGCCAGCTTAACCCGCACGCCGATCACCGGACGGACATTTAGTTCCTGAGCGAAGCGGACAATCGCTTCCAGCTCGGTGAACTTCTCGACGACGGGAATGATCTGCTTGCCGATCTTGCGGGCCAGCACCGTCATCTTGATGAACTCGTCATCCTTGAAGCCATTGCAGATGATCGGCGTTTCCATGCCGTTGGTCATCGCCAGCACGGCGAGCAGCTCGGGCTTGGAGCCGGCTTCCAAACCGAAACCGTACAACTTGCCGATGTCGAGAAACTCCTCGACGACGTGCCGCTGTTGATTGACCTTGATCGGGTACACGCAGCAATAATTGCCCTGATAGCCGTATTCCTGGATGGCCCCCTTGAACGCATCGTGAATCTCGCCGACACGATGGCGGAGGATGTCGGTGAAGCGCAGGAGTATCGGTAGCTGGATGCCACGGGCTTGGAGCTGATCCACCAGCTCCTTCAGATCGATGGCTTCTTCGGGCTTTTTGTTGGGGTGGACGGTGACATGGCCGGCGGAGTTGATGCCGAAATAGCCCTTGCCCCAATTGCGGACGCCGTAGGTCTCCACGGCGTCGAGCGTTTTCCACTTGTCGATCAAATCCATCAGGGGGGCGCCTCGAGTTAAGGTGGCCGCGCCGTGCTGCATGGTCGTCGATTCCAAAAGATCGCGAACACGGCAACCTATTGTACGCCCGTGGTTCGCGGGAGCGAAGCGCCCATCGTGAGCTTCGCGCCAGCCGTTCCGTCGCCGGCGCGTCGGGCTGATGTCGTCGCGCGAAAGGTGAACTCGATCCCAGCGCGACCTATCTTCTCTAGAGCGGCGCGCGGGAAGCGTCAAGAAGAATCCGCAATATTCCGCCGGCGCGACTGGAGAGGTGACCGAGCGGCCGAAGGCGCATCACTGGAAATGCTGTGTGGGGGAAACTCCACCGCGAGTGCGACTCCCGCCCGCTCCGCTTCCTTCTTGCCGTTGTGCCAGGAGCCTTTGGCACAGCGGCTTTTAGCTTTCTTGCGGGGCGCTGCGTCGGTCGCGTTCGCCTTCTATGGCAGCACCGTGCTCGCTGCCCCCACTTTCTGGAAGAACTCATCGGAAGCCAGCAGCGCCCGCTCGATGACTTCGGACGGCACGCCGTGTACGATGGCGCTCGCGAAGAAGGCGACGCCGCCCGCGTCCGCGGTGCGCCGCAGCGTGTTTTGCAAATCAAGCGTCGCCGCGTGGCGGGCCGCTTCGTCGCTGTGGGCCAGCGCTTGCACGACCGCCAGGGCCGCGTTGGGCGAGGGCGCGTTGGGCGAGGGTCTCCCGACCCCGCCCGCGTTGGGCGAGGGTCTCCCGACCCCGCCCTGCTCCGCGTTGGGCGAGGGTCTCCCGACCCCGCCCTGCTCCAACTGGCTAACCCAGAACGCCTGGCCCTGTGCATCGGCGATGCGGCCAAGGAGCTGCTGGTAAAGCCTGCCGACGTAATCGGCGACCGTGCCGCCGCCTTGCTGTTGAAACTCCGGCGACGCCAGGAAGAAAGCGCGGACCGAGTCGATGCTGCCGCCGTGCGTGAGGACGTTGACCCACCCATGCTCGCCGGCAGTATCGGCGGCACGGCCCCGGCGTTCACACCTGGCGTTCACAGGGGGAGGGGACGGCGGCGCGCGACGGTTGGACGACGGCAATTATCGATCCATTCGCCCTGTCCGGACTGCGTTTTTTCGGCTTTCCTCGTCTGCGGGCCGTTTCCAAAAGTGAGGCCGGAAACTTACTGCAGCGCACTTCGTCTGCGCCGCACATTGCTTGGTGCAATCGGCCCGGCTAAACTGGCACTTCCATCCGCATTCGACCTTGCTGAGACCGCGCAATGCCCACGCTCGATTGGATCGGCAAAAAGGCCGTCCTGAACCACCATCGCGAAGTCCCCTATCGCTTGCTGCATTGCGACAAGGCCGCGTCCGCGGGTGATCCGGACGCCGGCAATCTCCTCGTGCAAGGCGACAACCTGCTCGCCCTCAAGGCGCTCTTGCCCTATTACGCCGGCAAGGTGAAGAGCATCTACATCGATCCGCCGTACAACACCGGCAACGAGAACTGGGTCTACAACGACAACGTCAACAGCCCGGAAATCCGACGATGGATCAAGGATGTAGTAGGCGAAGCGGCGGCGCATGTCGGCAAGGAAGGAGAAGACCTGTCCCGACACGACAAGTGGCTCTGCATGATGTATCCGCGGCTGGCGTTGCTTAGAGCGTCCGGAAAAAATGAAAAAAAGAGGTCGTTTGGCACGCGCGCAGCTGCATGGTGAGCTGGAGCCCGGTCTCCAGAAGGCAAGGAGGATTTACCATGAAGGTGCTCGTTACCGACGCACTCTGGGAGCGACTGGA
>JBGQKZ010000163.1:0-10821 GCA_041499805.1 Gemmataceae bacterium
AGTGCGTCGTCCCTGGCCGGCACGAGAGCCGCATCGACCGCCCGCAGCACCGAAAATCCTCAAGATGGGAAGCGACCTTAAACACCTAATGGATAGGCTTTTAGAGAGTGTGTAAACCTGCATTTGTTAGTGGCGTTGGGAACAAAGGGGACAGTTTACTGAACCTCTTGCACCCGATGCTCTTCCGGATAAAATCGTACCTTCGGAGAAGCGGCTTGCTCGAACTCTCCTCGGTTTCGGAGTGCCTGCCATGCCGCGTACGCCCCGTTCCCGCCAGTGGACCGACGCTGCTTGCTACCACGTCATGAACCGCGGCCATAACCGCGAGACTGTCTTTGGCGACGACGCCGACCGGGCTTACTTCCTCGGCCTCGTGGCGCGCTACAAGGCGCGTTTTCCCATGCGGCTGTACCATTATTGTCTGATGGGCAACCACTTTCACCTCGTGTTTCAACTGGCCGAGCCGCGCGCGCTGTCGCCGCTGTTGGCCGGGCTGTTGCGCAGCTACGTCCATTACTTCCACCGTCGCTACGGCTTCGTCGGCCATCTATGGCAGGGCCGCTTCAAAAGTCCGAGGCCAGAAAAGGGGACGCGGATCATTTCCTGGAACTTTTCTGGTTGAAATGATCCGCGTCCCCTTTTCTGGCTTGGCTTCTAATCCGCATATCTGCGAAGGCGAAAACTTGTACGGAACCGTAGTCAACGCTGCCGACCAAATGACATTGACGTTGACTGAGACAAAGGCGTACACCGCAGAAATAGAGTGTCTGAAGAGGGCACGTGCGAAGTGTCCTGGCGAATGCGCGGAAATAATCAAGGATCGCATTAACGACCTAAGAAAGGGGATCGGCAATGGTTGGACATTCCATAGGTAGTTTTCTCGTGTGGGTTCTGACGCTTTTCGTAGCTGTCTTCGCCCCGACCGGTGGAAAAGCCCAGGAAAAGACCGACACTGGGCGACTCGCTTACAAAATGGAGGTCGCGCTGAAATCGGCAACCGACGAGGAACTGTTATTGGAAATAAAGCTCACAAATGTGTCCAAAGCGCCGATCACGGTTTATCGAGATAGGCTTCCGTGGCGAAGCCCGAATGGCTTCAGTCTTACCGCCGTCCACACGGATGCCGCAGGTACGATCCTAAGAAAGACGTACCCGCTTGTGAATCCCGGGCCGGGAAAGGTCACAATTCAGGTCGGCGAAACCCTGACCGGGAATGTGGATCTCACGAGACGGTTCCCCACACTACAAGAAGAGCGGAAGTTAAGAGAGGAAGTGTTGCTGTTCTGGAGCTACCGACTGTATTCTGCTCCCGACCTGACGGACGGCGAGAGGAAGGGCGGTTGGGTGTTGATTCCTGGGAAGGGAGGGAAGTGACGGAGCGCGAGGAGGGGCAAAGGGGGGCGGCGAAGAAAAGGCGAAGAAAAGGGGACGCGGATCATTTTCTTGACACGACCCCGCCGGGTGGTTAGCATCGCCCCTCGTGCCACGACATCCACGTGCGGCTCCGGGCGGCTATGTCTACCACGCGCTCAATCGCGGCGTGGCCCGCTTGCCGCTGTTCGAGAAGCCCGGCGACTATGACGCCTTCGAGCGTGTGATCGCCCTAGCCCTGGCCAAGCACCCGACGCGGATTCTCGCCTATTGCTTGATGCCCAATCACTGGCACTTCGTCTTGTGGCCCAAAGAAGACGGCGAGCTGACCGCCTTCCTGCGCTGGCTGACGCACACGCACACGCAGCGCTGGCACGCCCATCATCACACCTCCGGCACCGGCCATCTCTACCAAGGCCGCTTCAAGGCCTTTCCGATCGAGGCGGACGACCATCTTTACACTGTGCTCCGCTACGTCGAACGCAATGCCTTGCGTGCCGGCCTGGTGAAACGGGCGGAGTTGTGGCGCTGGTCGAGCCTGGGCGGCCCGAACACGCCCTCCTTGCCGTCGCTGTTGCACCCTTGGCCCGTGCCGCGGCCCGACGACTGGGTCCGCTTCGTGAATCGCGCCCAGACCGAAGCGGAACTCGAAGCGGTCCGCCGTTCGCTGGTTCACCAGCAACCTTTCGGCAGCGAAGCGTGGCAGCAGCGCACGGCGGCGCGGCTTGGTTTAGAATACACCTTCCGGCCCCGCGGCCGGCCCAAGAAGAGCAAGCGCGGTCGGAAATGAGCCTCGGAATTGATCCGCGTCATCCGCGTCCCCTTTTTCGGACGCAATTCACGTCGAAGGTTGCGGCCGTGACGTGCCAACTTGGCTCACCGCGGGAAAGCGTTGCCGGAACAGGATTCGCTCCACCCAGTGCGCCCGCCGCAACGCCGGGTCGTCGCCGGAGAGCGTGAGGTGTTTGCCGCGTCGCGTGCAAAGGATGATCTTGTCGCCGCCCTCGACCGCGAGGACCATCCAGAACTTGTCAACCTCGTAGGAATAGAGGTCCCCGTTTGGGGCCGGGCGCACGTCCCTGGCACGCGGGCCGGGATGAACCGAGAACTTCTGCTTCCGATAGATCACGTAGTCGCCGGGCTTGAAAGGTGCTTTCACTCCCCGTTCCTTCCATTGATGCCGGATCGCCCTAAAAGCGCGACCCTACAAGGGAATCATAGCGCCCGAATACCCAAAGCGTGCCCGAAAACAGAATCTGGGTCAATAGTTTCTGAACGCGCCGGCGGCCGAACCGTTCAAACGGCGCGCATCAATGGAGACTCTCGAGCGCCCGCAGCGCCCACCAACTCGCGGCCGCCAGCAGGGCGGCGCCCGGGATCGTGAGAATCCATGCCCACATGACTTTGCCGGCGACGCCCCAGCGGACCGCACTGAAGCGCTTGAGCGAGCCGACGCCCAGGATCGCGCCCGTGATTGTGTGCGTGGTGCTGATCGGAATGCCGCGAATAATTGTGGTGGACGCCAAGGTGATGGCGGCGGCGGTTTCCGCGCAGAAACCGTCGATCGGCCGAAGCTTGATGATCTTTTGCCCCATCGTCTTCACGATGCGCCAGCCGCCGAACAGCGTACCGAGCCCCATGGCGAGGTGGCAGGCGAGAACAACTTCCAAGGGCGTCTTTGTCGGCGGCGCGAACGCGCCGGTCTCGCGGCTGACCGCAATCAAGAGCACGAAGATAATGCCCATCGTTTTCTGAGCGTCGTTGCCGCCATGCCCCAAGCTAAAAAAGGCCGCCGAGAAGAGCTGCCCCACCCGGAACCAGCGATCGACACGCCGCGGCGTCCAGCGACGCACGATCCACGTGACCGCCAGCGCGATCGACACGCCCAGAAACATGCCGATGAGCGGCGCGAGTGCAAGAAACAGGATAATCCAACCCAGCCCGTCCCAGCGAAGAGAGTCGAGGCTGGTGGTCTTCGCCAGCGCGGCGCCCACGAGACCGCCGATCAACGCGTGCGAGGAGCTCGTCGGCAATCCCCAATACCAAGTCAGCACGTTCCACCCGCAGGCCGCGATCAACGTCGCGGCGATGAGCAGATTGTCCACGATGCTTGGATCGATGATGTCTTTCTGAATGGTCGCGGCGACTTTGGTCGGAAAGACCACAAAGGCGACGAAGTTAAAGAACGCCGCCCACACAACGGCCACGCGCGGGCTGAGCACGCGCGTGGAGACGATGGTCGCCACCGAGTTCGCCGCGTCGTGCAAGCCGTTGAGAAAATCAAAGATCAACGCCAGCGCGATCAGCAGCCAGACGATGAATGGCAAACTCGTGAAAATGTCGGCATGAAAGCGGAGGTCGAGGACGTGCATCGGTTCACGAGCCCTTGATGACGATCTCGCTGATGACCATCGCCACGTCCTTCACCGCGTCTACCGTTTCCTCCAGCCACCCGTACAGCTCACGCCACTTGATCAGGAGCAGAATCTCCGGCGGGTTGGCAAACAGCGCGCTGTCGCTATCGCGGTAGACCTGGTCGGCCTCGTTTTCCAGACGGGTAATCTCGCGGAGGTGGCTTTGAATCTCTTCCGGGTTTTTCAAATGACGCAGTGAGCGAATCGCCCCTTCCAGGTGTCCCACCGAATCCTGGATGATGCGGACAAGCACCACGGCGGCCGGCGTCGGTTGTTCGATGCGGAAGACGACAAAACGATGGGCCGTCTCCTCCATGTTGTCCAGAATGTCGTCCAGCGAAGTCGCCAGTTGGTGGATGTCCTCGCGATCGAACGGCGTGATGAAGCTCTGGTCGAGAGCCTGAATAATGCGGCCGATCACCTCGTCGCAGGTATGCTCCTCCTGGCGTAACTCATAACTGCGCTCGGCAAGACGGTTGAACTCGGTGACCATCGCGACGAACTTGCCGGCGGCCCGATTCAAGATGGTCGCCACCTCGTCGAACAAATCGAAGAACTTCATCTCGCGGGGGAGAAGGCTGAAACGCATGTTGACGGTCCCCGTTCGGGGTCGCGGTAATTCGTCGGCGGCTTAGAGAGGGTTGTATGAATTTATGATGAAGATGGGCAATCGTGAAAATGGACACTCCGCGACTGGAACACGCAGGCGCCGCCGTGTTTGATCGAGACAATCGTTGACTGCCCGCGACGGTCGTCAGAATCGTGTCCGCTCGACGCAACAGACTCGTGCCATTTCCCGGCCGCGTCGAGAGACGGCGCCATTCAAGATGTTTTCAGCGAGGCTATTGCTTTTTTCGCGTGTCTCCGTCAGATTAAAAAATTCGGATAAAGGCCACGGGGCTTGATGCTAGATCACAGTCCCAGGAGCCGCTCGGCTTTCGTTGCCCGAACGACACCTCAAATATGCCGGGACGGTGATCCAGACGCGCGGAGCGTGTGCGCTCGGTTTCGACGCGTCCAAGTAATTGTCCATTGCGGGCGGGCCGGCCGCCCGGCGCTTGTGCGCGCGACGGCGCGGCCGATCCGTGGATCGATCCTTGGCGAGACGGATTTCTCAGAAAGTCAGCGATGACCGATCGCGACAAGCCGCGGGAACAACTGCTCCAGGACGTTCAAACGCTGCGCGAGCGGATCGCGCAGTGGGAAGATAAGGCGCGCGAGCAGTTCGGATCGGCGATGAAGTTCCAGCGCGTCGTGGAATCCTCGCCCAACGGCGTCGTGATGGTCGCTGCGGACGGCCGGATTGTGCTTGTCAATACCCAGACGGAGAAGCTCTTTGGTTACTTGCGCGGCGAACTGCTCGGCCAGCCCGTGGAACTGCTCGTGCCGGAGCGGTTCCGTGCCACGCATCCTCGCTACCGCATGAGCTTCTTCGCCGATGCCCATGCACGGCCCATGGGGATCGGGCGCGACCTGTACGGCCGCCGCAAGGACGGCAGCGAGTTCCCGGTGGAGATCGGCTTGACCCCGATTGAGACCGAGGAAGGGCTGCTGGTTCTCAGCGCCATCGTCGACATCACCGAACGGAAGCGGGCGGAAGAACGCTTCCGCCTCGCCGTGGAATCGGCGCCGAACGGCATGGTGATGATTGACGGCGAGGGTCGAATTATCTTGGTCAACCGCCAGACCGAAAAGCTGTTCGGCTACGGCCGTGACGAATTGATCGGGCAGCCCGTCGAAGTCCTCGTGCCCGAGCGCATCCGCGGCAAACATATTGAATACCGCTCGAGCTTTTTCGCCAAACCAACTGTGCGCGCGATGGGCGTGGGGCGCGACCTGTACGGCCGGCGCAAGGACGGCAGCGAATTCCCCGTGGAGATTGGCCTGAACCCCATCGAGAGCGAAGGCGGCATGGTCGTCCTCAGCGCCATCGTTGACATCACCGAACGCAAGCAAGCCGAGGCCGAGATTCGCAAGTTTAGCGGAGAATTGGAACAGCGGGTCGTTGAGCGCACGGCTCAATTGGAAACAGCGAACAAGGAGCTGGAAGCCTTTTCCTACTCTGTCTCGCACGACTTGCGCGCGCCGCTCCGGGCGATTGACGGCTTTTCGCGCATCCTGCTCAAGGACTTCGCTGCGGGCCTGCCGGACGATGTGAAGGGATATCTTCAGGACATCCGCGGCAACACGCAACAGATGGGCCAGCTTTTGGACGACTTGCTGGCTTTCTCCCGTTTGGGCCGGCAGCCGATCCGGAAGCAACGTGTCGCCGTCAACCGTCTCGTGAAGGAATGTCTGGACGAATTGCGGACGGAGCAAGAGCGGCGGCTCGTGGACGTGCGCGTCGGCGAGCTGCCCGCCTGCCAGGCCGATCCTGCCTTGCTCAAACAGGTCTGGATCAATTTGCTTTCCAACGCGTTCAAATACACAGGCAAACAGGAAGCGGCGGCGATCGAGGTCGGGTGCCGCACCGGCACGCAGCCGGGTAAGTGCATCTACTTCGTGAAGGACAACGGCGTCGGCTTCGACATGAAGTACGCCGGCAAGCTCTTTGGCGTCTTTCAACGCCTGCACCGGGCCGAGGATTTCCCCGGCACGGGCGTGGGCCTCGCAATTGCGCAACGCATCGTCCAGCGCCACGGCGGCCGCATCTGGGCCGAGGCTCAACCCAACCGCGGGGCCACGTTTTCCTTCAGTCTCGCGGCAGAAGGGAGCGCTCCATGACCGACAATCACGTCGAGATCCTGCTCGTGGAAGACAATCCCAGCGACATCAAGTTGGCGTTGCACGCCTTCAAGGCGAATAATCTCGCCAACGTGGTTCACGTCGTGCGCGACGGGGCGGAGGCTCTCGAATTCATCTTCTGCACGGATCGGTACGCGCACCGGCAGATCGAGAATGGCCCGAAGGTGATCTTGCTCGATCTTAAGCTACCCTTGGTTGATGGGGTCGAGGTCCTGCGCCGCGTCAAAGCCGACCCGAGGACGCATTCCATTCCGGTCGTGGTGATGACGGCATCGAAGGAGGAAAGCGATATCGTCGAGACCTACCAGCTCGGCGTCAACAGCTACATCGTGAAGCCGGTCGATTTCGACCAGTTTACGGAAGTCGTGCGCCAGTTAGGGTACTACTGGCTGCTGCTCAATCATCCTCCCGTGCCGGGGAATTGACAGAGCGCGATCCAGCCGCGCCCGCGCAGCCGCAAAGGCACGAAGGATTTGCCTGCCCATGCCCACACCGCTCCAAGTCCTCATCCTCGAGGATCGAGACTCCGACGCGCGCTTGATCGTCCATGAGCTTGGCCAAGCCGGTTTTGCTCCGGACTGGATACAAATACAAACCGAGCCGCACTTCCTCGGCCACTTGAAGCGATCGCTCGACCTCATTCTTGCCGATTACCGCATGCCGCAGTTCAGTGCGCTCCGCGCGCTGGAACTGATGCGGAACCGCGGTCTGGACATTCCGTTCATCATCGTGTCCGGCAGCATCGGCGAGGAGCAGGCGGTGCAGGCCATGCAGCTGGGCGCGACCGACTATTTGCTCAAAGATCGTCTGGGCCGGCTAGGCCAGGCAGTGACCCAGGCGTTGGGGCAGAGGCAACTGCGGCAAGCAAATCGCCACGCCGAACAGTCTCTGCGCGAGAGCGAAGAGAGATTCCGAAGCGCCTTTGAAGACACCAATGTGGCCATGGTGCTGACCGATCTCGACAATCGCTTCTTGCGCGTGAACGCCGCGTTCGCGCGACTGTTCGGCTATGCCGAAACGGAAATGCTCGGAATGGCGATGGCGGACATCACCCACCCGGACGATCTTGCCGAGAGCTACGAGCGTCGCAGAACGTTGCTCGCCGACGACACGCACTTTTTCCAGATGGAGAAACGTTATCTGCACAAAGACGGACGTGTTCTCTGGGGTTTGACCAACGTGTCGCTCGTGCGCGATGCGCGCGGCCGGCCGCAGTTTTATGTCGGCCAAATACAAGACATCACGGAGCGCAAGCGGGCGGAGCAGGAGATCGCCAATTACAACGAGCGCCTAAGAATCCTGCGTCAGATTGACAAGGCATTGATCGCCGGGGAAGGGCCGGCGGCGATCGCCGCCGCGGCGTTGGTGCCGCTGCGGGAGCTGCTTGAGGTGCCCCGCGCCGTCGTGAATCTATTTGACCTGGCGAAGGGCGAAGTCGAGGGGCTCGCGGCGGCGGGACGCCGCCGCGTCCACGTCGGTCCCCGCGTCCGCTATTCGCTGCGGCTCATGGGTGACGTGGAGGCGTTGCAGAGAGGAGAGCTGCAGCTGATCGATGTCCACGCGCTGCCGCCGAGCCCTGAGGTCGACGCCCTGCTCGCCTCGGGGGTTCATGTCTACGTTGTCGTGCCCATGATCGCGGAAGGCGAGCTGATCGGCGCGCTCAGTTTTGGCGGCGCGTCGGCGCCGTTGTCGCCCGAACAGGTCAGCATCGCGCAGGAGGCGGCGACGCAGTTCGCCATTGCCCTCGCGCAGGCTCGACTCCATGAACAAGTCAAACGACAGGCGCAGGAACTCGAAGCTCGGGTTGCCGAGCGCAAATTCGCCGAGACCGAACGGGACGCCCTGCTGGCCCGGCTCCGCATGCAGATCGACCGGATGCCTCTCGCCTACTTTCTCCTCGACGCCGCCGGCCGCATTGTCGATTGGAATTCAAGCGCGGAACGGACCTTTGGCTACACGAAGGAAGAAGCGCTGGGCATAGCCCGGCCGCACGAGACGCTCGTTCCGCAGGCTGTCTGGCCGGAAACCGCGGCGATTATCGCTCGACTTCAAGCCGGCGACATGGCCGCCCACTCGATCAACGAGAATCTGACCAAGGATGGCCGGATCATCACGTGCGAATGGTTCAACACGCCGCTGATGGACGCAGAAGGGAAGTTCGCGGGCGTGATCTCTCTCGCTCAAGATATCACCGAGCGCAAACGGTTGGAGACGCAGGTGCGTGATGCCCAGAAGCATCTGGAACACGTTCTCAGCGCCAGTCCCGCCGTCCTCTATGCTTTGCGGCTCGACGGCGACAGCGTGCGGCCCACCTGGGTTAGCGACAATATGACCCGGCTCACTGGGTTTTCGCCGAGCGAAGCAACGCACGACGGGTGGTGGGAAACGCAGTTGCACCCGGACGATCGGCAGCGCACCGTAGCGGGGCTTGCCGTCATGGCAACGGAGGATTTCTGCACGCAGGAATACCGCATCCGCCGCAAGGACGGCACGTACTGCTGGATTCTGGACAATCGGCGTGTGTTTCGCGACGCTCAAGGACGGCCGGCGGAAGCCGTGGGCTCGTGGACCGATATCAGCGATCGCAAGTCGCTCGAAGAACAATTCCGCCAGGCCCAGAAACTGGAAGCCGTCGGCCGGCTTGCGGGGGGCGTGGCCCATGACTTCAACAACCTGCTGACCATAATCACGGGGTACAGCGAGCTCATCGTTAGCTCGCTCCGCGCCGGCGACCCGCTCCGGGAGATGGTTGAACAGATTTCCAAGGCGGGAGCTCAGGCGGCTGGGCTCACGCGCCAACTGCTGGCGTTTAGTCGCAAACAAGTTCTCCAGCCGGTTGTTTTGGACCTCAACGCCCGGATCGTCGAGATTGAGAAAATGCTCCGCCGGCTCATTGGTGAAGACATCGACCTGGAGTTTCATCCCGCGTCCGCGCTCTGGCCGGTCAAAGTGGATCCGGGCCAGATTGAACAAGTCCTCATGAATCTGGTCGTGAACGCGCGAGATGCCATGCCCCGGGGCGGCAAGCTCACCATCGAGACCGCCAACGTAGAATTGGACGACAGCTACATCCACGTTCACGCGCAAGTCAAAACCGGCAGGCACGTTCTCGTCGCTGTCACCGATACCGGCTGTGGCATGGACGCCGCTACGCAGGCCAGGATCTTTGAACCGTTTTTCACGACGAAAAGCCCGGACAAAGGGACCGGACTTGGGTTGGCCACCGTCTTTGGCATCGTGCAGCAGAGCGGCGGGCACATCGAAGTCTACAGCGAGCCAGGAATGGGCAGCACGTTCAAAGTCTATCTGCCCAGCAACCGTGAAGGAATGGGAGTACGCCCATCCCAAACTGATTTCCAGGCGCTGCCGCAAGGCACGGAAACGGTGTTGCTCGTTGAGGATGCCGAGGGCATACGAACGCTTGCCCGGCTGGTCCTGCAAAAGAACGGTTACAAAGTCCTGGAAGCGCAGAATGGCGGGGAAGCATTGCTGACGTGTGAGCAGTATCAGGACAAGATCCACTTGTTGATCACCGACGTGGTGATGCCCAACATGAGCGGCCGGCAACTTGCGGAACGACTCCAACCGTTGCGGCCGGAGATGAAGGTGCTCTACATGTCCGGCTACACCGACGACTCCATCGTGCGCCACGGGGTCCTCGCCGCGGGGACGTCTTTTCTCCAAAAACCGTTCACGCCGAACGCCTTGTCGCGCAAGGTACGCGAAGTGTTGAATGCGAAAACGGCGTAAGCCCAAACAGGAAAAGGCGTCGGGAGCCATTTTCCAAGTTAGCAGCTCGCTTTCATACTTCACCGGAAATGGACTCCCAACCCCTTTCCCCCCCGAGAATGCACGCGTGTGTCGATCCCGTGCAACGGTCGCCGGAGTTCCTCGGCCGCGACTACGACGCCGCTTTGCCGGCCGCGTCGCCTCTCTCGTTGGATCGTTGCGGGGAGCGCGGCGAGTTTCACACCTCTTGCTACGGCGTTCCGATCTTCGTGGAGACGTTGGCCGTCCGCGCCGGCGAGCGCTTCGTGCGTGAGTGCTTTCAATTCGCAGACGTGGTTCCTTGTGAGTAAAGCGCGGGGCTGCAAAAAAGGCAGACGGTGGCGGGAGCCCGCCAGGGTTTGCAACAGATCGTAGCCGACAAGGGCGGCGTCGGCCACGAGCAACGCCTGGCGCGGCAAGGTCCCCAGCAGCCGCCGTAAATGCACGCGTTCGTTGGCGTTCCCCTTGCCCAGATGCCACGACCAGAGCAAGCCCAACGACAAATGCACCAGCGCCGTCACCC
>JBGQKZ010000164.1:0-10679 GCA_041499805.1 Gemmataceae bacterium
ATGGCCGGGCCTCCGTGCGGGTTTGCAGACTTCGTCAGCTGCAAGATTATCCGCAGGAGGCCCTCTCGACTATGGATCCCAGGGCTGCAAGGCCCTGCAATCACAGCGGTTACGCTAGAGCGGACGGGCGGTTACGCCCTTTGTTCATCGAGATTGGCGGCCACTGTTGCACCTTTGATTGCTCCGCTCACCTTATTGTCGCGAGAAGCGTCTTCCAGGTTTATCCGCTAAGATGGTCCTTCATGATCGACCTCCTTAACGTCACGCAGCACTACGGCGTTCGCCCCGTGTTGAAGAACATCAACCTGCACATCGACCGTGGCGAGTTGGTCGTCATCGTCGGGCCGAACGGCATGGGGAAGTCCACGCTGCTCGGCGTGATGGGTGGGGTGTTGCAGCCGCAGCATGGGCAGGCGTTGATCGACGGCAAGCGGCGGCGGCAGTCGATCGAGGAGGAAATCGCCATCCGCAAGACGGCCGTGTTTCTGCCCGACCGGCCGTGGCTGCCGGCGCTGCGAACGGGGCGTGAATTCCTGCTCAGCGTCGCGCGGCTCTATGACGTGGCGGAGGACCGGCTGCTCGAGCACGTTGAACGGTTGTTGCACCTGTTCGATCTCGCGCAGCAGGCGGATAGTCCAATCCGGAGTTATTCCGCGGGGCAGCAGAAGAAGATCGCCCTCAGCTCGGCGCTGGTGACCGATGTGCCGGTGCTGTTGCTCGACGAGCCGTTTTCGGGCGGCCTCGATCCGGCGGGCATTCTGGCGCTGAAGCGCGTGCTGCAATGGCGCGTGCGCCGGCACAACAACACGATTGTGCTCACGAGCCCGGTGCCGGAGATCGCGGAAGAGATCGCCGACCGCATCATCATTCTCCGCGAGGGCGAAGTTCTGGCCTTCGACACGATGAACGGCTTGCGCGGCCTCGCGGGCAAGGGGCACACGCTCGGCGAGATTCTGGAAAGCCTGATCTATCCGGAGACGCTTGAAAAGTTGCGCGATTACTTGGAGGACCTGGCTTTATGATCCGCTGGCTGCGCGTGGTCGTGCCGCTGGGTTGGCTGGCGACGGCGGCGGTGTTGTTTTTCGCGTCGGAAGGACTGCGCGTCTATCTCGAATGGCGATTCGCGAAAAAGCTCGATGACGTGATCGACTTCGGGCTGCGCATTGCCGCCGGCGCGGCATTCCTCTTCGGCGTTTTTCGGGCGTCGGCGTATAACCCGTTCGCGCGGACGCATTATCGCATCTGGCTGCACACAACGCCGTGGCGGCGCGGCCGGCGACTGCCGCTGGGTCCAATCTTTCTTGTGGCGCAGGACATGGTTTTGCTCGGCGTGGCGACGGCGCTGGCGTGGCAAGTCTACGGCGAGCGGGCGTTGCAGATTCCGGTCTTGTTCTTGTTCGTCTATCTGTTCGGCATCGCGACGACGTTGCGCCGCGCGGGGGAACGAGGCTTGAGTTATGTCGTGTGGGCGGGGCTGGGCGGCATCGCGTATTTCGCCCCGGATTGGCAGGCGGCGCTGCCGATGGCCGCGGCGGTGTATGCCCCGGCGGCGTTCGGACTCTGGCGCGCGCTGGGCACGCTGGGCCGTGACATGACGATCGAGACGCCGCCCGAGAAGACGGCGACCATCGGCGGCGAAGGGTTTCTCGGTTGGCCGTATGACGCGCTCGGGCCGAAGTTCTCGCGCTGCCCGCGGATCGAGTTCTTCGATGCCGTTTGCGTTAGCTTGCTGGCCGGATGGCTGTTCTTCGTCGCCGGCTCGCATTTCGGCGCCGACCGCATCCATGTGAGCATTCTGGTGCTCTATGCGGCCGGCGCGATCGGGCCGCTGGTGCGCCTTGGGTTCTACACGACGGGGTACAAGCCGCCGATCAGTTTGTGGGGCAGGCTGGCGACGGGGCGACTGCTCATTCACGGCTACGATCAGGCGCTCGTCGCGCCCTTGCTGGCGGCGGCGATGACGTGCATGATTCCGCTCTTGGGATTGTGGGGCTTGCAGCTTGATGATCGGATCGTGTTTCCGGTGACGGTGACCGTCGTCCTCTTCATCCTGACGGCGATGGGCCCGGACCTGAAGAAGTGGCGGCTGACGGGGAACCACCGGATCGAGCCGGCGGCGAATAAACAAATCGCGATTCAAGTCGGGTAGGCAAGCGTTCTCGTAGCGGCGCGCGAAACGTCCGCAACTTAAAGTCCCAATTCCTTCAATTGCTTCTTGTCCACCGTCGCCGGCGCGCCGGTCATGAGATCGCGTGCTTTTTGGTTCTTCGGAAACGCGATCACGTCGCGGATGTTGCCGGTGCCGGCAAGCAGCATCGCAAAGCGGTCTAAACCGAGCGCGATGCCGCCGTGCGGCGGCGCGCCGAACGACAGGGCGTCGAGCAAAAAGCCGAAGCGTTGCCGGGCCTGTTCCGGCGACATGCCGAGGGCGCGGAAAAGACTCGACTGCACGTCCGGGTTGTGGATACGGATGCTGCCGCCGCCCGCTTCGTAGCCGTTGATGACGAGGTCGTAGGCCTTCGCGCGCACCTTCGCCAGCGGGCTGTCCTTGCGCGTCAGGTCTTCTTCCTTAACGTCGCGGAGCACCTCGAGAAACTCGTCTTGCGGGGCGGTGAACGGATGATGGTTCGCCATCCAGCGTTTTTCCTCGTCGTCCCACAGGAACGACGGGAAGTCGATCACCCAGGCGACCTTGTAGGTGTTTTTCACGGCGTCCACGATTTTCAGCGTGTTCGCCAGGTGCGTGCGCAGGCCGCCGAGGGCCGAAGCGGCAACGTCCTCCTTGTCGGCGACGAAGAGAAGCAGGTCGCCGGGCGCGGCGGCCATGCGCTGCCGCAACTCCTGCTGGACCGCGGCCGGGAAGAACTTTTCGATGGAGCCGGTCAGCTTGTCCGCCTCGACCTTCATCCAGGCGAGGCCTTTCGCGCCGAAGCCGGCGACGAATTCGGTCAGTTTGCCGCCTGGTTTTAGCTCGGTGTTCGAGAACTTGTCGGCCGCGTTCTTGGCGTTGATCGCGCGCACGACGCCGCCTGCACCGGTCACGTCCTTGAAAACCTTGAACTCGGTTTTCGTCGCAAGGTCGCTCACATCGACGATTTCCAGGCCGAAGCGCAGGTCGGGTTTGTCGCTGCCGTACGTCCGCACCACTTCTTCGTAGTTGAGGCGCGGCGCCGGCAACGGAATCTCGACGCCGATGCACTTCTGGAAAACTTCGGCGACCAGCCCCTCGATGACGCGGAACACGTCGTCCATCTCGACAAACGACATCTCAAAGTCGAGCTGCGTGAACTCCGGCTGCCGATCGGCGCGCAAGTCTTCGTCGCGCAGGCAGCGGGCGATCTGAAAATACTTGTCGTAGCCGGCGACCATCAGGAGTTGTTTGTAAAGCTGCGGCGACTGCGGCAGCGCGAACCAACTCCCCTGCGTCACGCGGCTCGGCACCAGATAGTCGCGCGCCCCTTCGGGCGTGCTGCGGCCGAGGAGCGGCGTTTCGATTTCGAGGAAACCTTGGCCGTCGAGGTAATCGCGGATGACTTTGCACAGGCGATGACGCAACAGGAGCGTGCGTTGGATGGAGGGCCGGCGCAAGTCGAGATAGCGGTATTGGAGACGCAGGTCTTCGTTGGCGGGTTCCTGGCCGGGGAATTCGGTCACTTCAAAGGGAGGCGTCGGGCAGCGATTCAGAATGCGCAGCTCGGCCGCCTGTATTTCCACATCGCCGGTCGCGAGCTTCGGGTTGTGCTTGCCGGGGAGACGTTCACGGACGGTCCCCGTGACGGCGATAACGAATTCGCCGCGCAGCTCGTGCGACGCCTTGAACAATTCCGGGCGGTCGGACTCGAAAACCACCTGGGTGACGCCGTAACGGTCGCGCAGGTCGATGAAGACCTGGTCGTTGTAGCTGCGGTAGGTGTTGACCCAACCGTTGAGGAGGACGGTTTGGCCGGTGTGACTTTGTCGCAACTCGCCGCAGGTGTGCGTTCGACGCCACTGCTCCATGAGGGCACTTCCTTTAGAGACGGACCGAAACGAAAGAATCGGTTGAGATTATAGCGAGAAGGACACGGCTGGCGGGAGACGGGTTCTGGGGGCAGCGCGTTTACGTGCCGCGCCCGCGCCATACCGTCATTGACGGGATCGCGCGGGCGCGAAACGTAAAACCGAGACTTGCTGCTACTTCTTTTTCGCGGGCGCGGGCGGCGGCGCTTGTGTCTTCGTCTGCATCGAAAGCCACGTTGGGCTGAGCGCGACGATTTTCCTCAAGATGTTGTCCTTCTCGCGGCCTTCTTTCGCCTTGGCGAGTTTCGCCTTCAGCTTGGGCATCTTTTCCTTGCGGTGCCGGCGGCGTCTGAGTTCGATCTGGCGTTCGGACATGGGTGTCGTGATCCTCCCACTTTCGAATGAGGTTATCGCTAAGCCGCGAGCGGCTAACGCGACGCCGCAATGCGGCCTTCCATTGGGCTCGAGGCTTGAGCGTACAGTTTTTTGGGAATGCGGCCTGCGAGGTACGCGAGGCGGCCGGATTCGCAGGCGTAGCGCATGGCCCACGCCATCCGCAGTGGATCCTGTGCGTGTGCGATGCCGGTGTTGAGCAGGACGCCGTCGCAGCCGAGTTCCATCGCGACGGTCACGTCGCTGGCGGTGCCGACGCCGGCGTCCACGATGACGGGGTAATCGGGGTCGCCGTCTTTAAGGTACTCCAGAATGATGCGAATGTTGTTGGCGTTGAGCACGCCTTGGCCGCTGCCGATCGGACTGCCGGCGGGCATCACGCTGGCGGCGCCGGCCTGCTTCAAGCGGCGGGCCATGATCGGGTCGTCGCTCGTGTAGACGAGGACTTCGAAGCCCTCTTTAACGAGTTGCTCCGTCGCTTGCAACGTCGCGAGCGGATCGGGGAGCAGCGTGCGCGGATCGCCCAGGCATTCGAGCTTGACCCAAGCCGCGCCGGGGTTGCCCAGGTTGCCTAGGAGTTCGCGGGCGAGGCGGGCATGGCGAACCGCGTCCTCGGCGCTGAAACAACCGGCGGTGTTGGGCAGGATGATGTATCGCTTCAGGTCGAGATATTCGAGGATATTCCGGCCTTCCTTGTCCACCAGGCGCTCACGGCGAACGGCGACCGTCGTCACTTCGCAGCCGCTTGCTTCGAGACAGGACCGCATCAAGTCGTAGTTCGCGTACTTCCCTGTCCCCGTAATCAGCCGACTGTGGAAGCGCTGCTTGCCGATGACGAGGGGTTTATCGTTGGGCGGCGTCGGCTCACCGGAACCGCCGCCGACGAGCGTGACAATCTCAACGGCGTCGCCCGCATTCAAACGGCGCTCCGCATGCTGCCCGAGAGGCACGATTTCGCGGTTCACTTCGACGGCGATGCGCCGGCGGTCGAAGCCGAGTCGGTCGAGCATGTCGGCGACGGTAAGCGGCGCGGGGAGGTTCCGCGGTTCGCCATTGATTGTAAGTGGCAGCATCGGTATCTGTTCACGGCCAACAGGGATTCCTAGCTTATAACGTATACGATTCGCCAACGAGGTCGAGAGCGGCCATGTCGTCACACTACGTGCCGAACACAAAGATTCCCACGCTGGTTTTCCCAAGTAGTGCCCAGGCGTCGCGCCATGTCGCCTTGACGATCGAGAGCCTCATCCGCCAAAACAACTCCGCGGGCAGGCCCACCGTGCTCGGTTTGCCGACCGGTTCGACGCCGCTTGGCATTTACCGGGAGCTGATTCGGTTGCACAAGGAAGCGGGGCTCGATTTCTCGCGGGTGCTTACGTTCAACCTGGACGAATACTACCCGATGGGGCCGACCGAACCGCACAGTTACCGGCTCTGGATGAATGAAGCGTTTTTCAACCACGTCAACATCCCGGCCCAGAACATCCTTATCCCGGACGGTACGATCGGCGAAGACGACGCGGACGAGTATTGCGCCCGGTACGAGCAGTTGATCCGGCGGGCGGGCGGCATCGACATTCAAATCCTCGGCATCGGCCGCACCGGGCACATCGGCTTCAACGAGCCGGGCTCGACACGGCACAGCCGGACGCGGTTGGTCACGCTCGATCCGGTGACGCGGCGTGACGCCTCCAGCACCTTCTTCGGCGAAGAGAATGTGCCGCACCAGGCCCTGACCATGGGCGTCGGCACGATTCTGGAAGCGAAGAAGATCGTCATTATGGCGTTCGGCGAGCACAAGGCGCCGATCGTGCAACGGGCCGTTGAAGGCGAGATGACCGACGCCATCGCCGCCAGCTTCTTGCAGCAGCATCCGGATACGACATTCATCCTCGACCAGGCGGCGGCCCGCGAATTGACCGCGTTGCGCCGGCCGTGGATCGTCGGCCCCGTCGATTGGACGCCGGCGATGATCCGGCAAGCGCTCATCTGGCTCGGCCTCAAGCAGGGCAAGGCGCTGCTCAAGCTCTCCGACGATGACTTCCGCGAGCACGAACTTTATGAATTGTTGCGCGAACATGGTCCGGCGGAACGGCTCGGGCGGATGGTATTCGACGACTTGATGGCGACCATCTGCACGAACCCCGCTGGGGCCGAGCCGAAGACCGCCCTCGTCTTCAGCCCGCATCCCGACGACGACGTGATCAGCATGGGCGGCACGCTCATCCGGCTCGTGGAACAGGGCCACAAGGTCCACATCGCCTACATGACGAGCGGCAACATCGCCGTCTTCGATCACGACGCCTGGCGTTTCACCGATTTCGTGGTGGAGTTCAACAAACTCTTCGAGATCGACCGCGAGCACACGGAAGAGGTAAAAGAACGGGTCCAGGAGTTCTTGCGGAAGAAGAAGCCGGGTGAAAACGATTCGGCCGATTTGCTGAAGATCAAATCGCTCATCCGGTCGACGGAAGCGCGGGCGGCGGCATTGGCGTGCGGCATTCCTCCGGAACAGCTCGAGTTCATGGACCTCCGCTTTTACCGGACCGGCACGATCGCCAAAGCCCCGATTCATCCGCAGGACATCGCCGACACCGCAGCGCTGTTGCAGCGCTTACAGCCCGCCCAGATTTACGTCGCGGGCGAGCTTTCCGACCCGCACGGCACCCATCGTGTTTGCGCCGAGGCAATCTTCCAGGCGGTCCGGGACGTCTTTAATAAGGGTCAACATTTCGACGTCTGGTTGTATCGCGGGGCCTGGCAGGAATGGGAGCCGCACGAGATTGAGCGTGTGGTGCCGGTAAGCCCCGACGACGTGGAACGGAAGAAGTTGGCCATCTTTCGCCACCAATCGCAGAAGGATCGCGCCATGTTTCCCGGCAGCACCGATCGCCGGGAATTCTGGCAACGTGCCGAAGATCGGAACCGGCACACGGCGAAGGTATACGACGAGTTGGGCTTGCCGGAGTTTTACGCGCTGGAAGGGTTCGTGCAGTGGCGCGGCGCGTGAATTTGCCGCCTGTGGCTGCGCGTTTGGATATACCTACAGAGGCGAAGCCGCGAGCAGCAGAGCGGGGCAGCGCCGGAACCTGCCCTATTTTGGTTAGGCGGTCTTTTTCTTCCACTTTTGCTTGCGAGGCAGCCATTCGCCGCTTGAGAAACTGCATTCAGTGGAGCGGCACTCCCTTGATCTCCGACGTATGATGGTAGTGGGGAGAGAATGGCAGCAACCTCACGAGGGAGGCGTAGTCGATGAGTGGTCCTCGGGAAAACACGGCACACGGCGCCCCTGAGAAGCCGGGTGGGCCGGAGTCTTATTTTGATCTCCTCACTGCCACCCGCATGCTTCCCCTGGTTGGCCGCGTCGTTAAGGACGTTTTGCAGCACAACCACGAAGTCAACCGTCTGCAACCGGAACTTGAGAGTCTTCACCGCAGTCGCCGCACTCTCACTTGGCCGCAACGTTGCCGGCTTTACCAGGTCCGCGACGAGCTGGCCGAGTCCGAGCGCAACTTGCAGGAAGTTTTCGCCGAGCTGGAAGTTTTGGGCCTCGCGTTAATCGACACCGACGAGGGGCAGATCGGCTTTCCGACCATCGTGAACAACCGGCCGGCCTATTTTTCCTGGATTCCCGGCGACGACGTGTTGCGTTTCTGGCACTTCGCCGACGAGGTCGCCCGCCGCCCGATTCCGCCGGCGTGGCTCCGCGAAACCGAAGGAGTCCGTTCCTCGAAACGCTGAGAAAACGTGCATTCCACCAACCGGGCCCGTCCCTTGCGAGCGAAAGTCAGCCGCAAGCGACGGGCCCGGTTGCTTTTATGCACAAGTTCCGAAAATCCGAAAAAAACGTTGCATTCGACTTGCATCCCCAAAAATCGTGAACTACTTTTTCACTGTAACGGGCAGCAGTTAGTGCCCGTGACTGAGAGGGAAAGCGTTGCCCAACGCGATCCCCGACAAAGGCAAACCCGTCGCGAGGCGGGGACGCAAAGCTATGGGCTCTTACACTGTCCGAGGGGGGACAGTTTAAGGCTGCCAGGCTACCGAAGGGATGGACGGGACCCGTAAGTATGCTTGGTCGTCCGGGCCTCCGCAAGGAGGCCCGGATTGTTTTTTGCGCTCATCTTGTCTGCAATGCAATTCGGTCGTGCAAAGCACTTTCCCACCACCGTCGCCTGTGGATTTGGCGGGCTTCCCGTTGGAAAACTAACTTGACGGCATTCGGGAACCAGACGACAATTCAGGCAACAACGCTTCTCGCTAGACAGGTGCCCACATGAAACTGGCAAAAATGGTTTAGCTCGGTTGCATCGCCTTCGGCATGATCTGTAACGTTCGGGCCCAACCGCGCGCGCATGACGATATTCAGGAGACAGAGCGATTAGAGAAGGAATTGCGCAAGGGGGAGGACGCATTGGCCGCCCAGGGCCAGCGAATCCAATTCCTTCAAAAGCAGTTACATCGTCTCAGAGAAGATATCGATCGCCGGAATGGCGGGCCTTGGAAGCGCTTGGACGATAGAGTCCCGCTCCCTCGCGGAATCACGTAACCGGCGGCTCAATGTCTCCTTTCATATCCCTGTGAAGTCAATCGAGTGAATCATGGACTTGATTCCCGAATCCAGCGAAGAACTGCAGAACGCCACGCGCGTTCGCGAGGATCACGCCGCAATCCAGGCGGGCATTGATGCGATGCACGCAGGCAACGTCTTGAGCCTGGACGAACTCGATCGCCGTATTCGTTCGCGGCTTGCCGCCGCCGCTTCTCCGAAACGCTAAACGTGTCTTGGCAACTTCCGCCGATTCCTGCACAATTCCTCGTTAGACCTCGTTGGGACGATACCCATGCCCGGCATTCAGCCGAAAACGACAATTCGATCGTACGTATTGGCGGCGATCTCTGGCGTCGTCATCGCCACGGTTGCGACCGCCGTGGTGCTCTACGCGGTATTCGCCATGGGCGGCTACACTCGCGAAGCTCTCGTCGAACTGTCGCCCTGGGGTTTTGGTCTAATCGCAGCAAGCGGCGCGTGTGTCGGGTTGGTCGGGGCCTTTCTTTTCGGGCAAGTCTCGTTGCCGCCGTGGGTCCGTGGCGCCGCGCTTGGAAGTCTTGCTGGTGTCGCGACTGTGGTGCTGGCGACTTTGGTGATCGCTGCGGCCCAAGGCGGCCCGTTCTCAAAGGCCCGAGCGCCGTACTTGGTCGATGGCTTATTGTATGGTGTGCCTACTGGGCTGATCGTTGGCGGCGTGTGTGGTCTCATCGTGGCAAAGCGCCATCGGGCCGAACAATGAGGTGGCCGATGCGCGGCAAAGAATTCCTATCCCGGCTGCGCGAAGAAATCCTCGTCGGCGACGGTGCGCTCGGCACCATGATCAGCGAGCGCGGCATCGGCCGGGAGACGAACTATGAACGCCTCAACCTGACCAACCCCGACTTCATCAAGGACATCCACGCCGCTTACCTGGCCGCCGGGTCGCAGGTCATTGAAACGAACACCTTCGGCGCGAATCGCAATAAGCTGGCCCTCTACAACTTCGCAGAAGACGTGCGCTCCATCAACCAGGCCGGCGTGGCGCTCGCGCGGGAAGTCACAGGCGGCAAGGCGTATGTCGCCGGCTCGGTCGGTCCGCTCGCAGAGCGCACGGGGCACCATGAGACCGCCCCGCCGACCGACGACGAAATTCGGAGCATTTATCAGGAGCAGATCACCAGCCTCGCCGACGCGGGCGCCGATTTGCTCGTGCTGGAAACGTTTACCGATCTCGCGCAACTTTTGCTTGCGTTGGAAGTCGCGAAAAAGCACACGGATTTGCCGATCATCTGCGAAATGGCCTTTCACGAGCGCGGCCACACCTACGGCGGCGTTCACGTCAGCACGGCGATTGATGCGCTATCCAAAGCCGGGGCAGACATCATCGGCGCCAACTGCGGCCGCGGCGTTCGCTGCGTCGTCAACGCGGTCGAGACGATGACGCAGAGCGGCGATTTCCTCGTCAGCGCTTTTCCGAACGCCGGCCTGCCCGAATACGTTGACGGCCGTTACCTCTTCGGCGCCCCGCTGCCGTACCTGACGGATAGCGCGATTCACATGGCCGATAGCGGCGTCAACCTGATCGGCGGCTGCTGCGGCACCACGCCGGAGTACATCCGCCGCATCGCCGAGCGCCTTAAAGGCCGCAAGCCTTCGCTACGCTCAGCAGAAAAGGGGACGCGGATCGTTTATGCGTCCGCCGCGGCGGACGCAGAAACGCTCCGCGTCCCCTTTTGTGGTGCAAAACTCCCACGCC
>JBGQKZ010000165.1:0-10517 GCA_041499805.1 Gemmataceae bacterium
AATACGGCACCGATTCCATCTGCCACTTGCGCGCCGTGTTCAAGAGCGAACCGGACCAATGGCAGGCGTTCTGGCAGCGCCGCATCAACGAAAAAGCGGCGGCGTGAACAAGCGCTCTACCAACCCAAGAGACGCACACACCCGGCGTTCACGGCCTGCTCGGTTCGTTCGGCCGCTTCGTCGCGAAAAGTCGGAGCATGAGAAGCAAGCCGGCCGCGAGCGCGTAGGCGCCGGCCCAGTGATAGGGCGATTGGGTAAGGAAGCGCTCGCCGCCGATCGGATGTTCTTTGGCCAATTGCGCGAACACGTTGTGCGGTAGGGCCAAGGTCGCGTCGGCAAACGGGGAATGAATCACGCCGAATAGCGCACAGGCGCCCGCCACAAGGAGATAGACCGCCGAGCGTGCGTACTGTCCGTCGATCATCGCCGCCAGCGCCGCCGCCCACAGCAAGCTGGTGACAATGAAGCCGTTGCCGAGACAACGCAGCGTCAACAACACGACCTGCCCATTCTCAAAACCCGGAGTTTGTAGGGGGAAGATGTTGACCAGGATAACGACGCCGAGGTAGGCGAGCGCCGGAAGCATGGCGATCGCGACCGCGGGGTAATGCCGTTGTGGTGTGGCGTGGAACGACTGCGCCGTAATCTCCAGCCCGACGAACACGAGGATCGGAAACAGGGCGGCACGCGGCAGCCAATCGAACAGTAAAGTGAACCATCCGAAGTAGCCCGCGGCGCCGACGAATAGAGCAGTCGCCAGCGTGTACGCAGCTCCCGCATCCATCTTCTTGTAGGCAGGATGACCAATGTACGGCGTCGTCTGAATCACGCCGCCGAGCACCGCGGCGATCACGGACGCCACGCCCTCGGTCAGCAGGATCGTCCGCGTGTCGTATTCATCGCCGGCGGTCGCGGCGCTCTCCGTACAGTCGATGCCGCCGACAATCGTCGCGAGCCCAAACGGAATCGCGACCGGAAGTTTCACGAGCGCGGCGAGCCAGACAGCTTTCCATTCCCCATAATCCGCGAAGAAAGCGGCCAGGAGGTGCGGCGGTTCCCATTTCGGCGTCTCTCCGCCCGCCGCGAGCGGCGGCACCAGAGGCAAACCGATTGCGTTTCCGAGTTGCGCGCACCCCAGATAGAGCACGACGCCGACAATCACGGCCGCTAAAGCCCCGGGGATTCTTCCCGGCAATGAGCGATGGGCGACCAGGGTCACCAGGATGATGGTCAGGCAAACCATCCCGACGATCGGCACCGCCGCAATGCCGTCAAGCAACAGCGGCAGAAACGCGATCAGCGCTAGTGCGATCGCTGCCAATGAGCCGAGCAAGCCTGCCTGCGGAACCAACCGCCGGACCGCATTGCCGAGCGGGGCACAGATCACCTTGAAGATGCCGATCAGCACCAGCACGACCACGGCCACGCGCCAGGCGAACTCCATCGCCGCCTGGTGATCCATGTGCAAGTCCTTCTGCGCCTCGTTGAGAGTCGGTATGAGGACCAGAAACGCCACACCGAACGTGCTCGGCGTGTCGAGGCCCAACGGCATGGCGGTCACGTTCGCGCGCCCCGTTCGCCGGGCGAGGCGGAACGCCATCCAGGTGTAGACCAGATCGCCGAGAAGCACGCCAAGCGCGGTGCCGGGAATCATGTGCGTCAGCACGAACCCCGAATCAAACTTCGAGGGGTCCGGCGCCCGCGCCGGCGAGGCGATGCTGCTGACCAGGATCACCATCACGGCGACGTTATCAAGCATCAAGCCGAAAAACGCATTCACGTCGCCCCAGCGAGCCCAGGCATAGCGGGTCATGGACGGCTTCCGAATGAAGGGCGGCGCAGATTCTCGAACACGGTAATGCCTCGCCCACCGGACCGCAAGTAGGTAGCGGCTCTATTCCGATGCCAATTTTTCCTTTGGCCTAACTGCCGCCTTCGTACAGGGCGTTTGCGACAGCGGCGCCGACACAGAATTCAATCAATGAGGCAGAGTCAAGCTGATTTTCAAGCCAAACCGCACTCGGAGCCTGGGGAATACACTTCGTCCGGGCGTCCCGCAGTTTGGTTAAATCAGGAACCGCGATTCGCCGCTGAGCTCCGGATTCCGGTGATGGAGTCTTGATTGCGACTTGGCATCCTGGTAGCTTCAAGTAGAATAGGGAACCTGGGAAACGTTAAGGCCGTCAGTGCTCGCCCGGCTTTTCCAGCTTCACCCAAGCTCTTTCTGAGCGGTCCTCTCTCCCAGCACGGCGAGGCCCGTTCTCGGCATTGGGACTCGTCCTTCGCCGGACCCTGCTGGGGACACTTTCCTAGGAATTTGCGGAAAGTGTCCCCAGCACGGTCAGGCGAAGGGATGCAGGTCAAGGACGAACCATAAAGCTCCATCCGGACTCGCCCCTTACCCCCTCCCGGGGAGTGCTGCGCGGCGCTCGGCTTCCCGCCGAACGCCGATGGCCGAACGCCGATGGCCGAGGCCCGGCAGCCGTGGGATGTCGGACCATGCGCAGAGTAGTCATCAGCGGCCTCGGCGTCGTCGCCCCCAACGGCATCGGCAAAGAGGCGTTCTGGTCCGCTTGCGTCAACGGCAAGACCGGCGTTGGGCCGATCCGCAGCTTCGACGCGTCCGGCCACCCCGTCAAGATCGCCGCCGAGGTGCCGGACTTCGATTTCACGCCGTTCATCGTCCCCGAACAGCGCAAGAGTGTGAAGATCATGAGCCGGGCCATGCGCTTCGGCGTGGCGGCCGCCGGCCTCGCCGCGCGCGACAGCGGCTTGGAAATGGATAAGCTAGACCCCGAGCGCATCGGCGTCGTCATGGGCACCGGCCTCGTGCCGATGGACCTGCCCGAGCTGGCCCTCGCGCTGAAGGAGGCATGCGACGAAAACGGCCGGCTGCAAATCAACCGCCTCGGCAGGAAAGGGAATTCTGCCGTGTTTCCGCTCTGGATACTGAAGCATTTGCCAAACATGGTCGCGGCGCACATCTCGCTGGCGTTGCACGCTCAAGGGCCGAACAGCACCATCACCACCGCGTGTGCCGCCGGCACGCAAGCCGTCGGCGAAGCGTTTCGCCTCATCGGCCGCGACGATGCCGACATCGTCTTCTGCGGCGGCGCGGACAGCCGCATGGACCCGCTGTTGCTCCTCGCCTACGGCGCGTTAGGGGCACTCAGTCCTGCGCACCGCCCGCCGGCGGAAGTCTCACGCCCCTTCGATCGCGAGCGCGATGGCTTCGTCCTGGGCGAAGGCGCCGGCGTGCTCGTTCTCGAGGAGTTGGAACACGCGAAGAAGCGGGGCGCAGTCATCTACGCCGAAGTCCTCGGCCTCGGCAGCAGCTTCGACGCCTTCTCCGTGACCAAGCCCGAACCCGACGCCCGCGGCGCCGCCCGCGCCATTCAATGGGCCTTGAAAGAAGCGAAGATCGACACCAAGGACGTGGACTACATCAACGCCCACGGCACCAGCACCCGCCTGAACGACCTCATGGAGACCGCCGCCGTCAAGCGCGTCTTCGGCGAAGATTCGCGCGGCCTGCCGCTCTCCTCGATCAAATCCATGGTCGGCCACCTCATCGGCGCCGCCGGCGCGGTGGAAGCCGTCTGCCTCGCCCTCACCCTCAAAGACGGCGTCCTGCCGCCCACCATCAACCACACCCATCCCGATCCCGATTGCGATCTCGACTACGTCCCCAACTGCGCCCGCGAGATGCCGGTCCGCACCGCCGTGTCCACCAGCTTCGGCTTCGGCGGACAGAATGCGGCGCTGGTGATGCGGCGGTTTACGGGGTGATGTCCGTTTCGCATGCGCCGGGACGCTACGTTCCGAGTGCTCCCGCAGACCCGTCCTATTCCTTCAATTCTTTAATCTGAATGTTGCGAAAGTGAATCTCCGCGCCTTCGGACTGGAAGCCGATGTGGCCTTCGGTTAGGTCGGACTTCCCCGATGCGACCTCGGCGCCGTTGATGTTGACGACGATGGCGCCGTCGGCTTTGCACGTGGCCTCGGTGGTGTTCCACTCGCCGATGGGTTTGGTGGCTTTGTCCTTGGCCTGCTGGTCGTACTTCGCGTCGCCAACCTTTTTGCTGCCGACGAAGTAAAGCCGGCCGTGGTCTTTGAGGGCGCCTTGGGCCTCAACGCACCGGGGCCAAATGCCGCCGGCGACGGGCGTGGCGGGGTCCTGGATGTGCAGGAGCAGGCCGCTGTTGAAGCTGCTCTTTTGCCCTTCGGGCGGTTGGATGTATTGCCAGTCGTAGCGAATGACGTAGTTCTTGTAGCTCTTTTCCGTATAGCCGAAGCCGTTCGGCTTGCCGGTGCAAACGATGACGCCGTCCTTGATCGACCACGTCGCCATCGGGTCGGCGCCGCCCTGCATTTTGGATTTCCACCCTTCGAAGCTTTGGCCGTTGAAGAGCGGCGTGAAGCCGTCGCTCTTCTTGTCGTCCGCGCCGACCGCACATGCAACCGCCAGCAACCCTGTCAGCACCGCCAGGCATCCCAGACGTTTCACCAGAGCTTGCATCGTAATAGCCTCCCACCAGAAGAAACGCAATGTAGGTTCCGCGCACTTGCTGCCGCGCCCGCTGCGATTCTAGCGGCCGCGCGGCAAACGTCCAAACAATCACCGGCACGGCGCGAAATGGCCGCGCGAGTTGCATTCCCCCGTACAATCAGCAACACTCTAATCAGCAGAGTCGTTGCGATTCGGTAGCCCGTCCTTTCTTCCTTATCGTCGCGTCAATCAAACCAAGGAGCGTGTCGTCATGGCTGGCAGACTCTCTTGGATCCTCTTGCTCGTCGTTTCGGCGGTCGGCACGAATACCTGGGCGGATCAGGCGGGCGCCCCCGCCGGCAACGTGGTTCCCGTGCTGTCCGTCGAAGCCGGCGGGCCCACGGCCAGCGTCACGAGCCTGGCGTTTAGTCCGGACGGTACAACGCTCTACGCGGCGGGCTACGACAAGATCGTCCGCACCTGGAAACTCGACAAGGAACGAAAGAAATTCGTCCTCCAGGATCAAGCGTTCCGTGTGCCGATCGGCCCTGGAACGACGGGCGTGATCAACGTGTTGGCGCTTTCTCCGGACGGCGAATGGCTGGCCGCCTCCGGCCTCGGCATGGCGCGCAACGTCGAGGGCTTTCAGAAGCCGGGACGTATTTACCCCATCGCCGGCGTCTGGACGCCGGAGATGTACGAAGACCAGGCAACGATCTACCTCTTCCACACAAAAAGCGCGGCGGTCCGGCTGTTGCGCGGACATCGGGGCCGCGTGTTGACGACGGTTTTCGCGCCGGATGCTGAGAAAAAGAGCTTGATTCTTGTTTCCGCCGCGGCGGAACCGGACGGGGAGAACGGGTCTTCCCGCTACCGTGGCCGCGTCTGCGTCTGGGACGTCGGCCAGGCGGTCGCGGCGAAGGATTCCATTGCCGGCGTCAAGTTGGCGGAGTGGACATACCCGAAACCGTTTCGCGACGCGCCCCTGCCGCCGGGGCTTGCCGTCCATCATGCGGGCAACGGCCCCAAGGACTTGCGCGTCGCCATGGCGTGGCGCGACGGTCGCCTGCGCGTTTGGGATGTCGCCCAAGGCACGGCCGCGATTCGAGAGGAGCGGGACGGCGATGAGAAATGGAACAACACCGCCGCTTACGTCGCCGGCGGCAGGCTTATCACCAGCGGCGCGACTGCCGAAGGTAAGCAACTCGTCGGCCGCCTTCAGTGGTGGGACGATCGGCCGGAAGGGCCGCGGAAACTTGCGCCCTTGGCGCGTCTGTCACCTCCCGGCGGCGCAGCGTTACTGTGGCCGTGCGGCTTCGCTCTCCTGTCGGCGAAGGGGGACGGGAAAGCGGACTATGCGGCGTGCGTGTGCTTGCTCGGCAAAACCAATGGCGAACGCTTGGATTTCGACTACACCCTTCTCGTCGTGAACCTTGCCAACGGCGGCATCGTGAGCCACGTCCTGTTGTGGAGCGGCAAGCCCGGCGAGCGCGCGACGGAGCCGATCATCGCCGCCTCGCCCCGCGGCCAACATCTGGCCGTGGCCGGCGACGGCCCCCAGCGCATTTTGGTCTACGCACTGTCCGATCTGCTACAAGACAAGAATGAGCGGCAGGCGCTCGACAGTCTTGGCGTCACGGCACGCTCGGTGTCGTTCGCGCAACAAGCGGGCAACGCCGATTCCCTCGGACTGCTGCTGCGCGAACAGCCCGACAACGCGACCAGGCAAAGCGACGTTGTCTTCGACTTCGCGAAGCGGGAGCTCGTTGCGAACGCGGCTGGCCAGGGATGGAAGACCTTCGGGCCCAACCGCGACGAATGGCGTGTCAGCGCGGAGCGGTTGCCGCGGCCGAACCAGAATCGATGGCGCTTCTCCTGGAGCAGCCCCACGGCTCAGCAAAATGTGGACGTCGATCTCGGGCCGCGCGAGGAGATTACCGCCTACACCGTCGTTCCTCCCTGGAAAGCCGCTTCCGCGGAACCGCTGCTCGCCTTGGCCACTTGGGACGATGATCTCGGCGAGCCGACACTGGCTCTCTACCTGGCTCGGACCGGGCGACTGGTACGACTGCTCAAGGGCCACGTGCAACGCGTCCGCGGCCTGGCGGCGTCCCCGGACGGCAAGCTGCTGGCCTCCACCGGTGAAGACCAGATCGTGTGCGTATGGAGCCTGAAGGACACCGATGCGATCATCGGGCAGCACGCCACGATCTCTGGGCTGACATTGGAAAAGCATGGCAACGATCTGATCGTCCGAGCGGTGCAAGACGGCAAACCGATCGCGGAAAGCTTGAAGCAAGGCGACGTAATCGACGGCCTCGCGTTCCGCGAAAACGACGCGCGCAAACCGCCCGTGTCCGCGTGGGCGTTCTACGACGCGGTCTGGCAGGCGAAGCCAGGCGGCGCCGCATGGCTCAAAGTGCGGCGCGGCGAGCGAGAGACGCAGGTAAATGTCCAGGTCGAACAAGCCGCCGACGATCGGAAACCGCTTTTGTCGCTCCTCGTCCTTCGGACCGTGGGGCGGCCCGCGAAGGAGTGGATCGCGTGGACTCCGGCCGGCGTTTATGACTCCAGCGGCGCTGACGCCGAGCGCTACGTCGGCTGGCAATTCAATCCCGCCCGGCTGGGCGAGCCCGTTCGCTACGCCCGCCTGGAAGCCTATCGGGATCGCTACTATCAACCAAAGCTGCTCAAACCGCTCGTGGACACGGGCAGCCTGGACGAGGCCCTCGACGCGCTCAAGAAACCGATTCCCAAGCCGCGCGTGCAGATCGACGCGCTCGTCGAGCCGCAGCTACGCCGAACCACGCAGGTTGAGGCGCCGGGACCGTATGTCGTGCGGTCGCCGCAGGTCGACGTGCGCTTCACGGTGACGGGACCATCGCTGCGAAATGACGAAGTGAAAGTCGTGCGCTTGGAGGTGGACGGGAAACGCCAAGAAAGCACCATCGAGTCGATCTCGGATCAAAGCAGCTCTCTGACGCTGACGTTTCCCGGAGAGCGTGGCGAACACCGCGTGCGCATCGTCGTCGAGAACACGGACGGTCAGGCGGGCGCTGCCGAGCTGCACGTGGTACACCAGCCGCCGCCGCCCGTCATCGAGTTCGCCGGCGGTCAGAATTCACGGACCGTGCGCGAAAAGACGTTCACCTTGGCGGCCAACGTGCGCGCGGGGAGCGCGGGCCAGACCGTGCGGTCTTGGCTTCACGTAGACGCCGGCAAAGAACGCGCGCTCCCTTCGGGTACGATCAACGAAGTGCTGGAGCTTCAACCCGGTCCAAATGTTTTGCGCCTTCGCGCCGCGAACGAAGGCGCGCTCCCCGACTTCGAGAAAAACGAAACCGCGGAGCAATCCCTGGTCGTCGTCTTCGAGCCGAGCGCGGCGCCGGCGCCGCGTCTGACACAAATCGCGCTGCCGGGCGGTAGGCGCGTCGACGTGCTTCCGGGGAAGCCCGTCATCGTGGACGCCGCGCAGATTCAACTCCTCGGCAAGATCACGTCGGCGGAAGAGGACCTCGCCGGCGTTGCGTTGAAGGCGACCGCGGGCGCGCTCGTGAAGTTCGACGGCGCTGCGCGAATGGCCGTCGCCGCCGGGAAGAGAGAATTTGAGCTGAATGCGGAGAATTCGCCGAAGATCACGCTGGAGCCGGGAAAGCCCGTCGAGATTCTGCTGGAGGCGACGACGCTCAACGGCAAAGAGCCGGGCAAGTCGCCGCCGGTGCGCATCGAATACCAGCCGGGGTTGCCGGAGCTTGAATTGACCAGCCCGCGGCTCGACGAGGAAAGGAAGCAAGGCAAACCCGACGAGGCGCCGCCCAGCATCAAGGTGGCGGGGCTGCTGAAGGAATCAACTCCTTTCCATCCGTTCGAACTGTTGATGGAGGTTCGTGACAAGGACGGAAAGCCGATCGTACAAGCAGGCGGTCAGAGCGTGCTGTCTGTCGCGCGGCGGTCGTCGCCAACGGCGGGAGAGCCGGTCGAATTTGGCAACGTTCAGCTCGGCAACGGGGCCAACCGCGTCCGCGTCTGGATGAAGAATCGTTGGCGAGAGAGCGCACCGACTGAACGCAGCGTCAGTTATTTGCGCCCCCCGCTCGTTACCATGCGTACGTTCCTGCCGAACAAGGAGAAGCCGTTTGCGACGGTTGAAGCCGACGCGTGGTCGCCGCCGGACCTGCCTTTGACGAAGATCGTCCTCAATAACCGCGAGTATCCTCTGGCTAGTGTGGCCAAGCGCGATGCCCAAAACCCAACCGTCTGGCATATCGCGCTCAAGGACGTAGCGCTCACGCGCGGCGCGAACCGGCTGCTGCTCAAGGCTGCCAATCACGATGGATACGGCGAAAAAGTCGCGTCCGTTCAGGCCCCGCTCACCGATGCGGACAAAGCCCAGATCGACGTCGCCAGCAAGACCGAGTCGGCCAAAGCCGCCTATCGGCTCATGCTGCACATACAGTCGCCCAGCCGGCTGAAGTCGGTCGAGGTCTTCCACGAGCGGCGCTCGGTCTACCAAGAATTCGATCCGGCACTCAAGCCGGATGAACAGGGTCTCTTTCACTGGGAAAAGGAGTTGGACCTTCGCCTAAGGCCGCAGGCGAACGCGCTTCATGTCGAAGCGGTGAACGACGCCGGTCTCCAGGAAAAGCAAATCACCGTCAGCTACACGCCGACGCCGGTGCAGCTTATGATGGAACCGCTGCCGAAGGCGCCCGTGACCGCGGCCGAGGTCGAGTGCCGCGGACGGGTTGTCTGGAATGAACCCGATCAGGAAAAGGAAGTTGAGGCGAAGCTGCCGCGGCTCGCGGCTTTCGTGAATGGTTTTCGACAGCGTCCGCCAACGCTGGAACCGAAGGCCCGTGGTCAGGAGCGCGCGTTTAGCTTCAAACTCGTGCTCAATCAGGATCGAAATCACGTCCGAATCGAAAGTCCCGATCTGCCCTTGCAACCCGGTGGGCAGTCGGACTTCATCGTGACCTGTACCCGCCCGGAAAAGCCAAAGCTGCTTGTGTTCGTTGTGCAGATAGCGACCGATGCGGAGAAAATCTCGGCGCGCGAGTTACAGGAACGCGCCTTTCACTCGCTCCAAGTGTCGCAACTTTCGACAGCGCGGGGAGTCCCGAAAAGCGCACCCCTCAAGAGCGCCGTGTTCGACGAAGTCCGCCTGTTGTCGAACCTGGGGGATGATCCGTACATCGTGAAGGACACGGTCGAGCGCAAGTTAGCGGCAATCAAGCGCCAGCTCGCCTCGCCGAGCGACGTATTGCTGATTTATTGGGTAGGCAAAGAGAAGATCGCGGACGGCGAGGATTTCCTGCTTACCCACGACAATCTTGCCAATCCGCGCGCACAGGATTGGAAGAAAGACGCCGTGCCGCTGCAATCGCTGTTGGACGTGGATCAAACGACGCCGGGCGCGCGTGTCGTGATGCTCGACGTGGCGTCCGACAAAGTTGACAAAAAACCACTACAACTCGCCTGGAGCACGATTCAGGCCGCGGTGCTGCGCTATGCCTGGTCCAAGGAAAAAACGCCCGCGCTTGGTCTTCTTCAGGTGTTGGAAGACGTGGCGTTGAACAATAAGCCCGTGTCCTTGGAAGACGTGGCGACCGCGGCGGGCGAACACCGTCCGAAAATCCGCGACGACGTTCCCGAGTTCATGCGCCATCTGTGGTACCTCGCCGACTTGGTCATCGTGCAAAAGGAGTAGCCGACGTAACCGGCGATTAAGAGCCCTGGTAATCGTCCCAATTGAACTTCTTGCGGAACGCTTCTGTTGCTTGCAAGGCGCTATGGACCGAAAATACAGATGGCTCGAAGTTACATGGTGGTCTATCACCTCATGATCGAGTCAGGGTAGCCGCCTGTACGCGGCGGTCTTGACAGTTCTCTAGTTCGACTGTCTAAGCCGTCTTGCGTGATCGCAAGTTCTTTTGTGACAATCCTTCGCACAGGATGGACCCTTTGACGAAGGAGATAGCCGATGGAACGGCGCTTTGAGCTGCGCAAGGACGAACTGCTGGCGGGATGC
>JBGQKZ010000166.1:0-10494 GCA_041499805.1 Gemmataceae bacterium
TCCCCCGACCGCCCTCCGTTGCGGCGCCCTGGCGGGCATCTCTCCCATGTCATTCCATCGAGCGCCCGGCCCCGCGCCTTCGTGTTTCCGCCGCCCCACTGCTTGAGGGCCATCAACTCCGGCGCGCAGACCGAGCGCCGGGGCGGCGCCGGGCCGGTGAGGGGCTTGCTTGGCGGTAAGGCCTCACCGGCCGCTGCCCTTGATTGACATCGACGTTAGTCGTCGTCATCGTCGTCATCGCGGAGGCGGATGGTCCCCTTGAAGGAACCGGCGGTCGTGCCGGCGACGGTGTCGAACAAGCGCTCGCAGATGAAGCTCCCGCTGGCGTGGGCGAACCGGCCCGTACCGCCCGTGATGGTCGCGGTTTCCTCTATGTAGAGGACGCCCGGTGTTGCCGTGGGCGTGGCTTGCCCGGTAAAGTCGGCGAACAGCGTGTCGCCGTTGGCCGCGGTGAACTCATAGGACCCGATCGCGGTACTGTTCGCGCGGTTCACGACGTGCGGGATTTCCAACGAGAACTTGCCGAGATGGTTCGCTTTACCCGTGGCCTCGACAAGCACGGACACAAACGGCGGGGCAAGCGGAGTGATGGTAACATCCCCTTCCAGCCTGCCTTTGAAAGGCGCCTGCTCTCCTGCGGCCACGCGGCCGGCGAGCCCCAGGACGGCCACGACTGCCAGCACGAGGCCGGCTGCGGAACTGTATCGTTTCATGGCTTCTCTCCAGTTGGTCTGCGATAGAATGAAGAGACATCGTTCCCGGCGCGCAGACCGAGCGCCGGGGCGGTGCCGGGCCGGTGAGGGGCTTGCTTGGCGGTAAGGACCTCACCGGCCGCTTGTCATGTCACGGTTTGCAGACTCATTTATCGTCGATGAAACCTATGCACGAGCTGGACCAGGTCCAGAACGCCCACGGCGCCGTTGCCGTCATAGTCGAGATACCACAAGTAATTGGGGTCGCCTGTCCTGCTGCCGAAGGCGCCCAGGAAGCGGAGCAGGTCGCGCACGTCGACATGCCGGTCGCCATCGCTGTCGCCGAATAGCCGGAAGAAGCCGTCCACCCGGTCGCCCCCCGCCGAGCCGTTGCCGTCCCCGTCCAGCTCCGCTCCCCATCGGTCGTGGACCCGGTCCGAGCGGACCGTCAGGGTGTAACTGCCGTCCGCCAGCGAGCCGCCGATGAACTCTGTCCCGAGGAAGGTGAGCACGGCCACGGTCTTGCCGCCCAATATCGAAATGTCTGCGTGCAGACGCACCAGGCTGCCGTCTTGCCGGCGGAGCTCGATGGCCCCAGGATCGAGGATCGCGGCGCCGTTAAAGGTGACGGTGAGGCTGTTGACCATCGACCGCTGGGCGGCGCCGTCATTGAGGACCACGCTGTCCACCTTTTGGGGCGCTCCTGCCAGCGCGTCATCGATCCCCTCGTACAAAGTCCGCACCCGGAAGGTGCGATATTCCGGCGTGTTGGCCATCAGGTCATAGACCTTGGCGCCGTCTGGGCTCACTTCGACAGTATGGGCGGGCGGCTTGGGCGGCTCCGGGCCGTTTGTTCCCAACGTGAAGGAATAGTCCCCGTTCGAAAGCCGTTCCGCGGCCCCCAGGGCGCCGGAGTAGCTGCCCAGGTCTGCGTTAACCACGAGGGTCGCCGTCATCGTCTGCTCGTCGAGCGTCCACACCTGTCCGCGACTGTGCGCATTGGGATCGCTGGCACGCCGGGTATTGCCGTTGTCGAAGAGGATCAGCGTGTGGTCGTCGATATAGTGGGCGTAGTGCTGGTGGGAGAACCACGGGTTCGGATCCGTGGAGTTGACGGTAAAATCGCCGCCCTGCCCCAGCCGCCAGATGACGTGGCCATCTCCCTGGCCGTTCTGGTAGTCGATCTTGATCACCCAGTCCTGATGTCGGATCGACAGGACCAGATTCTGATCGGCAGGTGACCAGCTCACGGCGTTGAGGTGCAGCCAATCGACCGCCGGGAGTCTGGGGACGGAGGCCGTCGGTCCCTGACTGCCCGGCGGCACAACCTCGCCCAGGATGGGCCCGCGGTTGACATCCAGATGGTCGAAGGCATCCCAAGCCCATGCCACCTGCAAGTTTTTGTCGAGCGCCAGGATCATGTTTCCAACGTAATTAGTGGGGGTGCCGTTGATGTTGAAGGTGCGCTCCGTCAGGCCAATCACGGCCGTACCCCCGTTTGGCAAACGCTGGACGTCGTGGGTAAAGCTGTAGATAACGTCGTGCCCCATGGTTGTCAGTTCCGCGTTCACCGCAGCGAGATTTGTCTCCCCCACGACATTGCCGGCCAGATCGATCTCGCGCAGGATATTCCGAGAGCCAGGCAAGGTGGCATCGTGATCGGTGCCGATCAGCAGGACGGTGCCCCCCGGCACCAGACTCTGGCCCGCGAAGGTGAACGTGAGACCCGAAGAGGAGGCGTCGTAGTACCACATCACGTGTCCCTGGAGGTCGGTCGCCAGAGGGTTCGGTAGGTTACTCGTAGCTCTGATGAGCTGATGGAAGATCATGTCTTGATTAAGATCGCTGCCGGCGCCGGGCGGCTGCTGCACGGTGAAGGTGGGGAAGGTCAACGTCGATGGGATCGCCCCGGTGGTAAAGAGCAGAGGCGCGGAGCCGGTGCCGTCGCTCCGCACGTCGCGCATCTCATACGTGGTGTTGGGCAGCATGCCCGCCACGAAGAAGTTCGTACTCTTTCCCGGCACGACCGGGAGCGTGTTGGTGTTTCTCCAAGACGGGGAGTCGCCCGCCACGCTGAACTGAACGAACACCGAGCCCGCCGAAGAGGGCGGGGCGCTGTACAGGGCCACGAGCGGGTTGAGCGTGGGCGTGATGACGGGCTCCGACCCGGTCACCCGCGACGCAACCGCGTCGGCCACCACGGCGGTGGTCGTTTCGGTCGCCTGATGCCCGTCCTTGACGGTGACCTCGATGTCGTAAGCGCCTTCTTGCATCGGCGTCCACGCGAAGGCGTTGGTGGGGCTGAAGTCGCGCACCACTCGGAAGGCGCCGGCATGGGGCGCCACGCTGAACTGGTAAACGGGGGTTGCCCCACAGTCGGTGGCCGTGGCGGTCCAGGTGATCCCCTCGCCAACCAGTTGAGGGGCGGCTTCGCTCGGGGCCAGCGAAACCATGCACGAAGGCACCGTCCGATCTTCGAGCGCTTCGACGGTTAACCGACGTGCCGCCAGTCGCCGCCGGTGATTGCGTTCCGCCCGGCCCGGAGCGAGGGTGGAGCGCGGGTTGCGCAGCCAACTGGTGAATGACATGATAGAGTCTCCTTTTCCAGGTTGGTCTGCGCTCCAATGAAGGGACATCGTTCCCGGCGCGCAGACCGAGCGCCGGGGCGGTGCCGGGCCGGTGAGGGGCTTGCTTGGCGGTAAGGACCTCACCGGCCGCTTTTCTTAGTCATTGACTGTGGCGGGCGCAGGCAACGCCGACAACCGAGGCCGCGCTGCGATGCACTAGCCCTTCTTCGCCTCCAGTTCGGCCAGCAGTTTCCTGAAGTCGTCGCGAGACCGGAGCGCGTCGAGGTCTTTGTCCTTCTTCAATTGCGCCAGGTCCTTGTAGCCATTGGCCTGCGCCCGGCGAACCAGGAGAACTGCGCGGCTGGCGTAGTACTCGGCCCGGGTGATATCGTGGGCAGCGAAGCGCGCGGATAGAGCATAAACGCAAGCCGCGTTGTACAGGTCTTCGGCTGTAGCTTTTGCCGACTCGGCGACGACCTGGGCGTCGGCCGTGGCCCGGGCATGGTCCTTCATGTTGATAAGGTTCGAGGCGCGTTTGAGCCGCAGCGTATTTTGATAACGGCCGTCGTCCACGTCGATCGCGCGGTCCCAATCCTTCAATGCCTCTTGATAGCGGCCCAGCCCGGCCAACGTCATGGCCCGCGCCCAGTGGGCCACGCACAGCGTCTCGCGTGCCTTGACGAAGCGTGGGTCCTGCTGATGGGCCCGCTCCAGGATGTCCACGCCCTTAGTGAGCCAGGGCAGGGACTCCTCCAGTTTGCCGTTGTCTCCGATGAGCTGGCCGAGGTTCTTATACGTCCCGGCCAGTCCGATGGTGTAAGAAGGGATCCCAGGGAAGTTGGCGGCCAAGGGCTCGTAGATTTGGACCGCCTTTTCGTAAGCCGCTTGTGCATCGTGCCCTTTGCCGAGCTCGGAGAAAATGGCGCCCAAGTTGTTGTAACGCCCGGCCAGCTCATATCGGTATTGGGGGATCGACGGGAAGGTGTCCGCCAGCTTTTCTGTGATCGCGAGGGCGGCCCGGTTCGCCTTCTCGGCGTCGGCCAAGCGGCCCGTCTCTCTTTGAACGACACCCAAATTGTTGTAAGCGTGGGCCCGTACTTGCTGATACCTCAGAGGCAGCGGCGAGCCACCGGGCAACTTCCCCAGCGTGTTTGGGTCGAGAACTTCGAGCGTTTTTTCGAAAGCTTTCTCGGCCGGCGCCAGCTGCCGCTGGGCACGAAGGACTGCCCCCAGGTTGATCCAGGACTTGGCGAGTTCTTCGCGGAGGTACAAAATGCCCGGCTGCTCCTCGACCAGCTTCTCCCGGAGCTCGATTGCGCGGCGGAGCATCGTTTCGGCTTCGGGGGTGCGGCCCACCTCTCGGAGAAGCTCCCCCAGATTGCTGGACGCCTTCGCCATCGAGGCGCGGTATTCCGGCGCCGCGGAGTCCTTCGACGCGAGAGGTTCCAGGAAGTCGAGGGCCTTCCGCAGCGCCTGTTCCGCTTCATCGAATCGGCCGAGTTCATTGAGAGCCACCCCACGACTGAGCAGGGCCCCTGCCAGGCTATGGAGATAGGCTGGTTTGTCCGGAAATGTCTTTGTCAGGAGCTGGAAGATCTTTTCCGCTTCCGCCAACTCGGTGAGGGCACGCTCTTGATCTCCCAGCTCTCGGCGCAGCGAACTCAGGTCCTGATAGGCCCGCCCGCGTTCGGACTCAAGTTCCGGGTCATCCCGGCTCTGCCGGACGAAATCTTGGTAGAACGGGATAGCCGTCTCCAAGAGTTCCTTGCGTAGGTTCTGGAAGTCGGCGCTTTTCAGGAGGGCGCTGTCGCTGATTTTGAGCAGGTACTCCTTGACCGCCCGACGGGCCCGCGCCAGGTTCTGATCCGCTCGCTCCTTCTCCTGCAAAGCCTTGCCAAGGGCATTCTCTTTTTCGTCCCTCTCGCGTGTGACCAGCCAGTTGCTGACGGCCAGCCCGACCACAGCCAGCAGCACCGCCATAGCACCAGACAATGCAGCCGCGAGCGCCGCCTTGTGCCGCCGCGCGAACTTGCGCCAGCGATACCACGCCGACGGCGGGCAGGCCATCACCGGCTCGTCCGCCAGATAGCGCTGCACGTCCTGGGCGAAGCCGTTGGCCGTCTCGTAACGCCGATTGCGGTCCTTCTCCAGGCACTTCATCACGATCCAGTCCAGCTCGCCCTTGACCAGCTTCGTCAGCTTGGCCGGCTCCATGTGGCGATTGGCCGAGATGGACGCTAGCGCCTCGCCCGAGTCGCTCAGCCGCGTGCTCGGCTTGGGCGGCTCTTCCTCCTTGATCATGCGGAGAATCTCGGCATACGCTGCTTCCCTGACCCGCTTGTGGGAGAGCGGCGTGCTGCCTGTCAGCAACTCGTACAGCAGTACCCCCAGCGAGTAGATGTCGCTGCGGGTATCGGCGCCCAAGGCGCTCATCTCCGCCTGCTCCGGCGACATGTACTCGAACGTGCCGACCATGGTGCCATACTGCGTGAACAGAGTCCGCTCGGTCAGCTTTTGCTCGGTCGCCTTGGCCACGCCGAAGTCGATCACTTTGGGCACCGGCTTGCCGTCGTAGAGCGTGACCATGACGTTGGACGGCTTGATGTCCCGGTGAATGATCCCTTTCTGGTGAGCGTGCTGGATCGCCTGGCAGACGGGGACGAACAATTCCAGGCGTTCGCGCGGCGTCAGGTGGTTGTCGTCGCAATACTTGGTGATCGGCACGCCGTGGACCAGTTCCATGACGAAGTAAGGCCGGCCGGATTCCGTGGCCCCGGCGTCGAAGACACGGGCGATGTTGACGTGGTCCATCATCGCCAGGGCCTGCCGCTCGGCTTCGAAGCGAGCGATGACCTGGCGGCTGTCCATACCCGGCTTGATGATTTTGAGAGCGACCTTGCGGTGGATGGGCTCGGATTGCTCGGCCATAAAGACGGTGCCCATGCCGCCTTCACCGATTTGCTGCAACAGCTTGTACGGCCCGATCACCGTGCCGGGGCGCTCAATAATGGGCTCATCCTGCGTGGCGCATGTCTGCGACACTGATTTGCCCAGGAAGCCGCTGGCGCCGACATTCGCCCGCAAGAGCGCTTCGACCGATGCGCGCAGGGCCGGGTTGCCCGCGCAGGCCTGCTCCAGGTACGTTGCCCGTTCCTGGGGGAGATGCCGGGCCAACGCCTCGTGGAAGATTTCTTCTTCGTTCATGTGCCACCTCGGAGGCGGAGCGTGTTCGCCTCCACCCTTCTATGCGAGAAAAGGCGCGTGCAGCACCAGGATTCTTGGGGTGTTCTGGAATGCGAGCGTCAGGACTCGACGGCGAAGCCGAGTTCGCGGCGTAGCCAGGCCCGGGTGTACACCCAGTGCCGGTCCGCGCTGCTGGCGGAAATCCCAAGGACCGCGGCCGCCTGGTCGCCCGTCAAGCCGCCGAAGTAACGCAGCTCGACGAGCTTGGCTTTGAGCGAGTCGCGTGCGGCCAGCCGCTGCAGCGCCGCATCGAGGGCCAGGAGGTCCAGATTCGGCTCTGGTGCGACCAGTGCGTCGGCGTCCAGTTCCTCCCGTTGCCGACCACCGCCGTGTTTGCTCGCCTGCTTGCGGCGGGCGCTATCGATGAGGATGCGCCGCATCGCCTCGGCGGCGGCGGCGAAGAAATGACGACGGTTGTCCCAATGCCGGTCGTCGCCCTCGCCGACGAGCCGCATGTAGGCTTCGTGTACCAACGCCGTGGCTTCGAGTGTTTGCCCGGGGCGCTCGTGGGCCATCTTCTCGCCCGCTAGCCGGCGCAGCTCGTCGTAGACCAGGGGCAGGAGCTGCCCCGCTGCGTGCGGATCGCCTTGCTCGATGGCGTTGAGTACCTGGGTGATCGCTTCCATAGTGAGGGCACCACGAAGCCGTATTTGCGCCGCATTGATCGCCCGAGCCGCCGAGGCGCCTCTGCCGGAACGACGGACGCGAAGGGGTGGGGCGAGCGACACACCGGTTCGCGGACGGCATCTCCATGAAGGCTACGTCAAAAGACCGCCCGCTCCGCACACGTGATGTTCGCCGATTCCGAAGGGAGTCTCCGGGAAAGAGGAAGACATCAGGGATGTCGAGCAAGAAGCATTCTAACCGAGGGCCGACGCAAGGACGAGCCGTCGTCGGCCGCAGCGCTCGCGGCAACACAGATGCCCTTTATCGCCTCTTGCTGTAGATCAAGCGTAAACCAAGCGGCCGAACGGCCTAGAATATCGGCGTACCACGGCGAAAGCGACCTACTTCGCGAATCGAAGCAAGCACTTACGAACGGATTTCTTCGGATGCTTGCGGACAATCACGAAAAGACGAGAGCGAGCTTTCGTAAAGTAGCGGTCCATGGTCCAAATCCGCCTTCGCGAGCCGCTTGCGTCTATTCGCCGTGACCCTGCCGATTGCGCAGGCCAACAGTTCCGCGGTCCCGCCGTGCAATTCATTTGGCGCGACCGGGAATCGCATGAACGAATCGCGTGGAAACCGACGTGATTCTGCTGGCGGCACGCCTGGAGCCGGTTATGATTGTCGGCTGCCCAAGAACCCTCTGCCAAGGAGATGGACACCATGAAGCGACTGCTGCTCGTCGCGATCGTCGGCCTGCTGTTGGGCGCCGACGACGCGAAGAAAGAACAAGCCGGCGATGCCAAGCAAATGGCCGGCGTCTGGTCGTTGGTTTCCGCGGAGCGCGACGGTCAACCTGCACCCGAGGAGTTCGTGAAATCGCTGCGGCGCGAGGTCAAAGACGACGAGTATGCGCTGACGCGCGACGGCGAGACGTTGGGCAAGGGCAAATTCAAAGTTGACTCGACGACAAAGCCGAAAACGATTGACTTCATGCCCACCGAAGGGAATGCCAAAGGGATGACGATGCTCGGCATCTACGAGTTGACGGGGGACAACCTCAAGGTTTGCTACGCCGCCCCCGGCAAAGACCGGCCGAAGGAATTCAGCGCGCCCGCCGGCAGCGGCAACACGCTGAGCGTCTGGAAGCGCGAGAAAAAGTAGCAGGACGACAAGCTCAATCGTCTACCCGATAGGCGAGGGCGTGCGGCGCGCCGACTTCCAGGGCCGCCCGCGCCCATCTTTCCTTGGCGTGAGCAAGACACGCAAGGATGGCCCGCCCGCGCACGGCTTGAAGCCGGTGCTTCATCAATTCAAGAGCCGTGTCGTTGCTGGGACTGATCGCCAGCAGCGCCTTGGCCGCTGCTTCAAAGTCCGGCGGCCCGAGCCGGCGGGCTTCCTCGTCGCCCAGCGCGAGGTAATCGCGGCAGAGTTTCTCCGTCGCTGCCCCCGGACACTGCTCCAGCGCCGGCCATACCACCATTTTCACGCGGAAATCGGTCCAGGAAGGCGGGTTCTTCCAGCGCGGGTCCACGACGGCCTTCAAGGCGGGGTCGTCGCGCCACAAGGCGAAGCGAGCCGTCGCCACCGCGTTTGGTGCGCCGAGCAAGATCAACGAACGCAACGCAAGCGCTGCGTCCAGACCGTGGTACATCCATTCCTTGTGCAGGCTTCGGCGGCGCACGCGCTGTTCCAGAGCGGCAAACGCCGCCGGCGATGAAGCGCGAATGTCGTAAAGCTGATCCGCCGCACGGGCGCGAACGACGATGCGCTGCGCCGATGCCGCCCGGTCCGCCGTCGTCTCGGCTACCTGATCCCAGTCCGCGGCGTCCTGGAGAAGCGCGATTAAATCCGGCTCGCTCGGCCGCGGCGCGTCCGCCCTCCGTGGCGGCGCCGGTCGCGGCGCGACGGCGGTGGGCGACAATTTGCCGAGCTTTCGGCCGAGCGCGACCACAACGCCGCGCGGGTCGTCCATGATTAACCCGTCGCCCGGCTTTTGCAGTGCGGCGGCGATCACGTCCGGGAAGACCTCCGCGCGATCGGCGTAGAGACCCGGGGCCTTGTAGCGCCGTCCAACGTACCGGCGATCGCTGACGATGCGGTCGCCGTGGTCATTGCAGTAGCCGACCTGGTCCCACAGATCCATGCGCGTCAGAAGCTGGGCGATGGCTTCGTCGAGCCCCGGCCGCTTGATGTCCAGGTGCATCAGGCCGCAATACCGGCGGTGGAGGTCGAACACTTCGACCAGCGTCGGGATGCGGCAGTCCGCGGCGAACCGGCCGGGGTTGCGGAAGCGAAAGCGCTGCAACTCTTCCCAACGATAGTCGCCAACATCGCCGTACGCCTCCAGCAGACGGTCCAACATGTCGTCGTGGAAGACGACGAGGACGCCGTCTTTCGTCGCACGGATGTCGAATTCGTTGCCGTCGCCGCCCAGCTCGAAGGTTGCTCGAAACGCCTCCAGCGTATTCTCATGGGCATGTTCGGACGCGCCACGGTGGCAGATGATGTCGACCCCTTTGCGGCGCTCGGCGATGCGTTCGTGTCGGCGTTTCGCATCCGCCGCACTCTCCGGAGGGACGTCAGGCCCGTCCGCGGCAACCGCGCGGAGACCGCAGCCGAGAATCCAGCTTCCCAGGAGCACAACCAGCACGGGACGCAGGCGGTTCACTGCGTTTGCCATTGGATCAGTCTCCGCTCCCATTTGACGAGCGATGCGCTTATCATATTGCGCAAAAGCGAGTTAAGTCGATTCCTAACATCGAGATTGAAAAATCGCCTTTTTTGCCCTATTGAGGTGTTCTGTTTGTTATCCATTTTTCTCTCGCTCCGACAAGGACTTACGGAATCGCTGCCAAACATGGGTAACACGTCCGCGCCGATTGACGATTCACGGCGCCACAAGTTATAATTCAATTGTTCGCCGCAACGGTGCCGATGGAACTCATATGTTCCGTATCGTTCTAACCGTGCTGACAGCTTTGCCGTTCCTCGCGCCGGCGGGCGTGTGCCTTTGCCACGTTGGTCCGTCGGCTTGCGCGACGGAGGAGCGCGAGAATGGTTGCGACGGTGATTGCTGCACGGTCCATTTGTGCTCGGATCATTGCCCGCTTCAACACGCTTCTCGCGACAGTAAAGGACGGCCAATTCACGCCCCGGTGTGCCCCGTGGTAAAGAGCGAGGGGCGGTCGCTGGTACGCCCCGTCGATCCGCTCTTGCTTTTCTCAGCGACGACAACTTGCGTCGGTTTCGTTCCCCAGACCGTGAACGGTACTTCGGCGATTTTTCGTCCTTGCGCGTCTGCTGCCCCGCTTGAGGCTCCTCTGTATCTGTCCCTGCGCACCCTTCTGATCTAATCCGCGCGCTCGCACTTCTGATTTGTCGCA
>JBGQKZ010000167.1:0-10411 GCA_041499805.1 Gemmataceae bacterium
CAAACGGATCGTTGAGCACGGCGATCCGGCGTCCGTGGTGCTGAAGAAGGCGGAGGAACTCTCTTGTAATTTGATTGTACTAGGGACCCACGGCCGCACGCGCGAAGGAAACCGCATGATGGGCAGCGTCGCCGAGGAAGTGTCGCGTAAGGCGCCTTGTCCCGTGCTGGTCGTAAGACTGCCGGCGAACGCGCGAGAATAAGAACTGAGTGCCATCAGGAGGAATTGATTGCGAGGATGTAATACCGTAACACGTGTATCATGCCAAGGTTATGAATGAAGGCGGAGGGACTCGAACCATCGACCTACGGATTAAAAGTCCGTTAAGATGACTATCACGGGCTGTACAAGGGCTACGACCATTCTACGAAATGCCGTGATTTTCAGTGCTATAGTGTTCACCTGGATAGAGTGCGCGCGTCCCTTGTCCATGAGGGACTGATGAGGGACAAGACGTTTGGGACCAGATTCGCCCGCGTGCTGTTGCCCCGTCCGGGCCCGATCTCGACCACCGGCGAAGCTCAGGCCGTCCAGGGCAACGATGCGCCATTGGGGCGTATAAGCGGGCGAGCCGGCCGGCGGCGCTGGGAACGTCGCGGCCGGCTGGGGCCAGGTAGATCAAGAGTCCGGGGCGTCGATGCGGCGGCACCCGTGAAACCACCCGTTTGCCTCACGGCGGCAACGAACGACCTCCACGCGGATGGCGTCCCGCTGTGTCTGCCCGACGAGCCAGACAACGACCGTGCTGCCAACCTGGTACCTTCGCGGAACCAGCAAGCCGATGCCGTGTTGGGACGCGTCGCGAATCATCGCCCCGAAGCTGGGCGGCTCCGCGCGCCCGAGACGGCGCGTCGTTACAGGGATCTCGCATTCCTTACGGGGCGATGCGCGGCGGTCGCGGACGCCACGATCGGACCGGAGAAGCTCGCCGGCACGAATCGCCGGCGCTGGAGCGGCTGGCAGGAGGAACACGGATGACACAGTGACCTCAGGCGCGGGGCAAGGTGGGATTCGGGCGGGGAGGCGGGGAGGCGGGGAGGAATCGAGGCAGGTTATTCAAACCATAGCCCGCGCGGTAGCTACGGTCAAACGCGACGAGCCGGGTCGGAGGCCGGCGCCGTTCGATCCGGCGTCGTCAACTCGGGCTGGCTCCGGCTAATTGGACGGGTCCACCTCGACGTACTGGCAACCGTGAAACCAGCCGGTAGGCTCAGGCCGATTGTAAACGACGCGTGCAAGGATCGGCGGTTCCGCATCCCGTGCATCGGCCCAGACCAGCAGCACGGTGTCCACGTCATAGAGCCGTGCGCCAAGGAAACCTAATCCGTGCGGCGAGGTGTCTTTGATGACCGCCCAACGAGCAAAAATCTCGGCCGTGCCGACCTCGCGTGTTAATGCCGAGATGGTACAAACGGTGCGAACGGCGACGCGCCTGTCGGTAATGGCGCGGTATGTTTCCCGGCGCTGACCGTCTACGCAGGCGGGTGCATGTGGCAGTTCTGAAGGTGCGAGCATGGTGTCTTCCAACTGCACGGACGGAGAGTGCGGATTGAGAGGGCTGAGGAAGCGTAGGCCACGTGGCTGGCGACGTCAAAAGGCCGCGACGCCGCCTTTCATGGGAAAAGCGTACTTGGGCCTCGGCATAACCCGGCTTGACCAGGGAGAATGCTTTTGCTCACATGTTGCATTCGAATTCGGAATCACGGGGCGGACGCATGGATGCGCGGCTCATTCTCCGAACGGCCACACCGGTCGTGTTAGTCAGCTTGGTGCCCCTGAGCATTGGGGCAATCACGTCTTGGCATGTCCACCGCTCGCAGAAAAGCGCCTCCGAATCGCTCGCCCTCAATGTCGTCAGTCTTCGGGCCGCAGAGGAGGTGGCTATCGGCATCCGGGATGTGCGGCGGCATCTCGAACGCTACCTCGTAGCCGGTGACAAGTACCATCTTCAGGCGATCCCGGAATTACGACTCCAGACCGACCACTGGCTGGCGGAAGCAGAGCGAGCTGCCGTAATGCACCGCGAGCTTGAGTTGATCGCGCGTGTCCGCGAAGCGTACGAGCGTTTCTTTGCCGAATTCGAGCGCGTCGCCGGGCAGCCGCCCACCGACGCTCTTGTCACCAAGGTGCGCGAGCTAATCGACGATCCGTTAACCCGCGAGATTCTTGAGCCCGCGCAGGAGTACCTCGACTTCAACGAAGAAGAAATCGCACGGAGCAGCGAGGAAAACGAACGTCTGGCGGACCGGATGGCGCTTTGCCTGCTCGTGCTCGGCATCTGCGGGCCAGTTTCCGGTCTGCTCGCAGGCTTCGGCATTACTCGGGCGGTACACCGTTCCATTGTTCGCCTCTCCGTCCCGATTCGAGATGCCGCTGGCAAATTGAACGACGTAGTTGGGCCAATCACTTTTTCTGCTTCCTGGGGGCTCGACCACCTTGAGTCGAATCTCCAGCGCGTCGCCCAGCACCTGGGCGTGGTCGTCGAGCGGCTCCAGCGCAGCCAGCGCGAGACGCTGCGTGCCGAACAACTCGCCGCCGTCGGCCAGATGGCGGCAGGCGTCGCCCATGAGCTGCGCAACCCTCTTATGTCGATGAAGCTGCTCATCCAGTCCGCGGTGGATGAAGGTCCCGCGGCGTTGGGCCGCCGTGATCTTCAGGTGCTTGAGGAAGAAACCACTCGACTGGAACGGCTTACCTCGTTGTTTCTGGAATTTGCCCGGCCGCCACAACCGCGCAAGGAAACCTTCGATGCCCGTGAGGCCGTGAAGCACGTGAGGGATCTCGTCGATGCGCGTGCCAGCCAACACGGGGTTGATGTTCGGTGCTACCTGCCGAAGCAGCCGCTACACGTGGAGGCCGACCTCGCGCAATTCCGCCAGGTCCTGCTCAACTTGATTTCAAACGCTCTGGACGTACTGCCGCGGGGCGGCAAAGTTCGCGTCCGACTGACTGAAGCACGCCCACGAAAACCAGAGCGGGCAACGTCTCGGCTGCGGATCCAGGTCGCCGACAACGGTCCCGGCCTGCCTGCCGAACTCGGTGACCAAATCTTTGAGCCCTTCATCAGCACGAAGACGACAGGCATGGGCCTTGGACTCTCCATCTGCCGGCGCATCGTTGAAGCGCACGGCGGCCGCATTGGGGCGGTGAACCGGCTCGGGGGCGGCGCCCTACTTACCGTCGAACTGCCGTCGCAACACTCCGAAGATACGAAGGGAAGAATTCTGGCGGCCGCCGCCTGACCCGCGCACCACGGAAGGTAAGCATGGCTAAGCTCCTCGTTATCGACGATGAACCGAATTTGCTGTACTCGCTGGAAAAGAGCTTCCGGTCAGAGGGCCTGGAAGTCTGCACGGCCAATACGGGCAAACGGGGCATGGAACTTGTGGCCGAGGCGCACCCGGACGCCGTGATCCTCGACGTTCGCCTCGGCGACGCCTGCGGTCTGGACGTTTTCACGCGGATCCGTTCCTTAGATCCCCGCCTGCCGGTGATCATCATCACGGCATATGCCACTACCGAAATCGCGATCGAAGCAACAAAGCGGGGCGCATTCGAATACCTGCTCAAGCCGGTGGATATTCATCGGCTGCGGGACGCAGTCCGCGAAGCGATCAGGTTGCGGCAACTAAGCCAGGTGCCGGCCATATTCGAGGAAGGAGCGACTGCGGACGGCAACGTGGACGTTATCGTCGGACGCTCGGCGGCGATGCAGGACGTTTATAAGGCGATTGGTCGCGTCGCGCCGCTCGACGTGCCGGTGCTGATCACCGGCGAGAGCGGGACGGGCAAGGAACTGGTCGCGCGGGCGATCTACCAACACAGCAAGCGGGCGAGCAAACCGTTCCTGCCGATCAACTGTGCCGCCCTGCCCAGCACCATCTTGGAAAGCGAATTGTTCGGGCATGAGCGCGGCGCGTTCACCGGCGCCGATCGGCGGCGTATCGGCAGGTTCGAGCAGGCGGACGGAGGCACTATTTTCCTTGACGAAATCGGAGACATGGAGGCGGGCATCCAGCCGAAGATGCTTCGACTCTTGCAAGACCAGTGCTTTGAGCGGCTTGGCGGCAACGAAACTATTCGCACCGACGTCCGTCTCATCGCAGCCACGAACCGACCTCTGGAAGATTTGGTTGCAGGCGGCCGCTTCCGTCAGGATCTGTTTTTTCGCCTCAACGTGTTCACAATCGAACTACCTCCGCTTTCGGCTCGCCTCGACGACATTCCCGTGCTGATCGAGCATTTTCTCCGCATTTATAACCGCGCTATGGGCAAGAACGTGCGGGCGGTCGCGCCCGACGCGATGCACCGGCTGCGGACACGCGAGTGGCCGGGCAACGTCCGAGAGTTGCAAAGTGCGGTCAAATACGCGCTGGTGCGAGCGAGCGGGGAAGTCATTGCCGCGGAAGCGCTGCCCGAGCCGACCCGCGCCGCGGCGTCTGGCGCCGGGTTCTCGGAAGAGAATGGTGGTGACACGTCTTTTGATCTGCTCCAATTCGTCAACGACAAGCTCCGTGCGGGAGAGGGCGACATCTATCAGCAGACGTACGAGGCCGTGGACCGCGTCATCCTCGACGCCGTGCTACGTCACGTTCGCGGCAATCAAGTCCAGGCAAGTCAGTTACTCGGCGTGTCCCGGAATACGCTGCGCAACAAGCTCCGGAACCTCGGCATGGCCATCGAAAAGCAGCTTCTGTGAAAAAGGTGAGCAACGCGCTCAGGTTTTGAACAGGTGAGCGACCTGCGTCTCCACGGCCCAACCCCGCTTGCCCAATCTCTTTCGCCACACTAAGGGTGCCGTCACTTCTAACCGCCATCCGCTTCGCAAGTTAGGCGGACACGACCATCAAAACAGCATCTCGCTCGGCCGCGTGTCCGTTCGGCATCGGCTTTGCGTTTCGTCGGCGGGCCGCGTCCGACCCGCAAAGCGCCAGCTACTTCGGCTGTAGCATGGCACGTCCGAACGCGGCGGACCCGATGGAACAGAAAGGATGCTGTTACATGAAGCGATCGGTCCCTGTCCTTCTTAGCGTTGTGATCGCCGCACTGGCGGCGGGAACGACCGCCCGCGGCGACTTCGTTTCGTGGAGCTACAACTTCACGCCTGATTCGCTGCTGGTGCAATCCGATCTTCCCGGCACCGGCGGCGTCACACTTACCAACGAGGCCCCGAACGGGGCGTTCGGTACGTCCGACGTCCTCGCCACGAACATCCGCACGTTTAGCTCGGCGCTCGGCGACGTTGCCGGTCACTTCGATCGTCTGACCCACGCGAGCTGGGGTCTGACGTTGACGCTCACCGATGATGCGTCCGGCCAGTCGCAGACGCACCACTTCACCGGGGAACTAAACGGCACACTATCCGGCGGCGGCGTGCTGCCGAACGGCCACACGGTTAAGGGCAGCGCCAACATCACCAGCACGGCGTTCAATCCGCTGTGGAACGTCACACTGGGCGGCAATCCCTTCCAGGTGAACCTGAACGCTTACACGCCCCCTGGCCCGCCGACCGCGTTCAACGCGGGCTCCATCGGCGCCCACGTGATCGTCGGGGAGACGTCAAGTGGCGGCGGCGGTGGTGGCAACGGCAACACGCCCGAACCCTCCACGATGATTCTGAGCTGCCTCGGCGTTGCCGGTCTCGGCATAGGCCGTTGGCTGAAGCGCCGTGTCTTAGCCTAGTCGAAGGATGTGCGTGTCGGAGTGTCCCGTTCCAAGGCCCCGGGCTCCGTTGCCCGGGGCCTTTCTATTTGTCAGCGTATCTGCTCGCAACCGAGGGGCGCGAACTCACCGGGCAATGGCCACTCGGTGCCTGCCTGCATTCGGGACGCACGCTCGAACTACCGATCGCCGAAGAATGCCGCTCTCATTGAAGGAGCCAGAATGCGTGTTCAGCCGACGAAGCGCCCGCGCTCGCTAATGCCGGTCCTCGTGGTGACGGCGCTGGTCTTCTTGGTCGTCGGCGTGTTGGTGGGGCTTGGCGTCGGCATCGACGTCGGCGCGAGCTATCCGCAGAGCGATCAATGGTCCGGCCCGCTGACTTGGATCGGTGGTTGCCTGGCGTTTATCGCCACTCTGTTGTTGCTGATAGTCGCAGCCGGCAGGAATCGGGCCGAAGGGCCTCGATGAGCACCCACGAAGGAGTTGGACCGCCGGCTTTCGCGGCAGGTAATCCGCGGTGTGCGCTTTCTCGACGAAAAGCGCACATGGCGTGGTCGATTCGCAACGTCGCGCCTACATAGGCACCGGCAACCCAGCCGATGGGGTTGTTGACGATAAAGCGTGCAGACGAGGGGCCTCATCCCCTACCTCTGGCAACCCGGCACGTCGACTACGATCCACTGCGGACGTAGTTGCCTACCTGCTGCCGGGCGCAATGCACGTCGCCGCGCTTCATGGCGTGGCAAGGCAAGAATTCATCGGCAGACCGGGGCGCGACCCGAAAGAGTCGCGCCCCGTTTCTCATTGGCCTGCGGAGCGGTCTTGCCGGAAGGGTCCTCCGCTGCGCCATCACCGCCCGTGAAACACTGTCCTGCCAAAGCCACCGGGCCCCCGACCGCCCAGCCCAAACGTGCCGCGCTCTTCGGCCGCACTCCGCTGCGGGCGCCCGTGGAACGGGGACCGCGGCCCATCGTCGCGGCGTTCCGGCGGCGGCGGCGCGTCGAATCCATAAACCGGCGCGAAACTCAGCGCCAGCGCATCGCCGTGATCCGGGCTCTTCACGCCGCGCTTCCGCATGGCGTCTTTCGCCTCGATCTTGATCTTCCCGTTCTCGGCGTAGAAGTGCAGCGGCAGGGAGAGGTCCGCGATCAACTGAGCATGGTTTGGAATGGAGATCATGTCCTCGGGCGGATGAGCGATATTCAGTTCGCGGAACTCGTAGGCTTTCTCAAAGCGTACGCGGAGTAACCACCACATTTCGGCTCGCAGGTTGAGAAACCGGTCCTGGCTCGATCGGCCATCGGGCCACCGGGTGAACGACGGACGGTCGCCGCTGTTGATGGCGTTCGGCGTGAAGCTGAATCGCCGCGTGCTGCTGTCGAGAGTGCCACGCACGCCGGCGCCTACACCGACGCAATCGTAATTCAGGGTGCTCGCCCCGAACGCCTCGGCGTAACCGGCGGCGCGGTGCGCCGTATCCGTCGTGTTCGTCTGCGCCCATTGCTGGACTTGCTTGACGTACGAGCCGATTCGATGAATCAGGACGTTCTGCGCCTTGCCCTCCTCGGCCACGTCCAAGCCGCAGACGGACGGCGCCTCCGGTTGGTACGGCTTCTTGTTGCCGCGCGCGTCCAAAACGTCGGGTAGCTGCAGGTCCACTGCAGCACGCACCCACGCGGCTGGGATGGTGATCCCCTCCACCGACGCCGAAAAGTCGATGTCAATCTCCTGCGCCACCGTGACGGGGTCGAAACGCTTCTTCTGAGCTTCGTACCACTCGACGCCCTTCCGCGGGTCGTGCGTCCAGTGGAACCTAAAGACCTTTACCTGGCCGCCGTACCGCTTCTGATAAAAGGGGTTGCCCGGTCCGTTTGGCGTGCTCACGTCGATGCGGCAACGAGTCGTCTGGGAAAGCGATCGCTCGACGCTGGCCGGATGCTCGAGGAAAGCGGCCTCATCGACGAAGTAGATTGAGACCCGACCGCCGCGGCCGATCTGGTCGCCGCCTTCGCCCGTGATCGTGCTGCCGTTTGCCGGGTTAATCAGTTTCGCGTGGCAATCGTGCTCGTCCCAGCGGAAGCCCGCCGGAAGCATCCAATCGGGAAGCCTCCCCAACATGAACCGGATCTTTTCGAAGATGGAGCTGGGATCCGAAATCTTGTCCACCAGGTCAAGCTTGCGACTGCCGAAGCCGACGGAGTACCCCTCGCGGAACAGCCAGCCATGGAGCGCGTACGCACAGCACAGAAACGTCAGCCCCATGTCGCGGCTCTTCTCGACGAGCCCGTCTTCCTGGGCTTCTTCGCGTTCGCGGAGCCAGTGCAGGAACTCGACTTGGCGTGGGAACGGTGTGAACGGAAGGACTGGATCTCTCAGCTCGCGGGGATCGTACGTCCAACCCCACTCGGTGAGCCAGTGAATGATGTCGTCCGCGCAGACCGCCATTTCAAGCTGCCGGTTTCGGCGGCTCTTCTTCATCTGCATCAGGAGCTTGTAACGCCTCTCGATAACGTCGCATGAGCTCGTCTCGGGGGAGGTTGCGGAACTCACGGATTTCCTCCAATTGAATTGCCTTGCCGCCCGGGCCGGAGTGCTCGTGCTTCTTGGGCGCGTCGAGGCCAAGGATCTCGCAGCGTTTGCCGATGCACCACTGCACGATGCGCATGTACTCGTGAGCGGGCAAGCGGCCTTCGGTCGCCACGCTCACTTTCATCCGGTTCCCGCCAGCGGCCGGCGTGCCTCGTTTCTCTTTGCCCTGCTCCTCAGTCGTGGCGCCCGTCGATTCGATCTTCTCCTTGGTGTTGCGTTGCCAGTCCTCTTTCGAACGCTGCCACGCGGCCCACGCCTCACTTTCCATGGCGTCGATCTTGGCCAGCTCCTCGGCCTTGCGTGTGCTGAAGTCCCGCGTCGCCGACTCCAGCCAGGTTTCTCGGATGGCGGCGAGGTCCCGGCTGACCGTGCCCTGATTCACCTTTACTCGTTTCGCGATGTCCCGCTGCGAGAGGCCCTGCACGTACAGTTGCGCAATGCTCTGGCGTCGGTCGAGCATGCGGATTTCTTGGGCGTTGGTCTTGCGACGCATGAAGTCCGCTCCTGTTGAGAGTCTCTGCCTTAATCGTAGAGCCTGTGGCGTCGCGAAGACAAGGTGATGTAGATCGGAAACCCTTGACAGGACGTGCATTACGGCCGACTGAGGGCTGCATACGCGCATCATCATAGACTTGCATCGAATTGCGCGACGAAACAGCGCCCGTTTGCGGCGACCAGACGACTGGGGGGCCAGACAAGGGGAGCCCACACCAATCGCCGAACCGGACGCTAATCAGATCCTCCGCGATGGATCCCCTTTGAACGGGCTTCCATCGTGGGCGGGCCGGAGCATACGGACGGGGGCGCATCCTGGCGCCGGCGGCCGCAACACGGCTTTCGTAACTGGCCGAACAGATTCACCGGGAATAATGCAGGGAGCAAGCCGCTCACGCGGACACGCACGTACGGATGAATATCATGGCGAAGCGACGACAGGAAGATGCCGCGACAGAACGCGAGCACCGCGAAGAGGCCCAGCGCCTACGCCAGTTGCCGCGAACGACGCAGCGCGAAATCATCGCCCTGCACCGAAGCGTAGCGGCTAACCCGGACTTGCCTCTGGATGCCCGGCAGGAGGCCGATCGGCGGGCCAACGCTCTGGAACGCCTACTGAACCTACGTTCCAAGAAACCGAGCCGCTGATTTGATTTCGCATAAGCCTTGATGTTCGTTGAGGCTATTGCGATAATGCCCTTGTAAGCCCGCTTCCTCGCACAAGGGCGTCCCATGGACAGGCAAATCGTCGGCTATCTACGGGTGAGCACCGAACGGCAGGGCGCCTCGGGTCTCGGATTGGAGGCCCAGCGTGGGGCTGTGGAGAGCTACGCCCAGTCTATCGGTGCCATGGTGCGGCAGTGGTACACGGAAGTAGAAACGGGCAAGCTAGCGGCTCGGCCAGAACTCGAAATGGCTCTCGCACATGCCCGACGTAACAAAGCCGTCCTCTGTGTCGCCAAGTTGGACCGCCTCTCCCGCAACGTCGCCTTTCTGGCCAAGGTGATGGATTCGGGCGTGGACTTCACGGCCTGCGATAACCCCGCCGCGAACCGCCTCACGCTACATATCCTGGCCGCTGTCGCTGAGGCCGAGGCCAAGGCCATCAGTGAACGCACGAAGGCCGCATTGGCCGCAGCGAAGGTACGTGGGACCCTGCTCGGTTCGGCCCGTCCTGGCCATTGGGACGGCCACGAAGAAGCTCGCAGGCACGGGTCCAAGAAGGGCGCAGCGACCTCGGCCAAGGTGCGGGCCCAGGCGGCCCGAGAAGTGTACAAGGACCTCCTGCCCATGATGACCGGCGCCAGAGCCGAGGGGCAATCGCTTTACAAGATTGCCGAGAGATTGAACAGCGAGGGCCACACAACCCGCCGCGGCCGTCCTTGGGGTCCATCGCAAGTGGCTCGCGTGCTGCACCGGTTACTGACGAACGATCAAAGCGGGCCAAGATGATAGAGCAAACTGACACGATCAGCTACCGACTCCAATCAGAGAGTGGCTTACATCAGACGCGAAGTGCGCCTTATGCGTCAAAAGCGCACTGGACGGCACACATCAATTCTGCGTCTCCCTGAAGTTCCATTGTGCAATCTGCTCGGTCGGCTCGTCAGGTAGCCACTGCAAAACAGTGTCATTGCTATTGCATTTGTGTGTCATACGTAGTACA
>JBGQKZ010000168.1:0-10350 GCA_041499805.1 Gemmataceae bacterium
GGAGCATGGCGAAATTGCAAGGGGGTAGGTCTTCACTACACGGCGTTTGGCCGACTTCCACTACGGAAAAACCGAGGAATTCACGCGGAGCCGGGGCGAAAATCGACAGAATTCTCTTACAAGTGCGCAACCTGGGTTAGCAAAAAAGCTCGACCTCGCCGGCGTTCTGCTGCCCCCAGAAAGCAAGGACGCGAAAAAGTAGGCGATGGACAAGGGAGCGGTTTTCGTGTCGGATTGCGAATCCGCGGAAACGGTGGAGCCGCGGGTGCAATGCTTGATCCTCAAGTCGTCTTACCCGCGGCTTTGTCGTTCGCCGGCTTCCTTTGACCGGGCAGCGGTGTGGCGAGGACCTTGCGAAGGGTTTGCAAGTCTGCCGGGAATGGTTTTTCCAGCGTCGCGTTGCGCTCGTTGTAGTCAAGCGCTTCCAGGACCTTGCGGCGGAAGTGCGGGTTGAGCATCAGCAAACCTTCGAACCGTTTGGCCTCCGCGCGGCGGTCGTTGTGAACGAGCGTCAAGAAGATTTGGTTGGACGCCTCCGCTTCGCTGCGAAACGCCAGCACGATGGCGTGGCCGATAATGCCGATCTGAACGTACCGCGGCACGCGCGGCGGGCTGCTGATTAACCCCTGGAAGAAATGATCTGCGTCATCCAGGCGCCATTCATCGAGGTAAAAAACACCCAGCTCGATGCGGTGCCCCACGCCGAGCTGCACCCGGCTCTGGTCGCCGCCCGGATTGTTGTATTCTTCGACCATGCGAATCAGGTCTTGTTCACGTTGCTTGGGCGATTTGAGATTGCGAACGGGATCGGCGTCGGGGGCGGTGGCGGCGCTGGCGTCCGCCGCCGTCGCCATGTCGTGCGGCTGGCGCCAGGCGATGAGGGCGCCGGCAGCGGCCGCCAGAACCAGACTGAGAACAAAGAGGACGACCACCAGCCCGCTCCGACGGCGGCGCTGCGGCAATGGGACCGAGGGGAACGATGGGACTGGAAGGGTTTCTGCCTGAACGTTCACGCCGCTTAGCGACACCGCTTGCGTTTGCGGGTTGCTCATCGTGCCGGACAGGCGTTCGCGCAACAGGGCCAGGTCCTTGAGCAGCTCGCGGCTCGATTGATAGCGGCCGGCGGGGTCCTTCGCCATCATCCGGTGAATGATGGCGCACAGCTCCGGCGGCAGGTCGGGGCGGATGGCGGAAAGCGGTTCCGGTTCATCCTTGACATGCTTCACGGCTACGTCGAACGGGGTCTTGCCCTGGAACGGCGGGTGGCCGGCGAGCATGTGGTAGCACGTCACGCCGAAGGAATAAATGTCCGTGCGTGGATCAACGGGCGTGCCCTGGACCTGTTCGGGGCTCATGTAGAGCGGGGTGCCCATCGTCACGCCGCTTTGGGTGATGTTCAGCCCGCCCGCGGGAGCGCCGTCGCCGGCCAGCACGCGCGACAACCCGAAGTCGGCGACCTTGACTTCGCCTTTCTTCGTCAGCAGGATGTTTTCCGGCTTGATGTCGCGGTGGATGATGCCAAACTCGCTGGCGCGCAGGAGCGCCGCCGCGACTTGACGCATGATGCTTAGGCCGAGCAGCACGTCGGGCGGGCCTTTTTTCGCCAGGAATTCGCGGAGATTACGGCCTTCGACATATTCGAGGGCCATGTACCACTGGCCGCCGGACTCCTTGAAATCGTAAACCTGAACGATGTTGGCGTGCGTCAAACGCGCGAGGTTTTCCGCTTCTGCTTTGAAGCGCTGCAAAGCGGTGCCGTTGCTCGCCACGTCGGGCCGGAGCAATTTGAGAGCGACTTTGCGTTTGAGCGACAATTGCTCGGCAAGATAGACGTGGCCCATGCCGCCCTGGCCGAGCCGGCGGAGTATGTGAAAGTCGCCGAGCGTGGTGCCGGTCAGGTCGGGCGAAGGCGCCGGTTCGGCGCCGGTCGTCTGTTCGGTCGCAGGGACTTGGGTGCCGGTTTCCATGAATGCGACATCTCGCGCGCGACACGAGGGCGGAAGCGGAACGGCGGAAGCGTTTCCATCTTAGAATAGACGCGGCGGGCACGCAAATGGGGAAATCGGCGGTGGTAGAATCGAAGTCCGGTGAAGAAAGAATAAGCCCCCGGAGAAGTCATCACCGGGGGCTCGATTGGAGAGGTTACTTAGACTTCCTGCGCGGCGCTTTTGGTCGCGGCTTAATTGGCTCGGGGGGATTCAAGGTCTCCATCGTGCCAACGTAGATATTGGCCGGCACCGGCGGAAGACGGTCGCTGCGAACCTTGCCGCCTTTTGCCCCTCGCTCCTCCGCGGGCATTTGAATCTTGATTTTGACCCCGCTTAGCAGTCTGATCTCACGCATCTTCCGAATCTCCTTGGTCGGTCCACGCTTGTACGGTCCTTGCAACGAATTTTTGCCTGTCGATTTCCTGGTTGTCCGCAAAAACGACGAAGTCATACGCCCCTTCCTGGGGCAGATGCAGACGCGCGCAGTTTATTAGAAGGACCGCCTTGTTCACACGCTCTGGAAATTCTAGCTCGATAGCAGGTTGCCGTGCAAGGATGGTTCCGGCTTGGAGGTCATTAACCTCGATGGTCAATGCGTACTTGCCGATTCCGTCGACCAACTCGACATACGCCGCGAACGGCTGCGTCTCGTGGGGAAACGACGAAAAACCTAGAACGTCGAAAATGCCGATCAAGCTGATCCTTTCGCTTATCGCGTCGATAATGACTTGATCGAAGAGTAGAATCGCCTTGCACACGGGCGGCGGCTTGGTGTCGGGCATGATCGCGGTGACTTGGAAGGGCATCGATGCTGCTTGTCCGCGAATGGCTTATCGCCGTAGCGCGATCGCTTGTCAAGAAAAAAGGAACGACGTCATTTCGCAGGAGACGACGCATGCGGGCAAATCGAACCTTGGGCTGTATAGGCGTCCCGTTTTTTCTCCTGGGCGCCACGTTTGTCGTGCTGGGCATTTATTTCTTTATCGATAACCGGCGATTCCAGGCGACTGCGCTGCCGGCCGAAGGCGAAGTGGTCCGTATGGAATCGCACGAAAGCCGCGACAACAAGGGGAGGATCACTCGGACTCAGGTGCCGGTGGTGCGCTTCCAGGCGGAGGGCCGAACGGTCGAGATTCGCGGGCATAACACGGGCTCATACCATGTGGGTGAAAAGGTCCCCGTGCGCTACCAGGCCGGCCAGCTTGAAGACGGACGCATCGATACAGCGTCGGAAAGCTTTCTTTTGCCGGGCGTATTCACCGGCGTCGGCTCCTTGTTTGCCTGCATCGGCCTGGCGATGCTGCTCGTGCCGGCGCTCAATCGGCGGCGGCGCAGCCGAATTCTGAATGACGGAACGCCGGTGCAAGCCAAGGTGATTGAGGTGCGGCATGATACGTCCACCAAGATTAACGGCCAATCACCCTGGGTGCTGGTCGCGGAATTCAAGGACGAAATCTCAGGGAACGACTTCGCTGCAACCAGCCAGTGGATTTGGGTCAACCCGGAGCCGCACTACCCGGTCGGCAGCGAGGTGACGGTTTATTACATGCCGGATAATCCACGAAAGAACACTTTCAAGCTCGACAAGCTGCCGGAACTTGCGTAGGAGGCAAAGCGTCTGAGATAATGACGTGCCCGGAATTCCGACTCGCCGTCCATGCCCAACCTCGGAGACTTCGTTTCATGCGTCTCTCCATCCCCGTTTTCGCGGTATTGGTCTTATTCGTGCTATTGGTCCCACCGCCTGCCCGTGCGGACGACAAGGTCGAACGCGCCCTCTTCGAAACCGTGGACGAAGTCGAGCTGCACGGCACTTTCTATCCCAGCAGCAAGGGAGCGGAGGCGCCGGTCGCCCTGTTGCTGCACAACCCGGGCTTCGAGAAGAACGAAATCCACAACCGCGACGTTTGGGACGGGCTGGCGAAAGCCTTGCAAAAGAAGGGCTACGCGGTGCTGACGTTCGACTTCCGCGGCCACGGCAGCAGTACGGTCGTCCATGAAGCGTTCTGGAACGTGGACAAAAACAAGACGCTCATCAAGGGAGCAAGCCCGAAGAAGACGACCATTTCCGTGAAAGATTTCTTCCCCGGCTACTTCCCGCAGTTGGTCAACGACATCACGGCGGCGCGGAAGTTTCTCGATGAGAAGACCAATGCCAAGGAGTGCAACGCGGCGAACCTCGTGTTGATCGGAGCGCAGGAGGGGGCGACGCTCGGCTCGCTCTGGCTGGCGGCGGAGTGGAATCGCAAGCCGCAGCGCGTGCCCGGCGGCACGAATCCGCCGCCGTTCGGCGAGGAAGTCACCGCCGCGGTGTGGCTCAGCTACGCGCCGACGATCGGGCACATGGCGGCGAAGGCTGGCAAATGGATGGGCAATCTCCGCGGCGACGACAAGACGCCCATGGCGATTCTCTACGGCGAGGACGACAAGCTCGCCAGCGCAGTCGCCAAGGACTTGTGCGAGTCGATCCTGAAGGTCAACACGCCGCCGCGGCCGAAGTTTCAGGCGTCGCTGGGCGTCGCCAGCAAGTCGGCCGGGGCGGATTTGCTCAAGGTCTCCACGACCGAGGATAAGATCTTCAACTTCCTCGAAAAGGCGATGGAAAAACGCGGCGCCGTGGCGTGGATGGAACGCGACCTGAAACGCCAGAAGTTTGACTTCGTGGATTTGAAGCGATATTTGCAGTAGGCGAATGGCCGCGAAAAGACGCAAAGAAAGAAAACGAAAGGGAGGCGCTGCATCGTAATGCCGCGCCTCCCTTTCGTTTTGTGATTCTTGTCCCTATTTGCGGCTACTTCAATGCTCGATCGCTTTCCAGCGTTTTTCGCCGTCGTAATTCACGTCGTTGTCCGCGTCGTGGCACTTCATGCAGAAATCGCTGATGCGACGTTGACGCGCTTTCTTAGCCGGCTCCGTTTCGTCGGCGGGCGCGTGCCACGGGTTCATTTCGAGCTGGAACGCCACGTTCTTGTGATCCGCGACGTGCTTGCTGCCCGGACCGTGGCAGCTTTCGCAGCCGACATTATTCAGGTGCGGTGTTTTGGCATCATCAACGTAACCACTGTTGAACGCTAGGCCGGTGACGTGGCAGACGACGCACTCGACGTCGAACTGACGTTTGGACGGGTGCTTCGCCTTCACGAGCGAATCGAGCGCGTGGGCATGGTTCGATTTCAGCCACACGTCGTAAGCCGGCTCGTGGCATTTCTTGCACGCCGCCGAGCCAACAAACTTCGCGGCGTCGGCTGGATTGCCGGCGACGAACGGCATCTTCGGAACCTTGTGCAAGAAGTCTTTCTCTTCCACCTCCGCGGCGTAGCGTTCCATCATTTTCATAATGGGGTGGTTGTCGGCCTCGCCTTCGGGCGTGGCGAACCGCGGCTCCAGGTCGACGAGTTGATAGCGAAGCTCATACGGCTTGTCGGGCTTGCCGGTGCGGTAGACGCCGACGACGCCGACTTCCTTGCCGCGCTGACCGAGGCCGCGGACGATCATCGTCTTGCCAACCTGCCCGGTCGCCGCCGGGCCGAGGTCGCCTTCCGTCAGCGACAGAATCACGTCGAACTGGTTGTACTTGCTCTCGGCCAGTTGCTCGGCGTCGCGCGGCGAGCCGTTGAAGAGGAGGATGCTCAGGTCGGGCTTCGCTTTCGCCAGTTTCTCGAACACGGGCGGCAGGGCTTCGCCGGCGCTGTTGAACGCGACAGCCGGATCTCTGCTAATCTCGGCGACCTGTTTGCTCACCAGTCCGACGACGGCGAGCTTGAGCGGGCTGCCCGGCGGTTTCGCGACTTCAAACGCCTCGATGCCGGGAAATTCATCCAAGTTTTTCAGGTTGGCGGCGACAGTGCGCGGCGTCTTTTCGTTAAGCGACCATTCGCCGTTAATCTTGCCCAGCTGCATCGCCAACTCATACTGCCCGATGCCGACGCCGGTGTAGCCGATCTCCCTCAACATGTCCATGGAGTAGCGGTACTTGAGCAGTCGTTGCTCGGTGGAGAGACGGAGCGGGCTGTTCCGGGTTTGCGGCGGGCTGGCGGGCTGGGCGACATCGCCGACATCGACCGCCGCGACGGGCCAACCGCGTTTTTTCAGCATTTGGATGAGGTTGTAGCGCCGCACGAGGCCGCCGACCTGCGGTTCGGAGCAGCCGCACGGTTGCAGGTAGCCCTGCATTTCGCCGGAAACGACGAGAGCGAGATCGGGCTTGGGCCAGTCGCGGAACATGCCGGGCGGCAGCACGTCCTTGGGCTCGCTCTCTTCGTGGCCGCTGGGCTGACGGAGAACGTGCAATGCGAGAAAGCCCATGGCAATGACGGCGCACACGGCGACGGCCACGGCCATGAGCCGCGAGGAATTCACGCCATTCGCCGCCTGGCCGGTTTGGTAATCCTTCACCATTTGCCCTCCCACTGGCTCCCAGGCTCCGCCTGGTCACAACGCGCCGCCACAACTAACCTTCGTTGAAACGGTCCCGCCGCACCTCTTTAGCGATGGTACGCATCGCCCGTCACCGGAATGCGGACGCGGCGCGTCGTCGGGCCGTCCGCCTTCAGGTAAATCGCGAGGTCGCGCGGCAGGATGCCTTCCCAGCGGTTGGGCGACAGCACGACGTGCAGCACCCATGAACGCGGCAGGCTGTCTTTCACTTCTTCAATCGTTGTGTCCTTCAGCATGTCGGGCAGCGTGTCGAGCGCGAGCTTGAGATCGCCGATCTCGGTCATGATGGGCACGTCGCGCGTGGCGCCGGCTTCGCTGGGGAAGTGGCCCAGGTCCGCGCGGTCGCGGGCGTCCGGCGTGCCGATACTGATGCCGCCACGAACCTTGCCGGTAATCGCCAGGTTGATCGGATCGACGTCGGCATCTGTAAGCAGCGTCAAGCGGCGTGTGAAGATGCCGAGGTCAAGATGCTTGCCGCCGGCCTGCTCGTGGACGGTGACGTTCATCTTGTACGCCTTGACAATGTGCCCCATATCGGGTTCCGTGCCGGTCTTGAACCACAGCTTCTTGCACTCTTCCTGCGTCAGCTCGACCGGTTGACTGACCTGAACCAGCGCGTCTTGGCTGAATTCCAACTTTACCGGGAAGTTGGGCCGCGTGGACGAGACTACCAGCACTTCGCGCGTGACCGTGTCGCCGGCGCCGAGCACGCCGAAGTCGACGGTGTTTTCCGGCCGGGTGCGGATCGGCTCGACGAGGACGAGCGGCACTTCGAGGCGCGTGAGCACGCCGCTGTCCTTGTACTGCGACCAAAGCTGCGCGTGAACCAGCGTCGGCCCGGCGGCTTTGTCTTCGCGTTTTTTCCAATTGACGCGCACCCAGCCGGCGGCGTGCGCGGGCACCTCGACCCCCTTGTCGTCCTCACGTTCGACGGCGCGCCAGTTCAATTCCGGGTCGCCGTACGGCCGCTTGGTCAAATCTTCCTGCGTCCCCGCCAGCACGCCGAAGTGTCCGAACGGCGTCCACGCATCCGCGACCTGCGTAACGCCCGCGATGACCAAATTGGGAAACGCCACCCACTCGCGCGGCCAGGTCGCGATCTCGACGTGGGCGCATTTGCAGCTCTTGTCGTTCAGGCCGATGTGCAGCGCGTCGTCGCTGGTGTTTTGAAAAAAGAAATCGTGGTGGCCTTCTTGCGTGTATTCCCGCTCGGGGCTGATGTTGCCGACCTCGAGCGGCCCGTCTTGCCACGGCTTCCAGACCGGCCAGGTGAACTGCGCGGTCTTCGAACCCCAGAAGACAAGGTTCGGAATACTCGTTGGGTCATCGCCTCCAATCTTTTTCGGCGGCGGCCCGCTGCTGGTGTAGTTCGAGATAAACGTCGCGAGAAAGACGCCGGCCGCGAGGATCGCGACCAACAGAATCATCTGCTTGGACTTCGTTTTGGTCGGCATCGGCGTCGTGGTTGCCATAGAGCGTCACCCGCCACAAAGAGGTTGGATCAATGAAGATGGGGCCGGTACGAGGTATCGGCCTCCATTGTAATACGGAGGGAAGGGAGGTCAAGGTCGGTAAAAACAGGAGCCAGCGCCGGCAGAATGCCGAGAATCGCGCGAGCGCGTTATTGGAGCCTGCCGTGGACCCGCACCGCATTCCTGACCGGTGGAAACGCCTTTTGTGGGAAGTACGCCGTGACACCGAGGTTCACGTACAAGCATTCCACTGGGCTGCTGCGGAACATGCACGTGAGCAATGGCGGACCGAAGAGGCGCTCTATGAATTCAGGCTTGGCGCCCGCGAGGACGCACACCCGCAGACGTTGTCCCACCAGCCAGCGAATGGGGCTACGTGCGGTGCCCACACACTGCGTGTAGGCGGGGCCGTCGTAAGCAGAACCGGGGAACTGGGCGGGTGACAAGGCCAGGAAATAGAAGGTGAGCAATTGCATCCTTGCATCCTCGTGTGGCCGTCGGGCTCAGCCCCGTTTGTCCGTGGGGTCCGTCCGCCGGCACGGCGACGGACGGTACAGGCCGCCGGGCTCAGCCCCGTTTACGGGGCTTGTCCGCGGAGCGGTTTAGGCCCGTCCTTGAGGACGGGTATCGAAGCCGCGGCTCCCCTGCCCCGAGCCTCGTTCACGTGGCTTCTCGCAGTGGCGGCTTGAGCGCTCCGAGAGCTGAAGCCAGCACTGCGAGAAGGCCCGTGAACGGGCCTCAATGGTCTTGATTGCGAATCGCGAACCCGCCGTCAACGGCGGGCCTAAACCGCTCCGCGGACAAGCCCCGTGAACGGGGCTGAGGCGGTACGCATTCCGCGACGGCGGTACGCATTCCGTAATACTTGGAAACTCGATCTCGGTCTATACTTCGCACGGTTCGGTTTGAGCCGTATGTCCGAGAGCCGCGCACGAAGTAAGCGGCTGGTGAGACGCAGCCCGCTTACTTCGTGCGCGGCTCAGGCTCAGATGTCTCATTCGTTCCCGCGCGAAGTATATCTCGCACTTCGAGGTTCGATCTCGCGCGATCCCGCACCTTTCTCCTACTCGCGTTTGCGCAGTTTATCCCGCAGCCGCGCCGCGATTTCATATTCCTCATTCGCGATCGCGCGATCGAGTTGTTCCTGTAGCGTTTCTTCAATCTTGTGCGTCTTGCGCAAGCTTGCTTCCATTTCGCGCAGCCGTTGCACCATGCCGTCGTCTTCCATTTCATCTTCGACGCCGAAGTGGGCGAAGAAGGACCGCAGGCGCGCAAGGCCGGCGTTGATCTCGTCGATGGCTTTTTCCGGCTTGTCCTTATCGACAGCCAGCGCCGCGGCAGCCTGCGTGCGATGGAAGACGACGAAGCCGCGGTATTGTTCGTGGGCTTGCGTGTATTCCTCGCTCGGCGAGTGGTTGGCGACGAAATCCATGAACGCGATGGTGTGGTCGGCGTCGTCCATCGCCCGCTGATAGTTGCGCAGGGCCAGCCAGCAGAGCCGGCGGTGGTAAAACTGCACGAACTCGCGGTCGGCTTCCTCGCACTGTTCCTCGCTGAGCGTGAACTCGTGCCCGGCGCGCTTGGCGACCTTCGTCTGCTGCTTGAGGTAATCGAAGTAGGTGCTGTGCCCGTGCGGCTCGGTGCCGTCGGGCCGGCCGGCGGTTTCGATTTGCAGGATGCCGAGGTCGATCCGCATTTGGATGACCTCCCGGCCGTCCTTCGCGGTGACCATGCGGGCCTGAATCATTCCCGGCCTGTATTCCCAGCCTTGCAAGGCGGCGTCAATATCCTGATTCATGGGAAGGCTCCCCAATCCGTTTTTAATTGGACAATGACATTCTACCGCATGAAGAGGGCGGAAGGAAATCGGCAGTCGTCAGTTGTCCGTGGTCAGTCGTCAGTGGCTCGGCTGCAAGAATAATTGAGGATTCCATGCGACGAACTAGCCCTTAATCAAGCGAACGCACTTGACTCTGCCGCCGTTTGCGGCCCGCGCCGGCCCGAGCGCACTCTCCCCGGTCCGCTCGCTTCCGAGCGGTTTTGTTGGGTCGGATTGTAGGTTGGATCATAGGTCACACTTCTTTCTGCAGGGCTGCTCGTGAGGCCGTGGTGGATCGGAGCATCCGGACTCCGACTTCGGGGGCGGAGCGCGTCAGCAGCGCAGCGCGGACAGCAAGCGGAAGAAGATCGGCTGGTGCGGATTCCACGCCAGCAGACGGTAGAGCAGCTTGCGGCCGGTGCGCACGAGTTGGCACGGGATGCGGACAAAGGCGTTCACGAAGGTCTTGAACTCGATTTTCAATACCCATTGCTTGTCGGCGCGGTGGCGTTCGTGCCAGCGGCCCGGCGTTTCCGGCAGGCTCAAGGCCCACCACGCTTTCAGGTTCCAGGCCAGCGCCGTCATGACCATGTACGCCCAGTTGCTTACCAGGTTGTCCACCGGCGCCGTCAAC
>JBGQKZ010000169.1:0-10129 GCA_041499805.1 Gemmataceae bacterium
CATGGCCGGGCCTCCGTGCGGGTTTGCAGACTTCGTCAGCTGCAAGACTATCCGCAGGAGGCCCTCTCGACTATGGATCCCAGGGCTGCAAGGCCCTGCAATCACAGCGGTTACGCTAGAGCGGACGGGCGGTTACGCCCAACTAGGTTGGGGGCAGCGAGGGGATGCTTGGATACGTGACGGGATCACGAATTCTTCGTTTGACACTGGTGTTGTGGCCGTAACGTCTGCGAAGGCCGGGATGATCTGGTTCGAGGATCAAGATTAACGCGGCGATCGTCGCAACCGCTGCTGGCAAAGGCGCAGCGGCTGCGCATCGCCCGGAAGTTTGATGCGACGACCTTGTTGCGGCTGGTGACCGTGCTGGAGGGCCAGCTACTGCAACAGCGCCGCCATCGGCTTTCACACGGCACGGCGAGTGTCTTCGCGGGAATCATCGTCAAAGCATCGCACAGTCCGCGTCATTGCATCTCGCTGCCTGCCGAAGAACGACGGCGGCTGGCGGCGGCGCTCTTCCGGCGGAGGTTCATCCGCGTGCCGCACACGCCCGGCCCGGAGCGGACGCCGGAGGAGCAGCGGCTCTTGTCGGAGTACACCCTGAAGATGTGGCAGCTCAAGAACGAGGCGCCGACCGTCACACCCGTCGCGAGCGGCCATCCTTGGCTCTATGGGCACACGCTCATCGGCCTGCTGCGCCGTCGGCTGCGGCGTCGCCTGCCCGGCGGACCGCTTGAATACCACAAGGACGGCCTCGTCCACGTCGCCGAAGTCGCCGGCTTCCAGATTCAGACCAAGATCGCCAGGGGCAATTGCCGCTGGCAAATCGCGCTCTATCACCACCTCCGCCACCCCGCGACCGGCTTCCGCGTCGAGCACCTCTCCCTCCTCAACTGGCTCGGCATCGCCAGCGATACGATCTGGCACAACATCACTCGTGCCAATCTCGACGACAGCATCGAGCTGGTGCGCGAGCTGATCGTTCATTTTCTGCATGCTTCGGAAGAGATGGCACACGACCTGGCCCCCGTCTCCGCCGACACGACCGCGGCGTGGCCAACCGGCCGATCTTCGGCTCCAATTCTCTGCAACTCGCGCTCAAAAACCCAAAAACTCGCTCGAACGGACCTGAAAACCGGCAACGTCGGCCCGTCGTCGTCTCCGGCGCGCAAACACAGCTCGCCCAAAGCCTTGCGCTGAAACCATGCAAAAACAACAACGCCTTCTTGCTTTTGTTAGCGCACATATGTATCGTATACCCCTGTGCGTGGAGCGCCTTTAAGGTAGGTCATGATTTCCATCCTGACCTCGGCCTATCGGCAAGAGAATCCGACCGGCAATGCGGCGGACATTCATAAGCAGCAGACAATGAACGAGTTACGATCAGCGATGGGTTTCGAATTGCCGGTCGACTGGGGCGTCTCTCGACGCAAAGCATTACTGATAAAGCACAAACGGGGAATTGCCGGTTGAAAAACCGGCAGAAAGCGGCAATGCAACGCGGCGTCGTGGGCGACGTTGGCGTCGTCCAAGATCTTCCCGTCCGACAAAGGAATATCAGGGACAGGTTACGATTCCTCATGTCACGCACCGGCTTGCGGAGAAACTGGTCCCGCCGGCATGAGCGGCGTCACCTCTCGGCTGTCGGAGGTGTCATCGTCGGTCGAAGTGGGGCATTGGATTCCGCAGCTCCTGCCATTGTCGCCAGGAGAACGGTTCGACGACGCCTTGGTCGTTGAGGCGAGCGCCGAGGGCACGCCAGGTGCGCAGCTCCATTTCGCGTACGTCCGTGACCGGGGCGGGGAGACGCCAGAGGCGGGCCGTGTGGTCGAACGAGCCGGTCGCGAGGAGCCGGCCGTCGGCGCTAAACGCGACGCACGTTGCGAATTCCTCATGGGCCAGCGGCGGGCTGCACGGGAGACCGGTGCTGAGTTCCCACAAGCGCACCATGCCGTCGGTGCCGGCCGTGGCAAGAAGGGTACCGTCCGGACTGAACGCCAATGCCTGCGCGACCGATTTTTGCCGAAGCGCCGGCCCGCGCGGCTTGGCGGTAATCGGGTCCCAAAAACGGACGGACAGGTCGCGGCCGGCAGTCGCCAGCACGTGACCGTCCGGACTGAACGCGACCGCTTCGATCTGCGCGCCCGCGTGCCGCAGCCGTTCGCCGTGCGGCTCGTTCGTGAGCGTGTCGAAAATTTGCGCGTACCCCTCCGACGAGCCGACCGCCAGCCAGCGCGCGTCCGGGCTAAACGACAGCACCAGGTACTCGCCCGTCATCTCCAGGACCGGTCGGCGCCACTGACGTGTCGCGAGATCCCAGATTTGTACCGGGGTCCGCGTATGTGGGCCGCCTCCGGACGCGACGGCGAAGCACTTGCCGTCCGGACTGAACAACAGCGTTCGGACGGTCGACGAATCGCCGTCCACAACGCTGTACGGCGGCAGACGGCTCAGCAGTCGGCCCGTCGCCGTTTCCCATAGTTGCATGTCGCGGTTGCTGGCGGTCACCAAGAGTTTACCGTCGGGACTGAGAGTAATCGAATGGAACACGTTCCGATGTCGCAGCGGCGCGAAGCGGATTTGACCGGTGCCGACGTCCCAAATGCGCGTGAGTCCGTCTTCACTCGCCGTTGCCAGCGAACGGCCGTCGGGAGTGAACACGACATTCCAAACACGATGATCGTGCGGCAAAACGAGCGGCGCGCCGGCCGCGACGTCCCAGAGTCGCACCACGCCGTCCTGCGACGCCGTGGCAAGACGGTCGCTTACGGGGCTGAAGGCGACGGCGCTCATCATGTTCTGGTGCCGTAACGGCCACCCGTGAGGCCGCCCGGTGGCGACGTCCCACACGCGCGCGGTGGTGTCGAAGGAGCCGGTGGCGAGCAGCTTGCTGTCACGACTGAATGCAAGCGTGCCGACCGGGCCTTCATGGCCCAACTCGTACACGAGCTTGCCGGTGGCTGGGTCCCACAAGCGCGCCGTGCCGCCGAACGACCCCGTCGCCAGCCATTTTCCGTCGGGGCTGAAAGCCGATACATGGACGTTGTCTCGGTGCTGAAGCGGCGCTCCGTGGAGGGCTCCGGTGCTCACGTCCCAGAGTTGAACCGTGTGCGCGTCGCCCGCGGCGAATAACTTGCCATCGGGGCTGAACGTCATCGTGAAGGTCACGTTGCGGTTGCCGGCGAGCGTGGTCCGGACACGCCCGAAAGGCGCGTCATGCACCACGATCGTGCGGCCCACGGCGACGAACGTCGTTTCATCCGGGCTAAAGACCGTCTCCGCGCCGATGGAGTCGACCGGAAACGGGTTCCCCACATGCCGGCGTGTCGCCACGTCCCAAAACTGCATGCGCGCGTTGGTTCCATCTTCGTCCGCGAATACGGCCGTCAGCCAGGTGCCCTTCGGGCTGAAATTAACGAAATGAACGACGGGTGCGCAGCGAAACGCGTCGTCGAGACGCCGACCGCTCGGCAACTCCCAAACAGCCAGGTCTTGGTGAGGCGAAATCGTTGCCAGCAGCTTGGCATCCGGGCTAAGCCGCACCTGGGAGCGCGCCGCTCCCCGAGAGGGGTTGCAGGCAAACGCCGGTCCGACGGGGAGTCCCGTCGTCGTATCCCAGATCTGGGCAGTTCCGTCTTGTGCCGCCGTCAGCAGCCATTTGTCGTCCGCGGAAAACGTTACATCCTTGACCGCTTCGTCGTGATTGACGAGCTGCACCAAGCGGCCGGCGTAGGCGCTCGACCACCCGGTCCAAAGACGGTTGCGTGATTCACGGACCGCCGGGAGACTGTCCACCTTTCGGCGCGCTTCCACCAGGTCGAGCAAGCCGAGCGCGTCGCGGTCTTCCAACAAGAGCAACGCACGCTTGAGCTGTTCTTCCGAAACCAATTCGCGTTCGCGTTCGAGGGCTTGGCGGTCGCGCACGGACGCCAGGATCGAAACGACCGTCGCGGTCAGCAACGAGACGGCGACCGTGGCGGTCAGACCTGCAATGAGCGGCTTGCGCCGGCACCAGCGCCACAGGCGCTCCACGGAGCCCACCGCACGTGCATGAATCGGCTCCCCCGCGAGATAGCGTCGCAGATCGGCCTCCAGATCGCCCGCCGTCGCGTAACGGCGTGCCGGCGTTTTGTCCAACGCCTTCAGGCAGATCGTCTCTAAATCGCGCGGGATATGGTTGTTCAACTTCCGCGGCGGCCGTGGTTCCTCGTTCAACACCTGTTGGAAGAGCATGGTGACGGTGCCGCGGAAGGGCACGTCGCCCGTCAGCATTTCGTAGAGCACGACGCCGAGGCTGTAGACATCGCTGCGCCCGTCCACGCCGGCGGTGCGGCCGGCGGCCTGTTCCGGCGACATGTAGGCCGGCGTGCCGAGCACCTGGCCGTCGAGCGTCAGGAAAATGCTCCCTTCATCGCGGCGGGCCAGGCCAAAGTCGGTGACGTGCGGCCGTCCCGCGGCGTCCAGCAGGATGTTCCGCGGGTTCACGTCGCGATGAACCACACCACGGCGATGGGCATAATCCAAGGCATTGGCGATCGCCGCCACCATCTCCGCCGCCTCGCGAAAGGCAAAACGCCGTTCGCCGAGCGCCTGCGCTAACGTGCGCCCTTCCACAAAGTCACTAACAATGAATGCCAGGTCGCCGTCGTGGGCGATTTCATGCACCGGCACGATGTTGGTGTGACAGAGCTGCGCGGCGCTGCGGGCTTCGCGCAGAAAGCGCTCCCGCTCCTCGGACGTGCTGAAGGAGCCGGCCCGCGGCAATTTCACTGCGACCACTCGATCGAGTTCCGCGTCGCGCGCCCGATAGACGGCGCCGAAGGAGCCGCGGCCGACCAGCTCCAGAAGCTGAAACCGGCCGAGCGTCCGCGGCAACGCAGCGTCGTGCGCGCTGCCGGATCTTGACGCCTCCAATAGGATTGTGCCGCCACAATGAACGCAGGTGACGCGGCCTGAATCTGTCTCAGTGACGCGCTCCCCGCATTGCGGACAGCTTAACGTAGGGCGGCGACCGCCCCGCGCGCGGGTAGCCTCCTGCACCTGCCGGGCGTAAAGAATCAACTCGTCGGGTAAGGCGCCGTCGGGCCGGAGCAATTCGGGAAAGTCGGCCAGGTACTCCTCCAGCCGTCGCAGCTTTCCTGCGCGGGAATGGTAAGCGAGATCAATGCGGACGAGTTCGGCGACCAGCACGGTTCGATCCGTGCCGGAAGTCTCGCCTAGAAAATCCGCGACCCGCGGGGGAGGCTGCGTTTTCCACGCCGTCTCGAAGCGGTCGGCAATTTCGTCGATCCACTCGGCAACGGCTGGCGCTGGCGTGGCAGCGGACATGGGGCGGCCCTCGACGACGCGGTCCTACGCTCCCACGTTGTTATCAAGAAATCAAGCAGAACGCCGACAGCGGCTCGTGAGTCAAACCTGATTCACGATTTGTACGGCCAATTCCTGCCATCGGGCGAAGATGAGGGCCATTTTGCGTTCCACGGTCCGCTCGACACAGTCCATTTTCTCCGAGATCTCGCGATACGTGCAGCCGGCGAGGTACTGTTCGGCGAATCCGCGCAGCTTCTCCGGGAGAGCCCCGATGAAATAACGGTAGCAATCGCGCAAGATCGCTTCCTCATGCGGCGTAGGCTCACCGTCGGCGAGTTGCTCAATCCCGCGGCGCTCGCCGTCGCCTCCAAGAAGGGCCGATTCCCCCTGCACTCGACCGCCGCCACGTTTCTGCACGCCGACCTCGTGTCGCATGAGGTTCACCGCCTTGCACGCGGCAATGGTGGTGAGCAGGGCGAGCAGATCGTGCCGATTCGCCAGTCGCGGAACGCCCCCCGTCTTGAACGCGCGATAGAAACTCCAGAACGCTTGCTGGGCGACATCCTCTTCATCCGCGACGCGCAATCGCGCGCCTTTGAGCTTGTCGCGCGCGACCGCCACCAGCCACGGCCAGTAACGCTCGTGCAGCTTTCCCAGGGCCGTTTCTTCGCCGGCTTTGAGTTGACCAATCCAGACGGAAACCGAGCCGCTGACTGTCACGCGGAGCCTCCCGCATCATTCGGTGAACCTGGATTCTACGCCGTGGACTTATCGTCTCGCAAGAAAGCGTGCCGAGCCGAAGAAAAATGTCGGGACATGATCGCCATTCTTGATTGCTCTACAGCGAAAGCGCAGTTGGCACGGTTCCCCACGGAGTACCGATCATGAAGCATCCCAGTTGGCTGTCACGAGTATTCTCGCGCCGTCGAACGGCTGGCGGAACGTGCCGAGGGAATCGGTCCACGCGGCCGCGGCTGGAATCGCTGGAAGATCGCACGCTGCTTAGCGCCGCAGCCAATCAAGCTTTTGTCTCACAGGTCTATCTCGACGTCCTCAACCGTCCCGTGGATTCCGGCGCGCTCGCCTTTTGGAGCGGCGCGCTTGGCAACAACGTGCCACGGGGCGCGGTGATCGCCGCCATCACCAATTCGGCGGAATTTCGCACTGTGGAAGTTCAAGACCTTTACAATGATTTTTTGCAGCGGCCCGCCGATCCCGTCGCGCTGAAGTCCTTTTCCGATTACCTCACGTCGGGCGGCACGGCGGCACAGGTAGCCGCCATTCTCGCCGGCTCACCGGAGTACTTTCACAAAAGCGGCGGCGCCGTCAACGCCGGCTTCATGGCGGCGCTTTTCAGCGATGCTCTGGGCCGGGACATTACGCCGGATGCCCTGAGCGCGGGCACGCAAGCGCTCGCGTCGGGCATGCCGCCCAAACAGATGGCGGCCGCAGTGTTCGGCAGTGCGGAGTACAAGCAGGCAGAAGTCAGTCAGTTATATCGACACTTACTACGCCGCCCGGCCGATGCCGCCGGTCTCCAGTTCTTCGCCAACGCCCTTGCCGGCGGCTTCCGTTTGCAAGACGTGATCGCGGCCCTCGCTGCGTCGCCGGAATACCTTAGCCTCGCGTCCGGCCTGCAGATCAAATCGCTCAGCGCTTCGAGCGGCCAGCCGGGTTCGCTCTTGACGATCACCGGCAGCGGCTTCGATCCCAACGCCCAACTCTCGGTCCGATTCACCGATAGCAGCAACAACTCGCTCGCAGTGCCCGTTCTGGATGCGCAACCCTGGCAGCTCACGGTCGCCGTGCCGCCGTTCATCAATCTGGCGACCGGTACGTCCGGTTCGGCGGCGGTCCAGCTACAACTCGTCCAACAATCCAACGGTCAAACCGTCACTTCAACCGGCACGACCAGCTTCCAGATTGTTGATCTACCGCAGACCGGCGCGGCAGCCGGCGCCTGGGCGACGGCACTTGTGAATCACGCGCAAACGGCCCTCCAGGCCGCGGTCGGAAACCTGCAGAAAGGCGCCGCCACGTATCACGCCGATGTTTCTTCGCTACTGACGCAAGTGCAAACGCAGGAGCAAAAGCTGACGACGCTGAGCCAGGAATTGGCCGGCGTGTTGAGCGGCCAGACAGCCAAGGTGAGCCTCGGCGCCGAAGGCAACGTCGCCTTGACGCTGGACTCCTCGTCTCTCGGCTTGATCGACCGATACCTCGCAGCCGCTTTCGGATCGAGCGGCGCCGCCGCGCCGCTTGGCCCGCGTCAGATGCTCCCCGCCATGCTCCGCAGCCAAACGATCGACCCGGAGCAAACGGTGGCGGCGAGGTTCGCCGACATGCTCGCAGGGGGCTTCGACGCCACCAAGGAATTCATGCTTAACTTCCGAGAACATACGGAAGCGGGACTCGGTCTTCTGGGCGCCGCCCTGCTGCTGGCGCCCGAGGCGCCAGTGGTGGCGACCGCCGGCGCGCTGGCCGCGTTGGGATCGGTCGGGGTCTGGACGGCGACGACCTTTTTGCACAGTGGCCCTGGCGGGCGCCTTGCAAAGCAGCAGTCAAGGCATCAGCAACGGCGACGTCGTGCCGAACATCGAAGTCGCACAATTCGTCGCCAAGAGCGGCCTTGATTTGATCAAGACGCAGGCCGGCGAAGTCCTCAAGGAAGTTCCGGCGTTTAGTGAGGCCACCGAATACGCTGAGGCCCTTGAGGCCGGGCACGACACGGTCAAATTGTTCCAACAAGACGCTCCGGTAATTGGCGAGGCGGTCATTCAAGCCCTGCACCCACTGCCGGCGCCCCCGCCGCCGCCGCCTACGCCTCCACCACCATCCTCCTTTAGCGACAAGGTTGCGGGATTCATCGCGACGACCTACATCGACCTCCTGCACCACAGCCCCGATGCACAATCCGCCGCCTCTTGGGAGACGCAGTTAAACAGTGGTTTATCGCGTACAAAGATGGTTGAGGCCCTGACGTCCTCAGGGGAGCATCGCCGGATCATCGTGGATGCGCTCTACAGTCTCTTCCTGGGCCGGTCCCCCGACGCGGCCGCGGAAGGCAATTGGCTCCAGTACCTGGCAAACGGCGGCACGATCCAGCAAATCGAGCCGGCCCTGGCAGGTTCGCAGGAATTCTTCCAGGTGGAAGGCGGCGGCACGGAGGCCGGCTTCCTCCGAGCGCTTTATCACATCACGCTTGGACGTGACCTCGATGCCAACGCGGAGGCAGCCCTTGAGAACGCCATGGACAACGGCCTCGGCGCGCTCACCGTGGCGACCGTCGTCGCAACCAGCCCGGAAGCGTTGCAGGATCAGGTGCAAGCGATCTATACGCAGCTCCTCCATCGAGCCGCCGACCCCGCGGGGCTGAGTTATTTCGTGCAGCAATTGGAGCATGGCGCCGGCATCGACGTGGTGTTCACGAGCCTTATGAGCACTCCCGAGTTCTTCCCGCTGCCGCCTGCGCCGCCGCCACCGCCGCCCACCTCAAATCCGTTCGCGGGCTCGTACACGGGAAGCTACAGCGGCTCGGGCACCGCCTTCGGTTTCTCCGCGCCGGTCAGTGGGGCCGTCGCCTTCACCGTTAGCGCCAGCGGCGTCATCACCGTAAGCGTTCCCGGCGCCGGCACCGGCACATTGTCGCGCACCGGTTCCGCCAGTTTCGCCGCCGGCGGCGGCAGCGGGGTCATCCAAGGCGCGCTCGTGACCTTCTCCGGCAGCTTTGTAATCACCGGCGGCGTCGCGACGGCGACGGGGTCGTGGACGGCGACGTTCAGCGGCGGCAGCGGCTCCGGGAGTTGGACGGCGGTTCGTGGCTAGGTGGAAATGCCCACGACGAAAAACCAGCGTTCATCGCCGGGTCCAGGTCGCTCGCTTCACGGCCAACCCCGACAAAGCGAACGCCGGCTGTCGCGGAACGCCGAAGTGTGACCATTTTCGCCACGCTGCGGAGGCGGAACGATGGCGTCAGAAGAAGCCGCGCCTGCCAAGAGAATTCTGGTGGTAGAAGACAACGACGTGAGCCGCGAGGGAACCGTCGTGGTGCTGCGCGGAGCGGGGTACACGGTCGATGCAGCCTCGAATGGTCGTGAAGCGCTGCTCCGCATGAAGGCCGGCGTTCTCCCCGATCTCATCCTGCTCGACATGATGATGCCGGAACAGGACGGCTGGGACTTCCTGCGCGAGCGTCGTGGCGACCCCGCCTTCGCCGCCGTCCCGGTGGTCATCACGACGGGGCTCGGAATAGCCGGCCTGGATTGGGCCTTAGCCCTTGGCGCGGCGGGCCTGATCCGCAAGCCCATAGAGACCGATGAGTTGCTCAAAGAAGTGGCCCGTCGCTGTTGACGGCTCGTCTACACAGAATGCCGAAATCCGACAGCGCGAGGAGTAAAACGGGGGCGACGGCTGGTGTTTGCTCAAGCCCTGCAGCGCATGTTGGGGCCGCCCACGTCTCCGGGGCGCAAAAGGGCGCAAAAGGGGACGCGAGCGCGCAAAGCGACGCGCATCATTTCAAGGCGCAAAAACCGAGGAAATGATCCGCGTCCACTTTTGCGACCTTTTGCCAGCCCGCGGCCGCGCAGCCTGGCGCCGAGGCCGACATAGGGAAACACGTCGCCGTCGGCGCCCATGGTAACGAGAATGGCATGCATCCGATCGAGTCCTACTCGGTCCTACGCTTAACCCAAGTTACTGAGTTGCGCCTGCGCGGTCGTTGGAAAATAAGGACTTAGGTTCAGTTTTGGGCGAAAGTCTTCACTACAGCTGGCTCGGTTCGTCGAGCCGGCGCAGTCGCGTCGGCAGCGTCAGTCCCAGGCGA
>JBGQKZ010000170.1:0-10115 GCA_041499805.1 Gemmataceae bacterium
GCTCCGCGAAGTCGGAGCCGTCCACGGGTACGAGCAGGGTTCGGTACATGGCAATGATCCTCTCTCAGGGCGAACGAGGACAGAAGATAGGAGACAGAATGCGCCGAGTCTTATTCTGTCTTCTGGCTTCTGTCTGCCGGCAACTACCACGTTCGCGCTACGTCACGTGATGATGTCGGCCGGCAATCGTCACGGTGCTCGCCTGCGGTCCCATGCGCCCGGCTTCTTCGACAAAAGAAACTTCGGTGCCGATCCGCAGGCTGCCGAAGCCGTCGTGCAGCACGCTCTCGCGGTGGAAGTACACTTCGCGACCGTCCGCCGTCGCGATGAATCCGTACCCTTCTTGCGGCACGAGCGTCTTGACCCGACCGTGCGGCGGCGTTTCGTGGGTCTTCACCAAGCCGCGCCGCCGACGCACATAGTCTTCTAACTGCCGACGGGCCGAATCAAATGCGTCGCGCAGCGCGACTTGAATGTCGCGATTCTCGATGTGCTCGCTTGGTTCACGGGTTACCACGATCTCCTCGCCCGGAACCGTGAGGTCAATCCGCACCTCGTAGAGGTTCCCGTGCCGGTGGTGTTTGCCGGCGAGTTCGACGACGACCCGGCAGCTCATGATGTGGTCAAAAAAGTCGTCAAGCTTCGCCGCTCTCTCACGGACGATGGCTTCGATGGCACCCGAAGGGGCCATGTGACGGAAGGAAACTTGCAGGGGAAGTTGCATGGTTACGTTCTCCTCACGGGACTAGGACCCCGTGTTCGCCGTGGTGCCGACGCCATTTGTTTCAGCTCTGCGGCAACGCCCGTCGCTGTTTCCGCGAGCGGCGTTGCCTGTCGGAGCAGCGCGACCACTTCTTCATCTTCGACCTGGGTAAAGTCCTCGTAGAACTGCCCAATCGCCCAGAACTGCTCGGGAGCGAGCAAGCAGACGACGTCATCGCACCAGCGCCGGACTTCCTCCAGCCGGTCCGGAGAAGCAACCGGGACCGCGACAATAAGCTCACGGGGCTTTTGTGCCTTCACCGTCTGCAGCGCGGCGATCATGGTGGCGCCGGTAGCGATGCCATCGTCGGTCACGATGACCGAGCGGCCGGCGAGTGGCGCCTGCGGCCGGACCGCACGAAACAGCTTCTTGCGCCGAGCGATTTCCGCAAGCTGGTGGCGACGTTCGTCGGCCAGGTATTCTTCCGTCAGGTCAGGTACAAGCTCCGCGTAGTGATTGAGGTAGACCTGTCCGTCTTCCGTAATCGCGCCGATCGCTAACTCCGGCTGGTCGGGCGCCCGAAGCTTGCGGGACAGTACAACGTCCAGTTCCGCGCCCAACTCTCCCGCCAATACGGCCCCGGTGACCACGCCGCCACGCGGGATCGCCAGGACGACCGGGTCGTACAGCTCACGGCCCGTCAACTTCTCTGCCAGCCGACGGGCGGCGTCTTCGCGATTGTGAAACATGCATCTCCCCTCCAGACGCGTATTGCAGCGCCTGCTATCTGGCCGTAGCCTCTTTGCAGATTCCCAGGGCCATGTTGTTCAGTTCCCGGCTCAGCAGCACCAACAGATCGTCCAGGCTTACGAGGCCCACGAGACGCCCTAGGTCATCGACGACCGGAAGCCGACGCACTGCCAGTTCCATCATGCGCTGCGTCGCCTTGTAGATCCCTTCGTTCTGTTTCATCGTGGACACGGGGCACGTCATGATCTTTTGAACGCATTCATCGGGCGAGACACGCCGCGAGCACACGGCCAGTGCCACGTCGCGATCCGTGACAATCCCGACCGGCCGTTGTTCTTCGGCCACCACGACGGTTCCCACGTTGTGCTTTTCCATCATCTTGGCGACGGCGGCCAGTGAGTCCTTGGGACTGGCGGCCACGACCTCTTTGCTGAAGAACGCACCGAGTCTCATGATCGCGCTCCTTTGTAGAATAGGGTGTTCGCACTAGTCCATTTGGTCGGATAACGATGGCAAGTCCGGTGCCGCGACTTTGAGTTGCAATGAAAAAGCGGACGGCGTCTCGCAATCCGCGCGTTCGCAAGCTCTCTGCCGCTGCCGGAGCGTATTGCCCAGTTGGCGACCGAACGCCGACCTTGTCCGCCGTGCGAGTCCGCACAGAGGGTGGCCCGAGGTCGCACGCTCAGGAGTGCGTGCCTTCCGCAAGGCCTCCACACAGATGGTGAATCGTACGCGCGAGCAACGGGGCGACGGGAACCACCTCCAGCCAAGGGAAGGCGCGCACGGGGATACTGTCGCAGGTGAGCACTTTGCCGAACCGCGCAGCGGCAATGCGCTCCACGGCGCCGGGGGCGAGCACCGCGTGGGTGAAGACCGCATGTACCTCTTTAGCCCCAGCGCGCCGGAGCGTATCCGCGGCGCCGGCGAGCGTGCGGCCCGTGCTGGCCATGTCATCGACGATCAGGCAGACTCGCTGCGCTACATCTCCTAAGACCTGAAGCGGCGCCGCAGTGTCGGGCCGGGGTCGATCTTTGGCGACGACGACGAGAGGTGCTTCCAGTGCCATGGCGTATCGTTGGGCGCGTTTCATGCCGCCGGCATCCGGGGCCACAACGACCAGGTCGCGCAACCCCCAGCTTCGTACGCGCGGCAAGAAAACATCTTCCGCATGGAGAAGCGTAACCGGCATCGGGAACGCGCTTTCAAGGGCCGGCGTGTGCAAGTCTAGAGTGATCACCTGATCGAGTCCCACGGCGCCCAAGAGGCGTGCGGCCACTTGGGCAGAGCGCGGGTCACCGGGACGGCTGCGCTGGTCCTGCCGTGCATAGCTGAAATAGGGCACGATCCCCGTCACCCGGGCCGCGCCCGCGGCACGAACGGCATCTGTCAGCAGCGCCAGCACCAATAAGTGCTCGTTCACGGGCGCGCAGGTTGGCTGCACGATGAAGACCGCCGCGTCGCGTACATCCTGGCTGACATGCACGCGCGTCTCGCCATCGGCGAAAGCGCCCACCTCCGCCGCCGCGAGCGGCACGTTCAACTCGTCAGCGAGCTTCGCGGCCAGGTCCGGGTGTGAATTGCCAGCGAGGAGCTTGATTGGAAATCGAGAGATAGGCACGAGAGCTTCCTCCAGTTTCATCAAATCCGCGCCGGGGATGCCGCCGCCGCGCGACCGATCGGTCCGTGTGATCGTGACCACTTGAGAAGCGACAGCGCGACGTTCCGCGCGGCACGTCCTGGAATGTTCGGGTTTGTCTGAATCCGCTCCCAGGTAAAACGAAAGACTGCCACGGCAAAGCAGATGCCAGGCAGCGGATAATCATGGACGCGGAAACGCCCGGACCGCAACCGCCTTAATGTGCGAAAACGCGCGCCGGCCTGTCCAACGTGAACCACAGATGCACATACAAAAAGCGATCGATCGGTTCTTGCGCCGCGACTGCTGCCTGGATCATTTGCCCGGGCAGGCAGAACACGAGAGCGCGCTCGGGTTCGCCGGATGTGAATGCGTTGCCACGGCAGGGTGGGCACGGAGTTTGCCTAAGAGCGGAGGCAAGGGGCCTGGAGCGTCCGAGCCTCGCTCTACGTCTGGCAACACTACGGAAGGCTCAATTTCGCAAAGGAGATCCGACATGAGAACTCTCATCCCGTGGCGTCGCACCAACCGGCTGTTCATGGAACCGTTCCGCGAGGAGGTGAACGAGCTGTTCCAGCGCTTCTTCGGTGCGCCGGCCGAAGAAGGCGCCGTCGTCCAGGCGTGGAGTCCACGCGTTGACGTTGAAGAAACCGAAAAGGAAATCGTGGTTAAGGCCGACCTTCCGGGCGTGGACCCCAAGGACGTGGAGATCACCGTGGCCGACGGAGCGCTCGTTCTGAAAGGCGAAAAGAAAGAAGAAAAAGAAGAGAAAAAGAAGAACTACCACCGCGTTGAGCGCTTCGTAGGACAGTTCTACCGCGAGTTGGCGTTGCCCCCGGGCGCCGATGCGGAGAAGATCAGCGCGAGCAGTGCGAAGGGAGTAATCACCGTCACCATTCCCAAGACGGCAGCGGCGCAGCCGAAGAAAGTCACGGTCAAGGCGCAAGATTGACAGGTTCCAACAATGGGGACAGTTTACCCACGCATCGCAGTAAACTGTTCCCGTTGCTCGGAACGGCCCCGCTCGTCAAGAACAAAGGAACTAACGATGCCTCTGACTTATGCCGACCTTCAGCCGTTGCTGGCGCAGTTCAAGGGCGACGGACGGACGGTGAGTTGCTACATAGACGTTCCGGTCCTCAAAGGGTTCCAGGCGCGCTGGTCAACCCCATTCAAAGCGAAGGTCGCCGAAATCAAGGAAATGCTGGCCGACGATCCACCTGCATGGCGGGAATTCGAACGGAACTTCGAGGCTGTCGGCCAAGCGGTGGAGGTCGCTGCGGGTTACCATCCGCACGGTCTGGCGGTATTCAGCGCTCTTCAGCGTGGATTCTCCCAGAGCTACGCGCTCGAGTCGCCGGTGGAGAACGCGCTCGTGCTCCACCAAGCGCCGTATCTCGTTCCATTGTTGGAGGCGCTTTGCCGGCAGCGGGAATACTTGGTCGTGCTCACGGACAACCATCGCGGCAGGCTCTACGTCGCCGCGCCGGGTGAGCTGCGCCTGCTACACGAGATCGAAGAAGCAGTGCCGCGCAAGCAGCACTCCGCCGGCGAGTGCTGGGGGACAGGACAGGCGACGATCGCGCGGCATCGCGAGGATCGCATCCTCCATTACCACAAGGAGCTAATCGAACGGATCGTACGAACCTGGGAACAACAGCGGTTTCGGGGTATCGTTCTCCTGGGTGAGCACGAGACGCTGGAACACGTGCGGAAGAAACTCCCTCGCGGGCTTGACGACCAGGTGGTTTATGAAGGGCCGCATGTATGGACCGACGACGCCCTCGCGGTCGCCGGAGATGTTCGCAAGGCGCTGGGCGGAGCCACGGCGATGGCTGAAAAGAGAATCATCGAGAGCGTGGAAGATCGGTCGCGGCACGGTTACGGAATCGCCGCCGGGCCGAGTGCCATCGTGGATGCGCTTCAGAGCGGACGTCTTGGTGCTCCTCGCGGTCAGGGCTACCTGGTTTTGGGGCCGGACCCGCGTGAAGCGGTAAGTCGCTGTACCGGCTGCCGCTCGCTTTTCGTGGACATGCCGCCTGTCTGTCCGCAGTGCCAGGCGCCGTGCGTCGATGCCAACCTGTGGGAGGAGATTCTCCTTTTGGCACTGCGGCATGAAATTGTCGTGCATTGTGTGGACGCCAATCCAACCCTCGCGCGCTGCGGCGGGGTGGCTGCCGTGATTTCTGAAAACAAGAAGGCGTAACTCTAACGCTCCGTCTGTTCGAAGATCACTCCACGACCCCAAGGCAGTGCAGTGCATCGAGCGCCCACGACAAGCTCTGTTCGATACTCTGGTTCGTATCGACGACATGAGCCACTCGTCGGGTAGCCGGCCCAAGATCTTGCCAGCGCTCGGCGACCTCCAAATAGACGGCCCAGTCGGCATCGGAGGCGTCGGCTTGACGGACTGCAAGACGCTGCCGCACCGTGGCATCTTTGGCTTGGCAGAGGAGCATGCCGCCTGGCACTCCCCACCGGGTGGCCGCATCAAGGAAGGTTCGACGTTTCTGTTCTTCGCGAAACGTGGCGTCGACCAGGACTCGTTTTCCCGCCGATAATAGCCACTCGGCCCGGCGCAGGCATTCGGCATAGGTGCGATCGGTCCAGTCCGAACTGTAAAGCCAATCGCGGCGCTGCGGCGGCGATTCTTCGTCGGCCGGCCGGCCCGCCAATCGCTTGCGCATGACATCAGAACGAATCACAGTGAAACCGGCCCGTTCGGCCAATTCGCCGGCCAATCTCGATTTGCCGGCGCCGGGCAGCCCGCCGATCAGCAGAAGGCACGGTCTTCGCTCCGGCGATTCCAACTCGGTCAAGGCCAACAGCCAATGGGCGCGTGCCCGCCTCTGAGCCGCGTCACGCTCGGTCGCAGGAACTTCTGCCTCCGCCACAAGAAGCCCCTCGACGGTGCCGCGCACCATGGCCCGGTACGCGATGTATAGCGGCAGCAACGCGTGGCCTTCCTCGTCGCCAGCGAAGCGGAAATAAGCGTCTGCAAACGCCCGGGCCAGGTCTCGTCGGCCGCAAAAAGCTAGGTCCATCGCCGGGAAAGCCATGTCGGCCACCGGGTCGATGAAACGGAAACTCGCGTTGAATTCGATACAGTCGATAATCACCAGGTCGGCGGGGGGCTCCCGGTCGGGGAAAAAGTAGACATGGTCCAAGTGCAAGTCGCCGTGGCAGTCGCGGGTCATGCCGTGGGCCGCACGCTCTTCGATCAGGGATCGCAGACGAATCAAAGCTTGTTCCGTTGATGTTCTGACGCGTGCGAAGACTGCGGGGTTGACGGTGGCGCCGACTTGGGGCGCCGCTTCGTCCAAGATGTCGCGGATAACGCGAGCCGCCGCTTCGAAGCCGTCGTCGGCCGCCAATGCAGCGTTCGCCTGCGCTGTCCGATGGAAAGTGGCGATTCGGTCGGCGACCTTTTCAACCAAGGCCATATCCACTTCACCGCATTCCAGACGTTGCTCAAGCGTTGCCGCGTCGGGCAAGCGCTGCATTTTGACCGCCCACTCGACAATCTCTCCTTCACATTCGAGACGGACCCGGTCGCCCGTCCGTACCACGGGGACGACGCCGAGGTAGACGGCTGGCGCCAGGCGGCGATTGAGACGAACCTCCTCTTCACAGAAATGGCGACGCTTTCCCAGGGTGCCGAAGTCGAGAAACGGGAGGTGGATCGGTTTCTTGATCTTGTACGCATACGGACCGGCGAGGAAGACCGCCGAGATGTGCGTTTGCCGCACTTCGACTTCTCTGACCGAAAAGGCATACGCTGCCGGGTTGGCGAGGGCATCGATTAAGGCGGTAATGTCCATCCCATTGTCCTCGGGTAATTCGCTCATACGCCCCAGGGTGCGCTCGTAGGGCCGGGCGCGGATCAGTTCCTGAGTGCATCAAGTTGCTTGTACACGTAGAGTGCCAACCGGTGCATTTTAGTATGGCCTCCACGCATGCTTTCAGTTGTACGCGAATAGTCTGCCTCCAACGTGGCAGAAACGATGATCCTGGGATCCTGTGTCTAAGCCGCCAGCGGAGACTAGCCCCTCGGTTGCCGCTGAGGAGATGCTCGGCAAGTGTGCTCAAAGGCTCAGTGATGTGCGGATTTAGAACGAGCGATGCACGCCCATGGGGTTGACTGAATGTCACCGAGTCTCTGCGTTCCGTGCCGGGCTGCGAGAAATCAGAAGAAAACAGGCGCAGTTCTAAAGCTCTTTCCAGCCGCGTGAAGCGCGGCATCGGACTTGCGAATCGACGGCGGCATACGGTGATCCCTGATTTCCCTGCTCTTGTGCTGCTCTAGCCGCGATGGACAAGCGGCGAGCTTACGGTGCAGGGAGCATTTCCCGGAGCACATGATGGCAAGCAAGCATTTACTCTTCCGGGCGGAGGCCCGCGAGAAAATCCTGCGCGGAGCGAGCGCTTTGGCGGACGCGGTCCGCGTAACGCTCGGTCCGAAATCGAAATGTGTCTTGATCGACAAGCCGTGGGGCCGACCGATCGTTTGCAACGATGGCGTCACCATTGCCAAGGAGATCGACCTCAAAGACCGCGAGGAGAACCTCGGCGCCCACATGATCCGCGAGGCGGCCGAGCGCACGGGCGACAGCGTCGGCGACGGTACGAGCACGGCGACTATCCTGGCACACGCCATTTTTGCCGACGGACTGCGCAACGTGGCTGCCGGGGCCAGTGCCGTGGATCTAAAGCGTGGCCTCGATCGCGGCGTCCGCGCCGCTGTCGCTGCGGTTCGCAGCCTGTCACGTCCCGTCGAGAGCCGCAAGGAAAAAGCGCAGATCGCCACGATCTCCGCGCACAACGACGCGACGCTCGGCGAACTCATGGCGGACGCTATGGAGAAAGTCGGCCCCGAGGGTGTCGTCTCCGTGGAGGAAGCAAAAGGGACCGAGACCACCCTCGAAGTGGTGGAGGGCATGCAGTTCGATCGGGGGTACCTGTCGCCCTACTTCGTCACCGACGCCGAAAAGCTGGAGGCGGTCCTCGATGAGCCGTTGATTCTCCTTTACGAAAAGAAAATCGGCAACTTGAAGGATATGCTGCCGCTCCTCGAATCCCTGGCCAAGTCTCGCAAGTCCCTGCTTATCGTCGCGGAGGACGTTGAGGGGGAGGCGCTGGCCACGATCGTTCTGAACAAGCTGCGCGGCGTACTCGCTTGCGCCGCCGTCAAAGCACCCGGCTATGGCGACCGACGGAAGGCGATCATGGAAGACCTCGCCATCCTTACAGGCGGACAATTCGTGGCCGAGGAACTGGGCCTCAAGATCGAGAACATCTCGCCCAAAGACTTGGGGAAAGCGCAGCGCGTGGTGATTAATAAGGACAACACCACGGTCATCGGCGGGGCCGGCAAAAAGGCAGCCATCGAGGGCCGCTGCCAGGAGATTCGCAAGCAGATCGACAAGACGACGTCCGACTACGACAAAGAAAAGCTTCAAGAGCGGCTGGCCAAGCTGTCGGGCGGCGTCGCGGTCATCAAAGTCGGCGCGCCGTCGGAGACGGAGATGAAGAGCCGCAAGGAGGCCCTGGAGGACGCCATCAGCGCCACCAAGGCGGCGATGGCGGAGGGCATCGTGCCCGGCGGCGGGCTTACCTTGTTGCGCGCCATCGACGCGGTCGAGCGAGAAGAAGCAACCTGCGACGGCGACGAACGAACCGGACTGCGCATTTTGAGGCGCGCGCTGGAAGCGCCGACGCGGCAGATCGCAGAGAACTCCGGCGTAGACGACGGCGTGGTCGTCAGCCAGATGCGGACCGGCAAAGGCAACTACGGCTTCGACGCCGCCCGCGGCGAGTACACCGACCTCGTCGAGGCCGGCATCATCGATCCGACCAAAGTTGTCCGTGTGGCTCTTGAGAATGCGGTCTCCGTAGCAGGCGTGCTATTGCTCACAGAGGCAACGCTCACGGAAGTGCCGGCGCCCAGAGGCGAGGGCGCGCGCAGCGGCGCCCTTCCAGAAGAGTAGTTGAGCCGCCGTTTTAACGAGCACCCGAGTTGAGGCCGCCGATGGGAGATCCCTCGACGCTGCAATCCGGTCGCTCAACACCGGAGGAACGAGCGATGTTGGTCGATCATCGGACTCACGGATTGCCTATCGGGCTGATCCTTACCCGAGGTATCGCCGCTGCTCGCGCCTCGGTCCTCGGCGCGCTATGGCTTTTCCTGTTATATGCTCCGACTCAAGTCTTGAGCGCGGTACTACTGGGCTTGCAGGCGGACGCAATGGCCGGGGCCGGCAAGCAACCCGACTCGGCACAGGTCATCACGTATTTCGCGGCAGCCGGCGGCGGCCTCGTACTCGCGCTGGCAGTGTTCTTCCTCTTCCCGCTGGTGCAGGGAGGGATCTTGGGGCAAATTCGGGACCGGCTCGAAGAGCCCCATCGACAGCCCGGACAGCTTGGTGTCTACGGGAAAGCGTTTTATGCTCGCTTTCTAGGTTGCGAGGCCCTGTTCGCATTGGGAATGTTCGTAATCCTGTTGCCGGCAATGTGCGCCGTTGCCGGGTTTGCGTTTCGCGAGATCGCGAACGCGGCGCCGGGTCTTCCTGCTGAAGGGGCAGCTCCTGCACCGCCCTTCGATCCGCAACAGCTCAATCGCCATCTTCTATCGAATCCCGTCATGCTCGCGGGGGTCGTGGTTGCATCGCTTCTGGCTTCCGTCGTGGGGATGGTCTACTGGATGAGTTGCAGCATCGTGGTAGCCGAAGGGGAGCGCGTGGTTCCCTCATGGCGGAAATCAGTCCGATTTTGCCGACAGAATGTTGCCGCCGTCTTCGTGCTGTGGTTGTTAAACGTCGCTGCCGGACTGTTAGTTTCTCCGCTGGGCCTGCTTGGTCAACTTGGGATCGTCAAAAACGTCGGCGTGTTAGCCCAAGTTACTGAGTTGCGCCTGCGCGGTCGTTGGAAAATAAGGACTTAGGTTCAGTTTTGGGCGAAAGTCTTCACTACAGCTGGCTCGGTTCGTCGAGCCGGCGCAGTCGCGTCGGCAGCGTCAGTCCCAGGCGA
>JBGQKZ010000171.1:0-10069 GCA_041499805.1 Gemmataceae bacterium
CGGCCCCCTTGTCGCCCCCCCCCTCGCCCCCCCCCCGCGGGGGGCCCATCCCAAGCTCCCGGCCCCCCCCGCCCCGGGGGCCCCCCAACCGCTCCGGGCGCCCCCCCCCCACCACTCTCCAAGGACTATCGTTGATAAATGGGCAGGGTGTTGTTATCCAACTGCAAAATCGTCAGATGCACCGCCGTGATGAAGATCGGCCCGATGTGGCCGCCGCTCCAACTGCCGTCGGCCCCCTGGCTGCGGATCAGGTTTTCGAACATCGCCTTGCGGTATTTGGTCCACGTCAGGCGTTCGCTTTCCTTCGCCTCGGGGAAGAGCTTGGCGTAGCCTTCTTCGCCGAGCGTGTACATCGCCTGAGCGTAGTAGTACTGCGTGTACTCGTCGTGGCCGACACGGCCGGCGCCGAGCGCGAGATGATTCTGGCAGAACTTGATCCACTTCTTGACGAACGGGGAGTTGTACTCGCCGGCGGAGAAGCCGCAGGCCACCGCGGCCGCGGTCAAAGCCGGCCGGCCGTCGCCGCCGCCCCCGCCGCCGAGACTGTAGATGACGCCGCCTTGACCATTGGTGCATTTCTCCAAATAGCCGCGGGCTTTGTCGATGATTTCCTTCGGGACGACGATGCCGGCGTTGCGGGCGGCCCGCACCGCTTGCACCTGGGTAATCGTCACCGAGCCTTCGTCGAAGTCGCTGCCGTCGGCGGCGGAGACGTAGCCCCAACCGCCGCGCGAGGTCTGTGCTTTCCCCGTGAACTGCACCGCCCGCGTGAGAATGTCTTCCAGTTTCTTGCGGCGGTCGGCGTCGTCCTCCTCGCCGTAAACGCAGGCGAGGAAGAGAGTCGCGAAGCCGTGGCCGTACATGTAGCGGCCCGCCTCGCCGGGAATGTTCGGATTGCCGACGAGGCCGTTCGGCTGGCTACGGGCCATGAGCCAGTCCACCGCTTTGCGAATGCGGTCGGCGTACTTCCCTTCGCGCATCGTGCTCCCCTCCATGAGCAGCGACATGCCGCCGAGGGCCGTCATCGTGACGGGGTAGTTGCCGCCGAAGGCTTCCCAGTGGCCGTCGCGCTGCTGTTCCTTCGCGACCCAACCGAGACCTTTCTCGATGGCGGCCTTGTATTCCTTCGGAACCTCATCGGCGCGCGCCTGAACGGCATGCAACAGGCCGATGACGACGGCGAGGACGAGCGAATGTTTCATGGAACGGGTTCCTCCCCAGGGCGAGCGCAGGGATTCAGATGACAAGGAGACGAATGGGGCGCGGAAAACTCACCGTTGTTTAGCGCGCCCGTCTCGGACGGGCGCTCAGCGCGACTCGCGCCCGTCCGAGACGGGCGGCTAAACAGCTGGTCAGCGCTGGTAAATCGGCAGCACGCCGTTGTCCAATTGCAGGATCGTCAGGTGACACGCCGTCGTGAACACGTTGCCGATGCCCGCGCCGCTCCAACTGCCGTCCGCCGATTGCCGTGCCGCCAGGTAATCGAAAATGATCTCGCGATACTTGGTCCACGTCAGCCGCTCGCCCGCTTTCGATTCAGGGAACAGCTTGGCGTATCCTTCCTCGCCGAGCATGTAGATCGCCTGGGCATAGTAATAGTGCGTGTATTCCCAGTGCCCGAAGCTGTCGCGGCCGGATTTATCAATCGGAATGGTCGTCTGGCAGTATTTGAGCCACTGCTTGGCGAGTGGGGAGGTGTATTCGCCGGACGCGAACATGCACGCAATCGCGGCGGCGGTGAGCGGCGGCCGTTCGCCGCCGCCGCCGTTTTGCAAGCTGTAAATGACGCCGCCGCGGCCGGTGGTGCAGTTCTTCAAATACTGCTGTGCCTTGTCGATGGTCTCCTTCGGCACCACGATGCCGGCGTTCCGCGCGGCCCGCAGCGCTTGCACCTGCGTGATCGTCACGGAGCCCTCATCGAAATCGCTGCCATCGGCCGCGGAGACATAGCCCCAACCGCCACGCGACGTTTGTGCCTTGGCGATGAACTGCACGGCTCGTGTGAGAATGTCTTCCAGCTTCTTCCGCCGATCGGCGTCTTCCTCCTCGCCGTACACGCAGGCGAGGAAGAGCGTACCGAAACCCTGACCGTACATGTAGCGGCCCATCTCCATCGCGCTCGACGGGTTGCCGAGCAAGCCGTTGTTCTGGCTGCGCGACATGAACCAATCGACCGCCTTGCGGATGCGGTCGGCATGCTTGCCTTCGCGAATCGTGCTCCCTTCCATGAGGAACGCCATGCCGGCCAACCCGGTCATCGCCATCGGATACTGGCCGCCGTTGGCTTCCCAGTGGCCGTCGCGCTGCTGTTGCTTGACGAGGTAGTCAAGGCCTTTGCCGACGATCTCCCGATACCGCGGCGGGACGTCTTCGGCCTGCGCCAGACGTGGACAGGAGAGGATCAAGACCAGCGACGAGCAAGCGAGCAGAGTACGCGTCATGAACCTTGTCCTTTCGGCTTGTCTTTGGCGGGCGGCGTCGGCAGCTCCCCGGGAGGCGGCTGCCCGGGGCGCGCCGGTTGGGCGCCGACTTGAATGCGCGCGGGCAGCCGCGCGGCCGGCGGTTGGACCGCTTCGGGAGCGGCGGATTGCGGCGTCGCGGCCCGGTCGCCGGCGCCCCCCACCTCGGCGATGGCCGCGGGGCTGTTCGGCAGAATGTGAACCAGCTTCATGTTGCTGCCGATGAACTCAATCCGCCCCTGCTTCTGGTCCACGTTGAGGGCGTAGAACTGCTGCACGTTGTACGGCTGGTCGCGCTTATCCCAGAGCATTTTGCCCGTCCGTTTGTCCACGCTCTGCAAGTTGACGCCGGGTATGAAACGCTGCGGCATTCCCGGCCCTGGCGGCGCCCCGGCGGCAACATTGGCCTTTTGATAGCGGGCGGTGAACAGCAGCATCGGCAATTCCTGCCAGCGTTCGAGGACCAGGTGTTCGTTCAGCATCTCATTCCGCCAACGCAGCTTGCCCGTCGTGCGCTCGAAGCAATATAAGTAGCCGTTCACCCGGAGCGACCGCATGCCGTAGCCGCCCAGCACGTTCGGATAAATCTGTCCCTCGGATTGTGCGTCCACGGCGACGTAATAGCTGGACTCGTCGCGCAGCAAGTGGAGGAGCAATACCTTTTCGAGGTGTTTCGGCGACATCACGGCCTTGAGCGCCTCACGACGCGTGTTGAGGTCAACGACCGTCACCTTACCGTCCGGATCGGCGACGCCGGCCAGGTCGGGATCTTCCGAGCGGAGGACAATCGACTTGGGGGGAAACGTCTGCTTCCACAAATCCGCGCCGGTCTGCACGTCGTAGAGGCGCAGCACCACGTTGCCCTTGGCGTCGACCTCGGAAACGAGGAGATTACGGCCGATGACGCGCAGCTTGTTGCGGTAAAGCGTGGCGAAATCCGGCACGGTGACCGCGACGCCATCGTGGGCCCGCAACGCCTTGGCGCCGGTGACGTTGTTGGCCGCGTCATATTCCACCACGTACACGTGTTCGTTGTCGCCGAACATCTGCACGCGGCCGGTGAGATTGGCCCGCTTCCACAGCGTCCTGCCGCTGAGCGGCTCCAGCGCCTCCAGCCCGTCGCGCGTTTGCAAGCAAACGTAAGACGGATCGGTCGGGCCGGTCTGCCCAAGCCGCATGATCCAGCCGTCGTTGAAGTATACCTCAACCCCGCCGTCCGCGGTCATCTGGACGCTGCCGGTCGGCATCGCGGCCGTGCCGTACATGTTGCGGTCCCACAGCACCTTCTTGCCGACCGTATCGAGGGCATAGACCATGTAGCCGATTTGCAAAACGATCAAATGCCCGTTGGCGTGATAACGAAAGTGGAGCGTACCGTTCGGGCTGGCCGCGTAGTTGAAGTAATTTCTCATGTTCGCGAGCTGCGGCAGCTTCTGCGACCAGACCTCCTCGCCGGTGACGCGGTCGATGATCTTGAGCTGTTCATTATTCATGTCGAGCGCGACCCGATGCCGTTTGAAGAACGGCAGCGTATCGCCTTCCGGCTCCAACGTGAACGCGGTGCGGGCCTGCGGGAAATTGCCGTGCTCTTCCTTCACCTGAATCGGTCCGTTCGACGCGATGATGCCGGGTTCGTCCACATACGGCAGCAGCCGTTGATCGGCCGCCATCTCATCGAGAAGATTCGCGCCGGTCTTCCCGTCGCGGATGACGATCTGGCCATAGTCGTGGCCCAACTTGCGGTAACACGCCGCCGCGTCCTCGAACAGGCCTTTGCGGAGATACAGGCGTGCTTGCACGTCGTAGGCGCGGGCGGCCAGCGCCGGCTCTTCGCCGGGCAGACAAAGCAGCTTCAAGTGCTTCTCGGCCTCGAGCAACGCCTCGGGCGCGGTCTCGCCGATCAAGCGGTTCGCCAATTCCAGCCGCGCCTCTTTACCGACGGAGAAGAGCAGCCCGAACATGCCGACGAAGCGGCGCAGGGCTTCCACGTCGCCGGTTTTCTTCACCTCGACCAATTGCTGCGCGATTTTGTCTTCCAGCGGCTTGCGTTGCTCCGGCGCGGCCTTGGCGACCATCGCCTCGATCCGCCCGCGCGCCCATACCTCGGGCGACGCGCGCACATTGCGGTCGTCGGGGATGCTGACCAAATCCTTGTTGCCCGCCAACGCGCCGAACTCGACGTAGGCCTGGAACGCATCAAGCAACCGGCCCTGTTCCTCGCGGCCTTTGGCGACCAGACTCAGATAGTTCGATTGCCGGCGGAGCTGTTCGTCTTCCAGCGTTTTGCGTTCCTCGTCCGGAAGCTTCGGATCGATGTCGAGCTTGCAGAGTTTTTGGTAGGTGTCGAGGTACTTCTCGCCGGTTTTGAAATCGTGGTTCAGCACCTCGGTGAGCGTATCGTACAGCTTTTCCTTGGTCCGCCCGGCCAGCTCTTTCGGCGGGTTTTCCTTCATCGCCTGGAACAGGTCTTCGAGAGCGCCCGGCAGGTCGCCGAGCCCGAGTTTCAACTCGCCGCGCTCCGTCAGGCCGGCGGGATCCTTCGGGTTCTTGCGGATCGCTTCGTCGATCATCGCCAGCTTCGATTTGAGCAGCGGATAGGCCGCGATCGTCGTCGGCGTTTGCGAAATGACGCTCCCCTCGAAGAACACGAGGTTGCCGGGGATGCCGGCGAGCGGATCGTCTTCCTTATCCTTGTCGCGGCGGCGAATCTTGTCGTGCGGCAGAACGACGCCCTTGACGATGTCGATCGGGCAAACTTCCGGTTCCTTGCTCTGCGCGCCCGCCCGCAGCGGCAGGTAATAAATGTTGTCGCTGGCCACGCCGATGCCCGACGGCTGCCCCGTTTCCACTTCCCACGCCTTCTGCCCGTCGGACAGGTTCAGGGCGCGGACGGTGCTCTTGCCGACGATCAGCACCTTGCCGTTGAACACGCCACCCAGATAGATGCCGTCCCGACGTTCCGCCTTCCAGATCGGCGCGCCGTCACGCAGATTGAGGCAGTGCAGCGCCGAACCATCCGGGGCGGCGAAGACGACCTTGCCGTCTTGAATGATCGGGGCGGTCGTTTTCCAATCGGAGTTGAGCGGCGCGGCGTCGGTGGCGGGGACCATCATGCCGCCGCGCATCCGCCCCTGCATCCGCATCATCTGCTGCTGCGCGTCTTCCTGGACTTGCGGCGCCTTGTCGCGGTAGGCCTGGGCCCACACAAGGCTGTGCGTCAGCAGATCGACGCCAAAGATCGCGCCGGCGTTGGTCGGGCAGATCAGCATGCCTTCGCCGTAAGCCAGCGTTGCGGCCCGCACCCGGCGGCCGACGTCTTGCAGCATCTTGTCCTTGGTGCTGCCGAGCGATTGCATCCACACGACCGCGTCCTTCAAGTTGCCGTGCGGGTTCTTCGTCGGATGCTCCATCCGCTGCGGGTCGAGGCAGACGAGCTTGATTTCCTGGTTCTTCTCCATCAGGAAATAGAGCTTGCCGGCCAACGGCAGCGGGGCGCCGAGGAAGTAGGCGTCGTCGAACGGCCCCTCGCCGCGGCCGCCGAGCTGCCAGACGAGCTTGCCGTTCGTCTCCAGCTCAAAGGCACGCAGAACGCTGTGGTAAACGGCGTCTTGCAGGCGGCCAAAATTCATTTGCCCGCCCTGAAAGCCGCCGTTCATGCCGTTCGTCATGATAAACGTCGGGTGCGGAGGCAAAGCGAGGTCGTCAATCGCGTAGACGTAGGCGCCGTCGGTGCTCAGCGTACCGAGCGTGGAGTTTTCCCAGAACAGATTCGGATTGCTGCTGGTGTAATAGGGGTCCACCCAGCCCTTCATGACGGTTGCCTTGGGCACTTCTTCCACGAGGCGGTCGAGGGAGCCTTCGCAATCGCTTTCCCATTCCAGCTTGCCGGTGTTCAGATTGACCGCGGTGACGCCCTTGAAACTGCGATAGATGATGAGCGGAATGTTCTCCTCGCGGTTGTCCCGCAGCGCTCGCGCGCTGAGCGCGATCGGCTCGGACGCGGAGATCAGCGGCTGCGACCGCATTTCCTGGTGGGCGATCGCCTTTTTGACCCACTCCTTCGTTTCGCTCGTCGTGATGAGCGGCTGCGCCCAGTTCTTTTCCATGAACGGCGTGCCGCCGACGCCCTGGGCGGAACGGTGCGGCGCGCCGCCGGGCATCGTCCACTCGGTGGGGCTGAGCAGCTCGGAGGCAGGCACGTCGTAGCGTTCGAGCAGCTTGCGGGCATCGTCCAGGGCGACCTTGCGGTTGCCGAGCTGCAAACCGTCGCGCGGCGACTTGGCGGTGAGTTGTTTCCACGCTTCTTCGGCGTTGGCCTTGTCGCCCGTGCGCCGGAAGGCGAGGCACGCCTTGAAGAGCGTCACCGGCGCGAGCTTATCCGCGCCGGCCCGCTGCAAGAGGCGCTCGTAGCAGAGCGCCGCCATGACGAAGCGGCCGCGGTCGAGATGATACGAGCCGAGCAGGTCGGTCGCTTCCTTGCCCGCTTCGGTATAGAGGTAGCGCTGAGCGACCTCGGCGAGGAGCTGCGGATCGCTTTTCTCGGTCGCTTCGCGCAGCAATTTCTTGGCATTGCCGCCCGATTGCAGCTCGTAGAATTCGAGCCCTTTCGGCGGCATCGTGCCGATCAGACGATTCGCCTCGGCACGCACGCTGATCCACTGCGGCGATTCCTTGCCCGCTTTGTCCGTGCGTTTAACGCGGATGAACACGTCTTCCTTGATGTCCAGCACGCGCTGCAACTGGGTGCCGGCGTCGCCCCAGAGCTGCTCTTTGATGAAGTCGTTGGCCGCGTTGATGATGTTTTGCAGCTTGTTGTCCGTAGGCAAACTGATGGCGTGGCTGAACTCGCTGTCACTCGCGGGCTGGCCCGGCGGCCGCGGCAGCGCCGGCGCGATCGGCGGCGGCGGCTGCGCCGGCAGCACCGATACGCAGAACAAAACGCCTAAAACGCTGCTGCCGAACGTCAAAAGGGCCGCGCGGCGTGCGTATGCTGACATGGGTGTGCTTCCCCTTGGACTTCCTCGGTGGGGTACGTGGGAAATTGTCTCACAGCCGGCCGTCCGCTGACAAGCGCTTTCGCCGGTTCCCTTTAGGTAAGGGACGATTGGGGAGAGGGCAAATAACAAGCCACGGGAAGAGTAAGGTGTTGGGAAGAGAACGCCGTCAGGTCCAGCCGCACCGCCAGGCAATGGTTGCTCATCAGGCAGTAGTGGTGCAACCGTATGGCGAAGTTTGGCGCCGCTTCGTGCGATGCTCCTAAGCAGAAGTTTGCCGTTGCAGCGGACGCGAAAGAGTCAACAACCCGACGCGCGACACACGAAACGGAAGCGTCAACTTTGTCCGCATCGAATTCCATCGCAATATCCAGCGCTCACTCGATGTCAATTCGATAGCTGATCATCCAGATCTCAAGCTGTTCAAGTTTCTCTTTCCAGCGCTTCTTGAACGCCTTCATCCAGGTGCGATTTTCTTTCCTGTCGGGCATATCGACGATGATGCGAGCGAGATTGTCGCGGTAAACGACCCCAGCCTGTTGCCAGCGCCCTTCGATGATTTGCGTTTCGTAACTGACCGAGCCGAATTGGTCGCCTATTTCCAGCACTGCCAGGGAAAGCCATTCCGGGGGCACATCGTGGCCATCATTGAATTGTCGGGGCAGCATCACCTCGAAACGCCGCCACTTCGTGCTCATAGGTTGCCGGTCCCTTCACGGAGTAGGGGATGTCCGCGGCCGTCAGCGCCTCCAGCGCTGGTTCGGGCACGATGTGGAGGCCGCCGCGCAGCGCCTTGCCGGAAAACCGGCTCATCAAGACTGCCAGCCCTTTGATCTCGGTTTCGCGGTCCGGAAATTCGATAAGGATCATGAGCATCTCTCCCCCGTCAGTTTACCAGAAGCTGAAGCCGCGCGAAAAACAAACTTACCGCCGCCGCGAGTCGCTGTCCTGGTTCGGCCTCTTGGACTGCCCTTACGAAACTCACGGTCCACGACGCCCAGATAGCCCCATCCGCCGATTAACAGATAACACAGATTGAAATCTGCGGATTGGCTGCCGGCAAAAGGCCGAAACGCCTGACCCTGATAACGAGTTTGGCGCCGCCGCGTGCGGACGCCCCATGCGGAAGTTTGCCGGCGCCGCAGACGCGAAAGAGTCAACAGCGATCCGCGAACTATGCGAAGAGAAGGAAGGAATCCTTCGAATTTCGCGGTGCGCCTGTTGACAAGGGGGGGACATTAACGGGTTCGGCGCTCGCCTCACGGGTTCCCGTCGTCCGACTTTCCCGGCGCGGTGTCCAGCTCCGTCGCCTTCTGCCGATCCGCCTGGGCCTGTGCGGCATCGCCCTTCTTGGCGTAGACCCAGCCTCGCGCCCGATACGCTCGTGCGTAGCCCGGGTTGAGGCGAATCGCTTCCCCGAAGTCCGTCAGCGCCCGGTCATAATCCCCCGCCCGGGAGTAGGCCACGGCCCGGTCATACCGGGCGCGGGCGTCGGTCGGGTCGAGCCGAATCGCCTCACTGAAGTCCGCAACGGCTCGGTCCCACTCCCCCTGATTAAGGTTGGCCACCCCCCGGCCGTGGTAGGCCGGCGCATACTTCGGGTCGATCCGGATGGCCCTGTTGAAGTGGTCAATCGCCTGGGGGTACTCCTTGCCGTTAATCAAGGCCCTCCCATTCCGGGTGGCGGCCTCTGCCGCCCAGTGATCGAGGTAGAAGAGCCCGACCCATCCCAGGAGGAGGACACCGACCAGTGCCCAGCGCCAAGGAAACCGCCTCATCGCGAGCACGCCCTCCCGAGTTTCCGCCGAACGATCCAGCTCAGCGGCCTGGGCGAACCACGAGGGGACTACGCTTAGCCCGGCCGCCGTGCAACCAACGCAGGACCTCCCCGGTCCGCTGCAGCAGCTTTGTTCGGCGCGATCCCCTTTGCCAAGCACGATAGCAGGGGCTCCCTCTACTTGTTGTAGAAGGAGCACTGCTCCAGCACGAGGCGCCAGCCGCCCGCCTGTTTCTCCCAAATCATGACACCGCGCTGGTCATCGGTAAAGGCAGTATCGTCAAACGAGCCGCCCCCCTGATAGCGGTGTCGCTCCACGGCTGCCTCGGACCCCAGGGCACGGACTACGACCTCACTGCGCTTGCCGTGGTCCAGCCGGTAACTCGGGGAGCGAATGATCGTCAGGATGGCCTGACGGTCGAGAACCGCGCCGCTGGGGGCGATGTAGAGGTAGTCTTTGGCCATCAGCCGTTCCACCGTCGCGGCGTCCTTGTCCAGCCAAGCCTGGAACCAGCGCTCAGCGAGGCCCTGCACCTCCGACAACATCCGCCGGTCCTCCTGCGCTCGCAGCGCTGCCCACCGGGCGACCCCACTGTAAACGACCGCTGTTGCCGAACGATCCACGTAAGCTGCCGGGCCGGCTGCAACAACTTACGAATGTCGAAAAACCGTCGTGCCGGCCCGGTCAACTTCATCGGCTGGATACTTCTTATGGCCTCGATGGAGACGAGCCGGGCGGCTCGTCCCAAGTAAAACGAGAGCGGAGCCGAGGCTCCGTCTCAGCGTGGGTCTTTCAGCGAAGTGCGCGCTTCGCAACCACGAAGCGGGATCGGCACGCC
>JBGQKZ010000172.1:0-10002 GCA_041499805.1 Gemmataceae bacterium
CATGACGCAAATCGGACGTTGTTGGATAAACGCATCGAAAGCACTGGGTAACATCCGTGTCCCCTCACCAAGAAATCTCCGTAAGTTATGTGAGGGAATAGTTTAGCGAAGCAGCTGGACACCTTGGAAGCCCTGCCCCTATATGGCCTCCGAAGTCCGTAGCCGCACCGCGAACGGGGAGCGACTTGTCTCCTCCGTAAAGCGTGTCGCGCGGCTGCCGATGGAACTCGGGTCCGACTGAATCGGGGACATTCCTTGGTGAACGTCCGCCACGAGGGCGGCGCGCAACACCGATCGAAGGACCGGCCGTCGGGCCGTTGCCGGCCGGCGCCCTGAGCCCAAATGGTGGTTGGGAAGGCGCGTCTTTCCCTGAAAACCCGCCGCCCGGCCGGCGGTTAGCGTGGGTCAAGGTCTTGCACGGGCGGCGGCAGGCGAACTGGTCGTTCGGCCAGGGGGGATCGGGACGATTCATGTATCCTTTGTCGTATGTATCCTTTGTCGTGGCATCGAGTCGGCTGGACCAACTCCTGTCTGCTCTGGGCCAACTGACGACGCCTTTCGAGGAACCGCCGCCGGGCCGAACGGAGATTAATCCGCGCCTTGACGGCGATCCCGTCCTGGTTGGTGAGGTCAATGGCTTCAGCTACCTGATCGAGGACGCGGGGACCGCCTTCGCCCTTTGCTGGGGGTTGCTGGCACGAACCGCCCGTGAGCTGAACGAGTTGGTGATCGGCGCCGCGTACGATCCCAGCGAAGAGCATGGCGAGCTCTTGGTGGCGAAGGGCCCAGACATCGTCCGGGCTTTCTGGAGTAACCCCCGGCGAACGACCCGCGCCTATTCCGTCGGTGTCCCGCTCGTCTCCGAGGCGACGTTCCCTCTAGCGGCGGCCGGCGGCCGGGGGTTGGCGGCGGCACTCGAGGGTTTCGGCTTTCCGCTCTTCAACGACGACGAGCGCGACCTCCTTCCTGGGGAACGCTGGGTAACATGGAAAGGGGACCTTTCCTTGCTGATGAGCCAGGACGAACTGGGGGCGGCAGTCAGCGACCATGTGCGGGCGCATGCGAATCCGTCCTATCGTCCGCCGGAACCCGTGGTGCGGCTACGCCGCATCGATGAATAACCGGCCGCACACGTTTATGTCCTCGGGTGTCAACAAGGCGCACCGCGGAATCTGAAGGATCTCTACTTCCTCTTCGCATCGCTCGCGGATCGCTGTTGACGATTTCGCGTCTGCGGCGCCGGCAATCTTCCGCATTGGGGCGTCCGCATGGCGGCGCCTGCTGGCGCAGGCAAGAAGAGCGATCGATAAAGTCGTTGCACGGTGACAAGACGCCTAACTAGTTCATCCAGACGAGCAACGAGGTGGCCCACTGGCTCCCGCTGCGCAGGACGTGTGGCGGCGGCGCTTGGCCCTGGTACAATCGCGGCAGGAGGTGTGACCATGACCACAATTTCTTCCGTCGTTCATAGCGACCCTGACATTCTCGGCGGAACTCCCGTTTTCGTCGGCACGCGGGTGCCGGTCCGCACCCTACTCGACTATCTCGCTGCGGGCGACCCGCTGGAGGAGTTCCTGGACCACTTCCCCACCGTCTCGCGTGAGCAGGCGGTCGCGGCGCTGGGACAAGCGAACGAACTGCTGGTGTCCCATGCACATTCTGCTTGACGAATGTGTCCCCCGGCCGCTTCGCCTGGGATTGACGGGTCACGATGTCCGCACCATTCGGGAGATGGGCTGGGCCGGGAAGAAGAACGGCGAGCTGCTCGCCCTGATGGCGGGCGCTGGTTTCGAACTGTTGCTTACCGTAGACCAGGACCTCCGCCACCAACAGAACCTGGCCGCATCCGGGGTGGCGGTCGTGGTGATGGTGGCTCAGACCAACCGCCTGGCCGATTTGGCGCCGCTCATCCCCGCGGTCGAGGCCGCTCTGCGTAGCATCCAAGCCGGAGACGCCGTCGAGGTTCGCGCCTAACCTGTTCATGTCTTCCCCTGTCAGACGGCGCACCGCGGGATTTGAAGGGTTCCTTCCGGCTCTCCGCGTCGCTCGCGGATCGAGTTGATTCCGTTCGCGTCTGCCGCTTGGGAGGTTTGGAGGATGGCCATGTGCCCGGAATGCGGCGCCCTTTTGCCCGAGCGCGGCGCCTGTATCGACCACTTCCATGCCATGCTGCTGCTGGAGTACGAGGTTGCCGCTGATCGCGCCGAATCGTCGGGTGGCCGCGGCGAGATCGCTCACTTCTACGCCGTCAGTTCCTATGTGCTCCAGCACCCCAGCCGCATGAATTACACACACGAAGCGCTGGCGGGGGCGCGGCGGAACGTTGCGGACCTGCTTGCCGGGCGCGTGACGTTGTCGAAAATGATGCACCGGGTTCGCCGCGTTGCCAACGGAACACGCCGGGTGACGCGTCGAGCGGGTGATACGGTGATACAGTGGCCGGTCAAGACGTGGCCCCTAACCGTTGCGGACATGATCGCGGGTGGGGTCAAGGGTTATGCAGAGCGTGTCGCCGCCTGGGCAGAGTCCGTCGTCCGCACACTGGACGCGGCGGACGCTGGGAGAGCATAGGGATATATAAGATGAACAGGCGGGTGAGCAGTATTGCCGGAGACTGTTTTCCCGAGAGAATCAGGGGAGGGACCCGCGGAAGACCTCGTGGAAATCCGTTCTTGACAGGGCTGCTGACCCACCACCGATCAACGAGGCCGTGCGCGGCATTGCAGCGGACAGGCGGCCATTCTGTTGGTCGCGCTATGCAGTCTAATAATAGCCAAGTCGCCGGCCGCTGAACTTGGTCGTTCGGCCTTTGAAAGAGGTGCGGAGTTGCCATGAGCGCCGACGATGGTAGTGGATTATTCGGGTGCCGGCCCGTTCTGCGCGTCGAGAATGTTCCGCGCAGCATCGCGTACTACGTCGATCAGCTCGGCTTCCACCTCGGTCTGACCTGGTCGGACGAGGGGCAGCGATTCCTGCCCGAGGGCGAGCGGTCGGGCGCCGCGTTCGCCCTCGTGGGCCGAGGGCGGGTGCAACTCATGTTGTCTCAAAAGTCCCAAGGGGCGCCGGGTATGTGGCTCCATCTCGACGTCCACAGCGCCGGGCAGGTCGACAAACTGTACGAGGAGTGGGTGCGGGCGGGGGTGCGGATCCTGGAACCGCCGTCGCACCGCGCGTGGGGGATGTATGAGATGCGGGTGCAGGATCTCGACGGCCACGTGCTAAGGGTGTCCGGGCCGCCCCGGGTGGGTGCGGAGCCAGACGAGTCGGGACGTTGAGGGGCGTGCCGTGCTCATCGCGGTGGTTGTGGGCGGTTGGTTCTGGTGAGCAAGGCCGGCCGAACCCCGACGGAGAGGAATTGCCATGATGCAAAAGGTCACCCCCTGCCTGTGGTTCGATGGACAGGCCGAGCAGGCGGCGCGCTATTACGTATCGCTGTTGCCGGACTCGCAGATCGATAAGGTGTTCCGCTCACCGGCGGACACGCCGAGCGGCCCCGCCGGGATGGTCCTCGCTATCGAATTCACCCTGGCGGGCAACAAGTTCAGCGGCCTCAACGGCGGGCCGCAGTTCCCGTTCACGGAGGCGGTGTCGTTCCAGATCGCCTGCGAAGATCAGACGGAGGTGGACCGTCTCTGGGCCGCGTTGTCGGACGGGGGTTCGCCCGGGCAGTGCGGCTGGCTGAAGGACCGCTGGGGGTTGTCCTGGCAGATCGTGCCAACCCGGCTGTTCCAACTGCTTGCCGACGCCGACTCGGACCGGTCCCGGCGTGCGATGCAGGCGATGCTGAAAATGGGTAAGCTCAACATCGCCGAGTTGGAGCGTGCGGCCGATGGGCGCTGAGCGAGTAGCGCCGAACCAGCCGTTACAGCAGACGCTGGCCGCATTCTGGCTTCCCCTGCTTCAAGGTCTCCGCGGGGCCGCCGGCAACTGAACTTTATCGTTCGGTGGAAACGATTGGCGCTTCGACGCCGCTAATCGTGCAACGCGTTGGCCGCAGGTTATCGTCTGAGGGTTCGACCCATGCCCATCTCGGTTCACAAGGAATTGCGCCATCGCGGGGAACCGCTGGTCGAGTATCCCGAGGCGGATCTCTGGACGGCGGTGGGCGGCAGTGACGGCGTGACGGCGCTGATCCAGGAGCTCTATCGCCGCATCGAGCAGGACGAACTGCTGCGCGTGGCGTTTCCGCACTTCAACAGCGGAGAGGCGACGCCCTTCTTCCTGCAGTGGTTCGGCGGCAGCCGCGGCTATTCGGACGATCTTGCCGGAGGCCTCGTGCGGCGGCACCAGCACCGCTACATCAGCCCCAAAGCGGCCGCGGCGTGGCAGCCGCTGCATGCGCGCGGCGCTCGTTGCCCGCGGTCTCGACGCCGAGCGGATCATGCGGCCGCTTGCGCGCATCACCAAGGCCATGATTCACAGTCCCGAGACGGAGTTCAAAGAACTTCGCCAGGGCTGCGACGCCGTCCAGGATGCGGTGCAGGTGCAGTTCGAGACGCTGCTGAACGACGCCGCCAAAGGACGTACGGAAAATGTCCGCAAGGCGCTGGAGAAGGACCGAACGCTCGCAAGCCGGCGCGGCATGGACAACCGCACGCTGGTCTGGGTCGCGACGTACCGCAACCGCCCGAAAATCCTTGAGCTGACGCTGACCGCCGGCGCCGATTGCAAGACGCCCGCGTGCGATCCGCTGCATGCGACCATGGCCTGCGACGTTGTCCAGATGGGAACCGGCGTCGCGGTCACGCCGCTGGCAATCGCGAAGAAATGGCAGCCGGCGCTCGTGGGGCCGCTGGTGGAGCACGGCGCCATCGACGACGTGTTCACGGCGGCGTGGCTCGGCGACCTGCCCGCATTGCGCGGCCATATCGAGCGCAATCCGGAGCTTGTTCACGCCATCGATCCCGCCGACGACTTCCAGGAAGTCTCGCTGCTGTGCCACGCGGTCTGCGGCGGCAGCACGGACGCCACGAAGCTGCTCCTCGAACGCGGCGCCGAGGTGAAGCGGCACAGCGGCAAGCTGTTGACGCTTGCGGTGGTGATGAACCGCGTGGATTTGGTGAAGCTCCTGATCGAGCACGGCGCCGACGTGCAGCGCGTGGGTTTGCTCGGCCGCCTCGACGACGCAGAGCGACCCGTTGCGGACCTGCTGATCGCCCATGGCAAGAAAGTGCCGGACTGGATGTTGCCGCGCGCGTGCCGGCCCGACGTGAGCAGTAACGAGCTGCACCGCATCACCGTGTTGCTCGATTACGGCGCGAGCATCGCCGACCGCGGACGATATACACTCACGGCGCTACACTACGCCGTGCGCGGCGGCAAACTTCCGCTGATCAAGTTGCTGCTCGAACGCGGCGCTGACGCCAACGCGCTGGACGGATTCGGTTTGACGCCGCTGCTGCACCTGTCGAAGACGCGCTCGAAGGCCGATCCGATTGGGGTGATGGAGCTGCTGGCCGCAAGCGGCGCCGACGTCGATGCGCGCGCTGAGAATCAAGGCACGCTGCTGATGTACTTCGCGCGGCGAGGCAATGCAGAAGCAGTGCAGTGGCTGCTGGCGCACGGCGCCGACCGCAACGCGCGCAACAAGAGCGGGAAGACGGCGGCGGAGGTCGGACGCAGGCACGAGGGGATTGTGCGGTTGCTTAGGACGTGAAACGGCGCCGTTCAAGGTTTCCATGCCGAACCAGCAGCTCAACTTGACCGGGGACGCATTCCGGTTTCGCGCGGCATGAAGTCCTTGCCGCGGCCTCGGCAAGTTCGCTTGTGGGTTCGGCGACACAGGCTCGCTCTCACGCGGAGGTGCTGTTCGATGCGTCACAGTTCCACTCTCTTCACGGCTCTCCTCCTCCTGTTCCTGGGCGGCGCCCATGTCGCTCAGGGAGACGACAAACCCGCGTCGAAGGATCTCGGCAAGATTCAGCCGCCGGGCGGAGTGCCGCTGTTTCTTGGGCGAAAAGGAGAGCCGATTCGCACGGACGGGATTAAAAAGGCGACCAAGCGTCTGGAGGCCGTACCCAAAGAAGACCTCGAGAAGTGGGTCGTCGAACTGGAACGGATCATAGACAAGAAACTCAAAGATGGAGTTCCAAGTGCAAGGCAGGCATGCCGCACCGACTTTGTGATTCACGTGAGCGTGGCGTTCGACGATCTCAAGTGGAACGCCAAGATCGCGGACGATCTCTTCAAGCGCGCCCAAACCATGCCAGCGACTGAAGCCAAAGTCTGGAAGGAAGCGTTTGAATCGCTGCTGAAGAAGAAGATCGGACAAACGGACGCTGAAGTCTACGACGGAGGGCCAGCGTGGGCTGTTCCACTCGTCCTCATCCCGGTTGACGCTCTTCACGAAGGGCAGAAGTACAGCGCGGATCGTGGCAAGAAATACTTGGCGCGCCTGAAGCAACTGACCGCTGAGGACGTCGCACTCTGGAAAGACAAGGTGGACGAATTCGGCGGCACGGAACTCGACGCCGCGGTCAATATCAGCCTGCTGGATGACTACTTCGACCAAGAAAAGTTCCAGCGGGACAAGTTCAGGGCCGCTATTGGGGCAAGGAAGAACTAAGAGACCTGCGGTCAGCGGAGCGGCGGGGTCAAGAGACCCGCGCCGAGCGCGGGTCAGCGGAGCGGCGGGGTCAAGAGACCCGCGCCGAGCGCGGCGGCGGGGTCTGGAGACCCGCACCGAGCGCGGTGGAGACCCGCGCCGAGCACGGTTCAGCGTCCTGCGGAAGATTGCGGCCCGGCAGCGCAGAAGGAAGAAGGACTCGTCGTGAGCGCTGGCAGCCGTCCGGCGCCGCTGTATCCGCCCCTTGGCCTATGGCGAGAAGATTCGGATGCCTTTGGTGGAGAGCGTTGAGCGCTCCTCCGAACCCGTTAGTATTATCCCCTGTCAACAGGCGCACCGCGGATTTTGAAGGATTTCTTCCTGCTCTTTGCGGAGCGCGCGGATCGCTGTTGACTTTTTCGTCTCGGCTTCACCGGTAACCTTCCGCGTCGCGGAATCCGCACGAAGCGGGGGCCAACAGCATCTGGCGTGCAGATCGACGCCGCAGTAGAATCTATGCTCGTCGGTGCGGAAACGCATCGTCATGGTCCTCCCTGGGCATGGGTCCGGTGTCCTGAGCCCGCATCGTGGGTGGGAAGGCGCGTCCTTCCCGTGAAAATCCCACGTTGGGACAAGGCACGCCTTGATCCCTTAAACACTTGGGACAGAGACCCGCCCATCCCGAGGAGGTGACGATAAGTATCACGGCGTTGCAACCGACCCCGCCCTTTGCGCTCCTTGGACGTGGAAGGTGTTCGAAGCGGGGGCGGCGGAACCTTGCGTTCGGCGGCGCTGGGCGCGGGTGGCCTGCGCCGCGCAGCGTTCGCGTGCGATCGGTGGCCTCGAAGATAGGAGAGGCGACATGGCTCGGGCGATCGACGTTAGAACTCATCCGGATTTTACGATCGATGAGATCATCGAGTACACCGGATGCCTGGTCCCGTCTCCGGAGTACAAGGAGAATATGCGGCGGGCGTTGGACTACTTCCAGCGGGTGGTAACGCCGCGGTCCATTCTGCGCGAGCAGGACGACGCCGGACCGTGGAACCTGCGGATCAACGGGGCCAAGATCAAGCTGCTGAACTGGATGCAAGGGATCGATTTCCGCGAGCAGGTGAATCCGCAGCGGTTCATCAACAAGGGGGTTCCGCTGATCGCGTATAAGGATCCCGCGATCAGGCCGGGCCGCGTTCGCGGGAATTGGTACACGTTCCCGTCGACGCGGCAGGAGGACGTGGCCATACGCAGCACTCAGACGCGGTTACACAAATTCAAGGCGCAGCTACCGTTCACGTGCATGCAGAGCAAGGCGTCAGACGCATTCATTGGGTGGGTGCAAGACATGCCAGCAGAGTATCGGCATGGTGGCGCGGAGCAATTGTTCATCTGGGACGCGGAGCGGGTGCTGGAGCCGGCGTGATTGCAGACTGGATGCCGATTTCTGTCTCGCGGATCGCTGTTGACTCTTTCGCGTCTGCGGCGCCGGCAAACTTCCGCTTGGGGGCATCCGCACGAAGCGGCGGCGAACGTTATTAGGGTCCGGCGCCCGCTCCTTTGCCAGAAGCAGGCATTGCGGCGGAAGCAACTCCGCCGCGCCCAAGAGTATCCGTTCCGCCAAGCCGGCCAGTCAAAGCGACGGGCTCACGTTCCCCTCTCCGCAAAGTTCCAGACTCCTTTTTCCGAGCTGGTCCCCGGCCGGAGCCCAATCGACCCTTTCGGCGCCGAAGCGCCGTCTGGTATGCTGTTGCCACGCAGGTCCGGGAGATTCTGAAACGCTTGCGGAAGGACGGCTGGTATCGGGTACCGAGCATCGGCGGTCATCGCCAATTCAAGCATCCGATCAAGCTCGCCCGGGTGACCGTATCCGGCAAGCCCCGCGACGACTTGGCGCCGGGCACGTTGGACAGCATCCTCAAACAGGCCGGGCTGAAGTGAGGCGAACATGAAACGTTATGCGATCGTCGTAGAGAAGGCAACGTCCAATTACTCGGCCTATGTACCGGACTTGCCGGGATGCGTCGCCACCGGTGCAACGGTCGAGCAAGCGGAGCGGCGTCTTCGCCGGGCAATCGAGGTTCATGTGCAAGGACTCCGCGAAGACGGTCTTCCCGTGCCGAAACCTTCGAGCCGCGTCGATTACGTTGAGGTCGTGGGCTGAACATTGCCTCGGGCGGGTTCTCACCGCCGCCCGCGCCCCTCGTCACTCCTTCGCTCCTGGCGTACGAAGCGACGCCGCAGTAGAACCGACACGCACTTTGGTAGAAACGCATGATGATCCTCCCTAGGTATGGGTCCGGCGTCTGAGCCCGCATCGTGGTTGGCAGGTTACGGTCTGCCTGAAAATCCAACGCAAAGCCGAGGCGAACCCTTGAGCTCGTTTTACCTTGGGACACGTGACCCGGCCGGCATAACCGGTTTCCGGAGGTTTACGGCTCACCGGCGCGGGCCGGTTAGGTGAGCTTTACGTTCGACGCACCTGGAAGGAGGGAAACCAATGGCGACTACCGGAGGAAAGGTTCTCTCGGTCAACGTCGGTACCGTGCGCGAGTTCGAATACAGCGGCCGTCCTGCCAAGAGTGCGATCTGGAAATCACCCGCCGTCGGCCGGATCGCAGCCCGAGGCGTAAATCTTGCCGGAGACGACCAGGCGGATCGCAAGGCGCACGGGGGACCCGATAAAGTAGTCTACGCATACGCCGTCGAAGACGCACGGTGGTGGGAACAGCAGATCGGCCGATCGCTTCCATACGGTGAGATTGGCGAAAATCTTACGACCGAAGGGATTGACGTGAACGATGCGCTCGTTGGAGAACGTTGGCAGATCGGCGCCTTGGTTCTTGAGGTTTCCGAGCCGCGCATCCCTTGCTGGCGGCTTGGAGCTCGGATGAACGACAAGATGTTTCTGCGCCGCTTCACCGAGGCGTTGCGACCGGGGGCTTACTTCCGAATCGTCGCCGAGGGCGATGTGGGGGCCGGAGATCCGATCCGGGTAGTGGAGTGACCCGATCATGATCTCACCATCCGCGATGTATTTCGCATCTACACGCGCGATCGCGATGAAGTCGAACGGTTGCTTGCGGTTCCCAGGATGTCCGCGAGCTGGAGGAGATGGGCTGGCGATTTCCTTCAAAAGACCAAGGATCGACCGACGGATGCGGCCGAACCAGGATGTTCCTAGTGCTTGTTGAGCACCACCGATAAGGAAATGCCGATGGCGAAGAAACTGAGACCCATTCACGCCGGCCTGGGACCGCAGGCGAGCACCGTGACGATTGCCGGCCGACATCATCACGTGACGTAGCGCGAACGTGAGAGAGGCCGGCAGACAGAAGCCAGAAGACAGAATAAGACTCGGCGCATTCTGTCTCCTATCTTCTGTCCTCGTTCGCCCTGAGAGAGGATCATTGCCATGTACCGAACCCTGCTCGTACCCGTGGACGGCTCCGACTTCGCGGAGC
>JBGQKZ010000173.1:0-9876 GCA_041499805.1 Gemmataceae bacterium
ATGCAAAAGGGCCGATGCAAGGGGGTAGGTCTTCACTACACGCTGATTTGCCGGAGCGCGCATTGCCAAATAAGGACTTGCGTCGCTAAACAGCCGGAAAATCGCGCTTTTTTCTTGTAACTCAGTAACTTGGGCTAACTCCGCGAAGTCCGCCAAGGCTAACGCAGAACCAGTGGACATGACGCAGTTCCTCGCCCGTTCTCTTGTTCACGCCGCGCCGTATTCTATCGCAATGCGAGAGCCTCCTATGCGAGCTCCTATTCCTTCGTCAGGAACTGTCATGAGCGAACCCCGCAAAGTCGCCCTCGTTACCGGCTTCGCCACCGGCATCGGCCGCGCCGTCGCCAGCCGCTTCGCACAGGAGGGGTTGGCCGTCGCGGTGAACTACTCGCGCTCCGAGAAGGAAGCGCGGCAAACGCTCGGCCTCGTTCAACAGCACGGCGTACCCGCCATCTTGTGCCGGGCGAACGTCGCGGAGGAATCCGCGGTGCGCGACATGATCGCGCGGTGTCGCCGGGAGTTGGGCGGCCTTGACGTGCTCGTCAACAACGCCGGCACGACACGGTTCATCGAGCACACAAAACTGGAAGCGTTGACCGACGAAGTGTGGGACGAGATTTTGAGCGTGAACGTGAAAGGAACGTTCTATTGCTGCCGGGCCGCGATGCCGCTGTTGCAGGAGAGGAACGGCTGCATCGTCAACGTCACCTCGGTGGCCGGCCTGCACGGCAACGGCAGCTCCATTCCTTATGCGGCGAGCAAGGCGGCGCTGAATTGCATGACGCAGTCATTAGCGCGCGCCTTCGCGCCCAAGGTGCGGGTGAATGCCGTCGCGCCGGGTCCGGTGCTGACGCGCTGGCTCGCCGAGCACATGGACGCGGTGGGCCGACTCTTGGCAGATACGCCGCTCCACCGCGCCGCCACGCCCGACGACATCGCCGACGTGGTCGTCTGGCTCGCGCTCGGCGCCGCTCTGATGACCGGGCAGGTACTGGTGGTTGATGGTGGACGGACGATTTGAGCAGACAGGAATCAGGAATTGGGGAAGAGGGCTGCCTGATTCCCGATCTCGCTTACTTTCGATGTCGAATGCGGGAGCGCATCCGGCGCTTTTTGCGACCTACTTTGCGCCGGCCGGTGCCGCGACGTCGGCTGCCCATGCTTACCTCTCCTGTATTGATTGCACCCCACGTGGGGTCCGAATTCGGAACCGACATTATAGAAACGGCGGCTGCGCAAGCAAGTAGCATCGGCCGAGAATGATTGGCGGATTGCTCCGCGCTTGGCAATCCAATGTTTCTGTCGCTCTCGTTACGGTTCGTTTCATCGAATTGTCGTGCCGAATCGGTGCATCCGCCACAAATCAGACTGTTTCGGCACTTTAACGCTCTTCGCCAAACAACGCCGATTGCGAAAAGATCACTGCCCGTAAATGATTGAGATGCCGATCTGTTCGCGGTTCGCGGAACGGAAGTGCGATGGGCCGGTCCAAGAAGAGCGACTGCAGACGTGTGGCCCGGCGGTCTTTTTGGGTTGCCGGTGGCGAAACTCGTCAGTATACTGCCCCTCTTGAGACCGTGTCCACTGAACGTGGTTCGCTGAAACCAGTTATGCTTCGGACCGAGCGATGCGCTTCAACCTCGTGGACCGGATTCTTGAAGTGCAGCCGGGCCGGCTCCTCCGGGCGGTGAAGAACCTGACCCTGGCGGAGGAATACCTGGCGGACCACTTCCCGACGTTCCCGGTGATGCCGGGTGTCTTGATGCTGGAGACGCTCGTCGAAGCGGGGGCCTGGTTGCTCCGCTTAACGAGCGACTTTCAACATAGCGTCATCGTCCTCCGCGAAGCCAAGAACGTGAAGTATGGCACGTTCATGGAGCCCGGCCGCCAGATGCAGGTCACCGTTGAGCTGCAAGAACAGGCCGATGGACTGGCGACATTCAAAGGGAAGGGCGAGTGCGACGGACAGACGACCGTCTCCGCTCGGTTGACGCTCGGCTATGCCAATCTGCGGGACCGCAATCCGGCCTTGCAGGGGGTGGATCAACGGATTATTGAGCACTTGCGCGAGCGGTACCTGGTGCTCAAAGGCGACATGGCGCCGGTTCAATGAGGCCCAAGGATTTTGACCCATGCGCTTGCGAAGGACTCTCTGATGCGTTTGCAGGACCAGGTCGCGATCGTCACCGGCGGGAGCCGTGGCATCGGCCGCGCGATCGTGAAGGCATTCGCCGCGGAAGGGGCCAAGGTTGCCCTGGTTTACCGCGGCAGCCATGCCGCCGCGGACGCCGCCGTCCAGGAAATCACGCAGGCCGGCGGAACGGCTCAAGCTTTGCAGTGTGACGTGACCAACGCGGAAGCCGTGCAGCGGGCGGTGGAAAAGGTCGAAAAAGACTGGGACCGACTCGACATCCTGGTAAACAATGCCGGCATCATCAAGGACGACCTGTTCGTCCGTATGGAGCCCGAGGCTTGGCACAGCGTGTTGCAAACGAACCTCGGCGGGGTTTACAACTTTTGCCGGGCCATCGCCTACACGCTCATGAAGCAACGCCGGGGCAGGATTATCAACGTTTCGAGCGTCGCCGCGGAACATGTGAATCTGGGGCAGACGAATTACGCGGCGAGCAAGGGAGCGATCAACAGCTTCACGCGCGCGTTGGCGGTGGAGCTTGCCAGCCGCGGCGTGACGGTGAACGCCATCGCCCCGGGCTTCATCGAGACCGACATGAGCGAGGCCGTCCGCAACAAGGCCGGCGACCTCATTAAGAAAATGATCCCGATGCGCCGCCTGGGCCAGCCCGATGATATCGCCCACGTCGCCGTGTTCCTAGCCAGCGCGGAAGCAAGTTATATCACGGGACAGATTCTGACGGTGGACGGCGGGTTGAGTTTGGGCGCCGTCGCGGTGTGACAAGTGGTTCCGTTCAGGAAGCAGGAAGTCCTGGAGGGATAGGATCAGCAGGCCTCTCGGCGGGCGCCGGGAGGGAGTTTTTGTGCGAGGGAGGACTGGTTTTATGCCGACCCAGGAAGAAATCTACACGAAGGTGTCCAACACGCTGGTCGAGGCCCTGAACGTCGACGAGGACGACATCAAGCCGACATCGACCCTGCAGGGCGACCTCGGCGCCGAGTCGATCGACTTCTTGGACATCGTCTTCCGGCTCGAACGGGAATTCGGCATCAAGATTCCGCGAGGGGAGTTGTTCCCCGAATCGATCTTCCAAGGCGACCCGGACTTCGTGCTGAATGGCCGCGTCACCGACAAAGGCCTCAGTGAGCTGCGGACGCGCATGCCGTTCGCCGACCTCAGCAAGTTCGAGAAGAACCCCGAGGTCACGAACATCAGTGACCTGTTCACCGTGGAACTGATCACGCGCTACATCCAGGGCAAGTTGGATTCGCCGAACGGAAACTAGGAAGATTGCAGATTGCGGATTTTAGATTGCAGAGTGACGGAACGGTCTGGCAAATCTGCAATCTGCAATCTGCAATCTGCAATCGCATGCGTTGGATCTGGATCGACCGCTTTCTGGAGTTTCACAGCGGCAAGTCGGCCAAGGCGGTCAAGAATCTGAGCCTGGCCGAGGATTACTTCGCCGAGCATTTCCCCGGCTATCCGGTGATGCCGGCGCCGTTGATCCTCGAAGGACTCGCACAGACAGGCGGCATTCTCGTTGGCGAGGCGAACAACTTCCAAGAGAAGGTGGTGCTGGCGAAAGTTCCTTACGCCCGCTTCCACCGCGACGTGCTGGCCGGCGAGCGCATGGTGTATGAAACCGAGATTCTGCACCTCCGGCCCGAAGGCGCATCGGTGCAGGGCAAGGTGACGGTCGGCGACACGGTCGTGGCCGAAGCGGAAATCTTCTTCGCCCATCTCGATCAGAACCGGTCGAAGCAGATCTTCGGGGATCAAAACTTCGTCTTCAGCGGCGAGCTGAAGCACTTGTTAGGTTTGGCGAAAATCGCCGCCGATCGCAACCAGGACTCAGGAATCAGGAAGCAGGGACCAGGAACGAACGGGTAGGAAGCTTGATCGTCCCGCATGCGCATGCTCAGCCGATTTCCTGATTCCCGATTTCTGATTCCGGATTATTACGGATTCCTGGTGTGTTATGGCTGCCCCATCCCGTCGTGCGGTGATGACCGGCATCGGCGTTCTCAGCGCTGTCGGGGCGGATAAGAACGCATTCTGGGACTCGCTGTCCGCCGGCCGTAGCGGCGTGCGCACGATTCAATCGTTCGACACTTCCGGTCTGCCCGTGCGCATCGCCGGGGAGATTCCCGCGTTCGACGCCAAGCAATACCTCGAAAAGAAAGAGCGCAAGAGCCTGAAGATGATGGCCCGGACCATTCAACTGGCCGTGGCCGCCGCGCAGCTTGCACTCGATGACAGCGGCGTGGACAAGGCGCAGCTCGATCCAGCGCGTTTCGGGGTCGAGTTCGGCGCGGGCCTCATCGCGACGGAGTTGGAAGAACTCGGCGAGGCGGCGCGCGTCAGCGCGAATTGTCAGCCGGGCGTCGTCGATCTCGAAAAGTGGGGCGAGCAGGGGCTGCGGACGATGCCGCCATTGTGGATGTTGAAATACCTGCCCAACATGCTCGCCTGCCACGTGGCGATCCTGCACAACGCCCAGGGGCCGAACAATAGCATCACCGAGTGCGACGTGGCCAGCCTGTTGGCGCTTGGCGAGGCGTATCGCATTATCGAGCGTGACCAGGCCGACCTCTTTCTGGTCGGCGGCGCGGAGAGCAAGATCAACCCGCTGAGTCTGGTGCGACAAGTCCTGTTCGAGCCGCTCTCGCGCCGCAACGAAGAGCCGACGAAAGCGTGTCGCCCGTTTGATCGCGGGCGCGACGGTCTAGTGCTCGGGGAAGGCGGCGGCGTGTTCGTGCTGGAAGATCTGGAACACGCCAAGAAACGCGGCGCGCGCATCTACGCGGAAGTCGCCGGTTTCGGCTCGGCATTTGACTATAAACGCACGGGCTCCGGCATCGCCCGTGCAATCCGCGCCGCGCTCGCCGACGCCGGGATCGGGCCCGAGCAGATTGACCACATCAACGCCCACGGCCTGAGCACGCCGGAAAGCGACGCGTGGGAGGCCAGCGGCCTGAGCGATGTATTCGGCGTCAACACGCCGCCGGTTCTGGCGGTCAAGAGTTATCTGGGCAATCTCGGCGCCGGCGCCGGTACCACCGAATTGGCGGCTAGTGTGCTCGCTCTACAAAACGGCACGATGCCGCCCACGTTGAACTTCGAGGAGCCGGACCCCGCTTGCCCGGTGACAGTCCTTACGGGCAGTCCCCGTCCGGTGAGTCGGCCCTATGCCCTCAAGCTTAGTTTCACGCAACTGGGCCAGTGCGCTGCCGTGATCATTCGCAAATGGGAGTAGTTTCACAGTCTTGAGGTTTGCGTGTATGTTTTGCGTTCAACTTCAACACGGTTGAACGGCGACGAATCATTCAAAACTCAAGACGCAAAACTGAGCATTCGACATGAGACGACGCGTAGTCATCACCGGCATGGGCGCCGTCACGCCGCTCGGCCACACCGTCGATGAGCTGTTCCAATCACAGATCGAAGGCAAGAGCGGCGTCGGGCCGATTTTCCGCTTCGACGCCCGCCGCTTTCCCACGAAATTCGCCGCTCAGGTGAAGAACTTCGAGTTGTCGCACTATATCAAAGACGCCGGCCGCTACGCGAACTCCGGCGTCAACACCCAATTCGCACTCGCCACCGCCAAGCAAGCGCTCGAAGATGCCGGTCTGCTCGACGACACGAAGACGGACCGCACGCGCTTCGGCGTTTACCTCGGCTCGGGCGAGGGCATTCAGGATTTCCATAACCTCGTTTCGCTCATCGCGCAGCACTATCAGCCCGAAACGCGCACGGTGGACACCGCCGGCTTCGAGCGCGGTGCCCTGGAGCGCTTCCATACCAGCCGCGAGGCCGAGCAGGAACTGCACACCACGCCGGGCCACGTGGCAGCGGAATTCGATCTAGAAGGGCCGAATTTCAACTGCCTGACCGCCTGTGCCGCCAGCAGCCAGGCGATCGGTGAGGCGACCGAATTGATCCGCCACGGCGACGCCGACTTGATGGTTTCCGGCGGCTCACACAGCATGATCCACCCGCTCGGCGTGACCGGCTTTAACCTGCTCACCGCCCTTTCGACCAACAACGAGGAACCGACCAAGGCCTCGCGTCCGTTCGACGCCCGCCGCGACGGCTTCGTGATCGGTGAAGGCGCCGGTGCGTTGATTCTGGAAGAATTGGGGCACGCCAAGAAACGCGGCGCGCGAATTTACGCCGAGATCACCGGTTACGGCTCGACGTGCGACGCCTTCCGCGTCACCGACAGCCATCCCGACGGCCGCGGCGCCGTGGCCTGCATCCAAGGCGCCTTGAAGGATAGTGGGCTGCCGCCGTCCGACATCGGCTATATCAACGCTCACGGCACCAGCACCCAGGTCAACGATCGGGCCGAGACGGTTGCCGTCAAGCAGGTTTTCGGCGACGGCGCCTATCAAATCCCGGTCAGCAGCACAAAGAGCATGCTCGGCCATCTGATTGCTGCCGCCGGCGCCGTCGAATTGATCATCAGTGTGACGGCGATGCGTCGCGGCATCCTGCCTCCCACGATCAACTACGAAGTGCCCGATCCCGATTGCGACCTCGATTACATTCCCAACATCGCCCGCGAGAAACGTGTGCGCCATATTCTGAGCAATAGCTTTGGCTTTGGCGGACAGAATATCTCCTTGATCGCGAGTCAGTTCGGGGGCTGACACGGTGACAAGCTGAAATCGGCTTGTTCACCTTATTGCATTGTGACAATGTCAGCCGGCCCCGTTTCCGGAGGGACGCCTTGTTCTGGCTCGGCTTGGCCTTGACGTTCAGTGGGGCGGTGGCTGTGACCATTTATTTGGTCGCGGTCCATTGGTACCTTCGTATTTGCTATCTCTACCTCGTTGTCCGCATCTTCCAGGAAAAGCCGCTGTTCATTGTGCCGTTCGGGCCGCCCGTGCCCGATGCGGAGGACGTCGCGTTTCCGACGCCGAATGGTCTGACTCTCCGCGGGTGTTATCTCAAAGCGCGCGTGCCGCGGCGCGGCGTGATTCTCTTCGGCCTGGAATTCGGCTCCAACCGTTGGTCGTGCCTGCCGTACGTGGAGCATCTTCTGGACGCAGGCTTCGACGTGTTCGCCTTCGAATCGTGCGGCCAGGCGGACAGCAATCCTGAGCCCGGCTACGAACCGCTCCAATGGGTTACCGATCACGAGGTGCGCGATACGCAAGCCGCGTTGGCGTACTTGAAAAGCCGGCCGGACGCGGACCCGCGCGGCGTCGGGTTTTTCGGCATCAGCAAAGGCGCGGGCGCGGGTTTGCAGGCGGCGGTCAGCGATCCCTACATCCGCTGCTGCGTGACCGACGGCGTCTTTTCGACATTTGTCACGCTCGTGCCGTACATGCGGAAGTTCTTTACCATCTACAACACGCGCTATCGCCTACAGGGTCTGTTGCCGTCGTGGTTTTACGGGCGCATCGGCCGCCTCGGTTTGCAAAGGATCGAACGCCAGCGGCATTGTTGCTTCCCGCACTTGGAACGGGTCATTAGCAAACTGGCGCCGCGGCCGTTGCTCATGATTCACGGCGGCGCTGATTCGTACATCAAACCGGCAATGGCCGAGGCGTTGTTCGACAAGGCACGGGCGCCGAAAGAACTCTGGATGGTCAAGTGCGCGAAGCATAATCAAGCGCTGACGATTGCCGGCGACGAATATCGCAGGCGCGTGCTGGAGTTTTTCGAGCGCCACCTGGCCTCCAGCCCGCGCGAGGCCGGCGCGGGAAACGCGCCTAGGGACACGGCGAGCCGTGTCCCGCTTCAACCTGCCAGCGTCTGAGTGTTGCCGAAACCGCCGGGAGCGCCGCGCAACCCTTGTTACGGGGGTGAAGACTCCATGTTCCTCGCCCGGTGGCTGTTGAATCTGGGTCTCAAAGCGGTCGTGACGCCGATCCGGCGGCAGATGTATCGCTTCGAGGCGCTGACGCACCAGCCGGGCGAGGCGCAGGAGTCGCTGCTGCGCCGCATCCTTGCGCGCCACGGCGGGACCGACTTCGGCCGCGCGCATCACTTCCGCGACATTCGCACGACCGCCGATTTTCGCCGGCAGCTGCCCCTGGCCGGCTACGAGTATTTCGAGCCGTACATCGCCCGCGTCCGCCGCGGCGAATGGAACGCCCTACTTGCCGATCATCGCGTCCACATGTTCGCGCTGACGAGCGGCACTACCGCGGCCCGCAAGTACATTCCCGTCACCGATCAATACCTGGCCGACTATCGCCGCGGCTGGAACTTGTGGGGCTTGAAGGTCTTTCGCGACCACCCCAGCGTGAAACTGCGGCCGATCTTGCAAATGTCCGGCGACTGGGAGGAGTTCCACACCGAGGCCGGCGCTCCCTGCGGCGCGGTCACCGGTCTGACGGCGACGATGCAGCGACGCGTCATCCGCTGGCTCTACTGCGTGCCCGCCTGCGTGGGCAAAGTTTCCGATGCCGCATCCAAGTATTACCTTGCCTTGCGCCTCAGCGTGCCGCGCAAGGTCGGTATGATTCTCGCCGCCAACCCGAGCACGCTCATCAACATGGCTCGGCTGGGAGATCACGAGAAGGAGACGCTGCTCCGCGACCTGCGCGACGGGACGCTGAGTCCTCGATTCATCATTCCGGACGCGGTGCGTCGCGAGCTGGCGCGAACTCTCCGCCGTCGCCACCCGGAACGGGTACGCACCTTGGAAGAGATCATTCGCCGCACCGGCACGCTCTATCCGCGCGACTACTGGACGCAGAAGGTTATGCTCGGCAACTGGACCGGCGGCACGGTCGGCGCCTATTTGCGGCACTATCCGAAGTACTTTGGCGACCACCCGGTGCGCGACGTCGGCTTGATCGCTTCCGAAGGACGCATGACGATCCCGTTCGACGACCATACGAGCAGCGGCGTGCTTGACATCACGACGCACTACTTCGAGTTCATCCCCGAAGCGGAAGGCGACGCGCTGAACCCAACGGTCCTCGCCGCTCATGAAGTAGAAGAGGGCAAGACGTACTTCATCGTGCCGACGACGGCGTTTGGCTTGTATCGCTACCAGATTCACGACCTGGTCCGGGTTACCGGCTTCTTCAACCGGACGCCGCTGATTGAATTCCTGAGCAAGGGCGCGCATTTCGCCAACATCACGGGCGAAAAGCTCTCCGAGTATCACGTCGCCGGCGCGATGAAGGACGTGCTGCACGCGCTTAATCTGAATCTGAACACCTACAGCGTCGCGCCGTGCTGGGACGACGATCTGCCCTATTATGGCCTGTTTGTGGAGCGCGCGGATTTGACTGACGGCCAGGAGACGCGCCTGCCGGAACTGCTCGACCGGAAACTTGCCGAGGTCAACATCGAGTATGCGAGCAAGCGCGACAGCGGCCGTCTCGGCCCGGTGCGTTTGGAGGGGCTGGCGAAAGGGACGTGGTCGAAGTGGGACCGGGAACGGTTGGCGCGCAGCGGCGGTGCGCTCGAGCAATACAAGCACCCCGTGCTCATTTCGGACATCAAGTTCCGAGAGACGATTCTGGACGGCCAGCCGGAGAGAATTGTTGCCGTTTAGTGACGAGTCGGTGAGTGGTGAGTGGTGAGTGGTGAGCGGTGAGTGGTGATTCTCAGAACTCGGCACCGCCGCCTGAACCTAGCCCAAGTTACTGAGTTGCGCCTGCGCGGTCGTTGGAAAATAAGGACTTAGGTTCAGTTTTGGGCGAAAGTCTTCACTACAGCTGGCTCGGTTCGTCGAGCCGGCGCAGTCGCGTCGGCAGCGTCAGTCCCAGGCG
>JBGQKZ010000174.1:0-9395 GCA_041499805.1 Gemmataceae bacterium
CATGGCCGGGCCTCCGTGCGGGTTTGCAGACTTCGTCAGCTGCAAGACTATCCGCAGGAGGCCCTCTCGACTATGGATCCCAGGGCTGCAAGGCCCTGCAATCACAGCGGTTACGCTAGAGCGGACGGGCGGTTACGCCCAGCGCCTCAAGCGGCGATATACCGTGCTAATCTTCACCGCCGCAACCAAAGATGATTTGAAGCACGCGAAACCGAAGAGAATTGCAGACCCCGCGAGTAATCCAGAAACATGGAAAGTGCGAACCGTGTACGAGTATGTCCTCGCGGAAAACTGAGGCATCTTCAAATGAAAGAGTACGCGCGCCGAATCATGTTCGGCTTCGCATCCCGCGTCCTTTCAGGAAGGACAGAGGTCTCGTGCCTAACGCTGGCAGCAACCCGCAAAAAGTTCCGCAAACGCTCAAGGCGGTCGATCTACCGAGGCGCATCCGGGCAGCTGGCGTCGCGAGTCTGAAGGAGGCCGGTGAGTTTTTCGGTTGGGAACCGACAAAGGTTACGAAGTCCGCGGCCGATTTCAGCAGGGACGTGTTGCTTGCCCGCGGGTGGACGAAAGAGCGGCTCCTGGATGTCGCGGAGGGCTATGAGCACATCGCGCGGATTACACCAAGTAACGCGAGCGCCGCAGGCCGAGCAGCTCAGCTACGAGAGATCGCCAAGCTACTTGACTAAGGAGATTGGAATGGCACACCACAACCAGTTTGTTATTCGTAACGACCTGTCCAAGTGCTTGGTCCTGAACATCGAGCCCGAAGGGGCTTTTTTTTCCTTATGCACAGGCGAAGACGTGTCCGTTTTTGACGTGTACACGACCGACCCCGTCACCATCAAGTTGACGATGTCCGACAAGGGCGACCCGATTCTGTCGATCTGGCCCGGGGATGGCGAAGTTACGGTCAAGAAAAATGGCGTCGATGTTCTCGACCTTCTTCAAAAGGCTGTCGGCGTTTGATCGTTTGGCATCAATTCACTTGAAATCTTAGCAGCCGGCACGGGATCTTGCCGTTGAACAGCGGAATTTGCTCCGCCGGTTGCAAGCCGATCTCGTTGGCGAGCCGCGCGTTGCCGGTGAAGACGTAGCACGACCAGCCGGCGCATCGGCGAAACACATCACCCAAGGTGCGGTACAAGCTTATCAGGTCTTTCTCCTCGCCGATGCGCTCGCCGTAGGGGGGATTGCACAAGATGACTCCCGGCCGCCCCAGCGGGGGCGCGAAATCCTTCACGTCCTTTCGCTCGAAGCGAAGCAGATTGCCGACACCGGCAGCGCGAGCATTCGTGTTGGAAAACTCAATTGCATCGCGCCGGAGGTCCGACCCGATAATCGGCGCCGGCAGTTGCTTGAGCACGCCCTCCCGTGCCTCGTCGCGCACATGCGTCCAGAGGCGGATATCGAAGTCCATCCAGCCCATGAAGCCGAAGTGCTTTCGCGTCAAACCCGGCGGCCGCCGCGTGGCGATCCACGCAGCCTCGATACAGAGCGTGCCGGAACCGCAAAGCGGGTCGATGAAATGACGAATGTCGAATGTCGAATGACGAATCAATGACGAACTGCCTGAATGACGAATGGCTGACCGTTCGGCATTTGGACCTTGGTCGTTCGTCATTGATTCGTCATTCGACATTCGACATTCGTAATTGCTTAGGAGCACCAACCCCGCGGCGAGCGCTTCATTCAGCGGCGCCTTCGTCAGGATGGGCCGGTAACCGCGTTTGTGCAGTGAGTCACCGGAGCTGTCGAGGCTCAGCGTCGCGTGGTCCTTGTAAATGTGCAGATTTAGGCCGACCATCGGCCGTTCGACATCGACGCTCGGCCGGCGACCCAATTTGTCCACGAATTGATCGCAGATCGCGTCTTTTGTCTTGAGCGCGGCGTACTTCGAGTGCGTGATGCGTGAGTCGCGAACATTGCAATCCACCGCAAGGGTATGCTCGGGCGTCATGAATTCCGACCAGTCGATGGAGCGCACGGCTTCGTATAACTCTTCCGGCGTCGTGACCGGCACGTCGAGGATCGGCCGCAGCACGCGCACCGCCGTCCGCAGCCAGAGATTGGCCTGGTAAAGCAACCCCTTGTCGCCGGTGAACGGTACGCCGCCGCGACCGCGCTCGACGTTCGCCGCCCCCAATTCGCGCAGCTCGTTCGCGAGAACCGGCTCCAATCCGCGGGCACACGTCGCGAAGAGTTTCATACCAACAGATTGTATGGTGCGTCGCCGCTCCGCAACAACGCACCCCACGCTTGGCTACGCTTCGCGCCCCGGCGAAAAACCCTTAAGATAGCGACCATCCCAACAAATCGACCTCGGGACGCGGCGACGCATGGAACACCTGGTCATTCTGCTCGTCCACTTCGTCCTGTGGTTGGACACGAAGTTTCAGAAGCCGTTGCGTCGGGCGCTTCCGAACTACGATCAGCTTCTTCTCGATCCGCGGCAGACGTTGGCCGAAGGGGACGTCGTTCTCGGTCCGATGAAGCGGTATGCGAGCGCCGCCGGCTTGGGCGCCCTTCTTGGCCTTGCCTCTTGGATTGTGATCTTCGCCCTCGTAATTGACGACATCCGACGCGCCAACCTCCCGACTCTTCTGGTGGGAGGGGTCGCTGGGGCGGGTCTGATTCTGCTTTCGCTCGCGTGGATCTGGCTCCTCCTGACGCTGCTGCGTGGCGGAACGCTGGTGCTGCGAACCGAAGGCGTGGAATTTCGACATCGGCGGATCGCCGTCGTGTGCCCGTGGTCCGTATTCAACGTGGCGGGGCAGCCCTTCGCGCCGAAGGCCGACCACGTGCTCTTGCCGATCCATCCGGCGGCCGTGCCCTTCATCGAAGCGTTTGTCGGCGGCCAGCCAGTGTCGCAGGGCAAACAGGTCAAGACGAAACCCTTCACGGTGCGCTCGCCGACCCAGGCGGTGCTTCATGCGTTGTACCTGGCGCCGATCACCGAGGCCGGCGGCTTGCTGCTGCGGCTCGGACGCACGATCGGTGAACGGCTGCCCGACGGTTCCCGCGCCGAAGACGCGCTGAGCGCGGCCGCAGCGCGGCCCGGACCGCCGATAATCATCGCCCCGAACGGCTGGGTCACGATTCATCTGACGCGCGTCGTCTTTCCACCGTTCTGCTGCGACTGCGGCCGGCGCACCGAACAGGTGCAGGAATTCCGTGGCTACACTGCGTGGCTCCGGACAAGCAGCACGGTGTTGCTGGAGACCAATCCGTATGTGCGCGTCGCCGTGCCGGTCTGCGGCTCGTGCCAGTTGGAAAATCGGCTTGGGCAATCGCGAGCCATGTGGCGAGGAATGGGCATCGCCGCGCTCACGGGACTCGTCCCGTGCTTGTTAATCGCGCTGGTCTGGCGGCAGCCCGGCTTTCTCGTCCTTGGCTTCGGCGTGGCGTTCCTTACTGCGCTGATCGGCGGCGCCATCGGCTCCACGCGCGGGCGCAATCAGCACCGTCCCGTCGAGGTGCAGCGCTACTCTGCGCGCGACGGCACGGTGGCCTTGCGCTTTCAACGCCGCGAATTCGCGGAGGCGGTTATGGAAGTAATGGACGAGCCGGCGTTGACTTGAAATGGGTGGCAATCGGTGCGGCGACTCGGCGCGCAACGGCGCCGCATCCTACTTCACCTTCCGAAACTGCACCCCGACGGGCTCGGATACGATCATCGCCGCGACGTTGCCGTCGGCGCTGGTAAACGTCACGCGTGGACGGCCCAGTATGTCATTGTGGATCAGGAATGTGTCATCCTCGAAATGGATCAACGCGTCTTCGAACGTGCTCCATTTCCAAACGAGCGTGCCGTTGGTCAGCTTGATCTCAGCGGCGCCGTACGCCGGATGTTCATAGCGGCCGGCGTATGTGGATAATTGCAGTGAGGGTTTCGTGCCTTCGCGGTGCTGCGCCATCACTTTCTGGAAGCGTTCGCGGGCGGCGTCGGCGTCTTTCTTCAATTGCTCTTGGATGAATTCGTTCCAATTCCTACGCGGCAGGCCGAGCAGTAGATCGACGAGCGCATTGCTCAACGCCAGATTCATGCGCGTCTCTTGGAGGTTGGCGAGGATAACGAGACCGATCTTCTCTTTTGGCAGTAGCGTAATGTGCGCCTTGAAACCGTCGATGACGCCGCCGTGGGCGAGGAGCAAGCGGCCGCGATAATCCTGAATTACCCACCCCATGCCATAGCTCATTTGCAGCGTTTCGGGATTCAGGGCTTTGGCGGCCCCTTCCATGCGGATGATCGTTTGCGGGCTGTGTGTTTCGTGCAGGTTCTCGGTCGAGACGAGCCGTTTGCCGTTCCATGTGCCGTCGCCGAGCTGGAAACGAACCCATTTGGCGAGGTCGCGCGCGCTGGCGTGGACGGAACCTGCGGGATCGGGCTCTTTCATGACGTAGAGCGGAATGGCGTCGGGAGCGCCCCGGTCGAGAATGCGGTACGGCGACGCACGGTCGCGAAGCTTGAAAGCTTCCTCCGTCGTCAGCGCGGCCGACATTTCGAGCGGCTTGAAGATGCGCTCGTGGACGAATTCCGCCCAGCTCGACTGCGACGCCGTGCCCACCGCCCAACCTGCGGTTTGAAACATCGTCGTTTGGTAGTGGAAGTGCGAGCGAAACGGATACGCCAGCGGCACTTTGCCGATCTTCTCGATGATCTCCCGTTGCGACCACGGCGAGCGGTACCAGAGCAGCTCATGGCTGCCGACGCCGGTGCGATGAGTGACGAGGTCGCGCAGGCGCACGTCGCCGTCGGCCAGGGGATCGGAGAGATGGAAAAATGGCACGTGCTTGCGGACGGGATCGTCCCAGTTCATTTTGCCTTCGTCCACGAGCATGGCCATCGCGGTGGTGGTGAAGGCTTTGGTGCAGGAGGAAATCGGAAAGAGTGTGTCGGGCGTGACCGGATCGGCGGTGCGGAGATCGCGGACGCCGTCGCATTTGAAGTAGACATTATCGCCGCGCACGATGCCGACCGCGACGCCGGGAACGTCCCAGACATTGCGGGCTTCACGGACAAGTCGATCAATCGCGGCGCTATCGAAGTCCGCGGCAACCCCCGCGCGTGGGAGAAGGAGAAAGACCCAAAGTGTTGAAGAGAATCGTTTCATTGGCTGCGGGTTTGGGGTGGTCCGATCTCTCGCAAAGGCGCAAGGGACGCAAAGACTTCTTGAGACTTTGCGGCCTTTGCGCCTTCGCGAGAAACTCTCTTACTTCGTACCAAGCGGCGCTCGGCCTTCTTTCACTTCCTTGAGCCGTTCGCGGTAGCGTTCATAGAGCCGGGTTTGCTTGCTCGTCGGCGGCAGCGGTTTGCCGTCGATGAAGATCGCTTGCACGTGCGTGGACGCTTGCAGCAAATCGCCGTCGGTCAGGATCAAGTTGGCGCGCTTTCCTGGCTCAATGCTGCCGAGTTCTTTCGCAACGCCGAGGATTTGTGCCGGGTAGAGCGTGACGGCCTTCAGGCCTTCTTCCGGCGGCAGTCCGTAGGAAACCGCCATCGCTGCTTCGTACGGCAAGTTCCGGGCATTCGTCGAGTCGCCGGAGCGGATGCAAAAGCGGACACCGGCCTCGTGCAACTTGGCGGCGCACGCGAACGGAGCATCATACGGATCGTATTGTTCTTGCGGCAGGGCCAGCGTCGGGCCGAGCATGACGGGGATGTCGCGTTTCTTCAATTCGTCCGCAATCTTCCAAGCATCGATGCCGCCACTGAGGATCAACTTGATTTTCAATTCATCCGCGAGCTTTACCGCTTCTTGCAATTCCTGCTTGCGATTGGCCTCGACGACGACCGGCTTCGTGCCGCGGGCGTAGGGAACGAGCGCCTCGAGCCGTGGATTGACGGGCCGATCCGCTGTTTGTTTCCGGGCGTCGTCGTACGCGACGGCCTGGCGGAACAACTCCTTGAGACGACGGATTTTCTCCTCGCGTTGTTTTTTGCTGATGGCCCGGCCGACGGTGCGTGTCGCCGGGTCATACGTCGCGCCCGCGAACGGGCCGGGAAACTCGACGTGCAGGGCGAGCGGGTCGACGACGATCATCTCCTTCGGCACCCAGCCCGCGAGATTGATGAGGGCGCTTTGCCCGGCGATGATCGTCCCCTGCGGCCGAGTGACCACCGTGGTGACCCCGTTGGCCCGCGTCACGGGGATCAGCTCCGAATCGGGATTAATGGCGATGCTGGCCCGCAAGTCCGGCTGGAAGTCGCCGCCTTCGGCGAAATCGTGTGTCTCTTTTGCGGAGCCGAGTTCGGTGAGTCCGAGAACGGTGCCGGCGTCGATCATGCCGGGGTAGAGGTGGAGTCCTGTTCCATTGATGATCGAGGTGCCTGCCGTGCTGACGGATGGTGACCGCTTGATGTGCTCTATTTTCCCCGCTTCTATCATCACTTCTGCGTGTTCGATGACGGGGCCGGTGACCGGATGCACCGTGACGTCGATAAGGGTGTAACCATGCTCGACGTTGGCAGCGATGTGCGCAAGAGTGTTCGCGGCCCGAGATACTCCGGCAGCGAACGGCACGACTCGGCGTTGTGTAGATTGGAAGTACATCTCGCCGTCAACCAGTGTCATCTCCACGCGCGCATAGCTGTTCAGCGGATGCCCGTTGAAAATCGCCAGGTCCGCATCCTTACCGACTTCCAGGCTGCCGATCCGTTTCTCCAAACCGAGTTGCTTTGCGCCGTTGAGAGTGATCGTTTTCAGCGCTTCCTCCTCGCTCATGCCGCCGTACTTGATGACCTTCGCGGCCTCTTGGTAAAGGTGCCGCATGAGCTCGTTGCTATCCGACTTGATGCAGACGGTTACGCCGGCCTCATTCAGAAGGGCCGAGTTGTACGGAATCGCATCGTACGCCTCAATCTTGTAGGCCCACCAGTCGCTGAAGGTGGAGCAACTCGCGCCGTGCTCGGCGATTTCCGGGGCGATTTTGTAGCCTTCGAGGACGTGCTGCAATGACTTGATCTTGAAGCCGAAACGCTCCGCGGTGCGCAGCAGCATGAGGATTTCATCGGCCCGATAGCTGTGGCAGTGAACTTTCAGATCGCCTTTGAGCACGTCAGCGAGCGCTTCCAAACGAAGGTCGCGCCGCGGCTCGGACGGCGGTGGATCGCCGGCGCTGTTCGACTTCAGCGCGTGCTCGTAGTTCTCCCATTCCTTGCGATACGCCTGTGCTTCCGTGAAGGCGCGGACGAGGACCGCTTCGACGCCGAGGCGCGTGTTCGGAAAGCGGCCGTCGGTGCGCTTGACGTTTTCACCGAGCGCAAACTTCACGCCGCGCGGGGCGTCGGCGAGGAGCAGCTTATTCGGCGGTTCACCGTATTTCAATTTGATGACCGCGTCCTGGCCGCCGATGACGTTGGCGCTGCCGTGGAGCAGCCGGGCTGTCGTGACGCCGCCGGCAAGGGCGCGATAGATCTGTACGTCCTCGCTGTCGATCACGTCGCGGACGCGGACTTCCGGCACCACCGAAAGCGAAAACTCGTTAACGCCGCCGGCGATGGCGAAGTGAGAGTGCGTGTCGATGATGCCCGGCATGACGAAGAGGCCTTCGGCGTTGAGCAAGGTGACACCTTGCTCTACAGGGAGATCGCGGCCGATCTTGGCGATTTTGCCGTTGCGGACGAACAGATCGGTCTTCGGCTGCGCGCCGTTCGTGACCGTGAGCAATGTCGCGCCGCGGATCAGCACGTTGCCGCCGGTGTGCAGCTTCGGCTTGCGATCCGCTTCCAACTCCGTCGCTTGCGGCTTTGCACTCGACTTGTCACTTGCAACGGTCTTCTCGTCCGGCTTTGCTTCGGCGTTCTTCTCGTCTTTTTTCTTCTCGTCCTTCTCGTCCTTCTTGTCGTCGGTCTTCGCGACCTTTGGCGCTTCATACTCGAAATGAACGCCGTCCGCAAAGACGTGGCGAACAAGTGTTTTCTCTTCCTGAAAATCGCCGTCCGTGACGATGACATGCGCGGCTTTTCCCGGCGCGATCGTGCCGAGCTGCTTGTCGACGCCGAGGATGCGGGCCGGGTCGATGGTCAGAGCGCGAAGAGCGGCCTCAGCGGGGAGACCTTCCGCAATCACCTTTCGCAAGTTCGCCCGGAACTTCTCCCAAGGCTTGTCGCCTAGCTGACCCTGCGTGCTGATCGCGAAACGGATGCCCTTCTCATTCAGCACGGCGGCGTTGTGGATCTCTTCCTTTAACTCGCGTTTTCGATCCTCCTTGACGCGAGCGGGCAAGTCCTTGTCGGCTTCCGGCTCCGGCGGAGATGCGGCGCCGGGACCGGGCACAGGACCGAACCCGCGACGCCGACCCTGTGCGGACTGCGGCTGCTCGGTGAAGTTGATGCGGAGCAATACCGGAATGTTATCCGCCTTAAGCCGGTCCGCCGCCTTCCACGCGGCGTTGCCGCCGAAGATCATCGGCTTCAAGCGGAATTCGTTTGCGAAGCCGAGGGCGCGATGAATCGCGTCTTTCGTATCGGCTTCGAACGCGACGGGCAGCTTACCGGCGAGAACCGGGCCAAGTTCGGCGAGCGACGGATCGAGCGGCGGGCGGCGGCCGCTACGACCGCTCTTCTCGTAAGCCGTCCACTGCCGTTGGTACCAGCCGGCGTCGAGCAGCGTCTGGCGTGTGTGGGCGATGACGCCCATGAGGGCGCGCGGATAATCGGGGCCGGTCGTGGAAAACGCGGCGTGCAGAGCGACCGGGGAACGCAGCACTGCTTCGCGGGAAGGAGCGCCGCTCAGGCTGGCCAGCGCGCTCTGGCCGGCGAGGATGCCGCCTTCGGGCGCGATCAGATGCGCGGTGAAGCCGAGCCTTCGCCAGTTGTCCGCCTGCTCATCGTCTGCCTTCAAAGCGGTGCTGACGGCGAACTCCGGCGTCATGCCCTTGCGGTTGTCGGCTTTCGTCGCGGCCAGGGCTTCGCTGGCGTAGTCTTCCACCGCGGGCGCGCCGATCTCCGAACGGCGCAAGGCGGGATCGAAACCCCATTGACTGAGGGCGTCGATGAAGCCGGGATAAACGGTCAAGCCCTTGCCTTCGATGACTAACGCATCGGGCGGCGCTTTCACTTCGGCGCCGACTGCTTCGATGAGGCCGTCACGTAGAACCACGGTTGCTTTCGGCAACACTTTGCCGGGTTCAGTCACAACGCGTGCGTCGCGGATGGCGAAAACCGTGGGACGCAGCGCTGCCGGTCGTTGTGCCAGAGTGAGCGTCGTCGCGACAAGCAGCAGGACACCGCCCAGCGCGACGAGGAGTGCGCGTTTCAGCATGATGAATTCCGTAATTCGGAGTAACCGTAGCTTGCGGCCAGCATAGAGGCGGCGCGCGGAAAATGCAAAGTGTTTAGCCGTCGCCAGAGTGGTGGGGGGGGGGCGGGGGGGGGGGAGTCAAGCCACCCC
>JBGQKZ010000175.1:0-9167 GCA_041499805.1 Gemmataceae bacterium
CACCGCGCTCGGCGAAGCCCTCATGAGCGCGGCCATCTATGTGCGCCATAAGTACTTGCCGCGAGAACTCCATGAAGCGGCTTGAACTATACGCGGAACATTTGCGCGCCGAGCAGCGCTGCGGGCGAGCTAGGAACTACGCAGCCGAACGTCGGCCGCGCCATTGGCTTCCGAGGCGTTTCACAGCGCCTTACATTCCTTTCGCGGCGAACACCCCTAACGAATTCACGCGGTGAATGTCTCGCGCCGGGCGGGGCGGGCGCCAACATGTCCCAGCGTCACCCGCGGTCGTTGGCGTCTATATCCCGGCGCGCTCCAGTTCCAGCGCCGCTTTCTCAGGCGCTCGCTGTCTCTTGTGCGGTGAGCGCGGCGGCAGGGGTTTGTCGCGGTCTAGGTTCGGCGTCTGGCGCTCGATGAAGCGCTGCACGGCCTCGGTCGTCGTAATCCAACGACCGCCGGCCCGCGCTGCTTCGAGCCGAATGCGCTCGCCGCCGGGTGCGCGCACGCCATCAGTAATCCAGGAAATCGTGAGAGGCCGGCCGCGCCGTCCCGGCGGGAACAGGCGCGCGGCAGCGGCTAACGAAATCGGCGTCTCGGTCTTGAGGTCGATCATTGTGGTGCCTCGCAATACGTGGTTGTGCATCGCAAACGACGGGAAGCGAGGCTACCAAGCTGAACTCGGCGTCAGCGCACGAATACGCTAACGCAACGGCAAAGATGTGCGTTTTCGCAGGAAAAAAATGGAAGGGGCGTGAGCTTCACGTTTTGTGAGTTTTGGACGGAAGTTCTATCCACCACTGACCGTGCTGGCGGAAAGCCTTCACACGGAGTTGCTTTCGAGCCCATTTCAGCGTGCTTGGTTTGCCCCCGCGGTGCTCCCAGGCTCGTTGCACGACCTTCACGGGCTTCGGTCCACCTGCAAGTTCCGCCCGCAGGAATGCCTTACACGCTTCGAGGTCAGCGCGTCGTCCTCGCTCGCCTTTCTCATCATCGAGCAACTCGGCGATGAGGCGGTCTCTTTGCCGTCTCCATGCTTCGAAGTCGCGGTCAAACAGCCGCAAGTCGGCGGCGCTTGCGGCGAGGTCCTCCCGCGCGTCGCTAAAGGCTTGCACGTCAACCGTGTGCCAGAGATATAGCCAGCCGCGGTAGGGGCGAACGATCCTTAGGGGGACGCCGCGCCGCTTTAGGCGATCATTCACTACTTTCACTAGCTGTCGCAGACGTGTGCGGCAACGACGAACAAGGGCAGCCCGCACTTCGTACGCTTCCTCACTGAAGTAGCGCAAGGCGTTTAGCATGTTGGGATGTTCGTCGTTCTCCTCTTCCCGTTTGGTCGCCCCATACACGATTTCAATGACTTGCTCCTCGGAGAGAGACCCGCGGTTGCGGAGTTCAATTGCGATCCTGGTCGGTGGAGTACCGCGGTAGTCTGTGGTCAGCGTGAAGGAGGCCCGCTCCGAGGTGGGCGGCCCAGTGGCCGAATCGACGCGTAGCTTTCCGTCACACAAAGCAAGGAATAGTTGGCGCGGCTTTTTTGGACACTGTCTTCCAAGCAATTCACCAATAGCTTCTTCTTCTGCCTCTCGTTGTCGGGTCGCGGTTTTTCTGAGAAAGAATGCCTCTCGCGCAGCGCGGCAGAGCACGGCCAGGCCAGCATTTCGGTTTTTGTGCAACAAGTCATCAAGAGCCTCTGGCACCATGTCGCAAACTTCGCGATAGCGCAGACCAGCTCTGGCGTACGCCGCCTGCGCCTCGGCGAGCTTGACTGACATCTCTTCCCGCTCCGTGGACGACAGCTCGCCAGCGAGCACGCGCTGGAGCTCTTTGACCTCGTCCGCGGCCTGAATGAAGGAGAGAACGAATGCGTCAGAAGACGAAGACATGACGCCAGTGCTTCTCCTGGCGCTTCAAGAAGGATGCGGCGGCAGGCGGTGAAGCATTCCGCTTTTCAGATGTACGGTCCTATCCGCCGCAGTTTCGATCTTACCCAATCTTGGCGACGATCTCCGCCGCTTTGGCGATGTCCAACGTCGCGTAGTGCTCCGTGATAACCGGGCTCCGATGTCTGAGAACGGCGCGGGCCACGTCCAGGCCGGCGGCGCGCTTGATCTCCAGTGCCCGCAAGTGTCGCAATTGATGCGGATGCCAGTGCGCGAGCCGTTCGCCTTCCGGCTTGTCGCGGTTGTGGCGCTTGATCGCCACGGCGATCGCGCGGCCGTAAGACAACGTGGTATAGCTGGCGCCGGGTTTCTTTTTCGGCTTTCTCTTCTGGCGGTCTTTCTGCGACGGTTGCACCTTGCTCTTGCGCGCGGCGCGTCGGGCCAAGGCGCGCTCCTCCATCATTCGGGCCGGCGAGAACAACGGCGCTAGCACGTCGGCGATCAAATAGCGGCAAATGATCGCTTGCCCTTTGGGACCGATGGGGACTATGCGGCCGTGTCCGTGGTGCAATGTCTTGTGTTGTACCGGTCGATAAAGCCATACCGGCCCCACCATGTCGATGTCGCAGGCGCGCATCGTCACCAACTCGCCGGGACGCATCCCGGTTTCGAGCTGCAAGCAAACCATGTCGGCAAGCATCGGTTGCAAGATGGGTAACGTCTCTTCCACGATCGCGCAGGGAATGGGCAACACCGGCTTGGCTTCTCTGGCGTCAGTGCGGCCGTGCTGAAGTCCGCGGACCGCTTCTAGACCGTGGAGCACGGATGGAGCAACCAGTTCTTGTTCCACGGCCCAGCGGAACATGCGGCGGATGCGCTTCACCCGTTGATTGATGAGTCCGCGGGACAGGGGCGCTTGCAGCCCGTACTTCGAATGCTCATAGCCGCGGATCATTAGGTCACGGACCGCTTTCAGCGCCAACGGTCCGAAGTCAGTAGCGAGCGTATGGCCGTAAAGGTGATTCAGCGGACGCAAGGTGTAGAGCATCCCGGCGACTTCCTGCGTTTCCGATCCATCTGGACGGCGATAGTAGCTCTTGACCCACGGCCATTAGCGGTCGATCAATTCCGCGATGGTCAGGTCGGACGGGGATTCGGTCTTAGGCAGCTGCCGGCCCGCTGTCTCCCACTCGGCGATGACTCTGGCGTACTCCGTGCGGCTTTGTTTCGTACCGTACTTCCCCAAGAGAACGTCACGGCGGCGACCGAGTCCGTCGGTCAATGTGACCACGGCCTGGCCGCTTTGTTTGTGTTTGCGATAGGAGGGAACACGATTGGATCGAGACATGCGGCTAACCCCCTTGCGCGGAAAAATTCCGCAGAAATCAGGGTTTTCAGGCCGCGCTGTCCGACGCAGACAGGTACGCTCAAAATGCGTTCGGCAGGGACGTTACGTTGACTACGCCTGGAGGGATTCGAACCCCCAACCTATGGCTCCGTAGGCCATTGCTCTATCCAGTTGAGCTACAGGCGCGGGAGGCGTACGGAGATTTCAATATAGAGACGCCTTCTGCGCGTGTCAACGTGGCCGAATGTGTGCGGCGGCGGCGCGGGGCGCCCGACTGGGCCGGCGAGAAGGGACGGACTCCCGCGCGTCTGTCCAAATCTCCGCCTGGCTGACTTGAGCAAATCCGTCGCGAAAACGTGGTTCTCTCGGAACCGCAAGCACGATCTGCAACCGTCGCGGGCCGTGCCTTTCTCGCAAGCTCTTCTGGACGCAGCCGGCGAAGCGATTGCAAGCGGCGCACGGGCGCGCGGGCGCCATCCTGTCGGTGAAGTGCGGCGGCATTATTTGACGGCATCTGCAATCGGGGGAAGAGTGGACCGTATCCGCTTCCGCGCACACCATCAGGAGGATGTTGCCGTGACTGTCCGATGTCGTTCCTTGCTGGCCGCCGCGCTGGGGCTGTGGATGGCGCACCCCCTGCTGGGTCAGGAACCGGCCCGGCTTGGCGTGGGCGAGGCCCCTAACCTCGCGGCCCGCCCGCAGGTTTCCGCCAACCAACAGATGGCGAACACCATCGCCGAGCACCTGAAGCAAAGCGGCCAGCTCCGGCGCTACACCATAGACATTGCCTTCCAAAACGGCACTGCCGAGCTGACCGGCTCGGTCGCCGATCAGGCACAGCGGGAAGAAGCCCTGCGCCTGGTGCAAGGCGTCGCCGGCGTCGAGCGCGTCCGCGACCGCATGACGATCGGGAGTGCCTCGGGCCTCGTGCAGGTGCAAGCGCCTCCGCCGGCGCCGCGCGGCTTCGGCGGCGGCCCGATTAGCGAGCCGGTGCCGGTCGTCCAGGCGCCGGTCCCGTCCCCCTACGACGTGAACCCGCCGAAAATGCCGCCGTACGCCTGGCCGACGTACGCCCCGTACAACAACCTTTCCCGGGTCGCCTACCCGACTGACTACCCGTACAACGCCTTCCCGTTTATCGGCCCGGTCTATCCGTTCCCGAAAGTTCCGCTGAGCTGGCGCGCCGTCAAGCTGCAATTCGAGGACGGACACTGGTGGTACAGCCGGACCGCCACGAACCACGATTGGTGGCGGCTGCGCTACTGGTAATAGACACTCGATCGCCGCCGTTTAGCGGCGGATCGAAGACCCGCGGGGGAAGCGCCGGCGTCCGGGCGCTGCCCTTGCGGATCTTCGATCCGCCGCTAAACGTTTTGGCGGCGCGAGTTCGCCGACCAGGCCGCATTCAATTACCGATCGGCCGGAGATGGCGTAACAAAGAAACTTCGTCCAACGCGGGTCGCCGACGACGTTGACGCCCGCCGCGTCCGGCGAGAACGCGGGTAAGATGAGCCGAGTCGCCGTTGCGAGGTAACAGGGCGCCCGTACTCCTGCCCAGCGCAGGCACGGATGATAGTGCCCGAAAACAACCGGTCCATTCGGCAAGTCGCCGTCGCCGTGAACGACCCGCCATTCGCCGAGCTGGATTCCGTCCGGAAAGAGCGGCAAGCAGTTCGCCGGTACGCCGCGATCGTGATTGCCCGGCACGACGCCCACCAACTCCCAGCCCGCTTCGCCCAACCAACGGAGCCATCCCGCCAACGACTCGTTGCAGGTCGCGCGCTCGAAGAGATCGCCGGCGACGACGAGCCGATGCACGCCGTGCGTGCGCTGAAGGACGCTGAGTGACGCGACGCTGTCATCGAGGCCACGCAACGGAACGGCGTCGCCAGCGGCGCGGCGAACTTGATCGTAGCCGAGATGAACGTCGGCGATGACAGCGGTGGCGGTGGGAAGATGAATGGCGGCGCGCTGGGCCGTGAGAAGCCAGTCGGCAGGAAGCGGCATCGGAGGTCCTTTCCGGGAGGGCTGCGGGGAATTCTAGCAGATGGAAGTGGCCGACTCACCAATCCAGCGATCCAATTTCTTCCCCACCTGCGATCGTCGCCATTGCTTCGAAGATGTGCGGCTCCAAGCTCGGCGCCAGCGTGCGTACGGAGCCATCGACGAAGGCGGCGTTGACCAGGCCGCCGCGATGCCGGCTGCTGAACTGGGCCGTGCGCGCCAAAATTGGGAGGCAACCGCGGACTCTAGGCCTCACGCCGTCAACCCGTCTAACCGCCCCGTGCTGTCGCCAAACTTCTCCGCCGGCGCCCCCATGCGGTCGAGCATTTCCAGGAAGAGATTCGTGAGCGGCGTCTCACGCGGGTAAACGACGTGTCGGCCCGTTTTGAATGTGCCGCCGCCGCGGCCGGCCATCAGGATCGGCAAGTTGTCGTGGTTGTGGCGGTTGCCGTCGCCGTTGCCGCTGCCGTAGAGGAGCATGCAATGATCGAGCAACGGCGAGCCGTCGCTTTCCTTGGCGGCTTTCAGCTTGCCGAGCAGATAGCCGAGCTGTGTTGTATGGAAGCGGTTGATCTGCTTGATTTTGTCCATCTTCTCTTTGTTGCCGCCGTGGTGCGACAGGTCGTGATGGCCTTCGGGAACGTCGATGAACTTGTAGCTACGATTGCTCCCCTCATTGGCGAAGACAAAGGTTGAGACGCGCGTCAGGTCGCCCTGGAAAGCGAGGACGAGGAGGTCGCACAACAGGCGGATGTGGTCGGCGTATTCCTTCGGGATGCCGGGCGGGACGGCGACACCGGGCGGGGCTTTGACGTTCTCAAGGCCGGCGCGGTTGATGCGCGTCTCCAGCTCGCGGACGCCGGTCAGGTATTCATCGAGTTTGCGTTGGTCGGTCGCGCTGATTTTGCCCTTCAGACGATTGGCGTCGTCGGCGACGAAGTCGAGGATGCTTTTCTTGTACTCATTCCGCTTGTACTGGCTTTCCTTGATTTCGCCCGCGGGGCCGTCGGTGAAGAGGCGCTCGAACACAAGGCGCGGATCGATCTCCTTGGCCATCGGCGTCGATTCACCGCGCCAGGAAATGTTCGCGGAATAAGCGCAGCTATAGCCGGAGTCACAGTTGCCGGCTTGTAGGCCGCGGTCGCAACCGAGTTCGAGAGACGGGAACTTCGTCCTATTGCCGACCTTTTGCGCAGCGAACTGATCGATGGAAATGCCGACCTTGATGTCGGCGCCGCTGGTCTTACGTGGCTGGCTGCCGGTCAGAAAAGCCGACATCGCGCGGGCGTGATCGCCGGGTCCGTCGCCGTGAGGCCGGGCCTTGTCGCAAGTGAGGCCGGAGAAGACGAGAAGGTCATTTTTGAACGGGGCGAGCGGTTCTAGGGTCGCGGGCAACTCGGCGAGAACGCCTTCGGCCGTCGGCGTCCACGCGGGGACGATGACGCCGTTCGGAATGTAGAGGAAGGCCAGCCGCCGCGGAATGCGCTTCGCCGCGGCGTTGAAGCCGAACGAAACCGCCGGCATCATTGACTCGAGCCAGGGCAGGGCGATCGCGGCGCCAAGACCCTTGAGTGCGGTGCGGCGTGAAATCGGCTGGAACATCATTCATCTCCCGTACGCACGTCTTTACTTTTTGCCGCGGCGGTATTGGAACGCTTCGCTTTTCACGATCTCCAACACCAGCGCGGTGAAGCGGTAGTCGTTCTTCGCCACGCCATGCACAATCTGATCGAGCGTGCAGCGGTCATAATACTCTACCCCGCGGCCCAACGCATACGTTAGTAATTTCTCGGCCAGACAGCGGGCAAACTGGTCCTTTTGTGACTTCAAGATCGCTTTCAGCTCCGCGGGACCCTGAAAAGACCGGCCGTCGGGGAGGACGCCGGACGGATCAATCGGATACCCCGCGTCTTTTGTCCGCCAGGCGCCGATCGCGTCGAAGTTCTCGAAGCCGAAGCCGAGCGGGTCCATCTTGTCGTGGCAGACCGCGCACGTCGGGTTTACGCGATGCTGCTCCATCCGCTCGCGCAGCGAGCCTTTCAACTCCGGCCCTTCCTTCAGCTCCGGCACGTCGGGCGGCGGCGGCGGCGGCGGGGCGTTCAGCAAGTTTTCCAGTATCCACTTGCCACGCTTCACCGGCGAGGTTCGCGTCGGGTTCGACGTAACCAGCAGCACGCTTCCTTGCGTAAGCACGCCGCCGCGATTGCGATCGGGGAGCTTCACCTTGCGGAATTGATCGCCCTTCACGCCGGGGATGCCGTAGTGCTTCGCCAGCCGTTCGTTGACGAACGTGAAATCGGCGTCGATGAAGTCGAGAATGCTCCGGTCGTCGCGCACGATCGCCTCGAAAAACATCTCGGTTTCGGTCCGCATCGCGGAGCGCAGCGGTTCATCGAAATTCGGGAACCGGCCTGGATCGGGCGTCATGTTGGCGAGGCTGCGGAGCTGCAACCACTGACCGGCGAAGTTCTCGGTCAGCTCACAGGCCTTCGGGTCGCGCAACATGCGGCGCACTTGAGCATCGAGGTTTTTCCGCAGTTGAGCTTTGCCGGCCAGCTCAAACAACTCGTCGTCGGGCAACGTGCTCCACAGGAAATACGACAGCCGCGTCGCCAGCTCAAACTCGTTGATCGGGCGAATCGCGTTGGGATTGCTCGGTTCGAAGTCGGCTTCGATGCGGAAAAGGAAGTTCGGCGAGACGAGCACGGCGGTGCAGGCGAGCTGGATGCCGCGATCGTAATTGTCGCCGCGTTCGAACGCCTGCCGCACGAAGCCGCCGAGCCGTTGCAGCTCTTCCGCCGTGACGGGTCGCCGCCAGGCACGGCGGGCGAAGTTCTCCAGAATCTTGCGCGTGGTCTCGCGACGGTTCTTGTTGTCGGCGGCCGGCTCTTGCAGGACGATGCGCTTGCGCAGCTCGGGATCCTTGAAGGCGGCGGCCACGATCTTCTCGGCGGCGGCGAGATATTTCTCCAGCAAGATCGGCGGCATCGACAGCACGTCGCCGATGTTGTCGAAACCGTAGCCCACGTCGTCGGCAGGGAAGTCGTCCGCGGGTTGAAACTTGACGCCGACCAGGTCGCGGATCGTGTTGTTGTATTCGACGCGATTGAGCCGGCGGATGGTGATGCGGCCAGGGTCTTTCTTGTTGAGCGTGCAATCGACGGCGAGCACGTCGCCCTCGATCCAGCGCAGCAGCGTCGCCATTTCGTCCGTGTTCGGCTGCGGCTTCTTCTTGGGCGGCATCTCGCGGGCTTGCAACTTGTGGAGAATCTTCTCCCACGTCTGCGTGTCCTTGCGGGCCGCCGCTTCGTTTTTCCATTGATCCAACGCGAGGTGCGCCTTCGCTTTTTCGCCGTGGTGACAGTCGGTGCAATACCTGGAAACCAGCGGGACGATTTGCTCTGCGAAGCTGACCTTGTCCGCCTTGGCGTCGGCGGCGCAGGCGATCACCGGACCGGCCGGAAGCAGGCACACCAGCGACAAAGAGGCACGCCAGGACATCGCGGCCAACTCCGAATGCATGACACAACCGCGGCGGGAGGGCGAACAAAGTGGGCCGTGGGCACGGCGGAGGCGGGAAGGAACTAATAGCAGTTTACGCAGCCTCGTCGCGATCCGCAAGCAAAGAAACGATGGGCGCGCGATTGCCGGGTCAGAATTTCTGCCGCATTCCTGCCCATAACTGCCACCTCCCCCCCATTCCCCTCGGGCGGCATCTATGGTCGTAACTCGTTGGCGATAGCATTATTATGGCGAATCGGATTCCTGCCGCCTGCTGATTTGCTGGCAGAAAAGAGTAACTTCCCAATAACCCTGGAAAGAGGCGCAGCTGATCGCTCCGTCTGCTTGTATCTTATCAGGGATGGCGAAGGGACTCCCCGCACTTCCGGACATTCCAGTAGAGCAACGAACGCCGTTGGTCGAGGCGCTGCTCG
>JBGQKZ010000176.1:0-8951 GCA_041499805.1 Gemmataceae bacterium
CATCTTGGAGGCCCTGCGCTTGGAGATGCCCGAACGCTTGAGTCCCGACCGCGTTTTGTAGTGAAGACCTGGGCCGACGCCCTCGCTGAAACCCGAGGAATTCTTACGCTGACCTAGCCAAGTGCGCAAGTCGGGTTAGCGTGCAAGCGGGATGCTTGCACTACAGGGCGAAAGTGGAGCACTCGCTCCGCGAGTGCATTCCCAACTCGCGGAGCGAGTTGACCACTCTACGAGGCGGCCCGTGCCTCTTGCGGCAAGGCGTTGGCGATGCTGCGGAGGATGGCGCCTTCCGGGGTCGCTGCTTCGCCGAGGTCCACGTCGAAAGTGAAGCCGCCAATGCGCAGGGCGTCGTGGTGGTGCAGCGTCGTTTGTTGAACTTGCTCCTCGTTGACGTAGATGCCGTTCATGCTGTCGAGATCGCGTACGTGCCATTCGCCGTCGTTGAAGACAAACCGGCAATGCCGCCGGCTGACGTCGGGCAATGGCAGACGAACGTCGGCGCCGCTGTGGCGGCCAAGCACCATGTCGGGGCGCGTCAGCTCCACCATGACGCCGCTCGGACGAAGGATCAGGCGCAGCGGGCGGAACTCGTGCGTCCGCGCAAAGTGCGGGCCTTGCAGGTCGTGGGCGGCGGTCGCGATTGCTTGGTTCTCGTCCATGAGCGACGCTCCGTGTCGAGGGCGAATCCCGGTTGTACCGGGGGTGCGGCTTATAGCAAGTGGAGCGGTGGGAAGGAAGAGGCGTTCGGGGTGCAGCGCATGGCGGGCCATCGGCATGCGCGACCCGTAAACGGTGCGGAAGCGAATGATTCTCCGGGCACGGCAAGTCAATTCGATCGAGCCGAAAAAGATGCGCTTGCGGTAAAGTCTCACAACTACAAGGCTGCGCCGTTCAAATCCGCGTCTTTTGCCTCATCGCCAGTTTACCGGACCGGACCTATCGGGCACATTTTGTCTGGTCGGAGATGGATCGGCGGCATCGAGTCCCTTCACAGCCGCGGCCCTCCGCCGGGAACCATGTCAATTTGTTTCGAGGAGACGGAGATGAGGCTCAAGGTCGCGTTGCCGCTCTGGGCGGCGCTCATCAGCTTGGGGACGGTCGGCGGCATGGCCCGCGCCGGGCACTGTGGGGCGTGCTGTTATCCGGCGACGTGCTGCGCCCCGGAGCAGTGTTGCTTGCCCGCCATCAAATACCGCGTGTGCTGCCAGACGGTGATCGAGGAACAGACGAAGACCTGCTATCGGCCGGTCTACCAGACCGTTCTGAAAGAACACCGCTACACCGTTTGCAAGCCGGTGTACGAGCAGCACTACCGCGAGTGCCGCTATACGACCTGCAAGCCGGTGCTCGAAGAGTACAACGTCCTGCGCAAGTACACGGTCTGCAAGCCGGTCTACGAGCAGCATGTTCGCGAAGTGCCGTATACGGTCTGCAAGCCGATGGTTCGTGAATATCAGGTGCCGCAGACCTACTGCACTTATCGGCCGGTGTACGAGCAGCACGTTCGCCAGCAGTGCTACACCGTCTACCACCCAATGGTGCAGGAATATCAAGTCCCGCAGTATTACTGCACGTACAAGCCGGTCTACGAGCAGCACTGGCGGCAACAGTGCTACACCGTCTGCCGGCCGGTCTGGCAGGAATACCAGGTGCCGCAATACTACTGCACTTATCGGCCGGTCTACGAACAGCACGTGCGCGAGCACCGCTACACCGTTTGCAAGCCGGTGGTGCAGGAATATCAGGTGCCGCAGTACTACACGACCTGCAAACCAGTCTATGAACAACACGTCTGCGAAGTGCCGCAAACGTGCTACAAGACCGTGACCGAGCCACGGCAGATGGTGTGCAAGAGCTACACCTGCGAGCCGGTCTGGACCGAAAAATGCGTGAAGGTTTGCACCGGCGAATGGCAAGAAACGAAGGAATACTGCCCGGGTCCCGTCGTGACGAAGCGCTGCAAGACGCCGGGCACGTGCGTGTTCGATCCCTGCACCTGCACGACCCGGTATTGCCCCGGCACGACGGTCTGCTACCAGGTCCAGTGCCCCGGCAAGTGGACTTGCAAGCGCGTCTGGTGCCCGCGTGAGGAAACGCGCGTGGTCCGCTGCTGCCACTACGAACGCCGCGAGCACTGCAACGTGGTGAACTACACCGTGTGCAAGCAGGTGCCGTACACCGTCATGAAGCAGGTGCCGTACACGACGTGCAAGATAATCACCGAGCAACACTGCCGGATGATCACCTGCCAGCGGTGCTACACGGTAAGCGAGGAAAAGGTCCAGTACATCCCGTACACGACGTGCAAGATGGTGGCCGAGCAACACTGCCGGATGCAGACCTGCCGCCGGTGCTACACGGTGCCGGAGCAGAAGGTGCAGTACATCCCGTACACGACCTGCAAGATGGTCGCGGAGCAACACTGCCGGATGCAGACCTGCCGCCGGTGCTACACGGTGCCGGAAGTGAAGGTGCAGAACATCCCGTACACGACGTGCAAGATGGTCGCCGAGCAACATTGTCGCATGATTACCTGCCGTCAGTGTTACACCGTGCCGGAGACGCACGTGCAGCACATCCCGTATACGACGTGCCGCATGGTTCCGGAGGAGCGTTGCGAAGTGGTGAAGTGCTGCCGGACGAAGTACATCACCGAAGAACATTGCACCCAGGTGCCCTATACAACGTGCCGTCTCGTCAGCGAAGAACGTTGCTGCCAAGTGCCTTGCACGACCTGCACCTGGGAGCCGTACTGCGTGACGTGCAAGGTCTGCCGCCGGGTGCCGGTTTGCACGCCGGTTTGTGAGCCCGTCTGCGAGCCGACGTGCCCGCCGCCATGCACAAGCTGGAAGCCGAAAATGCACGAATGGCTGACCCGCTACCTGCACCGCAAGGACGAGTGCTGCCCAAATTAGATGCTTGACTGGTTCCCCCCTGACGAGGCCAGGCCCCGCTTCCCCGGCGGGGTCTGGCTGTTTTTATTGACAGGGCCGGAGCCCTGTTAGAGACCGTCGCAGTAAGCCGTTGCGGCGGCGAGAGAAAAATGGATAACAAACAGAACGCCCCAATAGGGCAAAGATCCTCAATTCCGCGACTCGATGTTACGAATGCAGCTGCACGCCGCCATTTCTTGCCCAGGTGCAACATTTCGCGTTTTTTGCTCGACAATCCGAGCGAAGTTTTTGTAAGATACCTGCGTCATACCGGCGGAACTTCGGACCGGCGTTTCATCCGGGACCCGTTCCACTGGGCCCTGTCTCTTTTCATTTTTGCCTGCCGGGCCAGCCACTCATTTTGGCGGCCGGCAGGCTGTATTGTTAATGAACCCCACGGATTGCGGTTGTTGAGTGTGGCCGCCTCGCTCCGCGTGGCGTGGCTAATCGCCTCGCGGAGCGAGGCGTCTACTCTGGGACTTTCAATGCGCTTTGAAACTCCGAAAACCGCCTTATAATAGGCCGCATCGGATCGACTACCTTGGCCAGGAAACCCATTCATGGACGCACCCCTCCGCATCGGCGCGGTGAACTACCTCAACACGAAGCCGCTCATCTGCGACCTGGAACGGATCGCTCCGGAGGCGGAGTTGATTCTCGAGGTTCCGAGTTTGTTGGCCGACGAGCTTGCCGCCGGAAATCTCGACGTCGCCCTCATCCCGGTTGTCGAATACTTCCGGGCCGGGACGTATTCGATCGTTCCGAACATCGCGATCTGCTCCCGCGGCCCGGTGCTCAGCGTGACGCTCTTCAGCCGCGTGCCGTGGGCGGGCATTCGCCGGGTGGCGTTGGATGAAGGCTCCCGAACCAGCGCGGCGCTGACGCAGATCCTGCTTCGGAAGCGGCACAACGTGCATCCCGAGATCGTGCCGCTGCCGCTCGACCGTGCCGCCGAGGACGTGGACGCCGACGCCGTGCTGCTGATCGGCGACCGCGCGATGCGGGCCTGCTTGCCCGGCTTTGCCCACGCCTTCGACCTCGGCCAGGAATGGCACGACTGGATCGGTTTGCCGTTTGTCTACGCCGTCTGGGCGGTGCGCGAAGGCGTCGATCTCGGCCCGGTGGAAGCGGCACTGCACGAAGCAAAACGCCGCGGTTTGGACCGCATTGGACCCATCGCCCACGACGAAGCCCCCAAACTGGGTCTCGACGCCGGCTTCTGCCGCCGGTATTTGCAGAGTATCATCCACTTTGACCTTGGCCCGCGCGAACAGGCTGGGCTGCACCACTACTACATGCTGGCGTGCGAGCTGGGGTTGGCGAAACGCGGAGTGAGCTTGAATTGGTATCAGGCGCCGGCGCTGGCCAGGTAGGATAGGAATGTGTCCTCATCGGCTGCCTGATCGGAGAGGAGGTGGGTTTTGGCAACTACACTGAAGCCGGCCCGGCGGAGGCCGCGACCGAAACCCGTCGCTGCCGAACATCCAGATGTCGAGCACCTGGATATCGAGGACGGCAAGCCGGTGGACGGAATCTACTCCGAACGTCAAATGAAGCTGCTGGTGGACCCGCTGTACGCCTCTTGGAAAGGGCCGGGCAAAGGGCGGTCGTTCATCGCATTGGCGAATGTTGGTCTCTTCTACTCCGCTACCCAACCGCCACTCGTGCCGGACGTCATGTTCAGTCAGGACATCCTGACGCGCGGTCCCGCACGGAAAAAGAAAGAAAACAACTCCTATTTCATCTGGATGTTCGGCAAGCCGCCCGACGTGGCGATTGAGATCGTCTCCAACCGAAAAGGCGGCGAGGACGAAAAACTCCCCGTGTATGCGCGGGTGGGCGTGGCCTATTGCGTGATTTGGGACCCGTCGAATCTGTTGCGCGGCGGGGCGCTACGAATATACAAACGCAACGGCGTGGATTATCACCTTCAGGAAGACGGTTGGCTGGACGCTGTTAATCTTGGACTGACCACATGGGAAGGCGAATTCGACGGAGAGAACGACGTTTGGCTCCGCTGGTGCGATCAGCGCGGCCGCGTGCTGCCGACAGGGCAGGAAAGCAACGCCCTGGCAAGGCGCCGGGGCCGCGTGATGAAGCAACGCGCCGATCACGCTGAACGACATGCACGCGAAGAGCGGCGGCGAGCCGAACGGCTGGCTGAGAAACTGCGGAAGTTGGGACATGATCCCGAGGACTAATACGGCACGGTGCGGAGACCGAGGGCTATGAACCACCGAGCGCTGCCACGGTATCCTGGTAGTGTCGAAACGCCACGGCATGGCCGAACGCAATGGTCAGATAAGGCCACTTGGCTCGCGGTCTCGGTCGTGTTCGCGGTCTTGTTCTCGCTCCTCGGGTGGATTGCCTTTGAGCTATGGCCGATTTTGAAACTGATTTTCGCGCCCTACCCCGGCATCGCGTGATCCTTGCGATGAAGTCGGATTGCGCTCGGAGGGATGATTCTTGAACCGCAACATCCGCTCCATCCTCGACAAAGCCGTCTCCGGCACCCGCCTCACCTTCGACGAAGGCGTCGCCCTCTTCGACTGCCGCGATCTGCCGGCTCTCGGCCGCGCCGCCGACGCCGTCACCCGCCGGCTGCATCCGGAGCCGTACCGCACGTACAACATCGACCGCAACATCAACTACACGAACATCTGTGCCGCAGTCTGTGATTTCTGCGCCTTCTACCGCAAAAGCACGGACGCCGACGCATACTTGCAGCCGCGCGAAGTCCTCTATCAAAAGTTTGAGGAAACAATCGCGCTCGGCGGCGATCAAGTGTTGATGCAGGGCGGCCTTCACCCGACGTTGAAACTGGAATGGTACGAAGAGCTGCTCCGCGATTTGCGCGCTCGTTATCCGCAGGTGAATCTGCACGCTTTCAGCCCTCCGGAGATATGGTTCTTCCACAAGCTAAACAAGCTACCGCTGCGTGAAGTGCTCCAACGTCTGAAAGACGCCGGATTGGGAAGCTTGCCGGGTGGCGGCGGTGAGATTCTTGTCGATCGCGTCCGCAAGGCGATGACGGTCAACAAGTGCCTGACCGACGAATGGCTCGAAGTCCACCGCGTCTGGCACCAACTCGGCGGCCGCTCGACGTGTACGATGATGTTCGGCCACATCGAGACGCTGGCCGAACGGATTGAAACGCTGGAACGGTTACGGCAGCTTCAAGATGAAACCGGCGGCTTCACCGCGTTCATTTGTTGGACGTTTCAGCCGGAAAACACGGCAATGGCCGACGTGCCGCCCGCCGGGGCTTACGAGTATTTGAAAACGCAGGCAATCGCGCGGTTGTATCTGGACAACATTCCGAACATTCAATCGTCGTGGGTCACGCAGGGGCCGAAAATCGGCCAGCTCGCGCTCTTCTTCGGCGCCAATGACATGGGCAGCTTGATGATCGAGGAGAATGTCGTGTCGAAGGCGGGGACCGTGTTTCACCTGACGCTGGATCAAATCAAAGCGGCAATTCGCGAGGCTGGGTACGCGCCGCGGCAGCGGAATGTGTTTTATCAATTAATTGATGAAACGCCGCGGAATGGGAATGCCGCCATGAACCGGCCACGGGAGTTGCCTGTTCTCGCGTGAGATCGAACGCCACTTCCGACCGAACCGCGAACGCCCACTTTTTCGTGCCACTGGTTGTACTCAAGCAGTGCAAAGTCAAGCAGTGCTTGAGTATAAGCCGTGGCACGAACTACGGTTTCGCTGCTCGTTTACGGCACGTTGAACTGCTCAATCTTCCACTCATCGCCTTCCTTCACCACGATGATCGTGAACGAAAGCGATTCCTGCGGACCGCCGAGTGTGCCGGGCAGGGTCGCCTGAACGCGGTCGTTCGTTTGATTGATGAAAAAGCCCGTGTAGCTCCGCGACGTGTTCTGCGTCAGCGCGGGGAAACGACCGACGAATTTCTTGAATTGTTCGAGTGATGTGGCCGTGCGGAACGTCTGGCTCGTCCGTGCGTAAGCTTCGTCGAGCCGTCCGGCGGCGATGTCGGCGAGAAAGACGTCGGCAGTTTGCTGCGCCGCCGGGAGTTCGGCGAACATTCTCTTGCCGAAATAGACGGCCACGCCGCCGCAGCCGAGGCAGCCGATGATGACGAGCCCGCCGACGATGCCGAGAATGATCCAAATGGTCTTTTTCGACGTCTTCCGACTGTCTGCTTCCCACTCGTCGGCGTCGTTGTGCATTTCGTGGGTCATATCAGAATTCCTGGGGAGACGGCCGGCGCGCGCCCACGCGTCCCACCGTGATCTACAGTATGCTTCAGAGTATCGCGCGCGAAGACGAACCTGTCGGCAACTTTCATGATTCACGTCGAAAACCTCACCAAATCGTTTCGCGACCTGCGTCGCGGCCAGGTTTTGGCTGTCGATCACGTGAGCTTCGATGCTCATCCCGGCGAGGTCTTCGGCCTGCTCGGCCCGAACGGCGCCGGCAAGACGACGACCATGCGTATCTTGTGTACCGTCCTGCGTCCCACCGGCGGCGTTGCGGAGTTGGCAGGTTACGACGTGGTCAAGCAGCCGAGTATGGTGCGGCAGCACATCGGGTTCCTCTCGGCGAATACGGCGATTTACGACCGCATGTCGGCGTGGGAGCTAGTCGAATACTTCGGGCGGCTCTATGGGCTGAGCAAGGATCGGCTGCGGCAGCGGATGGACGAGGTGTTCACGAGTCTGAAAATGAACGATTTCCGCGATATGCTCGGCGCTAAAATGAGCACCGGCATGCGGCAAAAAGTATCGATCGCCCGGGCCATTATTCACGATCCGCCGGTGCTGATCTTCGATGAGCCGACCGCGGGGCTCGATGTTCTCGTGGGCCGGTCGGTGCTTGAGAACATTGAACGGCTGAAGGCGCTCGGCAAGTGCATTCTGTATTCAACGCACATCATGCGCGAAGTCGAACGGCTGTGTGACCGCGTGGCGATCGTCAGCAAAGGGCGCATTCAAGCGTGTGGCACACTTGAGGAACTGCGCGAGCAGAACGGCGAGGAGGATATGGAGGAGTTGTTTTTCCGGCTTGTGTCGTAGTTGGTGAGTGGTGAGTGGCGCCACTTAGAAGACAACGGGCTCGCGACGAAGGTCGTCGCGAGCCCGTTGCGTTATCGAAGAAACGGTGCAAGGCGCTTAGACGCCGAAGCCGCCGTTGAAGCCGAAACCTTTGCCGCCGCCGCCGCCGATGCCGCCGCCACCGAAACCGCCGATGCCGCCGCCACCGATGCCACCGCCACCGAAGCCGCCGATGCCGCCGCCGCCAATGCCGCCGCCGCCGAAGTTGCCGCCGCCGCCGAAGCCGCCGCCGCCAATGCCGCCACCACCGATGCCGCCCTGGATGCCGCCGCCGCCGAAGCCGCCGATGCCGCCGCCGCCGATGCCGCCCTGTTGCCCACCACCGGAGATACCGAGGTAAATGGCGCCATTATCGAGCGGCAGGACTTGCGGCCGGCCGGGCATTTGCGGCCGGAAGCGGAACAGCTGGGCCGAGAACAGTTCATTCTGGAGGAGCACCAGCGCCGCGAGGGCCGCCAGCATCACTCCACCGATCTTCCAAGCGCGTGCGTTACGGAGCATGAATGCACCTCAAGAACAAAGAAAAGTTCCGCCAGAACGGCAACCCAACGCCGCCGGCACGGTCCGTGGCGCCAACTCATTCCCAGAGGCCAGGCCGATCCGACCCGAAAGGGCTGTCCGCGATAGTCTACCCTGCGATCAGGCACTCAAAGCATTCTCATTCGACGCGGTTTCGCTGTCAAGCAAATTGATCGCAAACGTCAAAGCTTCGCGGAAAGAGCCCCCCGACTGTGCCGGCCCTACCGACCTTGCCGGGCATAGTGGCTTTCCGTTTACAGCGCTCGCTTTCCCTAGCCCAGGTTGCGCACTTGTAAGAGAATTCTGTCGATTTTCGCCCCGGCTCCGCGTGAATTCCTCGGTTTTTCCGTAGTGGAAGTCGGCCAAACGCCGTGTAGTGAAGACCTACCCCCTTGCAATTTCGCCATGCTCC
>JBGQKZ010000177.1:0-8319 GCA_041499805.1 Gemmataceae bacterium
GAGCAGCGCCTCGACCAACGGCGTTCGTTGCTCTACTGGAATGTCCGGAAGTGCGGGGAGTCCCTTCGCCATCCCTGATAAGATACAAGCAGACGGAGCGATCAGCTGCGCCTCTTTCCAGGGTTATTGGGAAGTTACGGATTTGCGTATTAACTCCGCCCGCTCGCTTGTCTTAGAGATAGGACCTTCGCTGTGGATGCCGGCACCGGTCCGGAGAAGTCGATGATCTCGGATGGCGACCTCGTCCGTCAGAGCCTGGCGGGGCGGGCGGCAGCATACGAAGAACTCGTGCGCCGTTGGGCGGGGCGGATCACCGCGCTGTGCCACGCCAAGCTCGGCTGCGCCGCCACGGCCGACGACGTTGCCCAGGAAACGCTGCTCCGCGGCTACCGGGCGCTGCAATCGCTCAGTGAGCCGGACCGTTTCGGGGCCTGGCTGTCCACCATCGCGCGCAACAACTGCATCAACTGGCTGCGGTCCCGTCAACGCACGCAAGTTACGTTCACGGCGCTCGGGCACGGCAATAACCTGGAAGGCGTGCTCAGCAGCCAGAGCTACGAGGAGGAACCGGAGTTGGACCGCGACGACGAAGCGCGGAAGCTGCGCTCGGAGGTGTCGGCCTTGCCGCAAGAGTTCCGCGAAGTGCTGACGCTGTATTACCACCACGAGATGACGTATCGCGAGATGGCGCAGGTGCTCGGCATCTCGCCGGCGACGATCAACGCGCGGCTGACGAAAGCGCGCGGGCTGCTCCGCGAGCGGCTGACCAAATGTTCGAGTTGACCGAGGTTGTGACATGAATTGCGAACAGGCCCAGTCCCTGATTTCGGCCCAGATCGATCAGGAGATCGCGCCGCCCGACCGCGCGCTGCTCGCCGAGCATTTGCAGGCGTGCGCCGGTTGCCAGGCGTCGGCCGAGTCGATCAAGGCGCTCGATGCCGATTTGCGGCGCGTGTTTGGTTTCTGTGAGCGGTCGGCGGTCGCGGTGCAAGAGCGCGTGTTGGCGCAATTGCGCGCGGAGACGACGCCAGAAGTGACGCGGATTGCGCCCGCTCCGCCGAACAAGAAGAACTGGGCGGCACGTCTCGGCTGGATCGCGGCGGTTGCCGCGTCGGTGCTCTGCGGCGTACTAACGTGGGAGCTGTACTTCCGCGAGCCGGGAAAGCGTGGTGGCGAGGACATGGCTGTTGTGGCTCCTCGGCCCGGTACTAGGGCCGAGGGGGTTCCGCCGCCGCCACGACCGAACGATGCGGCGCCTGCGGACGAAAAGAAGGCTATCGTCGACGACAAGCCTGCCCTCGCCGCGGTGACGCCTCCGGCACAGTTGGAGTATCGCACCGCCCGATCGCGCCCGTCGCTTCCCGCCGCCACGGTCGCCGTCGGCGAGAAACTGCAAACCGCACAACGGGAGCGCCGGCGGGTTACGTTGCCGGATACGTCCATTCTTTATCTGAATGAGAACACGGCCCTCGTGGTGGACGGCGAACGCCATTTGAAGCTGGATGCGGGCGAAGTGTATGTCGAAGTCGCGCCGCGAAGCGGCGAGGAAGCGCGGTTCACGGTGCAAACGCCGACGCGCAAGGTCGTCGCGCTCGGCACGAAGTTCGACGTCGCCGCCCGTGGGGGAAAGACCGACGTCTTGGTCACCCAAAGCAGCGTTCAAGTGAGCGGCCTTGAGGGATCCGTTCATGCAGGGACGCGTGCTTCGGATGGGTTGAATAAATCCGGTGCAAACGTTTCGGCTTGGCCGCTTCGTCAACGCGCCTCGCAACCGCTCGACTGGACGCGCGACCTCGTGGTCGCCGCCGAGGCGCCGCTCGTTCCCGCCAGCGACTACGCGGGCGGCGCGCTCATTGCCCGCGACCCAAACGGGCAGGAAAACCGGTTGAGCCTGCGGACGTTCCACATCGACGTTCACATCGAAGACGGCTTCGCCCGCACGACGATTGACCAGACGTACTTCAACGAAGCCCCGCTACCGACGGAAGGCACGTTCTATTTCCCGCTGCCGCCGGACGCCTCGGTGTCGCGGCTGGCGATGTACGTGAACGGCCGGCTGATGGAAGGCGGCATGGCGGAGCGCGATCATGCCCGCGATGTCTACGAGACAATCCGCTACGCCAACCGCGATCCTGCTCTGCTCGAATGGATGGACGGCAGCACGTTCAAGATGCGCGTCTTCCCGCTCGAGCCGCGGCAGGAGAAGCGGATCATCCTGAGCTACACGCAGCGACTGGAAACGCTGTACGAGCACGCAGAGTACCGCTTTCCGTCGGGCCACAGTCTGCAAACCGCCGGCGCGTGGTCGTTCCACGCGCGGATCAAAGGCGGGGCGAAGACTGAATGGAAGAACCCGACGTACGAGTTGAAAGCAAGTAACGCAGGCAGTGACTTGCTTCTGGATGCAATCGCGAAGAACTTCCCGCAAGACCGAGATGTCGTTCTGGAATTAAGCGATCCCTTGTCCCACGTAAACGTAGCCCGCTTCTCGTCGGCGGCGAGCGATGGCGCGAAATACGTGATGCTCCGCTACTTTCCCACCCACGCGGGCGTTTTGCATCCCCAACCAAAGAGACGCGACTGGGTCTTCCTTTTCGAATCCTCCGCCGACCGCGACCCGCTGCTGGCCCGCGTGCAGATTGATGTCGTCCGCACGCTGTTGGACAACGCGGAGCACGACGACACGTTCACGATCCTGGCGGCGGGAACACGGGTCAATTGGTGGAACACGCAGCCGCAGACGGCGACGCCGGACCACGTCAAAGCCGCCGTGCAATGGCTGGAACGCGCGCATCTCATCGGCGCGCTTGATTTGGGACAGGCGCTCGCCGCCGCGAAGCCGGTGTTGACGGATGCGGCGAATCCGTGGCTCGTCCACGTCGGCTCCGGCATTCCGGCGCTTGGCGAGCGCCGTGAGGATGAGCTGGTTCGCCGGCTCCCGGCAAAGACCAAGTATGTCGGCGTCGCCGTCGGCAAGCGCTGGTCGCGGAACTTCATGAAAACCGCGGCCGAGAACAGCGGCGGTTACTTCACGCAGATCAACCCGGACGAGCCCGTGGCGTGGCGGGCGTTCGACCTGTCCGCGACCTTGAACACGCCGCGCTTGCTCGACGTGAAAGTGGTGGACAACGCCGAGCAAGTCGCATTCGTGCCGTGCGCTACTTCGATCGCCGACGGCGAAGAGATTTGCGCCATCGCCCGCATCGAGCCGGCGACACAGCCGTTGCCGAAAGAAGTCACGATCAGCGGCAAGCTCGACGGGCAGCCGTTCGTGCGCGTGGTGAAAGTCGAGCACGTCGCCGAGCACGCCGACTATTTGCCGCGAACTTGGGCCAAGTTGGAGATCGATCGGCTGCTGGCTCAGGATGCGGAAGCAAACAAAGAACGGATTGTCGCCCTCGGCAAGGCGATGTACGTGATGACGCCGTACACGTCGCTGTTAGTTCTTGAAAACCAGCAGGATTACGAGAAGTTCAAGATCGATCTCGGTCGGCAAGATCATTGGGCACTTTACGCGGCGTCCCCGGTCACGCCGCCGCGCGTCGAGGCCGCGCTGGCGAAGGCGGCAACGGTCGCGGCCGTGAAGCCGACGGCGGAGCAGGTTCGTGAAACTGTCGTTGTGCGCCAGACGCCGCCGGTGGTCGGCCGCAGGGTCGAAGGGAACGGAAACGTGCTCGGCCTGCCTCCATTGTCGGAGCGGCAAGCTTTTCCGCTAAGAATTCAGTCCGGCGCCTCACGCGGCAACTTTGGCGGCACATCCGGGGGCGGCGCAGCCAAGGGCGTCAAAGAAGCGGAAGCGAGCGACGCCGACAAGAAGCCGGGCGACAAAAAGTCGAGCGAAGAAGCGACGAAGAAGGCGGACGCGCTCAAGCTATCGCCGAGCGCGGGCATGCCAAAGGCGCCGGCGCCGGGAGGGGCGGGCGGGCTTCCTGGTCCGATTCCGATGCCGAGAGGGCCCGACGCGCCGGCGAAGACGGAAGCACGCCCTGCTGCCGCGCCTGAATTACGGTCGTCCGCTCTGCCCGAGAGCCATTCCGCAGGGTCCAAGGACGCGACGCTCGAATTGCAAAACCGCGCACGCGGCGCAGCGCTGCCGCCCGGCAATGTTCAGCGGGCGTTCGAGATTCCCGGCAATGCGGCGTTTCAAGACCTGCGCGAGAACGACGATGCGAACGTGATACAAAAGCGATTCGGCGCGAATCCAGACCGGGCAAAGAACCTGCGCGGCGGGCCCGCACAGCAACTTCCTGCGGACGACGCCGCCAAGCGCGACGGGAATCTGATGTTCCAGATGGACTCCCGGCTCGGCGGCGTCCAACAGCAAATCGAGCTTTTGCAACAACAGCGCGGTGGGAATGAAGCGTTTTTCGCGCGGTTGAACCGCGCGCCCATGCCCGACGATTTCCTCTATCACCGTCCGCGCTTCGACCGCGGCGAGAGCTACTTCACGGACCTGACCGCCCACGCATCCGGCATGAACACGTCGCCCGCCGATGTGTCGGCAACGCTGGAAGCCGAGGCCGCACCCGAAGCCGCGGCGGGCGTCGGCATCATCGACGCCGCTGCCCGCAAGATGATCGATCGGGCACGCAGCCTTGGCTGGCGGTCGTTCCCGGTAGTCGGCGGGACCACGGAGTATACGGTTCTTTGCGATGGCGGCGGTCGCTATCGCATGGAGCGCCGCCTTGCCGACAGCCTGCGCGAGGTCGTTGTCTGCGACGGCGGCACGCTCTGGCAACTGTATCCGGAACTCGGCATCGGCGCCCGGCGGCCGGTGAGCCGTTTTCATCGCGCGGAGCTGGCGGAGCTTCTGCCGATGATCTTGCCGCCTGCCGAGGATTTGGCCCGCGGCGCGGACTTGCTCGGCCTGACCGACAATACGGTGGCGATCGTGCCGCACGGCAACCCGCGTGACGACGTCCGCAGCGTTCATCTCGTCTTCGATCAGGACGGCCGTTTGTCGGAGCGCCGGGTTGTCGATCAGAAGTCCGAGAAGGCGCTCTCCGCCGAGTCCTACCAGGAGCGTTGGCAAAAGTCGAAGGAAGCAGAGGCGCCGAGCCTTGTTCCCCCGGTGAACGGTCTCGTCGTCCTGCCGCTGCCGTATCGCACGCCGCAATACGTCATTCAGAAATTCAACACGGCCGGCAAGTCGTATGAGCAACTGAATGAGGACGCGGCGCTCGCGTTGTTCGCCGCTTATCTTGTCCAAAGCCCGCTGGAAGCGGTCCGACTTTTCGGTGAGCGCTTCCATACGCGTGGCGAGCGTTTCGTCGGCTTCTACACGTTGCTCGCTTCCGCCGGCATCAACGTCGATCAGAAGCAGCAGTTCTTGAACATCTTGGCGGTTCACCCGCAGCAGCCGCTCGCGAAGTACCTGGCGGCGCTGAGCGATCCCCAGCGCCGGCAGAGCGCCCGGCTCGGCGACTTGGGCGGGCCGGCGGACGGATTCGTGCAGCGACTGGCGGCGTTTCGCGATCTCTATCGCGCTTGGGAAACCGGACACGTCCGCGAGGGCGATGAGGCGCGCCGTAGCGCGGACCGCGACCGAGCGCTGACATTCGTCCACGCAAACAGAGATTCGCTCTACGGTTGGTGGCTCCTCTCGCTGTTGCTCGACCAGGACGCGGGCAGGACGTTCGCGCGCGACCTTGGCGACGCCTGCCGCCTGTTTGAGCGCTTGCCGGAGTTGGGTTACGCCGCGCGTTACGAATACGCGCGCAGCTTCTTCCGTCAAGCCAAGTACGAAGAGGCGAAGAAAGCATTCACCGAGTTATTCGACGAAACCGTCGCCGCGGGCAAGGCGCCGCTTGTGGACGCGGCTTTGCGCCAAGCACTACTCGCGGGCGAAAAGGACAACGCGCCTTGGGCAGCGCTCGTTCGGCGGGCGGCGCAAGGGTTGGCAGCTCAGGGAAAGACGGCTGAGATCGCGGACCTGGTGCGGCAGTGCCGCTCCCTCGGCGACCCGGCTCTCGCGGCCGATCTGGTGGACCGCTTGCAACGCGCTGCGACGAAGGAGGATTCAGCGTCCATCGCCCGAGCTGACGCCTTTCGGCGCAAGCAGATCGCGGACGCGACCGATGGCAAGAACAAGTCAAGCACGCGCGGCGAAAGCGACGTAGTTCTCTGGCGGCTGGCCGCGGACCTGGCCGACGAGCAGCGCAAAGCGAAGGCCACGTCGCTCGGCTATCTCGAACGCGCGCTGGACGTGGAATATACACAGCTTCCCGCGATTGTTGATTTGGAAACCGTTCGCGGCGACTACGGACGATTGCTCGCCGGCTATCACGAAATCGCCAACGCCCTCAAGACGCTCGACGAGAAGCCGTCCGCGGACCTGGCGCCCAAGGTGGTTCGGGCGGCCGACCGCTGGTTGTCGTTGGAGACCGATCCCACGGCCGCGTGCCAAGCGGCGGCGCCGGTGCTCGCGGCGCTCGGCGACGAAGCGCTCGCGTGGGATTACCTCACGACGCCGCTCGCTCTGCACCCGAACGAGGCGGCGCCGCTCGTCAGCCTGGCCGCCACGGTGCAGGCCGAAGGCGATCTCGGATTGGCCGACCGTGCTTACGCGGCCGCGTTCGTGGTGGAGCCGACCAACGCACAAATCCTGTGGGAACGAAGCGTCGTGCTCCGGCAGGCCGGCCGGGACGCCGAGGCGGAGAAGCTGCGCCGACAAATCGCCGAAGGTCCCTGGCAGCCGCGCTTCCGGCCGTTGCAGGAGCTGGCACGGCAGCAGTTGGGGAATCGGTAAGTAGTGAGTGGTGAGTGGTACAGCGGACCACTCACCACTCACCACTCACCACTCACCACTACCCAAACCACGCCGGCATCTGTCCCGGCGGCGGCAGCCTGACGACGCTGACGCTGCTGATCTGTGGATGCGAACGCACCTCGCGGATCGCTTCTTCCGGCGGCTGGCTATCGAGGTTTAATACGGCAATTGCTTCGCCGCCGGCGGTTTGCCGACCGACGGTCATTTGCGCGATGTTCACCGAGTGTTTGCCGAAAATCGTGCCGATGTAGCCGATCAGGCCCGGGATGTCTCGGTGGGTGAAGATCAGCATCACGCCGTCCATGAACGTGTCCAGATGATACGGGCCGAGTTGCACGAGGCGGAGATACTGATTGCCGAACAGCGTACCCGCCGCGGTGTAGCTTTTCTTTTCCGTGAAAACCTCGGCGCGAATCAGCGTGCCGAAATCGCCCTTCTTCGGATTCGATTGCTCGACGATCTCGATGCCGCGTTCGCGCGCCAACAATTCGGCGTTTACGATGTTCACGTTTTGATCGAGACGATACTCCAGAAGGCCCGCTGCAAACGCCGCCGTTAGCAGTTTGGTGCTCCGGCGGGCGACCTCCCCGCGATAGCAGATCTCCGCCCGAGTGATGGCGCCGTGGCACATTTGCGCGTGCAGTAATCCCAGGCGGCGCGCTAGGTCCACGTACAGTTTCAGTTCTTCCAACTCCGTGCGATCCACGGCCGCCATGTTGACGGCGAATTGCACCACGCCGCGTGTCAGGTAATCGATCAGCAATTGAGCGGCTTCTTTGGCGACCGAGACTTGTGCTTCCGCGGTGGAAGCGCCGAGGTGCGGCGTCAGGACGACGTTCGCCAGTTTGAACAGAGGGTGATCGGCCGGCGGCGGCTCTTCGACAAAAACATCGAGTGCCGCGCCGGCGAGGTGGCCGGACTGCAACGCTTCTACAAGAGCGGTTTCGTTGATGATGCCGCCGCGCGCACAATTCAAGACGCGGGCGCCCTTCGGCAACAGCGCAAGCTCGCGGGCGCCGATCAAATCACGCGTCTCATCGGTCAGAGGCGTGTGGACGGTGACGAAATCGCAACGCGGCAGCAGTTGCTCCAGGCCCGCGGCCGCTTCAATACCGAGTTGCCCGGCGCGATCCGGCGACAAAAACGGATCGAAACCGATCACTTTCATGTCGAGCCCGGCGGCGCGACGAGCAACTTCGCGGCCGATCCGTCCCAGGCCGACGACCCCCAGCGTCTTGCCGGCGAGCTGCGTGCCGACGAATTTATTCCGTTCCCATTTGCCGGCTCGAACACTCGCGTCGGCCGCGGGGATCAGTCGCGCGAGGGACATGAGCAACGTAATCGTGTGCTCGGCGGTGCTGAAGGTATTGCCGCCCGGCGTGTTCATCACGACGATGCCGCGCCGCGTGGCCGCCGCCACGTCGATGTTGTCCACGCCGACGCCGGCGCGCACGATCGCCTTCAGTTTGCCGGGATCTTCGAGCAATTCCGCGGTGACACGCGTGCCGCTGCGGACGATCATGCCATCGGCAGCGCGCACGGCGTCTTGC
>JBGQKZ010000178.1:0-8302 GCA_041499805.1 Gemmataceae bacterium
CTGAATGGCTGAATGGCTGAATGGCTGAATGGCTGAATGGCTGAATGGCTGAATGGCTGAATGGCTGAATGGCTGAATGGCTGAATGGCTGAATGGCTGAATGGCTTCAGTCAGGGAGTCGCCAGGCACCAGTCATTGACGGGCATCCGGGTATTCGCCGACGGACGCAATAGCGAATATCAGGATCATCCTAATCGCAAAACGGACGATGTCAAGAACTATTTCCGCGTTCGTCACATTTTCGCCTGGCAACCGGGTGTGTGTTCAGGCAACGACGCGGACGTCGGTCGGCTGCACGAGGCCGCCTTCCGTATTCGCAAGAGGCAATTTCTCGCAGCGGCGCCATAAACACAGAGGAAAACCTCCTTGCAACCAGTGAGAACGTGCGAGAGCGTCTTACTCGACGTTCTCGTCCACGAGTTCAGTCGATCCTTTTGTCCCATTCCGCCGTCGCGCCGGCCGCAGCCGAATCTCAAGACTACAGCCAACGGCCTGGGCGTACTTCCGCAGCGTCGCAAGGGACGGCGAATGCCGCCCTTTGCCGCCACCCGCTTCCAAGCGCGCGACGGCCGGCGCCTTGGTACGCATGCGCCGGGCCACTTCCGCTTGGGTCAGGCCGGCGCGGCGGCGGGCGTGAAGCAATTCATCCAAAAGCGCGAATTCCTCCTGTTGGGAGTCGTACGCCGCCTTGACCGCGGAATCCTTCAGTAGTTCCTTGACAAACTCGTCATGCGTCCGCATCGAAAACCTCTTTCATGCGTTTGCGCGCCAGCTTTAAGTCCCTCGTCGGCGTCTTCTGACTTTTCTTGATGAAAGCGTGCAACATCACGACCCGCCGTCCCGACAGGGTGCAGTAAAACACACGGCCGATTCCTTCCTTCGATTTCACGCGCATCTCGAACAAGCCATTTCCAAGCGCCCGCGTGTGCGGCAGCCCCAGGTCCGGTCCGAAGGTCAGAATCCTCTGTGCGACGTGGATATACCGGGCACGGATGCCGGCGGGCAAAACACCGATTGCCTCTTGGACACCGCGGAAATAGGCGATCCGCCAATTCATGGAAGGATATTAACAGATATGTTATGAGATGTCGAGCCGGTCCGTGTGCTTGTGTCGTTCTCTGGCTGACGGCCTTCGGGTCGCTTTATTCCCCCCTCCCCGTCGGAAATATCTCCGGATACTCTCGTCGCGTCGCCGCCCAATGATCCGCTCGTGCGGGCACGGAGACGAAACGCCACTCCGGCAGCAGCAACCCCGTCAGCCTGCCGCCGTACACACAGCCGGTGTCGATGCCGTAGACGCGATCCTGAAACACGAGCGGCTGACCGTTGCGACAATAGTCATGGTGGCCGACGATCAGTTTCTTCGGCCCATCATAATGTTGATACCACGGCGAACCGTAGCGTTTTTCCAGATACTTTTCGCCGGACATGGCGCCGATCACGACGTTGTCGCGCTGCTGTGCCAACGGCACGCCCGGTTCCCAGAAGCCGTGAACGACGAGCGCATCCGGAAATTCACAATGCCGCGGCAGCGTGGCGACGAAGGCGAGCCAATCGGCATAGCGGTCGCCGAGCTGTTTCTTCGTGATCCGCTGACTCGGCGCCGGCGACAACTCGCCGCGAGCGGAGCGGAGATGCTTCCGTTCGTGGTTGCCCATAATGGAGAAAGTGAGTGGCCGACTATGGAAGAACTCGAAGACTTGCGGCCCCTCGGGACCGCGGTCGAGCAGATCGCCGACGGCGAGGATGTCGTCGTGGTCGCCGATGCCGGCCGCCGCGATGAGGTCAAGCAGCTCGGCGTAGCAGCCGTGGATGTCGCCGATGAGGAGAGTCATGTAAGAAACTTACAGCTTGCCGTACGCATCCGGACGCCGATCCGCGAAGGCCGGCAATTTCGAGCGGACGCGTTTCATGTTGTCCAGGTCAATCGTACCCATGATAAGAGTTTCGTCTTTGTCGGCCTCAACAGCCATTTCGCCCGACGGATCAAGAATGCACGACCGCCCGAAAAACGTCGTATTGCCTACCGTACCCACGCGATTACACGCGATGACATAGCACTGATTCTCAATCGCCCGCGCCCGCAGCAGGGTTTCCCAGTGCATCTGCCGCGGCAACGGCCATTGGGCGACGACGAAAATCATTTCCGCCCCAGCCACGGCGTAAGCGCGGAATAACTCGGGGAAGCGCAGGTCGTAGCAGATCGCCAACCCGGCGCGGCCCCACGGCGTATCGACTACGACGCCGCGATCGCCGGACGTCAGATAGCGATCTTCCTCCATCGGGCGGAAGAGATGAATCTTGGTGTATTCGGCGAGCGACTTACCGTTGGGGCCGAAGAGGACCGCCGTGTTGCCGATGCGAGCCGGTCCAAGCTTTGCCAGACAGGAGCCGAGGATGCCGATGCGATTCTCGCGCGCCAGGTCGGCGACCGCGGCGAACACGCCTTGATCGGTCGGCGTGGCGTAGTCGGCGGCGTGGGCGAGGTCGTAGCCGGAGTGCCATAGCTCGGGGAAGACAATGAGATTCGCGCCGTTGCGCGCGGCCTCCGCGGTCATGCGGCGGACCGTGCGGAAATTCGCGTCGGGCTGGGCGACGAGGACGTCAAATTGACCGAGAGCGATGGTAAGCGGCATGGCGGCGTTTCCAAATTAAATCGCGTTTCACGCAGAGGCGCGGAGGGCGCGGAGCCGAACGCAAAGAACGGTGCGCTCTCCTCTGCGACCTCTGCGCCTCTGCGTGAGACGCTCTTGCGTCCGCCGATTGTAACAGACGCTCGGCCTGTAGTCGGCTCTCGCGATCTCTGTTACACTGACGAGCGCGACAGCTCCCGAACTGTCCACGGAATCGCACCTTGCGAGGTTCCATTCATGCCGAAGTCCATCAAGCAAATGATCCTGCTCGCCGGGCTGTTTGTGGCTCTGTCCGGCATTCCCGCCCTGGCCGAGCCGCCGGCCGACGCCGCGCCGGTCGTCAAGAAGACGCCGGCGAAGTTTATCCGACTAAAACGCGACGCGGGCGAGGAGCCGGTCGCGTTGGAGACCGCGGTCGCTCGTTACGTGCCGGCCAACGGCAAGGGCGGGCTCACGGTCGATCTCGTCAGCGTCGTCCACATCGGCGACCGGAGGTACTACGAGAAGCTCAATAAGCTGTTCGACGAGTACGACGTCGTCCTCTACGAGCTCGTCGCTCCGCCCGGCACGCGCGTCCCAAAGGGCGGCAAGAAGAGCGACAACCCGCTCGCCTTGCTGCAGCGCATGATGAAGCTGGTGCTCGGCCTCGATTCGCAGGTCGAATGCGTGGACTACACGCGGAAGAATTTCGTCCACGCCGACCTTTCGTTCGAGGGCATGGCCGAAGCGCTGCACCGGCGCGGCGAGAGTGGTTTCACGCTGGCGCTCAACATGTTCGCGGACATGATGAAGCAACAAAACGTGCAAGAGCAGGGAAAGAAGCCGGGCGCGAACAAGGCCGCGGACGTTGATTTCCTCTCGCTGCTCAGCGACGGCGACGCGGGCGCTTCACTGAAAAAGATCCTCGCCGAGCAACTTGCGAATATCGAGGACCCGAACGGCGGCCTGGGCCAGACGTTGAGCAACTTGCTGATCAACGACCGCAACGAAGCCGCCATGAAAGTCTTCCAGGCGGAGATGAAGAAAGGCACGAAGAAGATCGCGATCTTCTACGGCGCCGCCCACATGCCCGATTTCGACAAACGGCTGCGGGCCGACTTCGAGTTGAAACGCGACAGCGAGCAGTGGCTGACCGCGTGGGACTTGAAAAAGCCGAGCGCGCTGGGCGGCGTGCTCGAGATTCTGAAAATGCTGGATCGTTGAGACGAAACGTACCGCGTAACGCCGCTCCAAAAAGGGGTCGGGAACTCTGAATTCAAAAGTTCCCGACCCCTTTTTCGGATCGGCCGCCAGCAGCCATTTCAGCTTAGTCCGATCACCTCAAAGCCCTTCCGATATTCCTTCGTCAAATACTTCTCCGCTTCGCGCGCATTTGTCGCCGTCAGCGCCTTGCCGCTCCAATCCAATTTGATTCCCGTGCGATAGGCGACGACGCCGAGGAGCACGGTTTCCGTCAACGCTCCGGAATAATCGAAATTGCACGTCGTCGGCGACCCGGTCTTGCAAGCGTTCACCCACTCGTTCCAGTGGCCGACGGATTTGGCGATCGTCTCCTTCGGCGGCTGGAAGCCCGCGAACTTTTCCTTCGGCAAAAGCTGCCGTCGGCCGTAGTCCGCGAGGAGCATGCCCTTCTCGCCGACGAACAGGATGCCGAGACCCCACGCGGCGAGCGATTTGCCGGCGTAATCCTTCGTGTTCTTCACCAGGTCGAAATGCTTGCCGCCGTCGGACCAGTGCAGCGTGACCGCCGGCATCTCTTCGCGGGCCGGGAATTCGTAGGTCGCCAGGCACCAGGCGGGCGCTCCGTCGGGATGGACGGGCGGGCCCTCGGCGACGGCGCTCGTGGGATGGCGAAGATGCAGCGCCCAGAACGGCAGGTCCATTACGTGGCACGCCATGTCGCCGAACGTGCCGCTGCCGTATTCCCAGAAGCGCCGCCAATTTTCCGGGTGAATGTTCGCTTGAAACGGCCGCTGCTTCGCAGCGCCGAGCCACAAGTCCCAATCGAGATTCGCAGGGACCGGCTCATTCCGCGGGGCGAAGCGGCCGTCGCTCCAACCCTTATTGCACCACGTGTAGCATTCGCGGACCGGGCCAATCGCGCCGCTTTGCACCAGCTCGACGACGCGGCGGTAGTTGTCCTCCGCGTGGATTTGCGTGCCCATCTGCGTCGCAACTTTCTGCTTCGCCGCGAGCTGGGCGATGTGGCGAGCTTCGCGCACCGTGTGCGTGAGCGGCTTCTCGCAATAGACGTGTTTGCCGAGCGACAACGCGACGGAGGTCGCGGGCGCATGCATGTGATCGGCGGTGGAAACGACGACGGCGTCGATCCGCTTCTGCTCCGCGTCGAGCATCTTGCGATAGTCGCGGTATTTCGTCGCGTTGGGGAAGGCGGCGCCGGCGCGCTCCAAGTAATTCGTGTCCACGTCGCACAGGGCGACGATGTTTTGCCCTTTGAGCTGCTCGATGTTGTGCCAGCCCTTGTTGCCGACGCCGACGCAGGCGATGTTGAGCTTTTCATTCGGTGACTTCTCGGCGGCCAAGCCCGAGCGGCCGGCGACCCAAAAGCCGGCGCTGACGGCAATGGCTTGTTTCAGGAACTGACGGCGGGTGCTGTGTTGCTGCATGAAAGACCTCACAGCGGGAAGGAGGCGACGGCGGGCGCGGCGTTTCTTGTGTTTAGCGGAATCGGCGCGGCCACGCAACGGAAAAGCGATTTGCATTTTCGCGCTTGACAACCCAGACACGATGTCTTAGGCTCATCCCTCAGACGTAGCGTCTCAGCCTCGAGAGTGAGCTCCGCGTCATGATCCCCGCGCGTTGCGCCAGCTTGTGCTTCTTCCTCCTCGGTTTGTTGACCACGAATACCGCTGCCCGTGATCCCATGTCACCGTCGCTTCCCAACGCGGATCGCGTGCGCATCGCCGAAGCCTTCCGCCTGGCCGACGCCCTTGGCAACCGCGTTTGGCCGGATTGGGACAAAGCGCCGTTCGCCGTTTTGCTGGTGACGCCTGAACACGAATTCCTCATTCGCCATCCCAAGCCCTCCGACGATTTCACCCTGATCGGCCAAGATGCCGTTTTGAAACAGAACGTGTGGTTCCGTAAGCGTCAATACCCCACGCGTCTCCTCGCAACCTTTCCGGCGGTCAGCAACGTCCCGACCATTGTTATCGGCCAGGCGGAGAACACCGAGGCGAAGACCTCCACGCGCTGGGTGATTACCCTGTTGCACGAACACTTCCACCAATTGCAAAACTCCCAACCGCGTTACTTCGCGAACGTGGACGCCCTGGGTTTAGCCCGTGGGGACCAGACCGGCATGTGGATGCTGAACTATCCGTTCCCGTACGCCGTGCCGGAGGTAAAGGACCAATTCGCGACGCTGTGCCGGGCTCTTGCCGAGGCATTGCAAGCGCGCGAACAACCCGGCTTTTCCAAGCAGTTCGCGGCCTACGTTGCCGCAAAGAAGAAGTTTCAGTCGCTTTTGAAGCCCGACGACGGCAAGTACCTCTCGTTCCAGGTGTGGCAGGAAGGAATCGCGCGCTACACGGAATACCGCCTCGCGCGGCTCGCCGCCGGCGAGTATCGACCGACAAAGGAATTCCAGGCTTTGAAAGATTTCACGTCTTTCAACGAAGTCGAAGCAAGCATTCTGCGCAACATTGAAAAAGAGTTGGCGTCGGTGCAGCTCGACAAGGCCAAACGCGAAGTCGTTTACAACTTCGGCGCCGCGGAGGGCCTGGTGCTCGACCGCGCCAACCCGGAGTGGCGCAAGCGCTACTTCGAGAAAATGCTCTCGCTGGAGGAGCATTTTGCGGCAAAGAACGGACGCACGATTCGCCCAGGGTTAGAGTAGAGGGGCTCGTTCGTCAGCATCGCGGGAGTCGAACCGGCTGCTGGGGGAGCTGCGTCTTAGGATCGTGGGCATCCGGAGGACTAGCCATGTCAAAGCGGCGCTGGTGGTTCGTGGCCGCGAGCGTCATGCTCGCCTGGCCGCACTTGTCGTCGGGGGCGAATCCCGCTCCTGGACTGGACGTGCAAGGGCTCGCCGCCAAAATCGATCAACAGATTGCAGCGAAATGGGCCGCCGACAAGATTGAGCCGGCGCCCGTCGCCGACGACGCGGAGTTTTTGCGCCGCGTCTACCTCGACGTCGCCGGCCGCATTCCGTCGGTCGCCGAGGCGCGGCAGTTTCTGGATGACAAGTCCCCGGATAAGCGCGCCCGCGTTGTCGAACGACTGCTCGACGGGCCGCGCTATGTGAGCCATTCGACCAATGTGTGGCGCGCCTTGCTCTTGCCGGAGGCGACCACGACATTCCAGGCGCGCGCCTACGTGCCCGGTTTCGAGGCCTGGCTACGGAAGCAACTCGTCAACAATACTCCGTACGACCAGATGGTCCGCGAGCTGCTGACCACGCCGATCGGCCAGGACAGCATGCAGAAGGTGTATGCCAACGCCGGCGCCGAGCCGACGGCGCTTGGCTTCTATCTGGCGAAAGAGGTCAAGCCGGAGAACGTGGCGGCCAGTGCTGCCCGCCTCTTTCTCGGCGTGCGGCTCGAATGTGCCCAGTGTCACAACCACCCGTTCGCCAAGTGGAAGCGCGATCAATTCTGGAGTCTCGCCGCGTTCTTTGCCGGCTTGCGACGACAGGGCCAGGGCGATTTCGTCGCCGCGGGGAATGAAATCGCGGGCAAACACGAGATCGCCATCCCCGGCACCGACAAGCTGGTGCAAGCCGCGTTTATCGACGGCTCCAAACCGCAGTGGAAGGAGAAGGCCACGCCGCGCGCGAAGCTGGCCGAATGGATCACCAGCGCGGAGAACCCGTATTTCGCTCGCGCCACGGCGAACCGACTGTGGGCCTATTTCTTCGGCACCGGCCTTGTGGACCCGGTCGACGAAATGGTCGGCGGGGAAAGTACCGCCAGCCATCCCGAATTGCTCGATGAGTTAGCTCATGCATTCGTCGCGCATCATTTCGATTTGAAATTCCTCATCCGCGCGATTACCGCCAGCAAGGCGTATCAGCTCACAAGCGCGAAAACGCATGCGAGTCAGGATGACCCACACGCGTTCGCCCGCATGCCGCTCCGGGGTCTGACCGGCGAGCAACTCTTCGACAGCGTCGCTCAGGCGACCGGCTTCATCGACCTTTCGCCCAATAACAATGCACGCTTTGTCCTGAACGGGGGCGGCGCCCGCGATGAGTTTTTGAGCAAGTTCGCCAACCAGAGCGATAAGCCGACCGAAACGCAGACGTCCATTCTGCAAGCGCTCTCTCTGATGAACGGCAAGCTGATTGGCGACGCGACCAACATCGAACGCAGCGAGACGCTTGCCGCCGTGGTTGATGCGCCGTTCATGGATACGAACGAACGCATCGAAACGCTGTACCTCGCCACGCTAACCCGCAAACCGACGGTGAAGGAGTTGGCCCGGCTTACGAAGTTTGTCGATGAAGCGGCGGCGAAGGAAGGCGGCTCGAAGAACTACGCAATCGCCGACGTGTTCTGGACTTTGCTCAACAGCGGCGAATTCATGCTCAATCACTAACGAATAAAGATCGGCCGGCGATAGGGTGGTCGCCTCGCGCCCCGAGGTGCGGCCTTAGCCGCCCGGCGCGCGGCGACCACGCGGGGGGGGGGCCCAAGAGGGGAATAACC
>JBGQKZ010000179.1:0-8251 GCA_041499805.1 Gemmataceae bacterium
CATGGCCGGGCCTCCGTGCGGGTTTGCAGACTTCGTCAGCTGCAAGATTATCCGCAGGAGGCCCTCTCGACTATGGATCCCAGGGCTGCAAGGCCCTGCAATCACAGCGGTTACGCTAGAGCGGACGGGCGGTTACGCCCCTCCAATATCATCGTCGGATTTGCCGCAGTTCAGGCGATTGCGTTTTTCTACGCGCTGACCGACAAGGACCCGAAAGTCCATTTTCCGCCCCCCACTTATGGTTGGTTCATCGCGTTCGGCGTAGCGACGTTTGTGTTGTACGGTGCCGGTGCCCTTTGGTGCGGACGACAGGCAAATTACTTTTTTTCGCGCGGCGCCGGTGAATCCGCGCTGGAACCCCAAGAAGTGCGGCGACTTATGTGGACGAACAGAATCGGTCGGACAATCGCAGTCATTTACTTCCTTCTTCTGGGCGGTTTCGCGATGTGGATCTGGAACTTACATCAAGAGGCGAAGAACCAGCCGCCTGCCAATGTCGCGACGAACCTGAAGGATCAAAAAGTGATCGGAGTCAAATCCTGACTTGTTCCGCGCCTTTTTTGCATCACCGCGCTCTGCGCGGGTTCCCGACCCTACCGTCTACTCCGACCGCAGCTCCATAGGCTAGGGAGAGCAAAACGAAAGCAAAACGCGACCGAATCCATTGCAGCATTCATCGACATCCCCGTTGGTTCCCTCACGCGGTCATTCGGCGTCCCCCTTCGGAAGCAGAACCGGCAGCGCCGCGACCAGGACCACCCGCCGTTCATCGAAAACGCCGTAACGCATCGAAAGGGCAAAGCGGACGCGGATCGTCGCTTCCAATGAATGGCGTCAGTCGAGTTGCGGTTGTTGGTCAGGAGAAAAACCCGAATGGTCTTGGCAGAAAAAAGGGGTCGGGAGCCAATGTCAGACCAATCACCTCTCTTTTACGAACACGCCGCCAACGCGATCCGCTAGTGCCTGTTCTTCTCGAGGTCGGCCTACGTCATTGAGACGCCGTGCGGCGGCGGCGGCACAGGACCTAGTGGGAGCAGTTTCAACTGTGCGCGAAGCGCGGCGTCGATCTGTTCGTCCACTTTTTCCGTGAAGACCTTCTGACCGCAGTTGCGACAAACGGGGATCGCTAGCTGGGGGATCGTGACATGGTACAAACGGCCATCGTGCCGAACTTCCGCGTCGTAGCTGAGCGTCGTCATGAACACCTGGTCCTTGCCGCAGTGACGGCAGCGCCAGGGAAACGGGCGTTCGGCGCCGACGGGGTGTCTGGATGCAGTTGTTCATTGTTTTCGATCATAGCGTCACCCTGACGAGGCCTTTTGTCAACTCACGAGGCGAGGGGTCGGCAGTCATTGAGCAGCGACTCTTGACCGCATTCCCGACTCGATTGCTAATAGGCAATCTTGTCCGCCGCCTCATCGAGCATCGCGCAACGGCGGTCTGCCGCTTGCAGCTTGCGATTTCACGGCTTCGACGGACGATTGACGCGGATACACCAGCGGCCCGGCATTCGGCCGGTCAGAGCAGCATGAATGCGGTCGGCTAGGGCGGGGAAGTTGTCGTCTTTCTTGGCCGACGCAATGCCGCCATGGGCCGCACCCTGGCGGTGGAGGCGTTCAAAGTCCGCGCGGTTATACGTTAGTACGGCTCGGCCGAGCTGGTGAGCGCGAGCCAATACGCCGGCATCGGGCGTCGCCGTGCGGCCGTCTTCCTGCACGGTGAGCACGTCATGTCCCAAGAGCCGCAACGTTTCGACGACGGGATAGGGGAAGTCTTCATCGGCGTAGAGGTGCATCCCGCGCTACTCCACAGCGCCTTCTTCGCCTGCTTCATTGTCGGCGATGTCGCGGTCGATTTCATCGGCGTGGGTAGCGGCGTACTCGAAAGCCGCTTCCAGGTCAGCCGGCGTCAACCCTTGAATCGCGGCCAGGATGTCGGCGTCGGTCATTCCCAGGCGGCGATACGCAACGATTCCCCAAACCGTGATGCGCGAATCGCGCACGCAGGCGCGGCCGCCGCAACGGCCGGGCACTTTGGAAATGCTACTCGCGGTTGCGGGCATAGTGGGTCCTCCCCTGGAGGGTCATGGGCATGGTTCCTTTGGGATCAACGCCATCCTTGCCGCGTGCAGAACCGTTAACGAGTAGATGCTAACCGTGCTGACGGAGGCCGTAAAGGCGTCCTAACCATGAGACAGGCCTCGCTGCCCTCCCACTTCCCCTCGCGCCGTCCGTGGCAGGAATTCACTTGTTCTCGCGCTTCAAAAGCAAAAAGGGGTCGGGAGCCAATTCAATAGTAATCACCTCTCTTTTACGAACACGCCGCCAACGCGATCCGCTGGCGCCTGTCGCGTCTCCGGATGCATCGCACCCAACGCCGCAATCGCTGCGACCGAGCGGCGCCACACCTCAATTCCCCGTGCGCACCCAAATCGGCGACGCCCACGCCATTTGGCCGTCCTGCTGCAAGACGCGGACGTAGTAATAGGTTGCCTTGGCGCGCTTCAACGGCGCCGGATCGGTCCATTGGAAGCGCGCTTCTTCGTTCGCGCCGCCGAGCGCTGCGCGGTGGACCACTTCGCCGTTGCGCACGACGTCGACGCGCGCGAGTGGTCCGGTGCCGAGCACGACCACGTCGAGCCGCGGCTGACTCGTCGTGACTTCATCGCCCATGATGCCGAGCTGGCCCATGCGAACGTCGAGGACGATATTGTCGGTCGCGGCGTAGCTGTGGCGTTTGCGCATCGCGGCAACGAGGCCCTTGCGGGTGAAGTCCTCGGCAAGAACGCAGGCGTAACTCACGTGCGTTGACACGTGGTCGCTAGAGGACTGAAAACCGAGCCGATAGTCCTTGTCGAGCGCGGACGAGACATAGCCGTCGGGCTTGAAGGACGTGTGAATGATGTCGCTGTCGGCATCGACGATGCGCGGGGCGCCGGGGGCCTCCATCGAGGCGTGGAAACCCTGAAAGATCTCGACAAACGGTTCCAGTTCTCCGTCGATCTTGTGCTGCCAATCGGTCCCCTGCCCGGTCGCGGACGTGTGCAACGTGCAAATGCCGCCCGTCTGCCGCAGGTAGGCGTAAAGCTTGTCGGTGTCTTCCGCCATTTGCTTGGGGATCGCGGCCTGCGGCAGTTTCAGGGTGCGGTGGCCACGCTCGGTCCAAATCACATTGCGGTGCCCGTTGGGATAGGGCACGCTGCGTTCGTAGCCATACAGGGAAATGAACGCGCCGGGAACGGTATAGAGATCGTTCGCCTTCTGCGTGCGCCACCAGCAGTACTCGTTGTCGTTGCCCATGTTGTGGTCGCCGACCAGGACGAAGTCGAGCGCGGCGGCGTCGAGGGCGTAGCGGTGCAAGTCCATAAGCGAGCCGTCGCCGACGCCGTCGGTGGAGATGTCGGTGTGGCGGTGCAGGTCGCCACGGTAGATGTGGTACGTTTTGCCGCCGGCTTCGACTTTGTAAGTGCGGATGCGGGCAACTTGCTCTTTTTCGCGCGGATGAACGGGATCGCGGCCGGGCAATGGCGGACCAGGCGGCGGTGCAAACTTCGGCTCCGACGGCTTCGGCGCGTCGACGAATCGACTGACCGCGATATCAAGGTTTTTCGGCGTCATGCCGGGCGGCAACCAGCCGCGATTATCGCTGGCGTAGGCGAAATAGACGCCGCCTTCGCGATCGCGCTGGGAGCTGGTGCGCATGTCGTTGCGGCCGCCGGAGTGCGGCAGCTCGATCGGCGGCAGCCAACGGTCGCCGAGCCAGGCGGTGGCGAAGAGATCCCAGCGTCCTTGAGCGGCCCAACCATCCTCGCGCGGTCGCCGGGCCGTGCGGTGACGGAACGCGAGCCACATCCGGCCGTCGCTGTCGGGCTGCAAATGCGGCAGTTCATTGAACTCCTTCATGTCGGCGGGCAGCGCCTCGTAGAGAGAGCCGGCCGGTTCCTTCCATTGGCCGGCGACGAGGCAGCGCACGTCGAAGCGCCGGGAACCGTAGAGTCGTGTCGCCGGGCTGTTCGGGTACAAGTACCCGGTGTCCTTCCCCCACTGCGGTCCCGCTTCGTCCCACGCGGCCCACAACCGGCCGGCGCGATCGCAGGCGAGATCGATATGCGCCTGGAATTGCGGACCGGGCGACGGCTTCAATATCGCGCCAACTGTTCCCGGCGGTCCGCCGGTGATGCCGCGCACCTGCACGTTGTAGCTGCCGCTGTCGTATGAATCCCAGCCGACCCAGACGCGGTCTTCCCTCGGATCCGCGGCGATGGCGGGGTCCCAATCATTCGCCGCGCTGGTGCTTACTTTCATTGGCTCGTGCCAGCCGTCGGTATCGACGCAGCGCACAAAGATGTCGGACTGACCGTCACGAAATCCCTGCCACACCAGCCAGGCCCGGCCGTGGGAATCGGTCGTCATGCGCTGCCAGATGTCAGGCCCCGGAGCGTCGGTCAAGCGCACTTCGGCGCCGAGCTTGCCGTCCTTGTATGGCCGCGCGTACAAGTCCCAATTGTGCTCGCGCTGGCTCGACCACACGATCCAGAGCGTGTCGTCGTGCAGGCTGGCCAAAGCCACGCGGAAATGATCCCCCGGACCGGCAACTTCCAAGGGCGGCGACCAAACGGCGTTCGGGCCGTCGCGCTCGACGAGCAGGACGCGGTCCTTGCCGTTCTGATACGCGACCCACGCGAGATAGTGCTTCCCGGTGCGATAGCGAATCCAGTACGCGGGATAATCGTCTTGCACCGCGTTCGCTTCCCGCGGCAGAGGGGCAGGGCGGAGAACGTGCGTCGCGGGCAAGCGATCGACACGCACGGCGCCGTTCAAGAAGGAACGCGGTTCGCCGAGCTGCACGTCCGCTGCGAAAAAACGGAGTTCACCCTGTGTGAGCTTGACGGCCACGGCGGGATTGTCACCCTGAATCGCGATGGTGACGCCGTTGGGCCACGGTTGCAGTTTCGCCTCGCGCCGCGGCTTGCCCGCCGCGGGTTCGACGGGATAGCGCTGCTCGAAGGCGATCTGTGGTCGGGTGCGGCACTTCCACCCGGCGACGCCGTCCACGGCATCCTTGTCCTCGAAGCGCCAGCCGGCGATGTTCGTCACCACGCCGCCGGTCATGGTCACTTTGCCGTCCCAGTCGGTCGGCTGCGCATCTTTGAGACCGAGCGTGATCCGGAAGACATGGACCCGAGGCGCCTCCGGCTCGCGCATCGCCGCGGCAGCCACGATCATGGTTCCCAACGCGACCGCGCCACTGAAGAGACGCCGATGACACGCTCGCATGGCAACGCTCCCGTTTCCAGATTTGCCGTCCGTTCCACGAACCGCCGCGTCCCGAACCGGATTCTAACTCGCGAAAACGCCGCGTCCACCTGGATTCCGTGCCTGCCTCGCACCTTGACCGTTCGCCCCGGTGTGGTAACCTAGTGGGATTCATCCATCCAGCCGCAGAGGTTCAAATTCCGTCCGCAAATCGGCTGCGCGACCACGAAATGGCGAGGCGTCCGCTCCGCCTCGCGGGATCATTATGGCAGACGTCGATAGTTCCTTCCTGCCGTCGCCGAGTGCCGACCACCGCCACATCGCGGTCGCGCAGTTCGAGCGCGCCAATCAGGTCATCTCCAAAGGCGATTACGACTACGGCATTCGGCTGCTCCTGAGCTGCTGCAAGCTCGATCCGGGGAATCTCATTTATCGCCAGGCTCTCCGCCGTACCGAGAAAACCAAGTACAAGAACAACCTGCGCGGCGCCCGGCTGGCCAGCATGTCGAACATGACGACCAAGGCCAAGGTCAAGTCGGCCAAGCGCGGCCGCGATTACGCGAAAGTGCTGGAGTTGGGCGAGGTGGTCCTTAGCCGCAATCCGTGGGACGTCAGCACGCAGATGGACATGGCCGAGGCGGCCGACGCGCTGGGGATGCTCGACCTCGCGGTTTGGACGCTCGAGCAGGCGCGGCAGAAGGACCCGAACGACACCACGTTGAATCGGGCCCTCGCCCGGTTGTACGAAAAGCGCGGCAACTTTACGCAGGCGATTGGCCTGTGGGAATTCGTGCGCAGGGCCATTCCGACCGACGTCGAGGCGCAGCACAAGGCGAAGGACCTGGCGGCCAACGAGACCATCCTGCGCGGCAACTACGAGGATGTCGTCGGCGCGAGCGCGGCGTCCGCCGCAGACACGGAAGAAGAGGCCGGCGAGGAAGCGCCCACGAGCGACGGCCGAACGGCCGCCCATCCGGCGGAAGTCTCCTTCGCCGATCAGCGGTTGCTGCGCGAAATCGCCCCGCTGAAGGCACGCATCGAGCAGAGCCCGACGCAGGTCAGCGCCTATCTGCAACTGGCCCAAATCTATCGCCGCGCCGACCGCTTCGAGCAAGCGCGGGAAGTCCTTCAAGAGGGGCTCGGGCCGACCGGCAATAGCTTCGAGCTGATGATCGAGCTGACCGATCTCGAGATCGAGCCGTTCCGCCGCAATTTGAACATGGCGGACGACAAGCTCAAGACGGCGCCGGCGGACGACGAGCTGCGGCGTATCCGCATTCGCTTGCTGAAGGAAATCAACACCCGCGAACTCGACCTTTTCCGCCAAAAGTCGGACCGCTTTCCGACCGACATGAGCTACCGCTTCGAACTCGGCGTGCGCTTGCTGCGCGGCGGCCAAATTGATGAAGCGATTCGCGAATTGCAGGCGACGCGCAATGATCCGCGCAACCACTGGCGCTCCCTTCTTTACCTTGGCTACTGCTTCAAACAGCGCAACAACTGGCGGTTGGCGCAACGCAATTTTGAGGAAGCCTTGGCCGCCTTGCCGCCCGCCGAAGATGCGCCGCGGAAGGAAATCCTGTTCCAACTGGCACAGGGTTGCGCGGAAGCGGGCGAGCTGCAAAAAGCGATCGACCTCGGCAGCGACTTGGCCAACCTCGATTTCGGCTTCCGCGACATCGGCAAACTGCTCGACGAATGGCAAGAGCGCTTGCAGCAAGCCGATGTGTAATGCTCGGCAATCCATGCGCTTCCTCGAAGACATCGGTCGCTTCGTGCATTTCGCCGTGCGGTCGTTGCTCGCGCTGCCGGCGGCGTTGACCCGCCCGCGCGAGTTGATCGGCCAGTTCTACAGCATTTTCCTCGGCGCCTTGCCGCTGGGCATGGTCGCCGGCGTCGCGCTCGGCGTCGTGGTCTGGATTCACCTGCGCGGCACGTTGCAAACCGTCGGCGGTCCCGGCGCCGTGCAATATCTGCCGCAAGCGCTCGCCTTGGCCGTGGTGCTGGAATTCGCCCCGATCGGCGCCGGCCTCATCGTCGCCGGCCGTTCCGGCGCGAGCCTCGGCGCCGAACTCGGCGCCATGCGGCTGACCGAGCAGATCGACGCCCTCGAAGTGCTCGGCCTGTCGCCCCTGCGCGAGCTGGTCGCGCCGCGCGTCCTCGCCTGCATGTTGTCGTTGCCGTTGTTGACCGTTTTCATCGCATACCTCGCGATCGGCAGCGGCTACCTCGCCGAAGCCATCGGCGGCACGATGTCGTGGACGCTGTATCAAAACGAAGTGCTGCGCGTCCTGACGTTGACCGACGCCGTGCCCGCCACGCTCAAGACGGTGGTCTTCGGCTACTTGATCGCCGTGACCGGCTGCTACTACGGCACGCACGCGACCGGCGGCGCCGAAGGCGTCGGCCGCGCCGCGACCCGCAGCGTCGTGGTGGCCATCTTCCTCGTGCTGGTCTCGAACGTGATCTTGGTGAAGTTGATTCAGGTGGCGACGTAAAGCGGGCCATAGCGACCCATAACCACCGTTAACCACCGGAAAATCGATTTCTCCTAAAACGGTCGTTATCGCGCAATGCACAGGGCGAGAAGAGGTTATGGCTACGTTTTGAGCCATTTCGCGGCGACGATCCCAATTTAAGACGTTTAAGTGCTTCGCATGAATGGAGTTGCAAAATCGGGTAGAGAGAAGCATGTCAGCCGCTGAACGCCTTGGACCAAGCCGCGAGCGCGATTTGAGTGAGCGCGGCGTCAAAAGAATGTCCGGTTTTGTCCGGTTTTTCGACCGGACATTTTCCCTTTGTGGTTTAGTGCCAATTCGTTGCGCCGAAATAGGCGTTATCGGACCGGACATTTTCGGTAACTTCCCAATAACCCTGGAAAGAGGCGCAGCTGATCGCTCCGTCTGCTTGTATCTTATCAGGGATGGCGAAGGGACTCCCCGCACTTCCGGACATTCCAGTAGAGCAACGAACGCCGTTGGTCGAGGCGCTGCTCG
>JBGQKZ010000180.1:0-8232 GCA_041499805.1 Gemmataceae bacterium
TAATTGACCCGGTGCTGCGCGAATTCGTGGCCGACGTCTGGCTGAGATGGCGATGCAATGGTTGCCCACCCCAACGAAAAGTTGAAGAATGCGAGCCTCTCGCATCGTCCGTAGTCGCGAGCCGAGTGCGCTTTTCAGCGGTAATGCGGCGTCGGAGAACGCTTACTCGCGTCTCCGCGCGGCCGCCGTGCTCCGAGGTATTTCGATGGCTCCTCTCGCCGACGTGCGGGTGAGATTTCGCCGCTTCTAATTTCGAAAGTACTACGGCTCCCCCAAACTTGTAGGTCTCCGTTTTCACGCTCCCCCTTTTCTGTCCAGTGCCGTCGGTATTTGCGGGCGCTGGGTGTCTAGGTTAGAAGGAGAATCGGAATCCGATGGACGCTATTGCCGACAGCGACCCGGAGCGGCTGTTGAAGCAGGCCCGGTGCGGGGGAGGTTCCGCCCTGGGCCGGTTGCTGGAGCACTATCGCGCTTACCTAGGCCTGCTGGCGCGCATGCAAATTGGACGACGGCTGCAAGGAAAGGTCGATGCCTCCGACCTGGTCCAGGAGACCTTCTTGAAAGCCCACGCCCACTTTCTTGAGTTCCGCGGTCAGAGTGAGGGGGAACTGATAGCTTGGCTGAGGCAGATTCTCGCGCGCAACCTGGCCAATTTGGTTCATCGCCGTTACGCCACCCAGCGCCGGGACGCGGCGCTGGAGCGGCAATTGACCGGCGCGCTGGACAAGTCCTCCCAGATGCTGGACGTTGGCCTGGTGGCCAAGGCCAGCTCTCCGAGCCACCAGGCAGTTCGGCGGGAGCGCGCGGTGTTGCTTGCAGATGCGCTCGAGCGGCTGCCGCCGGCGTATCGCGAGGTATTGATTCTACGGCACTTGGAAGGTCTGACATTCCCGGAAGTGGCCGGTCGCCTCAAGCGCACGGTGGGAAGCGTGGAAAAACTCTGCGTCCGGGCCCTGGCCCGCCTGCGCGAACGATTGGGAGATAACCCATGAACCTCACCGAGGAGCAGGGCCTTGCGACCGCCGCCGAAGGGGGCCTGTCAGGCCCGGCGGCGCCATCCGCCGACGAGTCCCGCGTCATCCGGGCCGTACAGGAGTACCTGGCGGAGTTGGAAGCCGGCAACGCCCCCGATCGACAGGAGTTCCTCGGCCGGCATCCGGAAGTCGCGGACAAGCTAACCGTTTGCCTGGACGGCCTGGAGTTCCTGCACAACGTCAGCCCGCAGTTGAGCGAGCCGACCCTGGACGCCATACCGCCGTTTGTGCCTGAGGGTCCGCGTCAGCTCGGTGATTTTCGCATCCTGCGCGAGGTGGGCCGGGGCGGCATGGGGGTTGTCTACGAAGCCGAGCAGATTTCGCTCGGGCGCCGTGTGGCTTTGAAGGTGCTGCCCTTTGCGGCCGCGCTGGACGCCCGGCAACTGCAGCGCTTCAAGAACGAGGCCCAGGCGGCAGCGCAACTGCACCACCAGCACATCGTGCCCGTGTACGGCGTGGGTTCCGAGCGCGGCGTCCACTACTTTGTGATGCAATTTGTCGATGGCCGGACGTTGGCCGACGTCATTGTCGAGCTGCGCGAGAGAAACTCCGCGCGGGCTTCGGCGCCCAAGACATTGGACGGAGAGGCCACTACCAGGGCACTGGGCGCACTGCCGACCAAACGCCCCAGCGGTGAACCGGCTCCCTTCCGGATGGCGGCTAAATTGGGCTTCCAAGCGGCCGAGGCGCTGGAGCACGCCCATGAAATGGGCGTCATTCATCGCGACATCAAGCCGGGCAACCTGCTGGTGGACGGCCGCGGCAGCCTGTGGATCGCCGATTTCGGTCTGGCCCAGATTCACGGAGACGCGAAGTTAACGATGACCGGCGATCTACTCGGCACGCTCCGCTACATGAGCCCAGAGCAGGCGCTTGGCAAGCGGGTGCTCCTGGATCATCGGACAGACGTCTATTCGCTCGGCACGACGCTTTACGAGCTGTTAACGCTGGAGCCTGCATTCAGCGGTCTAGACCGGGAGGCGCTTCTGGCGCAAATTGCCTTCGACGAGCCTCGCCCGCTGCGCCAGATCGACAAGCAAATTCCGCACGAGCTGGAGACGATCGTCCAGAAAGCGATGGCCAAAAGCCCAGAAGACCGCTACGCCACGGCCCAGGAGCTAGGCGATGATCTTCGGCGGTTTCTGGAAGACCAGCCGATCCGGGCAAGGCGACCGACGCTGCTGCAAAGGGCACGGAAATGGGTTCACCGTCATCCGGGCGTAGTCGTCACGGCAACCGTGGCGTTGGCCGCGGCCGTGGTGATCCTAGCGGTTAGCACCGGGCTGATTCTCGGACAGTACAACCGAGCGGAACAAGCGAAGGACGATGCCCTGACCGCGGCGGTGTCCGAGAAGACGGCAAAGGAGAGCGCCGAGACTAAGGAAGCGGAAACGACGGCGGTGCTTGCCTTCGTGGAAAACCAGATCTTTGCCGCAGCCCGGCCGGAGGGTGAGGCGGGCGGGCGTGGACGGGACGTGACGCTGCGGCAGGCCCTGGAAGCGGCCCTGCCAATCGTGGACAAGAGCTTCGCCGACAAGCCGCTCATCGAAGCCCGGCTGCGGATGACGGTGGGTCAGTCATTCTGGCATTTGGGTGAAGGCCAGATTGCCGCCGACCAATTTCGCCGCGCCCGCGCCCTCTACACGGAGCATCTCGGCGCCGAGCACCCCGACACGCTCAAGAGCATGCACCACCTGGCGGCCAGCTACGAATACGTCGGCCGTTACACCGAGGCCCTCGCGCTTTACGAAGAAATGCTGCCCCTGCGGAAAGCCATACTCGGCGCCGAGCACCCCGACACGCTCAGAAGCATGAATGGCCTCGCCATTACCTACCAGCTACTCGGCCGGCACGCGGAAGCGGTCAAAATCCATGAAGAGACGTTCGCGCTACTGAGAGCCACGCTCGGCCCTGACCACGTCGATACACTCAAGAGCATGAACAACCTGGCCAACGTATACGAGGGCCTCGGCCGGGACGACGACGCCCTCAAGCTCCGCGAAGAGACGCTGGCATTGCAGAAGGCGAAGGTCGGCCCTAAACGCCCGGCCACGCTCTCGAGCATGATGAACTTGGCCAATAGCTACGCCACCGTCGGCCGGCCGGCCGACGCCCTCAAGCTCCGCGAAGAGACGCTGGCGCTGACCAAGGACCAGCTCGGCCCCACGCATTCCCAGACGATCTCGTGCATGGGCAATCTGGCCCACAGCTACTACGCCGTCGGGCGGCATACCGACGCCCTCAAACTCCGCGAAGCGACGTTGGTGCTCCGGAAGTCCAGGTCGGGGCTCGATCACCCCTACACGTTCCGAAGCATGGACAACTTGGCCACCAGCTACTACGCCGTCGGCCGCTACGCCGACGCGCTCAAGCTTCAGGAAGAGACCCTGGCGCTGCGGAAAGCCAAGCTCCCCGCCGACCACCCCGACACGCTTTCGAGCATGTTGGGCTTGGCCAACTGCTACGCCGCTAGCAGCCGGCCTGCCGACGCCGTCAAACTCTACGAGGAGACCCTGGCGCTGGCGACAGTCAAGCGCGGGCGCGACCATCCGTTCACTGTTGAAGTAATGCGCGCCATGGCGCGCCTGCGCATGGACATGCACGAACACGCCGCGGCCGAAGCGCTACTGGTGGAAGCACTCGCTCTTGCTGCCAAGCGACAAGCGGCAAGACCCCTCGAATCGGCGGGAATCCAAGCCCAGCTCGGCGATTGCCTCCTGCGCCAGAATCAATTTGGGAAAGCCGAGTCCATTTTGCGTGCTTGCGTCACGACCCGCGAAGAGAAGGACGCCGACGGTTGGGCGACTTACTGGAGCAAATCGCTGTTGGGCGCCGCTCTGGCCGGCCAGCAGAAACACGCTGAGGCCGAACCACTACTGCTGGCCGGTTATGAGGGACTGAGTAAACGCGAGGACCGGATCGGGGCGCCGGACCGAAGTGTGCTCGGTGATGCACGCAACCGCCTCGTTCAACTCTACGACGCTTGGGGCAAGAAAGACCAGGCGGACGCGTGGCGACAAAAGCTGGGTCAGCCTGGAAAGGCTAACCTACCAATGTAGTCTCAACTCTCGCCCGGCATTTTCCCCGCGCAAGACCCTTCACCCTGCGAACGCCACGGCGCCAAGTTTGGAAAACCTCGATCGGCCCTCGTGCGTGCCAGCGCGGATTTCCGCGTCGGTGTTTGCCTACCTTCGGTGTCTAGGGAAATAGGCGACAAACCGGCGGCAGCTTGCCCCGCCGCGCGTGACGACAGCCTGTCTTGACGCCGGCCGGCGGCCGGTCTGCTCGCGCTTCCAGCCAGAGGCCTCACCGGCGCGCGGGGGGCGATCACGCCTTTACGCACTTTGCGGCCAAATGTCGCGCGGAAGGTTAGAAGTGGGGATACCACACTCAGAGCCAGCGCCGTCCGCATCGGCCGCCGCTGGCTGGCTACCGGAGGACGAACCATGAGCAACGCGAATTCGGTTATCGATGTGGTCGATGTTACCGACCCGAGCCTGATGCACACGGTGCGCGACTTGGAAACGACGGGTTCCATAGTCCTGGTACTCGGCGGGATGTGCGGGGGCGTGGCTCAAATGGTCAACATGATCATCCGCTCGGCTTTTCTCGGATGCATCGACGTGCTGCGCATCTGGTCGCATGGAGACATCGCGAAACAGTCCGTTTCCTGCGGCCAGGATGGGGAGCATTTCGTCAAGGAGCGGGCCGGTATCTGGAACGGAAACATCAAAGAGTTGACGCCCATCCTGGAGAAGCTCAGGCCGTACTTTGCCCAAGGCGCCCGCGTGGAACTTCGCGGTTGCGCCGTCGGCAGGGGCTACGACGGCGACGACTTCCTGAAGAAACTGGCACGCCTGTGGGGAGTCACAATTCACGCGCCGGTCGAGCTGCAGCCCATATCGGGCCTCAGCTGGTTTGGAATGGTGAAAAGGGTCACCCCCGCCGGCAGCGTCTATCCAGGCTCGGGCGAACCCGTGAGAGCCGTCGGAAGGTAACTTTTCAACCCGTGGTAAGCATTTGCGATTAAGGCGATCGCTTGGTGTCTTGGAAAACATCGGACCAATCATCCTCAGCGCTGGACCGCTTCCTTTCCAGAGCGGCCCATTGATGAGAACCCAAGGGAGGCTCTTAGTCATGTCGAGCAAAACTCAACGTGTTGGCCGTAAATTCACATTCCTCGGCCGGCGACGGTTCATGCCAACGACGTCCGGGAGTGACTTGCATCGTCGAACACCGCTGACGCTCGAAGCGCTGGAGGACCGCACGCTCCCGTCCGTCACGATCTGGACCGGCGCCAATACTCTCCACGATGACAACTGGAGCGACCCCGCGAACTGGTCCAACGGCAAGCCCGGACCAGCGGACACGGCCGAGTTCAACAGCGACAGTGCCGCCACCCAGTTCTCCACGGTGGATACCGGTTTCACGATCGCGAGCCTCTTGCTTACGCCCAAAGCTGGCGGTGACATGACCATCAATGCCCCCCTCGTTCTGACGGGCAACAGTGAATGGGAAGCGGTCAAGCTTGTCGTGGACGGGTCCCGTGGAGGAAGCGTGACCAACAACGGCACCATAACCGAGAACGGAGGTGGCGGCGCGCTAGCCGGCAGCGGAGCGTTCACGAACAACGGCACCATCTTCCTGGTGGGAGATGGTCTAAACATAGCGGGATCTAGCAATGATCCGTCAAACCCGCAAGCGACGCTGGATAACTCCTCCACCGGGGTCATCGATATGCAGTCGGCTGGCGGGATCTTGCAGAATGGCTTTGGCTTCCCCAGGTTCACCAACGAGGGCACCATCGAGAAGACCGGCGGTACCGGGACGTCCGTCATGAATATGCCCCTGACCAACACCGGCGTTATCGATGCCGAATCCGGGACCATCAGCTTGGCCTCTGCTGGAGCCGTCGATTCGAACGGCACTTTCAAGACCGGCACCAGCGACGTCATTGAGCTGGCCAACGACAGCGCCTTCACCGAGAACGGGACGTTCACGGCGACGGGATCGGGCACAATCCTGCTCGACAAGGGCAAACTCGACAGCGGTTCCGCGGGAAGCACGTTCGACATCGCCGGCAGCGTCACGTTCTCCTGGAACAACGCCAGTATCGACGTTCCGGCCATGACGACGCTGACCTATAACGGCTCTCTGTCCATAAACGGCAGCGGCTTCGCGTCCCTGTTTGGCGGCGGCACCTTCCTCGAAAACGGGACCATCACCGTGTCGGCCACCGGCAGCCTGGCCGGTCTGGCGATCAATGACGGAGCCAGCACCGATTCGACGCTGGACATTGCCTCGGGATCGACGCTTGACTTCCAGTCGGATGCCGGCATTTTCGTCAACTGTTGCGGGGAGGGGCAAGAGCTTCTCGCCAACGCTGGCACCATCGAGAAAACCGGCGGCACCGGGACGTCGACCATCAGCGTCCCGATCACCAACAACGGCGCCGTCGTCGTCGATACCGGAAATCTGAAGGTGCATGCGGGCGTACAGGGGTTTACGAACTCCGAAAGTCTGACCGTCGACGCATCCAGTAGCTTTCAGATCGATGGCAACTACACGCAAACAGCAATGGGGTCTCTTCACCCGCTCCTGGCCGGCCCCAGCTCCTTCGGCCAACTCCAGGTCTCGGGTCAGGTCACCCTGGCCGGTGGCCTGAATGTCAGTGCCGCAAATAACTTCGCCCCAACAACGGCCGAGACTTTTCCCGTGCTGACCGCCGGGTCGCTGAGCGGCACGTTTTCCTCGCTCAGCGGTCTGAGTTTCGCGAACGGCATCGTTCTGAACCCGGTTTACTCGTCCACCGGCGTCGTGCTCTCGCCGGCGCAGGCGCCGCCGAGCCAAGTTCACTTCACCGTCGCCGCTTCCAACGTCAGCCGGACCGGGGCCCACACCGTCCTCACGGTTGCGCGCACCGGCAGCATCAGCCAAACCGTAACGCTCCACTATGCCACGGCCGATGGCACGGCCCACGCCGGCACGGACTACACAGGCGCGTCCGGTACGCTCACGTTCAACCCTGGCGATCTCGCCGTGACGTTGCCCATCACGATCCAGAACGATGGCCAAGCCAATGGCGATGAAGCGTTCACCGTCACACTCAGCAATCCCACCGGCGGCGCGACCGTGGACAGTCCCGGCGTCAGCAGCGTGACCATCAACGACCCGCTGCCGGTCGAGGCGCTGCCAAGCAATCTGACGACCATGGCCACGACGCTGACGCACTCCAACGAGAGTTACGGCACGTTTGTCCGCCGTGCGTATGAGCTGTACCTGCACCGCGATACGGATACCGCCGGCCTCAATTTCTGGGTCGGTCTGATGCGCAACGGCTACCGGGACGAAAGCCTGGAAGCGGCCATTCTGGGCTCGCCGGAGTACATCACCGTGCATGGCGGCACGGGCAGCAAGTGGGTGACGGGCATGTATGAGGATCTGCTCGGTCGTGCTCCAGATTCGGCGGGACTCAGCTTCTGGGTGAATGCGTTGGCGCACGGCAGCCATGCGTCCGACGTGGCCTTCGGCTTCGCCGCCAGCAAGGAGCGCGAATCGTTGCGGATCAGCAGCGATTATCTCGTCTACCTGGGCCGGCCGCTCGACCAGGGCGGACAGACATTCTGGGTCAACGCGTTTCTCAACGGCGCTCACAACGAGGATGTGGTCGCCGGCTTTATCGCGTCCGCGGAGTACTACACGAGCACGTCCAAGGGACAGAGCGACCGGGCGGCTTGGGTCAAGAGTGTTTTCGAGGATGTGATTCAGCGCGCCGCCAGTCAGACCGACGTAGCCATTTGGAAGAGCCTGATGAGGTGAGACGCCTCCAAGTAACGCAGGAATCCCCGGATTCGATGTTCGTCGGGAGCCGAAGCGGCGCATGCTGAGGAGGTTTGTCGATGCCGCCGCATGTCCGTTCAAGGAAGAAGTGTGCAAAGTACCCGCAGCTTGTACATGACCGTCGTCGTAGCCAACGCGCGGACCGTGCAGGCGTGGCGGCGATCCTCGCCGCCGCGGCTTGAGACAGAAAATTGCAAGCCGCCTGAAGTGCGCTTTATGCGTGAAATGCGCACTTACTTGGGACCTGGGCTCGCATGGCTGGTGTAAGTTCGCTCTGGGAAAGAACTGTGACGTTCGTCGTCGACGGGCTGACGACATTGGCCTGCATTACTCACGGCTAGACGCAACAGAACTTGCA
>JBGQKZ010000181.1:0-8024 GCA_041499805.1 Gemmataceae bacterium
CGAGCGCCGCCTTTGGAAAGTGCGCCTGGTCAAGGGACTATACGACCGCGGCCTTAACGCTGACCAGGTGCGGCAGCTCTTCCGTCTGATCGACTGGATGGTAGAATTACCCGAAGAATTGCAGCAACAATTCCGCGAAGAGTTGTATCGCTTTGAGGAGGACCGGCGCATGCCCTACGTCACGAGCATCGAACGGCTGGCCCGCAAAGAAGGACTGGAAGAAGGACGCCACGAAGGACTGCAAGAAGGACGCCAGGAAGGACTGCAAGAAGGACGCCAGGAAGGACTGCAAAAAGGGCTGCAAAAAGGGCTAGAGGAAGGCTTGATCGAGGGCATCGCGCTCGACCTGGAGACAAGGTTTGGATCGGCGAGCAAGAGGCTGTTGCCAAAGGTCCGGGCGCTGCACGATGTCGAGAAGCTCCGCGCCTTGGCCCGCCGACTCAAAGCCGCCGAAACGGTTGAGCAAATCAAACGGTTGCTCGGTTAGCGTGTCGAGGCGGCGCTACGAGGCGGACCAAGGCAGCGCGTCGTCCACCAACTTTGTCCTTGGCCAACTTGGTCGTCATCCCCTTCCGCAGGCGGCGTTCGACGAGCGCGGCGGCTGCGTGCATGAGCGTCGTTTCGAGGGCATCCGTCCGGGACAGGACATTGCCGGCGGAGACGTCGCAAACGCGGGCGCGCCGGCGAGAATTCCCAGCAGATTATTCCTCGGTTGGGAAGGCGCAAGCGTCTGTCAGAATGCCGTCTCATCATTACGCGCTTCCGCAATGCCCCCGATGGCGTCCGCGGAAGAGCGAACCAGCGGACTATCCCCGTGACCGAGTGGAAACGCGCCGCAAACGTGCGGCGCGTGGATGCCCGGGTCGTCCGCGGCTCGGCCCGCGAGCCGTTCGGCTGTTTTTCCCATTTTTTCGAGGTGAACCATGAGCCCGCTTCTTCGGGTCGCCGCGGCCGGCTGCGTCGTATTCTCCGTCCTCGGCGGTTGCCTGGCGGTTGTGCCGGCGGCACACGCACAGGGAGTGCCGGGCGGCGGCGGCGGTCTTGGCCTTAACGGCGGGGGCATGGGCGGCAATTTCAACGGCGGCGGTAATAACAACGGCGGCGGGAACTTCAACGGCGGCAACAACGGCAACGGCAACGGCAATTTCAACGGCGGCAACGGCAACAACACCGGCGGCATGACCGGCGGCATGACGGGCGGCACCGGCGCGTTGGGCGGCTTCTGGGGCAACGGCTTCTGGCAAGGCCCGAATTTCGGCTTCATGCCGCGCATTCCCCTTCCGTACGGGCCCATCCTCGTGTCGCAACAGAGCATCGGGCTCGGCTCGACGACGATGCCGAACATCTTCCCGGGCAGCGGCATCGGCGGGGGTATCGGGGGCGGAAATCTCGGCGGCGGCGGCTTTGGCGGCGGCCTCGGCATGCTTGGCGGCGGCGGCTTCGGCGGCGGCCTCGGCATGCTCGGCGGCGGCGGTTTCGGCGGCGGCCTCGGCATGCTCGGCGGCGGCGGCTTCGGCGGCGGCGGCTTTGGCGGCGGCATGGGCGCACTGGGCGGCGGCTTTGGCGGCGCCGGTGGCTTCGGCGGCGGCCTCGGCGCCGGTGGCTTCGGCGGCGGCCTCGGCGCCGGCGGCTTTGGCGGCGGCAAAGGATTCGGCTTCAACGGCGGCTTCGGTTTCTAAATGACCGTTCTCGAATCCGCAGTAGGTCAGGTTTTCAACCTGACCGGACCGTTTGGAAAACTGTCGCACGCAACTGCCGAATACTGCACAGTGATTTCGCTTAAGACCCGCAAGAGTCGGCCACGGCGCCGACGCCCGCGGAGCATTTGAACCGGGCCTTACCGATCCGGTACTTCGATCACGACGCGGAAACTGAGATCGCGACGATAGTAGCCGTCGCCGTTGTGTTCCAGGCGCTTGAACACTTTTCGCTGGCCATAGACATAGGGGCGCGTTTGATCGTAGGTGGCGCCGCGGACGCTTAGCCAATCGTGCGTGCGGACTTTCGCGATGACCGGGCCGATCTCTTTGTCGTTGTCGTCGCATTTGGTCGAGGTCCATTCAAAGCCGTTGCTGGCCATGTCGCTGCAACCGGAGTTGGTGTGATCCTGCGTGGCGCCGCCGACGGGCAGCGGGCCGCGACCGCCCAACGCGAAGGCGGGCGGAACACACTTCGGGCCGCTGCTGGAATAGTTCCCCTGGAAGGGGCCGGGCGCGTCGTCAAAACGACCCGAAGGCGGCGTCTCTCCTTGCCCGGCGGCTTTGTCCCATTGGCGGCCGCTGGGCACGGCCATCTTGGCCTGGAGCAGCTCGCCGAACCATTGCGCGAACGCGTCGGCATCGTCCCAGGTAACGTTTACGACGGGAAACTGCCGGTTGTCGTCGGCCACGCCGAGGTCGCGACCGTCCATTCTGGCGCCCGCGGCCCAGGGCGACTCCAGTTTTCCGACCTTGGCGAATTGCTGGAAGAGCTGGTTCGATACCTTCGTCCGCAAAATGTAGAACGGCGGCGGCTCGCCATCGCCGCCCTGGTTTGGGATCAACACGAACTCCGCCCGGGTCGCTCCGTCCGGGAAGACAAAGGCGATGCGCTGATAGACCTTTTTGCCGCGCGCGGACACGATTTCAGCGCCGTCGTCGGGCACGCAGCCGTGTGGCAAGAAATCCACTTTCGCTTTTGGCGGCGGCGGGATCGGTGAAACGGATGGTCGCCCCTTGACGTAGACCCACCACGCTACCGAGCTAAGACCGGCGAGCAACACAAGGACGGAGAGCGCCGGCACCAGCAGCGAGCGGCGGGCAGGCGCCGTCCGAGCTTTGTCGCCGCGCCAGTCCGGCCGTGGCGGAGGCTCCGAACGAATCGTCTCCCTGATCTGCGGATCGATCGCCGTGCGCAGTGCGGCCGCCGCGATTCGCCCTGTGTCCGAGACAACGGGAATGTGCGTCGGCTTGGGAGGGGCGGTTTCCACAGGCGGTATCTCGCCGGCCGGAAGCGCCGCGGCCTTTACGTGCTCCTGTTCCCCCACCAACGCCTGGTCGAGCGTGCGGAAAAACTCGAGGCAGGACTCGTACCGCCGGGTCGGGTCTTTCGAGAGAGCCTTGAGCAAAGCCTCTTGTTCCGCCTTGGGCAGCGGGTCGAGTTCCGGGGCCCGCTGCGTGTGGTCGCTCATCAGCTCGACGATGGCGCTGCTCGGGAAAATCGGGCGGTTCGTGCGCAGCTCAAAATAGGTGGCGGCAAGGCTGTATTGATCGCTGCGCGGATCGACCCGTCCGCGCCAAACCTCCGGCGCGATGTAGAGCGGCGTGCCGACCAGGGTCGCCTCGACGGTGCGCTCCGGTTGCAACATGCGGGCGACGCCGAAGTCCGCCAGCATGGCGTGGCCTTGCATGAGGAGAATGTTCGCGGGCTTGATGTCGCGGTGCAGCACTTGCTTGCTGTGCAAGAAGTCGAGCGCCTCACACGCCTCGTGCATGTAGATCCGCAGCTCGTCCACCGGGATGCCGGATAGACCTAAGTCAACGCATTTCTTCAGGCGGTCGCCGAGGCTGCTGTCCGCAAGCTGCATGGCGATGATGAGCTTGTCTTCCCAGGTCCAGAATCCTTGCGTTTGCAAGAGGAACGGGTGGCGCAAGAGCTTGATTAGGTTCAGTGCTTCCAGCTCGCGCTGCGCGAGCGCCGTTTCGACCGGTCGGTGAATGATTTTGATGGCGACTTCGACGCCGCCCGGCGCCAGCGCCCGCCACACCACGCCGAACTCACCGCGGCCCAGGCGCTCGATGAGGTGATAGCCGCCGCCAACCGGCAAGTGCCCCTTGTCCGGCGCGGCCGCCGGTGCCGGAGCGGGACTCCTTTTGTTCTCCAGCGGCGCCGGCGCCCGCGCTTCCTGGACGAGTTTTTCAAACGGACCGAATTGCTCGGGAAAGCGTTGCTGGTACGCCTCCAGCGGCGGCTTGTCGCCGTGGCGTTGGCGGACCTGGTATTCCGCGGCGAGCAGCGGTGGGTGAAGCGTCGCTTTTTCGTTCAATTCGGGAAAACGCTGGAGATACTCCTCCAGAAGCGCCCGCTGGCCGCGCCGCCAGCGGATCTCCAGCTCGCTCATCACCAGTTCTTTCAAAGCGCGCAAGCGCAGCGGATCGCCGACCGGCGGCAAGAAGTGACGGAGATCAACGGCGTCGCCCTCGCGCCAGGTCCGCTCGAAGCGGTTGAGCAGGCTTTCCAGCCGATCCCACTCGCGCGGGGGCAAATCCTTCAGATTGTCCGAAGAGTGCATGCGCTTGAAGCGTGACCCGTTTGGCGAACGGCGTTTTCCCACATCGCCCGGAGGGACAGGCGGAGCGCCGCCCTTCGGCTTGATCCGTGCAGCGGCGCGTCGAATGAGGGCCAGTGTCTCGGTTCACATCGTAGCCGCGAACCACAGAGAAACAAAGAGGTCTTCGCCGCAACGCGCGCTTGGAGAAAGCGGCCGCCCATCGTTCCGCCGGGGATGAAGGAAACGGCAAAAAAGAGCGGGCGTCGGCGACGCGGAGCGTTGCCGACGCCCGGTCCACTTCAGGAGACGATTAGAAACGCACGCGGAATTCGGCGCGGATAATATCCTTGTACCAAACGTCGCCGGTGAGGGCGCGGCCGTAACCGATGTAGAGGTCGGAGCGGCTGAGCCAGCCGGTGTCGTCCTGGCAGCCGAAGCCCGCGCGGACGCCGATCTTGGCGTTGATGATCGTGTCGCCGCTGGCGCCGACAACCGCTTCGGTGTTTGTCAGCTCTTTGCCGCCGAGCACGGTCCAACCGACGAGCTCCGCGACGGGGCTGACGCGCACCTTCGGCGCGTCGTAGACGAGGTAGCTGGCCCCGACGCCGTAGCGAACGACGTTGCCGGCGAAGTCGCTGCCGTTCACGGGGATCCAGTCACGCACCTCGGCATAGCCGGTGAGGCGCTCGCCGAATTGCCGTTGCCACAGGAAAGCGGGCTCCAGGCTGACATGGTCGGTCCCCAGGCCTTCGTGGGAATCGCCGGTCGGCAAGAATGTACGAAACTGGAACGTCAAATACTGCTCGCGGCTGGCGATGAAGGCGTATTTGAGGCCGAAGTTCATGTCGGCGATGCCGTTCGCATTGTCGTTCAATTCGGGATTGAGGAAGCGGTACGGCATTTCTACGAAACCGGAGAGCCGGTTGTTGACGGCGACTTCGACGTAGGCGGCGACGTCTTGAAAATCGACGTTGGTTTCCCCAGTCGGATTCGTCGGGCCGGCGGCGCGGTTGTTGGTGCCCAGTGCGGCCGCTTGCTGCGGCGTGAGCGCCGTGAGACAACTGCACTTGGCGTAAAAGAACTCGGCGCGGTCGGGGCGATTGTCGCCGTAGGCCGCGTCGAAACGCAGGCGGAACTGCGTGACGGGGATGGCGTTGTCGATGTAGCCAGCCGCCGAGAACGACTGCCCGCCGCCGGCTTGACGAGACGCCACGTCGAACGTGGGCGCGGACGACGGCTCGGCAAGGGTCGAGGCGGACGGCATGGGCGCCGGCGCTTGGCCGGGCGTCGACAGGGGCGCGGGGTTAATCCACAAAGTGTCGCACGGCGCCGGCGGGCAACGGGGGTTGCACTCTTCCGCATGTGCCGACGTTGCGATTCCTGCGGCCGGACTCAGGCTCGCAAAAAGGGCCCAGCAGGCGAATCGCCTCAAGAATCGTACGAGCATTATCATCCTCCTCCTTGAATTCGTGCGGGCCTGCGTCCTGCCGGCCGTCCGTGGCGCTGTTGCGACAGGGGCCCTTTATGCGCGTTGTGCCGGTTTTCGGCAGCATGTCCACCGAAGTAGTTTCATCATCGACGGGTCGTGTACGGGGAGTTATCGAAAAAACGGCGGAGTCGTGGACCGGGTAAAGCGACTGTAACGACTTGCGCCGACGAAACGAGAATACCGTGGACGCCGAACGAGCGGGGAGCCAAAGATGAGTTTAGCGCCTGTTGCAAAAAGGGGTCGGGAGGTCGGGAGCGACTTTTCCTTGAATCTTGAAGACGAGCCGTTACCTAAAGGCGCCCGCCCCCTGTTTTCCTTCAGTAATTGCCGCTCCGCGATTTCGCTTGACGGCCGTATTCTGGGCCGACAAGCTGAGCGTGACCTGACGGCGCTCGCCCTGATCGAATGCGCCTGTCGGAATTAGATCGCGCAGAAGTCGCCAGACGTTGCACGGGCGCGATCGAATCACCAGTTCGGCGACTCGGTTGCCTTCGAAAGGGAAGATGCACATGATCCACGCACATGCATTTCGCTCGCTCTTCGTCGTCGCGGCGGCATTCCTCTGCGTGCCGGTAGGCGGCTGTGGCAAGGCGGATTCACCGACTGCGGTCGTGAAATCCTTTTACATGGCCGCGAACGAAGGTAAATACTCTGAGGCGGAAGGAATGCTGGCGAAGGACGCCAAGAATGCTTTGAGTGGACCTCTGGGGCAGCTAACCGGAGACTGGAAACGGATTTGCGACAAGATCACGAAGAACGGAAGTATCACTTCGATCGAGCCGGTAAACGAGGAGATTCGCGGCGAAGGTGCCACTGTTGTCGTCACCATTCATTTCAAAAATGGCACCAAGAAGAAAGACGACGAGACCGGCCTCATCCGCCAAGACGGCAAGTGGCGAATCATCCTTCAAGAAGTACCGGAGCCGGGACATCACCACGTGAACATCGACATTGACACGCAAAAGATCAAAGATCGGTGAGGACATTCAGAAGGCGAAAGAAAAGGTGCAGGAAGCCGGGCAGAAAGTGAAGGAGAGCATCGGCGGCACGAAGGATCACTCAGGGTCGCCGAAGCCATGAAACCATGAAGCCACGCTCCGTGCCGGTGAGGCACGAAGGGGCATGCTACATTTTCTAGAGAAGCAGAATGTCCCCGTTTCTCGCGCCCGTTTGACGGCCCTATTCTGGGCCGACAAGCTGAGCGTGACCGCACTGCGCTCGCCTTGCTCGATCGCACAGGCCGATACTTGATCACGCAGAAGCCGCCAGACGTTGCGCGGGCGCGATGGAATCACCAGTTCGGGCTCAAGAAGGTCACCCTCTTGCGCGGGATGTTCACTTGAAGGTCTGTCGGTGCCCGACTGGCAAGGAAAGAGGTGGAGATAATGGGTCCTCGCTCAAACGACTCAGCCCAAACCCCAGCTGCTGCTGCGGTTGCCGCTGTTCTTCAGGCGATGGGGCCCAAACAGGCCAATGAGATGCTAGAATCGGCGAAGCTGGAGGTCATCCGACGAGGACTAGATAAGGAGCCACCCAATCTCGGGGATCAGCTTCTGAAGCGCGAAGCGGTTGACCCAAAACTTCGCATCGCCCTCGAGGAGTTACGGAAGGAAGGCGTTCGCGACGACGACATCCGCTGGTGGTGGAATCTTCCACCATTGGAACGGCTTCTGATCGAACGAACCGACGAAATGATGCGTGCAAGCTCTTTTATTGCGTTCCTGCGACAAGGCAAGGAACCGGCACAAGCAGCGAAGGCTGCGTTCCAGGCACACGCCAAGTTCGGCAATCCGCAGGAAGGTCGAGATGATGATCGCCCTCTTCCAATCGAGCTGAAGAGGAGAATATGGGCTTATACGGAAAAACACTATGCGAAACCAGACGAGCTCAGGCTGAAAATGCAGCAATCCAGCTCTTTCAACGCGCTTCTGCGCGCGGAAATGCGAAATAGTATTCTGTAGGTACGTCTGCTAACTCCGGGAGGAACTAAACCAACACATTAAGGATTCAACAAATGGACCAACAGGAACTGGCACACGCAACTGAATTGGTTTCCGGCCTCGAATCGCGCGTCGCTCAACTTGAAGACCGCCTGAAGAACATCAACACGAGTCTTCAACATGCGAATGAACTGGCTGACGCATTATTACTGCACTTTCTGTGAAATCCTCAGAGCCGACTGCGGCGTCGAACTGAGCTAGGCAAGAGAACGGCTCTCCAGCACGATAGCGGTGCATTACCCCCGCATCGCACCGGAGAGCCAAGGATGGCGACTCAATGTCTGAC
>JBGQKZ010000182.1:0-8015 GCA_041499805.1 Gemmataceae bacterium
CGAGCGCCGCCTTTGGAAAGTGCGCCTGGTCAAGGGACTATACGACCGCGGCCTTAACGCTGACCAGGTGCGGCAGCTCTTCCGTCTGATCGACTGGATGGTAGAATTACCCGAAGAATTGCAGCAACAATTCCGCGAAGAATTGTATCGCTTTGAGGAGGACCGGCGCATGCCCTACGTCACGAGCATCGAACGGCTGGCCCGCAAAGAAGGGCTGGAAGAAGGACGCCAGGAAGGGCTGGAAGAAGGACGCCAGGAAGGGCTGCAAAAAGGGCTAGAAGAAGGCTTGATCGAGGGCATCGCGCTCGACCTGGAGACAAGGTTTGGATCGGCGAGCAAGAGGCTGTTGCCGAAGGTCCGGGCGTTGCACGATGTCGAGAAGCTCCGCGCCTTGGCCCGCCGTCTTAAAGCCGCCGAAACGGTTGAGCAAATCAAACGGTTGCTCGGTTAGCGTGTCGAGGCGGCGCTACGAGGCGGACCGACGCATGGCGTCGTCCACGAGCAACTGCTGAGAATCTTGCAACGCGCAGCCGCGGCCTCTCACCGCGCACAAGTACTCACCTTCTCAATAAACGCCGCATTCGAGGATAGTTCACAAGCTGCTTCACCACCGCCCCTGACGAGGCGCCAGGATCCGTTTTCGACACTCGCTCGCCGCATAAGGTCCTGGCGCCTTTCCTCACAGCCGTTTTTTTCGGTGAGCACCGACTACTGCTGCGCCTTGCGAATCATCTCCGTCAGCAGCGCAATCTGCTCGCTGGAGAAGATGGAAGCCGTCGCCGGCCGAATGGGCGTCGCCGCGCCAACCGTGCCCTCGCGTTGGCGGAGTTCTTCCGCGGAAGGAGGCGCTAACCGCTCTTTGCACCACCTCTCAATGCACGCCTGGACCGCCTTGGGATCGACCTGGTGCTCGCTCAGGAACCGTCCCAACGCCTCGGGCCGGAGCAGGCACAGGAGCAGCTCACAGAGCTGTTTATCGCGCCCTTGCGTCGACGGGCCGGTCGTGGGCGGCGGGTTGTCGCCGCCGGGGACGACCGCGGCGGAGAGCCATTGCTCGCGCGTAAACGACTGGCCGCGCATCGTGGCGCCGGACGCAAGCAGGTGGAAGCGGTAGACGCCGGGAATGACCGCCGGGGTGCTGGTTTCAAAGATACCGGGCTCGACTTCCGTCAAGGAAAGCGTCGCGCCGGAATGGTCGGGGCGCTCCAGCTCCGCGCGCATGCTGGCTCGATGGTCGACGGGGACGCCGTACTCGGAGAGGGACGCACGGACGGTGACCATGGCGCCGGGTTGGAAGCTGTTCTGGGACACATTAGCCTCCAGGCGCAAATTCGAGTACGCATGGGCGATCAAGCTGTAGCGAATGCCTTGCGCGAGCGTCGTCGCCAAGCCGGACGCGGAGCGATCCCCTTGGGTGTAGCGCTTCCAGAGCTTGTCATCCACCACGAGGATGGCGTGCCAGGTTCCTGCGTGGGCCGGCTTGCCGCCGAGCGGAAGCGGAAGCGTGAAGCGGTAGTAGCTCATGTTTGTGCCGACGACAAACGTGTCGCCAAGGGCGGTCGCTTGTGCGGGGTCCATGATGTTCCCGGCTGGCGTTTCGATGAAAAAGCGAACCGCAGGCAGATCGACCAAGAGGATCACCGTGCTGTCGATGTCGGTCTCGTTCAGGACAAAGGGGATGCGCACCTTCATACCGGGCGAGATGTAGCCGCTCGGGTCGGTGACGACATTGGTGTTCGTGACGCCGGCCAGCACCTGGATGAAGAACTTACTCAAGCGAAACGCGTCGTCGAGGGCGGTGCCGAGCGGGCCGCTGAGCAGCAGACGGCCGCCCGTGTTGTTGGCCAACGAGGTGAGCGCGCTGACGCTGACCTGCTGCGCCGTCCCCAGGCCGATGGCGAACGTACGGTCGTTAATGCTGCCCATGACGTCCGCGATGAACAAAGACGTGTTTTGCAGACCGTCGGTGAAAACGACCATTGCTTTCTGGTCGAAGCCGGTCACCGGGTTCAGCGTATTGCGTCCAAGGGCGACGCCATTGCCGATCGACGTGGCGCCTTGCGGATGGAGGTTGTTGATGGCCGTCGTTACCGGGAGGAGATCGATCCCTGTCCCCGTGTTGGTGGTAACGCCGACGCCGGGATAGGCGGTTTGATCGAAGCTGACCATGCCCACCGCATCGCCGACCCGGCTGCTGTCTTGCACGAGCTGAACAAACTGCGTGGCGGCCTGGTGCAGAATGTCAATCCGTTTGGTGGTGGCGTCGATGCCCGCGAGCCAGTCCATGCTGCCGGACTGATCCAAGACCAGCATGACCGCCACGGTTGGGCGGCTGATCGCGTTGGCCTTTAGGACGAAAGTGAACGCTTTATTATTCTGTGGGCACTCAAAGGTCACGGACCCGTCAGGCACCGGCACGCCCGCAGGGCCCGCTTTGTACGCCAGCCAGACACGCGCTTCGACATAAAGGTGATTGCCGTGGTTTACGGTCACTTGACCCGACGCGGGCAAGAGCACCGTGAACGGCGCCGCAGGCCCCGCGCCCGCTTTGACGCGCACGGTGACGTTGGTGCAGCCGAAGATGCGGAACACCGCCGCGCGGGCTGCGGTCTCGCCCATCGGCACGTCGTTGAAATGGATCACCGGCGGCGTGCCTGGGTTCATCACCTGCACGATGGGAACCGCCGTGTGGTTCGTGTCGTAGCAAGGCGGAAACACCACCAACGGGTCCTTGTAGTTGTGGGGCTGGCCTTCGTTCTCCGGGGCGTACCAGGGCCTGGTATTGTGATCGACGCCAAACTGGTCCTTGGAGTGTCCGGTCGACCACGGTTCCACATTATGATTCACGTTCTGGATGACGGCGCCGACCATGACGTCCAGATTGGATTCCGTGCCGTAGACGGTCTCGGGCTCGAGCCGTTCCGGGTGCGCGGGATCGGTTTGCCAGCGCGCGAACAGCCGGTCCACGTTGGAATGGAGCAGGAAGACAAAGGGATCGCGAAAGGAAATGTGCGGGCCGCCCATGCGGACGAAACCGTGCGCGTCATTGTGGGCACTTTCCATCAAAACGCGCATGTCGTGGTAATCCACCGCCGTTCCGGTCTCTCCCAAGATGTCCGTGTCTCTGGAAGCCGCAATCGGCGAGCCTGCAACCGAGCGGTTGACGCTGGCGGGCGGGTCCGCAGGGGTCCCCCCCGAACTGTCTCGCGCCGGACTAGCTCCGGGGACATAAAACCCGTCGCTCCGCCAGGGAGCAGCGGCATTCTGCCAGGGCGGACCGATCGGCTGGTCGGACGTGCCGCCATAGCCCATGAAGTCCGGCGTGAACAGATTCAACGTGCCAGTCATCCCGCCGCCCAGATTGGCGTTGGGAATCGCCGTTGGATTCTGCGTCCAATCCCAATAGTGGAGCGACAGCTGCGGATTGATTTGCCGGAGCATGTCCTCCAGCCGATTGACGATCTCGCGATGCCACGGAATGAACTCCGGCCCGCCGTGAACGTGGGTCGCCTGGTGGATTTCATCTTGTTTGAACCACCAGGTGACGCCACCTGGAACGGCGTCACTCCGGTTTCCGGGAAAATAGCGCCGGTTCAATTCGAGGAGCGCGTCGCGTAGCATCGCACGCTCTGCCGGATCGACGGACGCAATGTTGTAGCGGATGCCGTCTCCAAGCGCCATGATGTGTCTCCTTTTTGGTGTTGACCTCTTGGCGATGAATTGACGTTGAACGGACGAGCAGCCCCGTCGCCACGCTCGACAATCGGGCTGGCCACGGTTGTCGAAGATAAGGACAGTCCGCTTTCGCCAGCGCGCGCGGAAGCGGCGCACGAGTGCGACCTCGTTGGAAGCGGAGATCTTCTGCGATGTTTGACCGAGCGTGGCGCCGCACGGGAGCCGAGCGATTGGCTGGCGCGTCGGCTGCCACAAATGACCGGGCGGACAGGCGTCGGGTAGAAAGGCGTCGTCCGACGAACAGGAGTCGGAAGATACGCGGGCCGATTGCCGTTGTCAAGAAAAAAAGTATCTAATTAGTAGTGTTATTGTGCTGCCATAGAATTCGCGCCCGGCTTGAACCAGCGGGCCAAATCTGATGCCAGCTGCATCCCGCGCGCCGACTTTCGAGAGGAACAGATGGACAGACACGGAAGAAAACGTCTCGGGGGCCGCCAGCTGGGCGCATGTTGAAGATCGTGTCTGGGTGAACCAGCTCTCCGCGCGCAGAGCGCCGGTTTTCGGCCAAGAAAAAAAGCCAGCCGTCGTCAAAAACGGCTGGCTCGTGGCGAGCGGAGAGGATGGGATTCGAACCCATGGTAAGGGTATAAGCCCCTACACCGGTTTAGCAAACCGGCGCTTTCGGCCGCTCAGCCACCTCTCCGGGAATGCGGGGCTGCGCTTGCGACTTCATGGGGATTATCGCAACCGGGTTGGCCCCGTGGCAAGGATTCTTTTGAGGAGACGCGCGGCTCCTGGGTCGCGAGGTCTTCCGCGCGGGGGCGCTCTTCACCTCTTTGCCGGGAAGTCTACGATAGGCAAGAGCGCCGGTACACGCCCGCACGGAGAGTTCTGTATGCGCATCGAGTTTTACGGCCTCGTGTTCGACACGCCCCAGGTGACATTTTATCTCTGGTCGCCGTGGCGGTCGGCGGCGCTTGAGCACCGCATGTTCGAGGCGGTGCGCCATCTGCCCAAGGTGAAAGTGGAAACGATGCCCGATGAGTGGCGTGTCACCGTGAGCGATCCGAAGGGTTTCCGGGCGGCCTTGCAAGGGGTGGAACGCGTTCTGAAAGGCTGGCAGGAAGAGGCGGAGATGGGCGGCGAACGCCGAACGTGGCGCTGGCTGCTCGACGGCGACACCGACGCCCACGGCTACGACCACGGCGGCGAGCCCTTTTCCGTGTGGGGCATCGTCCGCGTCAGCCTCGACCGCGGCGAACCCGGTGAACCGGAAAAGGGCGAGGATATTGACCTGGAAGGGTTCGGATTTCGTGTCTGGGCGGGAGGGCAGAGTTGAGAATGTCGAATGTCGAATGACGAATGACGAATCAATAACGAATACCGAATGACCAAATGGCGAAGGCCAGACGTTCGGCATTCGACATTTGGGAATTCGTAATTGATTCGACGTTCGTCATTCGTCATTCGTCATTCCTCGTTTCCTCGTTTCCTCTGCGTCCGCCGCGTCCTCTGCGGTGAGTCTTTCAGCCGCGGCTTTTGCGGCTCGCAGACGCGGAAGTCGAGCTGGCGGCGTTGCAAATCGACGCGCACGACTTCGGTGCAGACCTTGTCGCCCAGACGAAAACGCCGCTGGGTCCGCCGGCCGATCAGGCTGTGGGTCGCCTCGTCGAAGTAGTAGTAATCGTCCGGCAACGTGCTGATGTGGACCAGGCCTTCGACCGGCAACTTCTCGCCCTGAGCGAAAAACCCGTAGTCCGCGACGCCGGTGATAATCGCTTCGAGCTGAAGGCCGATCCGCTCGGTCAAGTAGTTCAGCAGCTTGACCTTCACCAGCTCGCGCTCGGCCATCTCGGCTCGACGTTCCATTTTGCTGCAATGGTCGCCGAGGGCGGCTAGTTCCGTTTCGTCGCTGCCGGCGCGGCTGGTGCGCAGCCATTGGGTCAGCAGCCGATGGACGGTCAGGTCCGGGTAGCGTCGAATCGGCGAGGTGAAGTGGCAGTAGGTGTCGCTGGCCAGGGCGTAGTGGCCTTCTTCGCTCGGGCTGTAGACGGCCTGTTTGAGACTGCGGAGCAGCGCATAGTGGACGGCGAAAACGTCGGGCTGCTCGGCCGATTTCTCCAGGATCCGCTGTAGCGTGAAACGATCCATTTCCTTGCCGTGCTTGTAACCGAGGCTATGCACAAACTCGGCGAACGCCTCCAGCTTCTTCGGGTCGGGCGCGGGATGAATGCGGCGCAGAAACGGAATATGGTGCGTCGCAAGGTGCTCGGCGACCGCTTCGTTGGCGGCGAGCATGAACTCTTCGATGATCTGGTGACTCAAGTCGTGCTTGACGAAGTGGGCCCCGATGACGTTGCCTAGAGCGTCGTATTCCAGCTCCGTCTCCGGCATGTTGAGTTCCAGGGCCCCGCGACGCAGGCGGCGCTTGAGCAGAATCATTGCGAATTCCCGCATGCGCAGCAGGAGGTCGAGCACCGCGGGCTCAACGCCGAACGTCTCGGGCCGCGGTCGCTCGGTCGCCAGCATCTCGCTTACTTGCTCGTAAGTGAACCGGCGCATCACGCGAATGGCGCCGTTGTAGAACGTCGCCTCGGTCCGCTGTCCCGCCGGCGTGAAGTCCATGAGGGCGCTTTTGACATAGCGGACTCGTCCCTGTTGCAGGCTGGCAAGGCTGTTGGAGATGACTTCCGGAAACATCGGCAGCACGCGCTGCGGCAAGTAAACGCTCGTGGCGCGCTTGCGCGCCTCGCGGTCGAGGGCGCCGCCGGGCGGCGCGAAGTGTGCCACGTCCGCGATGTGGACAGAAAGCTGCCAATGTTTGCTGCGGTGGTCTTGCGTCAACGTCACGGCGTCGTCAAAGTCGCGGGCGTCCACCGGGTCGATGGTAATGATCGTGTCGGCGGTGAAATCGTGGCGGCCGTCCAGATCGTCTTCGTCAAACACCTCCGCGGCTTCGCGGGCTTCCGCGAGGACGTCGTCGGGAAATGCATCGGGCAAGTCGAACGCGCGAATGATCGACAGGGTATCGACGCCCGGATCGCCACGCGCGCCCAGGATTTCCGTGATGACTCCTTCGCCGTGGTCCTCCGGCGTCGGAAAACGGATCATTTCGAAGACGACTTTATCATCCGGCTGGGCGCTCTTCGCGCCGGGGTCGCCGACGAAGATGCTGTGGCTGAAGACGGTGCCGTCCACACGCACGTGTCCGGCGCCGTCGCGCTCAAAGTAGGTGCCGACAAAGCGATGCGTGGCCCGCTCCAGCACGCGGAGGATTTGACCGACGGGCCCCAGGTCGGCGCGGCTCGGCTTCCGCGTAATGCGCACGACCACCTCGTCGCCGGTGGCGGCGTCGAGCGTGTCGTGTTCGCGAACAAGGATTTCCGGGCCGACTTTGCCGTCGATGGCGTGCGTTCGCACAAAACCGTAGCCTGCCGCCGCTCGGCGAAAAATGCCGGTGATCGTACCGTGCGGCTGCGCCGGCCGTACCGTATGGTTTTTGCCCATTTCGGCACGGCCCTGCTTCAGCAGCTCGCGCAGGGCGCGGCGGAAGTCGCCGTATTGCCGGCTTGGCACGCCAAGCTTGCGGGCCAGCGCCTTCGGCTTCAGTGGCTGGTAGTTCTTTCGTGACAGGAGCGCAACGATGTCGTCCGCGAGTTCAGGCATGAAGGTATTCTACGATCTTCGCGGCCGCCGCTCGTTGAACGTCGGCTCGTCTTCCTCCATGAGGCGCCGGAGCTGTTCCTCCTCTCGTTCCCCCGCCATGTCGCGGTTGAAAGAGCGGCCCCAGAGGAGGTAGTTGACAACAGCGAGCGCCACGACGCCGCCGGCGACGAGGATCATGTCGAGGAACAAGCCGCCGCTGATCAGGATCAGAAAGATGATGAAGCCGAACTCCGCGAACGCCGCAAGGAAGAGCGCCAGGAAATTGCCGCGCGAAGACGACTGGGGCGGGACTTCCTGGTTCATGGCACTCTCCTTTGCATGACGGTCGCCGACCGCGTTGGGCCGTCGTCGTCGTTTATAACAGCCCGCGGACGAACGAGCCAGTGAGCGACGTTTATGCCGCAAGGCAAGCACGGGTACTGCTTCCCAGCGGGCGGCGAGTTACAATACGCCGATCTCCTGGATTTCCGGAGTGCCCGAGGGACCAGGTGTTTCGTTGCAGCGTTGCATTTCATTGCACGGATTCGTTGCAGCGGCTTTGCAACGCATTGGTCACTTGCAACGAATTGCCGTCCCCTGCAACGCATTGAATCATTTCTGGTCAAGGTGTTGCAAAGCCGGCGTCGGGTCTGTTGTGAACTTCTCTCGCAACTCGCGAAGGAATCCGGGAAATA
>JBGQKZ010000183.1:0-7471 GCA_041499805.1 Gemmataceae bacterium
AGTAATTTCAAGAACAAACCCGGAATATCCGGCCACGACGTGGCACTATGTTTTCGCGCCGCACGCTCGACCCCACGAAAAACCGCGGAAAAGCCGGGGTGAGAGGTCGAAATGAGAGAGTAACTGTTGAAAACGAGCCAAGTAGTTCGGACCTGCGGGCACGACTAGATCTGGTATGTGGTCGCCATTCCAATCTGTTTGGGTAAAAGCGGTCAGGTCCCCAGATGTACCGTAAAAGGTGTCCAAGCTATCAGACTCAATCAATTGAGGTGCCGCGTAGGTGCCGTCTCCAATTCCTCTGTGAAGCATCAAACGACGGGCAAATCGGGGGCCGCACAGAGCAATCATGTCGGAGATGCCATCACCTGTGTAATCGGTTGAAATGGAAATCTGAATAGGTGGCCCATCGCCGAACGAAAACGATTCGCCGGTTGGTGCGATCGATCCATTGGCCTGGACGGCAAATGCCTGAATGGAATTCGTGTCGGGAGTGCTTGCCCAGATCATGTCGAGCTTGGGCGCCGCCCGGTCGCCGTTGGCGGCCACGAGATTGGCGCCATCGATGGTAACGTGGTAGTTTTCAGGCGGAACTGGCGTGCCGGCGGGGACCGTGAGGACGACGCGGTGCTGCGTGCCATTGTCGCTGTAGATCGCCGACTGTATTGGCAAATCCGGTAGGCCGTCGCTGGCGAGATGGTATAAGGCGACGTTCTGAGCCGACGCTGGATCAAGCGCTTCATTGAAGTCGACGGCGACCTGCATTGGCCCCGGGCTGGGCAGAGTGAGCCGGGTTACACCGACGACTTGTAACGAACTGAGTACGTTGACCACGACCAGCTGCGTGGCTGTGGCGGGGGGGCTGCTGTCGTCCGTTACACGCACGACGATATTGTGTACCTGCGTGGCGTCGGTGACCGTTGGCGTCCAGGTAAAAGCGCCGGTGGTCGGGTCGATACTCGCGCCGGTCGGCGCGCCGGGGTCGAGGCTATAGGTCAGGATGTGGCCTGGGTCGGTGGCGTGTGCGGTGAAGTTCACCGCGGTCCCGGCGGTCGCGACCTGATTGGCGATGGGGTCGAGGACCGGAGTGCCGTTGACCGCCCTGACGTGGACAATAACCGTGCCGGTGTCGCTGCTGCCTTGATCGTCCTGGATGACATAGGCGAAAGTATCGTCGCCGGTAAAGCCCGCGGTCGGCGTGTAGGTCACGGTGCCGTTCGCGTTGCCTACCGCGGTCCCGTGCGACGGCGAAGCAGCGGACACAAGTGAGCGAGGATTGCCGTCCAGGTCGCTATCGTTGACCAGCACGGGAATGGTCACCCCGGTGCCGGGCACCGTCGTAATCACGTCGGCCTGGGCGCTGGGCGGGTGGTTGGTCCCGCCACCGGTGACGGTGATCGTGCGGTCATCCGTCGTGACGTTTCCTGAGGTGTCCACCACCTGGACAACGATGCGGCGCGAGTCGGATGGCCCTGCGAGCGAGGCGAAGGCTGCGCGATAAAGGTTGCCGCCCTGCGGTTGAGCGAAGACCGTCTCTCCCAGATCGTCGGTATCGCCATCGCCGTTGAGGTCGAGGCCTACCATGACCTGGCCAATGCCGACGTTGTCGCTCGCCACGACATCTACCGTCAGCCCACTGCCAACCGCGGCCGATGTCCCCTGGGCGGGGGCGGAGATCTGGAGCAATGGCGGTAACGGGTCGGCCGGGTGGGCGATCTGGCGGGCCTGGGCGGGCGTCAAATCTCCTCCGTCTGCCGCGGACTGGGCCGATCCCAAGCCACCGACACCATACGAATTGCCGAAAGACCTTCCGAAGCTGTTAAAGTCGAGCCGCAGACTGTCCCACTCGGGGCGATCGATGGTTTCCTTGCGATCGCCGACCCAAACCACCTGGGACGTGTGCGAATAGTCTGTGATGTAGCCGGAGGGGTTCGTGGATGGGTCGTATTTGTTGTAGTTACCGATCTGGTAATCGTAGTTCATGACACTGTGAAAGTTTGTGAAATCGATCAAGTTGCCGGCATCATCGAGTCCAGTCTTCACGTCGCCGATGAACCCAAAATTGTGGCCAATTTCATGTACCAGGGTCTGAGACAGTGCAACGTCCGTGTTCTGATAACTCCCAAGGCTACCAAGGCTAATAATGAAGTCGTTGCCGCCGATCTCCGAAAGCCCGCTGTTCCCGGCCAGGAGCACGAACTTGCTAGAAGCGTCCGGCAACTGGTTCCAGTCGCGGTCGAGGAACAGTCGGTACGGCGTATTATCCACGATATTGAGGATCTGCCCATGCCCAGGACCGGCAACGACCTTGACCGAGTGGCCCGCCAGCGAATGATCGGCCACGAACCACGCTGAGTTGAAGGTCACATTCGCCCGCTGCTGCTGGGGAATGACGTGGGAAGCGGCAACCACACCATCAATAACCTGGAGATACGGAGTCGTCGTGCCGCTAGGGCCGCTGGGGTCGCTCGGGTCGGGGTATACAATGTTGCCGTTGTTCGCGTCGGGGCGCGCGCGATCGTCGTAGACGACCTCACCCGCCACATCAACGTGAATCGTCGAGATGAAATTGGCGATAACGCCGTAGTGGTACACGTAAAGCCGTGCATCCCGCAGCCATGCATCCTTAGCCACCCCGGGGTCTGGGCCAAAATTCTCCTGCTTGATCTCTTGCAGCGACTTGGCAGTCAGGTCGAGACCGGCCGGAATTGTCAGCGTCGGCAGGCCCATGTAGACAATGTCGTAGTCCGTGGTGTCCTGTATGGACCTGCTGTAGGTGCTGTCGATGTGCAGGTTGATCCCGGGGGGCACACCCGTGTCGTGCCCGGCCACGTCTTTCGGCGCGGGGGCGTTGGCGAACGCTTGCCGCAGGTCGTCGAGGGCGGAGGAGGACGGTCGATGACCGTCGAGCCAGTCGAGTTCTAGGAACACGTCGCGCTGGCCGGCGGTGGCTCCCTCCGCGGCAAGATTGAGATCGGTCACGCCGTCTTCGTTGATGTCGATGCCGTTCGTTTTCCAGAAGTCGGGAAGGCCGTCGTGAGTTGTATCGGGGGAGGTGGTTCCCAGGAAAACCGCCTGCCCGCCCCCCTGGAGGGCCGCCCAAAAAGCTATATTGCCGGTCTGCGTAACGGGATGGTAGATCTCCAGGTCAGTGAGGGTTTTGCCAAGGATCGTTTCGCCGACCTTGGCCACCTGTTGGGGGCTCTTCACGATGAACGAAAGTGTCTTGTCAACGTTTTCCGTAACATCGAGGCGCACTTGCCACAATGTCTCCAGGCCGTCCCGCGGGTCATTCGCCAGGAACGTCACGTAAAGTTCGGAGGTCTTACCGGGATGGTAATCTACCTTCCCGCCCACACCGACGCGGGAATCGGTGGTGTTGGCATTGCTGACGGTGGAGAACGTCGCGTAGTCCAGGAGGGTGAGTGGTTTTCCGCTGGTGTCGAAGCCCAATTCGCCCGGGATGCCTGCGAGCCGGACGAAAATTCGTTGGTCCGAACCACCATCGGGATTGCCGCCGGGTTTGAGGATGCTCGCGAAGATGCCTGGTCCGTAACCTGGCACAAGATCGCTCGGGTGGTTGCCGAAGAACACAACGGCTTTGCCGTCCTCGCTGATGCCGGGGCTGCGGCCAACGGCGGGAAGGTCGCCATCGGCGACAAACCCTTCCGGCCCGCCGGCTATGCGTTTGTAGATGGGCGAGCCGGGGCCGGTCTTGAAGATGGAACTGGCCGAGGGCGAGCGGAACACGACCTCGGCGTCGTCGCTAATCTGAGGACGTAGCCCGGCAGTGGCAGGAAAATCGCCGATGTCGATTGTCTGACCCGCGATGCCGCTGGCCAAGGAATTGCGAACGCGAAGGTCTTGCGTCGTCGAAGACCGGGTATCGAGGCCGACAAAGACCACTTGATTATCACGGTTGATGTCCGTGAAGGAGGTGAAACTGTCGAAGTGCTCCGGGTCACCGCTCGGGTCAAAGGGGATGGCACTCGGGGTGGCTGCCACATCGATGCGGCTGGAAGCCGGCGCTGCGGTGGGCCAGCGACGGACGTAGGCGGCCGTGCTCGAGGGCACCTGATCGGGGGCCGCAACCCAGCTGCTCACCCCGTCGGAGGGATTGCTGATCGAAGCGGCACGTCCATAATCGCGGCCGGGAGCATTGGGGTCGGACGGAGGAAAGCTTACCAACGTCGGGCTGAGATTACCTTCCTGGACGTAGACCGCGCTGCTACCACTCGCATCATGCGCCACCATCGCAACTTGGAGGCTATTGTTGACGGAGACGTAATCTTCGATCTTGCTCAACTGACTACCCGACTGGGCCACAAGTTTGAAGTCGTAGAACGCCGAGAGCAGCGTGCGATCTTCAAGCATCTCCGCGACCGGCTTGAACCTGAACGCTCGCCGTGCTGGCTTTGCCCCGACCGATCGACCCCGTCGCGTGCTCCGCTTCCGAAACCAGGATAGCACCATGATCGATGACCTCCGGTGTTGAGACGATAGTCGGTTCAGTCAGAAAGCCTGTTCCGCGGTGTCGCCAGGGCGCGCGGTTCGTCAAGAACGCGGTCACGGCATGCAGACGCACAGGGTCCTTACACCCCTCAGCACGCAAACGGGCCGGAACCGGACGCACAATTGGACATGAAGCGGAACTTTTCCAACACCAGCCCGAATCCTGCGGCACCGATTTCCGAGGAAATCGGTCGTTTGTCGGTCGTGTTTCTTTTGCAATCCACGACATTCCCGGTTAATCTCCACTGACCGTTGGCGATGAGTCCGGTTTCGTGATTCTTCCTGCTCAAGGGGAGAGAGCCCGTGTATTTGCCCCAAGAACCAGGCGCCCTCGCGGATGAGGTGGTGCGTTGGCTCCTTCCGGCGCAGAACGGCTCGTCAGAGGCTCTGGGCCGTGTGCTGCAGATGTGCCGCCAGTACCTGCTCCTAGTGGCTAATCGCGAGCTCGATCTCGTTCTGCAAGCGAAAATAGGGCCGTCGGACCTCGTGCAGGACACCCTGCTGGAGGCGCAGCGCGACTTCGGGTCGTTTCATGGCACGACCGAGGCCGATGTTCGCGCCTGGTTGCGGCGGATTCTGCTCAACAACGTCGCCAACGTCCGGGAGCGCTATCGGTCCACATATAAACGTGACATTGGCCGCGAGGTGCCGCTCGACCGAGCGCTCGAACGCTCGGGGCAGGCGGCTCTGGTCGATCACGAGCCGTCGCCGAGTGGGCGCGCATTGGCGAGCGAACGTCGCGCGACGTTGGAACGCGCGCTAGCACAGTTACCGGAAAACTATCGCGAAGCCTTGCGATTGCGCCACCAGGAGAACCATTCCTTCGCGGAGATCGGCCGGCACATGAGCCGCAGTTCGGAAGCAGCACGCAAACTGTGGTCCCGCGCCGTGGACGAGTTGCGAAAAATCTTGAAGGTGTCTCATGACCTGCCCTGACAACGATCCCCGCGACGACGTCTTCACTGCCTTGCTGGCTGAGTACGACGAAGCGCTGGCTCAGGGTAGCCCGCCGGTCACCCAGAGAGCTGTGAATGATGGCACGCTCCGCCTCCGGCTCGACGAAGCGCAGTCCTGCCTAGACTTCTTGGAATCGGCCTGGCCGCGCAGCCCCAGCACGTCCGGCCTGGCATCGGCGCTTCCGACCTTTCAGCCATACTGGCCGACAACGATTGGGCGCTTCGAATTGCAGCGTGAGTTGGGCCGTGGCGGTCACGGCGTCGTTTTCCTGGCGTTCGATCCTTTGCTGCGCCGGCGCGTTGCCCTAAAGGTGCCGCGGCCGGAGATGTTGGTCACTCCCGAGATGCGCCGCCGCTTTGAGCGCGAGGCGGAAGCCGCTGCCCGCCTCGACCATCCGAACCTCGTGCCCGTTCATGAAGTTGGGGAAGCCGGACCCCTCTGCTACCTCGTCACGGCTTATTGCTCCGGTCCCAACTTGGCCGCGTGGTTGCGCCAGCGGGTGACGCCGCTGCCACCTGTGGACGTCGCCCGGCTGCTCTTGCAACTGGCGGAAGGGGTCGCCTACATGCACGCGCATGGCGTGTTGCACCGAGACATCAAGCCCGGCAACATCCTGCTTGAGTTCGCGGAGTCGAAGCTGCCGATTACAGACTTGCGTGCCACAACAGGTCCGTGTCAGGAATCTGAAATCACAAATCTGCAAGCCGCAATCCCTCGGCTGACCGACTTCGGTCTCGCGAAGCTAGCTGAAGACGTGACCAAGCAGACGCGCACCGGCACGGTGCTGGGTACTCTCGCCTACATGGCCCCGGAACAAGCGAACGGGCGCGCGGCGCTCATCGGTCCGCCGACGGATGTTTACGCGCTGGGCGCTGTGCTCTACGAATGCCTTACCGGCCGCCCTGCCTTTCAGGGAACGACGGAAGCCGATACGTTGCGGCAGTTGCTCGCTGACGAACCGGTATCGCCGCGGCACCTGCGGCAAGATGTGCCGCGCGATCTGGAGACAATTTGCCTGAAATGTTTGGTGAAGGAGCCGAATCGGCGCTACGCGAGCGCTGCGGCGCTGGCCAGCGATCTGCGCGCGTTCGTGAAGGGCGAACCGATAGCCGCTCGGCCTGGTGGGAAGTGGGAGCGGGCCGCAAAGTGGATGCGCAGGCATCCCGTAGTGGCGACTTCGCTTTTGAGCATGGCGACGGCGTTCTTGGCGATCGCCTTTGGCTCGCTCTGGTACGCCTCGCTGGTTCGAGATCACGGCAACGACGTGCAGGGCGCCTTGCAAAGCGGTTTGAAGCAGGGCGAGGAACACCGCTCGCGTCAAGAAGCGTATGCAAGTCAGATCGCGCAGGCCGACACGCTCCAAGGCGACGAGCGGGACAGGCTACTTGCGCCGCTGCTGCACGCCGATCTGCCCGGTTCCGACACGCAAGGCGTGCGCGGTTTTGAATGGCACTACTTGTGGGCCCGGGCGCTGCGCAAGCCACGCGTTCTCAGGGCTGGTCATCGCTCATGGGCGAACGTCCAATTCTCTTCGAATGGGAAATGGTGCGCCTCGATTGGCCGAGATGTCGTCCTCAAGATCTGGGACGTACCGAGCGGCCGCCTGCGCACCGCCCTGCCGATCGAGATCGGCCGAGATTTCCTTGCCAACGCGCTCTTTTCCAGCGACGGCACCCGCCTGTTCTGCTGGGCGCATGAACGCACCGACGGCAATTTCGCTGTTGAGTTCACCCTTTGGGAAGTCCCCAGCGGCAAACTTCTCGTTCGGCGACCGGTTCGGGCCAACTCATATAACTACCAAACCGCGAGCATCTCGCCGGACGGCCGTCTAGTCGCCTATCTCGGCACCTCAACTCCGAACTCTTCGGGCGTAACCGCCCGTCCGCTCTAGCGTAACCGCTGTGATTGCAGGGCCTTGCAGCCCTGGGATACATAGTCGAGAGGGCCTCCCGCGGATAATCTTGCAGCTGACGAAGTCTGCAAACCCGCACGGAGGCCCGGCCAT
>JBGQKZ010000184.1:0-7412 GCA_041499805.1 Gemmataceae bacterium
CTAATGTTAGGAAGCGTCGCGGACAAGGTCGTTCGTGGCTCGATGGGACCGGTTCTGGTATGCCACCCGAGCGCCGCCTCAGCCGAAGCGGCTTCTTCAAGAACCTGAATTGGAGCAACAGACCATGCGCGATTTGGGGCCGGGAGCCTTTCGATGAAGACGATTGAAACCTTCGTGAAACCCATCATCACCGCCAGTCCGAGCGAATCGCTGACCGCTGTCGCCCGCTTGATGGACGAGCATAATGTCGGCGCCGTCGTGATCGCCGAGGATCACCGACCCGTCGGCATCGTCACAGACCGTGATCTGGCCGTCGGAGTGCTCGCACGGGGCCGGAGCGGAGAGTCATCGGTCGCGGGCATCATGAGCACTCCCGTGCAGACGGTCCACCGGGACGACGGGGTCTTCGATACATCCGACCTGATGAGGGAAACTGGTGTCCGCCGGCTGCCGGTCGTCGATGACGACGGCAGATTGGTCGGAGTAGTGACTTTCGATGACGTCTTATGCGTTCTGGCTCAAGAGCTGTCGAACCTAGGGCGTGGGATTCGATCGGAGATGTCCGTTCGGTAGAGTCGCCAACGTCGCCGTCGCGCTACTCCTTGTCGAACGGAACGGAAATCGAATACGCGTTTTGCAAATACTGCTCCATCATTCGTTCCGCGTTGAAGAAGGAGCCATTCAGGGCAATAGCGGACCGCATTATCTCCGCGAACGCGTCCGGGCGCCGGTAAAAGAGCGGCAAGATAACATATTCGAGCTTGGCATAAAGCGCATCCGCTTCACGGCGGGCGTCGCTGGGCGCCGCCGGGTTCTCATCGATGGCCCAACCGGTGACTCCTTCGACGTGTCCCTCGACCCACCAGCCGTCCAGAATACTGAGACTCGGCACTCCGTTGAGCGCCGCCTTCATGCCGCTGGTTCCGGACGCCTCGTGCGGCTTCTGCGGCGTGTTGAGCCACACGTCCACGCCCGCGCAGAGCAACTGGGCCAATGCCAAGTCATATTCCTCCAGGTACACGACGCGGACTTTGTCCGCCAGCGTCGCGGCAGCTTCGAACACGCGGCCGATCAAAGCTTTGCCCCCCTCGTCGCGCGGGTGCGCTTTACCGGCATAGAGCACCTGAAGCGGTCCGGCGTGTCGGACGACCGTCCGCAAGCGGGCGAGATCGGCGAGGAGCAAGTCCGGCCGCTTGTACGGGGTGGCTCGACGGGCGAAGCCGAGCGTCAGTGCCGCGGGGTCGAGCCTGGCGCCGCTCCGTCGTTCGACTTCCGCCAGCAGTTGCCGCTTCGACTCCGCGTGGGTTTGCTGCACTTCTGCGAGCGGAATGCTGACGGCGTAGCGCAGATAGAGGTTGTCGCGCCGCCACTCGGGGAGATGACGGTCGTAGAGTTGGCGGAAGGAGTCCGATGTCCAACTCACGGCATGAACGCCGTTGGTGATCGAATTGACGGGATACTCAGGGAACATGCCCCGCGAGATTTCCCCGTGGCGCATGGCGACGCCGTTGACGTAGCGCGAAAAGTATAGCGCCAAGTACGTCATGTTGAGCGTGCCGTCCAAGCAGCACGCGGATCCCTGAAGCACCGCCGTCATGGGCTCGCCCACGACACGGCGAACCAGGTCGAGGGGAAACTGGTCGTGTCCTGCAGGAATAGGCGTGTGCGTCGTGAAGACGCAGCGCTGGCGTATCGCCTGGTGGGCAAGTTCGGTCAACGACCGCATGGGACCGCCTGTTTGTTCCAAAAAAAGTCCGAGAGCGAGCAGCGCAGAATGCCCCTCGTTCATGTGAAATGTGCGGATGTCCGTGTGTCCGAGGGCACGCAGCATGGCGACGCCGCCCATGCCCAACACCACCTCTTGGCAAAGCCGGTAGTAGGCGTCCCCGCCGTAGAGCGAGTCCGTCAACGTTTGATCCCAGGCGCTGTTGGGCGCCACGGCGGTGTCAAGGAAGTAGACCGGAACGACGTGGCCGGTGATGCCGCGAACCATATAGCGCCAGGCGCGCACCACGATCGATCGCTCTTCGACGAGCACGGTGACCCGCGCCGGCAGCGGTTCCAGCAAATCGTCGGGAGACCAAATCGCGGGGCTCTCGGATTGGTTGCCGCGGCTGTCAAGTTTCTGGCGGAAGTAGCCTTTGCGATGCAGCAGTGTCACTCCCACCATCGGTACGCCCAGGTCGGCGGCAGCACGCAGGCTATCGCCAGCCAGCACGCCCAGGCCGCCGCTGTAGGTCGGCATGGCCGAATCCAGGCCGATTTCCATGGAGAAGTACGCGACGCTGGGCGGTGAAGCGGTAAGCATCGTGGTAGCGCCATCAAGAGCCAAGAGTCCGGCATACGATCCCGCACTCGAACGCAAGTCACATGCCGCCGGAGATATCCGGTCGGCATAGGGTCCGTGGCACAGCGATTCATGGTGCGCGGGGCTCAGTGTCAAGCTTGGTAGGCGCGCCTAAAGCGACGAGCGGCGTGCGAAAACGCACAGCGCCGGTGGCATATAATTAGGGGGCGATACTCAACTTTTCGTCTGATAGGGCGGTGGCAATGAGCGACGCATACTTTTCTCCCGCCGGCATCATGTTTGCCTAGCAGATCACGACGTCGCTTGGCTGCCGCTCGAACCTCCACCCCTGAGGCCCGCGATGCACCGTGCAACTACTCCCCTGCAGGCGTTGGTCGCTGAAGATCTGATGTCTCGTGACGTTGTCCGCATCCCCGCGAGCCTGCCGTTGCGCGAGGCCGCGCGCCGGCTGCTCCGTGCGCAGATCAGCGGTGCTCCCGTGGTCGATGGCGAAGGGCGCTGCATGGGGGTCTTGTCGACGGTTGATTTTCTTCGTCTGGCCGAACGCCGGGCCGATGTGACGAAGCCCACCGCCCCACCGCTGCCGATCACCTGCGCGTTCCAGATCACGCATCGCACGCCGGACGGCACAGACGTGGTGCGCTGTACGCTGCCGCCGGGCGTCTGTCCCATCCAGGTGAAGCAAACCGAGCCGGGAGGCGAGGACATCATCGTTTGCAGCCAGCCCCACTGTGTTCTCATGGATTGGCAGCAGGTGAACGTGGAACAGTTGCCGACGGACGAAGTTCGCCGCTTCATGACGCCCGATCCTGTAACTGCTGCGCCGACGACGCCGATCGGCACGCTGGCCCGCATGATGATCGACGCCCATATTCATCGCATCATCGTCGTGGACGAGCAGGGCAGACCAATCGGCGTCGTGTCCAGCACGGATTTGCTCGCCAGGTTGGCAGATAGCGCGCAGACGTAAACACGGCTTGCCGTTTGAATCGTTCTTTCCGCACCCGCTTTCAGCAGAGGGAGGATCACTATGAACCGAGTTCCAGAACAAACGAAGCGACATGAACTCCGCGAAAAGCGCAAGGAACTCCACGGGAAGCGTCGCGCCTTGCACGAACGATTGTCCGAGGTATGTGAGGAATTCGTACTCGAAAGCCTCACGCGCGAACACAAACAGAAGGCGCTAGTGAGAGAACTTCAATACCTGCTCGGCTACTACCAGGATGATGTGAGCTGGAGCGGAGTCGATTAGGATCGCCTCGCTGCCAACGGGATCTGCGCCGACGAACGCGTCTTCCTCAAAAGTGAGTATGGCGATGGCTGAACAACCAAAGCTGACCCATCCGTGGCTCGTTGCCGTTTGGCCTGGGATGAGCCACGTCGCGTTAAACGCCGGCTATTACCTGCTGGCCAAGCTGGGCATGCAGGTCATCGCGGAATACGAGGCGCGTGAGCTGTTCGACGTCGATCAGGTTGAAGTGAAGGACGGGATTGTTCAACCGGGACGGCGACCGCGAAATCGGTTCTTCGTTTGGAACGACCCGAACAAGAAGCACGATCTTGTGGTCTTGGTCGGCGAAGCCCAGCCACCGCTCGGCAAGTATTCTTTTTGTCGCAAGTTGATTGAGTATGCGCGCGAGCTGGGCAGCGAACGGGTTTTTACGTTCGCGGCGATGGCGACGCAGATGCATCCGCAACACCGGTCGCGAGTCTTCGGCGCCGCGACCGATCACGCAAGCCTCGAAGAACTGAAGCGGTTGGAGCTCGAAATCTTAGAGGACGGCCATATCGGCGGCCTGAACGGCGTGTTGCTCGGCGCGGCCGCAGAAGCCGGTTTGCCTGGCTCTTGTCTCCTTGGCGAGATCCCGCACATGCTGAGCCAGATTCCATTTCCGAAAGCGTCCTTGGCGATCCTCGAGGTGTTCACCACGATCTCAGGCAGCGAAATGGACCTTGGGGAGCTGGCGGAACAGGCCCGGCTGATGGACGAGCAATTCGGTCAGCTTCTTTCCGAGGCGGGGCAGGAGTACGGGCCTCATGTGGCCGGCGAGGAAGCAGCGTACCAGGCGGAACCTACGGCAGAACCGCATGTCAGCCCCGCCGATCAAAAGCATGTCGATGACCTTTTCGAGGAAGCGAAAGAGAATCGCGCGAAGGCGTTCGAGCTGAAGCAAACACTGGATCGCCTAGGACTCTTCAAAGAATACGAGGATCGCTTTCTTGATCTCTTCAAAAAGGCGGAATAGTCAGATCGCGGCGGTGGGCTCATCCGATTCTCCGGCGCAAGCTCAAATCCCGAGGTCCGCGAGAGCGGCCAGCAAACGGCGAACGATCCCGGATACGAACGGGGCGCGTGCTTCGATGCGCGTCGCTGCGGCTTCCAGTCTGGTCACCGCGCCGGCAACCAAACCCGCGTCCCGCGGTTCTTTGAGGGCCCGTGTCAATTGCCTGGCACTTTCCGCCAAGTGTGCAGCGTCGGAAGCCCCGAGCGGCGCCGCTGGCTTCACTTCCGTGAGTTCATCGAGCAAATTCGCGAGGGCCTCTTGCGTTTCCGGCGTTAGAGAATGAGCCGAGCGCAATTGTGTCGTCAGCTCGTGCAGCGCGCCCAGGGCATCGGCCATGTTCCCGGATTGGGACGCCGTTGATTCGGACATGATCAATCTCCCATCAAAGCGCTTTGCCCACGAAGCATACTGACGCGGACGCTTTTTCGTCGATTTCAACACATCGGATCGACACGACACGTCTCGACGTTCTCATCGGCAACCAACGCGCTGGACGAGCCGGCAGGGGCCTTCACCGTCAGCACCGGGCACGCCGCCTGACGCAGCACTTCCTCCGCGACACTGCCGAGCAGCACGCGAGCCAGACCGGTGCGTCCTTGCGTGCCCACGACGATGAGATCGGCGTTCATCTCCTTCGCTTCGCGGGCGATTTCCGCGGCGGGCGGTCCATCGCGCAGGCAGTGCTCCACGCGTACCAGCGGGTCGGGCGGCTGGATTCGATGCAGTTGCTGCCAAAGCTCTTCGTGGTAGCCGATGCCCTGACGCCGCGCGACGACTTCGCCGTGCGCGATCGGCGGCGGCACGACGTGGAGGACGACGACCCTCGCGCCGTGGTCGCGAGCCAGTGAGCACGCCAGCCGAAAGGCGAACTGCGATGATTCGGAGAAATCCGTGGCATGCAGGATTGTCCGCAGGTGCAACATCACTCACCTTCTTTCCACCGAGTACGGAGCCAACGGCAACCGTCCAGAGCGCCGCGAGGCAGAACTCTCTCTGTGCAGTTCCTGATAACAACTCCTTGGCAAACTCTGTGCCAGTTTCGCAACGGGCCGAGCCGCACTAATTCATGCACGGCGAGTTTTCCGGCCCAAGAACCGATTGGAATGCACATCGCACGGCGATCGCCCCTCGTTGGTCGCCGCGACATGCATGGTGAGAGCCGCCGACGCCCAGAGACCCCGAAAGGCTTTCCGACCACTAAGCATGAAGTTGACCACGACTTTGCCTTTCCCGACGTCGACGCTCAGCCCGGAAGACTCCGGAGAGGCGAATTTGGCCGGGAGAGCGACGTTCTTAGAATCGATGGTGACTTTAGCCGTCCCGGAAGGGACCCGATCGACGAGAAACCTGCCGTCCTTGATCTTGCCGCCGACGAACTGGTCGTCCTTGAGGTGAAACGTGATTGTCGCGTCCGTCAACGGCTGGCCGTTGTAAATGACCTTCCCTCCGACCGTCGCTAACTCGTCGTCCGCCGCCGACAGAAGTCCGCCGCTCACGAATCAGCACACACGCCGCGAGGACGACGAGATACGCTCCACGCATCGCAACACCTCCTTTGCATTTTTCAGCCGAGCATGCGACAGTTCGGATCTCCACCGTCTAAGGCCAGTCTTGCCCCCTCTTTCGGAAGAAGCCGGAACAGCCAACAGGCTCCGCGTGTCACCACTGCTCCGCCGGCACGCGCTCGGCCTGGCACTTGCGGACAAGTTGAACGTACAGGAGGAACATGGCGATTGGCCCAAGGACCAAGCCGGCGATTCCCCAGAGCAACTGACGCGCTTGGGAAAAACCGAGATCGAGGGCCCACTTCGCCGAAATCACCGCACACACGAAGACAAGCACGCCAATAGGGGAATACGACATACTGTTACTCCAAAAAAGGTACGGACGGCTTCAAGGAGCCTCGGTTGTGGAATGAGCGAGCTTGGCGAAGGCGAATCCCGTACCGCGAGAAAAAAAACAATTCGTCAGAATAGACCGCCTGAAAAACGGCGCCTTGAGGCCAATCCGCACGCTTCTGTGCGGATTCAGACCATCGCGCGACTTCACCCTCAAGGCATGCACTCACGACGTTCGTCGAGGTCGGCAGGGGCTATGGTACCGGCTGGATTTTCGACGCTCAAACGGCCGTCGTGGCCGAGTCGAGGAGTAAAGTCCGGCCGACACCAAACCTCTTACGCACGACGGATGGCGGCAAGACCTGGCAGCCGTGTGGGGCTTATAGCCCGGTCGGGGCCAGCAGCGCCCAGGCGCTGCCGAAGTGGTACGACGGCACGCTGTACTGGCTGATCGAGAGCGCGTTGATCTTATCGGACGACAAGGGCGCTACGTGGAGGAAGGCGGGCGACGTAAAAGACGGCCGCTACGGCCCGGTGTTCGGCAGGGACGCGAAACACGTGTTCGTCCTGACGGGCGCCGGCATCGTCGAGAGCACCGACGGCGGCATCACGTGGGCGAAACCAATCGCACCGCCGAAAGACCTCAACGGGATCGGCGGTTTGACTTGGCTCGAGTACGATCCGAAGCACGACGTGCTGTACCTCATGAAGATGGGCAGCGACTTGTTCAAGCTGGCTAACGGAAAGTAGGCGGCCGCGTCGACATCGGCAGTCCTCGGGATTTCGAAAGAACAAAGAAGGAGACTCAATTATTGCGCTTTGTCTCCCGAGTGCGCTTTTTGCGTGAAATGCGCACTTACTTGGGACCTGGGCTCGCATGGCTGGTGTAAGTTCGCTCTGGGAAAGAACTGTGACGTTCGTCGTCGACGGGCTGACGACATTGGCCTGCATTACTCACGGCTAGACGCAACAGAACTTGCA
>JBGQKZ010000185.1:0-7376 GCA_041499805.1 Gemmataceae bacterium
ATGACGCAAATCGGACGTTGTTGGATAAACGCATCGAAAGCACTGGGTAACATCCGTGTCCCCTCACCAAGAAATCTCCGTAAGTTATGTGAGGGAATAGTTTAGCGAAGCAGCTGGACACCTTGGAAGCCCTGCCCTGAAGGGGTTGGAGCGAGAGTCAAAAGCGACGCCGCTCCGACCCATTCAGGGTCGAAACGTTGAGGGTTCGCTTACCGGGGGCGGCGCTATGCTTGCCCCCGGCTCTGCTCTCAAACCCCGGCGGGGTAAGGTCAATTCCCGGCAGCCAATGCGAACTCAACCGCCTCCGGTCGATTCACTTGTTCCGAAGCGTCGAGAAGTTCGAGGGAAAGGAGCCGTCCCGACTTATCATAATCCAGAATGAGCCCCGGCCGCGGCTCGTCGCTTTCCGCCACTTTGCCGTTGCGGAGGATGATGGAGAGCGTGTCGCTTTCCTTGTCGTAGATCACCTTCACGGCGTCCTCCCGTATTTGCGGACGTTGCTCGTTTGGTAAGCCGTTGCCACATGGTAAGCGCGGGCGTATTGCTTGACAATTACGGGCTGCAACATGCGTCGGCCGCGTTCGCGCACGTGAATCTTCGCCGTGCGCATTCGGTGCGCTTGGCGTCATCCCGCTGTTCTTGCTACGATTGGTTGCGGCTGGGTCCATGCCGAAGGAGGAGCATTTCATGTCTGTCGCCGATTCTGTGCAAGACCTCAACCGCGAGTTGGCGCGGCAAATTAATGAAGAAGCGAGGAGCAATCCGCAATCGCCGTATGCCAACAAGTTTGTCGGGATAGCTAATGGTCAAGTCGCCGTGATCGCGGATGACGTGGACGAATTGGCGCGGCGGCTTCGGCTGGTGGAGCGGGACCCTCAGAGGACGTTTTGGGTAGAGGCGAGCGCAGATTACAGCGCAGTCGAAGAGGTTTGGGAGATGCGTTAATGCCCCGCTCGGAGTGGCCGCTCCAGCGTGGTCGGCCGTGCGTCGAAATTGTCCTCACCTTGGCCCAAGGCGGTCAGCCGCTTAGTCGGACTTTACTGGCCGACACGGGCGCTGGCTCGCAGACCGCGAAGTTCGAGTTCATCCTGGATGAGGATGACTGCTTGCTCTGCGACGGCACACCTGGGCGACCCGTGACGTTGAGCGGCGCGTCCATTGGTTCTTTTCCTGTCTATGTTCTTGATGTTCAGATTCCCGCCCTCGGCTTCGCGAAGGCTCTTCGTGCCGTCGGCGTGCCTTCGAGCCCTGTAGGATTTTATGGAATTGCTTGTTTCGGCTTTCTCGATCAGTTCCACTACGGCAACTTCGCGAAGCCGGGCGTGTTTGGGCTGGAGTCATGAGTGAAGTGGCGGCCAGATTCCGTGCGAAGCCCGGTTTCGCGATTCTCGTTGCCTCTCCGCTGCCAGTTGAGATAATGCGCTCAACGCTACTATTCCGCTGATCACCGCTGATGGGGAGGAGCACGAGGAATGAGCGCGCGTACCAGCGACCGGAAGCGCGTGGTGCGGATGCGCGAGTGATTTCACCGGCGCAAACTGACGCTCACGATGGACTGCCAGACTACCGCGATCGATTTTTGATATTTGCAGCTTACGTCCAGAACTGTTCGGGGATTGCGAATCACGCGCGGGAATGGTTTTGTCGAAAGATTCCCCACAATCACCAGCCAATAATTCTCCTCCCGCCGTTTCGCTTCGGTCCACTCGCGATCCGTGAACTGGATGCCGCCACGAGCTTCCTTCAGGCCTTTCACCTCGATGGCCCAGTCGGGACGGTGGCGGACGCCAAAATCAAACCCGCATGCGGACTGACGAAGGTCAATCACGTCGATCTTCGGGACGCTGATTATCGACTCACTGTTTGTCAGGAAATGCTCTTCGGCGAGGCGACCGGTCAAGAGTCTCTCGGCGACATTATGCGCGGGAGGACGAGTTTCGCCAGCGAGCGAATCGATGGCTTCAGCGGTCGCCTCGGTGTTCCGTGCGAGGGTCTGTGCGACGAACTCCAACAAGGCATCGTCGCTGACTTCGCGAAACTGGTAGAGGACCTGCTCGCGGTTTGGACGCAGCGGTCTCTTATGCCAGCCTTGCCGCGAATTCGGGTGAATCGGATCGAACTCGTCGCGGAGATTCTTTAAGCTTGTCGGACGGATTGAGAGCGCGTGCGCCGCCTGGGAAAAGGCCTGCGTCCAGGTCGAACATTTTCGAGCGTTCAGGTAGGCGTCATCGAGACGGCTCATCGCGTAACCGATCACGACTGCTTCGGTTTCGAGTCGCTTGCGTTGAAGTTGATCAGCCATGAGAACGATTTGGACGCTCGGATAACGTTTACTTCAGTCGCCTCGTTGTCGTCCCGCGGCCGGATTGCCGCTGCCAGGTACGGCGCAGGAGCTTTTCACATAATTGAAACGCATCGGCGTCACAAGCAGCAATGAACCAGCCGAGTTCGATGACGTCAATACGCCGCTCACCGGATTCGACCTTGGCGACCCAGCTATGGGGCACCTTCAAGCGGACCGCAAGGTCGCGCTGAGATAGTCCCGCATTTTCACGGGCAACACGTAGCTCGGATCGCAAGACGGCGTATTCGCGTGTATGAGTAGACTTTTCCATTGCTCCGATTATGGGAGCCGGCTAGAATGCTTCCAAATTCGGTACAGCCTCGTTTCGCCCAGAACGTGACCGAGAGGGAGCTAATTGCCGATGCCAAAGCGTGCAGAGAGTATGGCGAAGATCGATATCGAACTCGCAAACACGATCCATTGGGACCAAAACGAGCCGGACAAGGTTTACTTGGACAGTGTCCGAATTTGTTTCGATCCGCTGCCCTTCGTGACTCGGCCCGTCTACATCCGGTTTTCCCCGCGCCTTGCGCTAGATTTGTCCGCCGGCGATATGGACCGAATTGCGATCGGTTACTTAAGGCTGCGCGGCGCGAAGCTCCCGCCAGACGTCATCCGCCTCACCAAAGCCAAGCCGCCACCAAAGTGCGACTTCGTCGTTCCGAGTTGGGTGCTGCCCAAACCGTCCGACGCGAACGATGCAGCGCCGCACGCACAACGGATTACGCAAAAGCGCTGCGCGAGGTGTCGCAAACGCCAAGAGTATTCGGGCGATTGGTACGGTGATCTTTGTCCCGAATGCGCCGATGCGACCGAGGGACAATGGCTCTGTCGTCGCTGTAAGCGTCGTGGTAACTTCGAAGAAATGGGCGGCGACGGAGCGACGAACCCAAGTTGTTGCGGTTCGGCCTGCAAACGCGTCAAGGGAAAGAACGTGTAAGTTGATCGTCCGCCGTCTCGTCGACGCCCTCGGCTACCGTTACCGCCTGCACGACGCCTCGCTCCCCGGCACGCCGGACCTGGTGTTTCGGCGGCGGCGGAAGGTGATCATCGTCAACGGCTGCTTCTGGCACTTGCACGGCTGTCCGCGCTGTCGCATGCCGGCGTCGCGGCGGGATTACTGGCTGGCGAAGCTCGGCCGCAACGCGGCGCGGGACAAGCGGGTGCGGCGGGCGCTGCGGGCGGCGGGGTGGCGGGCGCTTGTCGTCTGGGAATGCCAGGCGCGGCGAGCGAATCTGGCGGAGCGGCTGCGGCGGTTCTTGGAGGAAGCGTGAGGGCGGTCGAAATGGTAGAATGAGACGCACGAGGAGGAGATGCCATGACTGAAGTCCCAGCAGTATTTGAGGGCGAGGTCTTCCGTCCGCTTGGCAAGGTGGAATTGCGCGAGCGGCAGCGCGTTCAACTGCGATTTGAGCCGGTTTCACCGGCTGACGTGCAGGCGTGGCTGAACGAAGTGGAAGAGCTTCACCGTAAGATCATCGAGAAACGCGGGTGCTTCCCCGACAGCACACCCGACATTGCCGCGGACCGAATGCGCGAACCCGTATACGAGCATTGACAGGACCATTCCGAAGGATTGAGCGATGACGCACGTCCCAGCCATTTTTCAAGGCGGTGTGTTCCGTCCCTTGGGCCCTGTTGATTTGCGCGAAAATCAGCGTGTCGAACTTAGCATTCAGCCGATTACGGTAGAGAGCGTACGCGCCTGGTTAGACAAAGCTCACGCATTGCAACGTGAAATCATCGCGCACCACGGCGGCGTCTTGCCCGACAGCACACCTGACATCGCCGAGGACCGATTACGCGATGAGTGACACGGTCGTCGATAGCAGTGTGGTGACGAAGTGGGTGCTTCCTGAGGCAGATTCGCCGCACGCAGAGCGCCTCCTTACGGAGGTCGCTGGGCGAGGGGAACGTCTCATCGTGTTGGATCTCGCGTTTGTTGAGGTCGCCAACGCGATATGGAAACGGCATTACCGGGGGCTGACGACGCTAGACCAGGCGCGAGCGGCCCTTGACACGCTCTTGCAAGTTCCCGTCAGTGCAGAACCGGCGATGCGCCTTCTCCAGTCGGCGCTTGAAATTGCCGCCAAATACCGTCGCGCAATCTATGACGCATTATTCGTCGCATTGGCACGCGATGCCGGTCTTCAAGGAGTTACGGCCGACGTGCCGCTCCACACCGCAGTGCATGTGGATTATCCCGAGATTATTCTGTTGAAGGATTGGCCGTAAGGTCGACGCGAACTCACGTTTACTGCGAATCCCCTTCTTCTACCGTGCGTCGGTCTCGCATTAAAGCGCAAAGAAATGGGGCGAGCCCTTATCGGACTCACCCCTTTTTCATTCGCTTTTTGCTCGTCGCCGTCCTAACTCCCGCTCTCGCTCCCCGCCCCCACCAGCTCCGGCTGCACCGCCGCGGCGCTAGTGGCCTCGAAGATGAGTCTCTTCTCACCTTCGACCTCGCCGACCTTGACGGTGATCGTGTCCTTGCCCTGGAACGCGCCTTTGAGCAGCTCTTCGGAGAGCGGGTCTTCGACCAGGTGTTCGATGGCGCGACGCAAGGGGCGAGCGCCGAATTCCTGGTTGTAGCCCCGGTCGATCAGCAAATCCTTCGCTTCTTCGGTAAGGACGAGGGCGAGGCCCTTTTCCTTCAGGCGCTTTTCGACCTTGGCCAGCTCGATGCCGATGATGTTCTTCATGTCCGGCTTGTTCAAGCTGCGGAAGACGATGATGTCGTCGACGCGGTTGAGGAACTCGGGGCGGAAGCTTTGTTCCATCGCTTGCTTCAGCGTTTCCTTCATCTTTTCGTAGGTCGACTGGTCGTCCTTCTTGCTGAAGCCGAACTGCATCTTGCCCATGATCTGTTCGGCGCCGATGTTGGTCGTCATGATCAAGATCGTGTTTTTGAAGTCGATCGTGCGGCCGACGTTGTCGGTCAGGCGGCCTTCTTCCATGATTTGCAGGAGCATATTCCACACGTCGGGGTGGGCCTTTTCGATTTCGTCGAGCAGGACCACGCTATACGGCCGGCGGCGGATTTTTTCGGTGAGCTGGCCGCCTTCTTCGTAGCCGATGTAGCCGGGCGGCGCGCCGATGAGCCGGCTGACGTTGTGCTTCTCCATGTATTCGGACATGTCGATCTGCACGAGGGCGTTTTCGTCGCCGAACATGAACTTGGCGAGTTGCTTGGCGAGCAGCGTTTTGCCAACGCCGGTGGGGCCGGCGAAGATGAAGCTGCCGATCGGCCGTTTCGGGTCTTTCAGGCCGGCCCGGCTCTTACGCACCGCCTTGGCGATGGCGACAATCGCTTCGTGCTGGCTGATGACCTGCTTGTGCAGCTCGTCTTCCATGCGCAGGAGGCGTTGCGTCTCGTCGGATTCGAGGCGCTTGAGCGGGACGCCGGTCATCTTGCTGACGACCTCGGCAATCACCTCTTCGTCCACCACGCCGTCGATTTCCTTCGACTTTTCGCGCCACTCGCGGTTGACCTGCTCCTTCTTTTTCTTGAGCTTGTCGGCCTGGTCGCGCAGGTGGGCGGCCTTCTCGAAATCCTGTTCGGCGACGGCGGCTTCCTTCTCCTGATTGAGCTGCTCGATCTGAGCGTCGATCTCTTTCAGGTCCGGCGGCCGGGTCATTGCTTTCAAGCGAACGCGCGCGCCGGCTTCGTCGATTACGTCGATCGCCTTGTCGGGCAGGCAGCGGCCGGAGATGTAACGATCCGACAGCTCGACCGCCGCGTTGAGCGCTTCATCCTTGATCTGCACGCGGTGATGGGCTTCATAGCGATCGCGTAGGCCGCGGAGGATTTCCACGGTTTCCGTGGTGCTTGGCGGGTTGACGATGATCTGCTGGAAGCGGCGTTCGAGCGCGCCGTCTTTTTCGATGTACTTGCGGTACTCGTCGAGCGTGGTCGCGCCGATGCACTGAATCTCGCCGCGAGCCAGGGCAGGCTTCAACACATTGGAAGCGTCAATGGCGCCTTCCGCGCCGCCGGCGCCGACGAGGGTGTGCAATTCGTCGATGAACAGGATGGTGTTCTTGGCCCGGCGGACCTCGTTCATCACGGCCTTGATGCGTTCCTCGAACTGGCCGCGGTACTTGGTGCCGGCGACCATCATGGCGAGGTCGAGAACGACGATGCGGCGGTCGCGCAACAGCTCGGGAACGTTGCCGTCGACGACCATCTGGGCGAGTCCTTCGACGATGGCGGTTTTGCCGACGCCCGCTTCGCCGAGGAGCACGGGGTTGTTCTTGGTGCGCCGCGACAGAACTTGAATGACGCGTTCGATCTCGTTCTGCCGGCCGATAACCGGGTCGAGCTTGCCCTGGCGGGCCAGCTCGGTAAGGTCGCGGCCAAAACTATCGAGAGCGGGGGTCTTGGACTTGCCTTGCTTGGCGGTCCGTTCTTGCCCGCCGCCGCCTCCGCTTTCTCCGGATTCCATATTATGCCCCAGCAAGTTCAGAACCTCCTCCCGCACATCTTCCAGCTTGAGCCCGAGGTTCATGAGGACCTGGGCGGCCACGCCTTCCTGCTCGCGGAGGAGGCCGAGCAGCAGGTGTTCCGTGCCGACGTAGTTATGATTGAGATTGCGTGCTTCTTCGATGGAATACTCGATGACCTTCTTGGCTCGCGGCGTCTGCGGCAGCTTGCCCATCGTGACCATGTCCGGCCCCGATTGGACAATCTTCTCGACTTCCAGCCGGATCTTCCGCAGATCGATGTCGAGGTTCTTGAGGACGTTGGCCGCGACGCCGGAGCCCTCTTTCACCAGGCCCAAGAGGATGTGCTCCGTGCCGATGTATTCGTGGTTGAAGCGCTGCGCCTCTTGATTGGCGAGCTGCATCACCTTGCGGGCCCGGTCCGTAAAGCGTTCATACATTTCTCTGCCGTCTCCGTTCCCGGTCAGAGGGGTCAGGGGTCACGGGGCAGCAGACGAAAGGCCCGCGCCGCCTTTATTTCTTACCCCAGCACCCGGTCCCCCGAGCCCAAAGAGCGGGGACGGAGGAGGGGGAGCATTTTAGGCACGCC
>JBGQKZ010000186.1:0-7220 GCA_041499805.1 Gemmataceae bacterium
TGTGGATTAGCGGCCACTGGGCCACCTTCCAAGAGCAGCGCATCCAAAACGAAACCGAGCGGTTATACCCGCAGCGCAAACTCGTCGCCGGTGAGGCTTTCTTCGCCTTGGCGGCGTAGAGGACGAGCGGTTACGCCCTTCCGATATGGCCAGAAAATCGTCGGCGAAGCCGTCGTCTCGAAGGGAAAGGAAGTATTCCCGGAGAGGCTAAGGGACAGAACCCTATCGGGTGAAGAAGAGGAGTATGGAGCACAGATTACTTTCGCTACTTCGTCCATTCGCCTCTATGCCCCATCCCTTCCGGTGGAGCGAATTCAGCCTCATACGGAGAAGAACCTCGTTAAATTCGCAGGAGCATACGTAGAGCTAGACTGGAGCATATACGCTCGAATCCTCGAAGAGGTTGTCTCACGAGGAGTGTTCATCCCTTGACCAAGTAATAGGGACGCGGATGCAACTCCGGTTTCCGGCTTCCGGCATTCAGGAGCTTTCCGACCGGTACGTCGCCGAGTTACGCCCGCGAGACGGGCGGCTAACCGACGAGATCACGCGAACCGTGTTCCCGTCCTACGAGCGGCGAGGGTACCTCACGAAGGATGAGTTCCTCACCGTGTGCGAGTGGAAGACGCCTCGGTCGAAGTCCCGCTGCGCGTCGAATGACCCGTCCCTGATACAAGAGGTTTCTCGCCTCGTGCGAACGACGAGTTCCGAGCAATTGCGAATCCAGGTCTGGACGCTTCTGGCAGGAGTCAAGTGGCCGACGGCATCCGTGTTTCTGCATTTCGCCTTTCCAGGGAAGTATCCCATCCTGGATTTCCGGGCGTTGTGGTCACTCAGCACGGACGTGCCCTCTCAGTACACCTTTGGCTTTTGGCAAAGCTACGCGAAATGTTGTTGCGACTTGTCGAGCCAGTTCGGCGTGTCGCTGCGAGTGTTGGACCAAGCGCTGTGGAAGTACTCGGAGTTGCATCAACCAAGAAAAGAGCGGGCTAACACCTACGCGTAGAACCGCACGTCGAAGACTGTTTCGCCCGATATTGCAGAAGACTCTCAAACGTATCGTTTAATCTCTTTTCCGCAAGCATGAGCGAAAAGGAGCACGAACGCATGCCATTGCTCGACCACTTCAATCCGCCGCTGGACGACATGCGTCACTGGGAAGGCTTGCATGCAACCTGGCCCGTGATGATCGTTTCTCTGCTCCGCCATAAGCTCCCCCGCGGTTACTTTGCCGAGCCAAGGGTTCATCCGGCTTCAAGCGCGGAGATCGACGTTGCGACGTTCGAGAACGAAGGCGAGAGCCTTCTGGCGCCCGGCAATGGCAACGGCGCCGGCGGCGGAGTTGCGACGGCGGTCTGGGCGCCGCCACGGCCGACGTTTACGGTAGCCACCGACTTGCCGACGCAGGACGTTTACGAAGTGCGCGTCTACGATGAGAAACGCCATTCCCGCCTCGTGGCAGCCATCGAGATCGTCAGCTCAGCGAACAAAGACCGCCCGGAGCATCGGCGTGCGTTCGTCGCCAAATGCGTCGCGTTACTTCGCGAACGCGTCTCGGTTGTCATCGTCGATGTGGTGACGACACGCGCCCAAAACCTGTATGGCGAATTGCTCGCGTTGATCGGGCAGTCCGACCCAAGCATGCACTCCGATCCTCCGCCCATCTACGCCGCCGCGTCGCGCCTGACGAAACGCGACGACGAGTGGCTGTTGGAGTCGTGGGCACAGCCCCTGAGCCTTGGGCGGCCGCTGCCGACGACGCCGCTCTGGCTCGCCGATGACCTCGCCGCACCGCTTGAACTGGAGGAAAGCTACGAGCAGAGTTGCGGCATTCTGGACATCCCTTAAGCAATCACTATCCGGACGGTTCGGTGTTTGCGACTTGGCGCCGGGCGAGGAATGTGGGAACGAGGTGTTCGTCGCAGTTCAGTGGGACCGGCCGGACGGCTTGGCGGCGCCCCTCGCGCAATTGAAGCCAATTCCCCACGCGGATGAGCGGACGCGGCAGGCAGTAGCCGTTTGGCATTATTGGCGTAGCATGGGATACGAGTATTGACGGCTGCCGCCATCGAGAGAAGCAGCATGAACACCGAACAAGTTCTTGTCGACTCCTTCCATTCCATCGAACTCAAGCATTCCGGCCTGACCGAAGGCGGCGCTGCCAACGAACAGCCCGCGGACAGAATTCGCGCTCGTGTTCAAGAGGCGGCGACCGCGACCGACATACAGGAAATGCAGTGCAGCACCAAGTACGACTGGGACGCACTCGTGTTGCACGCCCTGCTCAAACGCTATGGAATCAAGCCCTACCGCTATCGTAAACAGCGCAGATCGACGATCCTGGTTCGCGTCAGCAGAAAAGTCATGCACGAGGTGGTTTGGCCGATCTACTGTGACGTGACCGCCGCACTTGCGGCTCGTTTCACCACAGTCACCACGTCGCTTCTGCCGGCCATCGCAGCCGGCCCGTTTTCGATGCCGATCCTCAATCACGAGCACGCCGTCGGCGAGCTTTGCGAGAATTGTTCAAAGCGCATTCTCGAGGGGGCGTAGCGCGGCGAGCCGATCCGGCGCTTGCCCGGGTGTCGCCGTGATTTTGAAAGAGGAGAGCAGCGGACGTCGAGGGTGCAGCTGCATTCCCAACATCGAGTTCGAAAAATGCACCTTTTTGCCCTATTGGGGTGTTATGTTTGTTATCCATTTTTCCGCCGATGGGCACACGAGTTGCGTCAGATGGCATCGAAAACGACCTGCTGAAGGCCTCTCTGCGGGCGTCTCTCGGCGCCTTGAGGCGGTCCGACGACGCTAAAACCGCGAAACATTTTCAAAACGTCGCGTTCGATTCTTCTTGCCCGGCATCGCTTCTCCCGGCTACCATGGGGCGTATTCCTGCCTCGCCGCGCCGCGGCTTTGAAAAAACGCCGGCGCCCACCCCCACCGTTCGGCGTTGCCGTGCGGGAGAAGCTCGCATGCCGTTTCGCTTTTCCGCGTTGTTGCTGTTCGGCGGTTGCTTCGTCGCCATGACGGCAACGACGCAGAGCGCGCCGACCGCGGGAGTTCGGCACTGGGCGTTTCAACCGGTTCGCCGTCCGGCGGTTCCGTCGGTGCATAATTCGCCGTGGGTCCACACGCCCGTCGATGCATTCATTTTGGCCCGTTTGGAACGAGAAGGGCTGCAACCGGCGCCGACCGCGGACCGGCGGACGCTCGTCCGCCGCGTCTTCTTGGATTTGATCGGCCTACCGCCGACACCGGAAGAAGTGGACCGAGCCGTCGGGGACAAAAGCGGCGCTTGGTTTGAGAAAGTCGTTGACGATCTGCTGTCGCGCCCCCAATACGGCGAGCGCTGGGGCCGGCACTGGCTCGACGTCGCCCGCTACGCCGAAACCAACGGCTACGAGCGCGACGGGGCCAAGCCGAATGCCTGGCGCTATCGCGATTACGTGATTGATTCATTCAACAAAGACAAACCGTACGACCGTTTCCTTACCGAGCAGCTCGCCGGCGACGAAATCGAGGGGAGCAACGCCGAGACGCAGATCGCAACGACTTTTCTTCGCCTCGGCACCTGGGACGACGAGCCCGCTGACCCGATAGTCGATCGCTACGATCAGCTCGACGACGTGCTCGGCACGACGGCGGCGGCGTTCATGGGCGTGACGCTGCGTTGTGCCCGCTGTCACGACCACAAGTTCGAGCCGTTCTCGCAAGTCGATTACTATCGCCTTCTTGCCGTCTTCCAGCCGTTGACGCGGCCACAAGTCGGCTGCAAGGAACTTGATCTGCCCGTGGGTGACGAGGCACCGCACCGGCGGCAGCGAGCCGTGGCCGGCGGGCAGTTGGCTGCCGCTGCGTCGGCGACGGCCGGAAGAGGAATGTCCGCTGCTGCAATCCCTTACTACGTATTCAGTTCTCAGTACGCAGCACTCAGCACTGAGTTTTCCTCTCCCGCAAACGCTCGACCCATTCGGGCGTATGTTTGGTACGAAACTGGGCCCAAGCCGACGGATTCCTATGTTCTCAAGCGTGGCGACCCGACGCACAAAGGCGACAAGGTCGATCCCGGTCTGCCGGCGGTGCTCGTGAAAGAACCGCCGGCGCCGCCACGGGCCACGGCGAAGACGAGCGGCCGGCGTCTGTGGCTCGCGCGCTGGCTGACGAGCCCGGAGCATCCGCTCACGACGCGCGTGATAGTCAATCGCGTATGGCAGCACCACTTCGGCCGCGGGCTCGTCGGCACGCCCAATGATTTTGGCGTCATGGGCGAGCGACCGACACATCCCGAGCTGCTCGACTGGCTCGCGTCCGAATTCGTCGCCAATGGCTGGCGCTTGAAGCCGCTGCACCGGATGATCGTGCTGTCGAACGCGTATCAAATGTCCGCGACACGCAACCCTGAATCGACTCGGCTCGATCCGGACGGCCTTTTCCTCAGCCGCTGGCGGCAACCACGCCTGGAAGCGGAGGCCGTGCGCGATTCGATGCTCGCAGTGAGCGGTCAGTTAAACAACGACGCGGGCGGGCCGAGCATTTATCCGAAGTTGCCGCGGTCCGTGCTCGAAGGCCAGTCTCGGCCCGGCGAGGGTTGGGGAAGTTCCAACGAACGGCAGCAAGCGCGGCGAAGCGTTTACATCTACGTGAAGCGCGTGCTCGCCGTGCCGGAATTGGACTTGCTCGACGCGCCAAACAACGCGGAGAGCTGCGAGGCCCGGCCGGTATCGACGACGGCGCCGCAGGCGCTGACCTTCCTCAACGGGGAATTCGCGCACCTGCAAGCGCGACACTTTGCGGAACGGCTGCGGCGGGAAGTGGGCGACGATGTCAACAAGCAGATTGAACGAGCGTTCCTCCTCGCGTTGGGCCGGCCGCCACGTTCAGAAGAGACGGCCGCGGCCCTCAGTTTCCTCGCGGAGCAGCAGCGGTTGATTGTAAATGAGAAACTAGACAATGCCCGGCAGCGCGCGCTTGAGGCGTTTTGTTTGGTCGTGTTGAACACGAATGAGTTTGTGTATTTGAATTAACCCGGAGTTTCTCGCAAGGCGCCAAGTTGGCCAAGGACGCAAAGAACTCCACTCGACTCTGCGAGCCTGGCCTCCTTCGGGCCTTTGCGAGAAACGTCTGCGTGAGTCATCCATGCGGCATTTGCCACTGACACCGTGCGGCCGAACACGACGCGAGTTCCTTTGGGAATCCGGCGGCGGTTTCGTCGGCACGGCGCTGACTTATCTGCTCGCACAGGATGGTTTCTTTGGAAACGCCGCGCGCGGGGCTACTCCGGTCGCTGACGCTCCCAGCTCGCCTCTGACACCGAAGCAGCCGCAATTCGCTCCGAAAGCCAAATCGTGCATCGTGCTTTTCATGTACGGCGGGCCGAGCCAAGTCGATCTCTGGGATCCGAAGCCGGAATTGACGAAGCATCACGGCAAACCGATTCCGAATCTTGACAGCGATCCTCTGTTAAAAGTCCGCCACCCCGGAACGCTGCTTGCATCGAAGCACCAGTTTGCGAAATCCGGGCAATGCGGCATTGAAGTCAGTGACCTTTACCCGCACCTCTCTCATCGGATTGACGATCTCGCCGTCATCCGTGGCACCTATGCCGACAGCTTCGCCCACGGTTCCGGTTTGCTGCAAATGAACACCGGCTATTTGCGGCAGGGGTTTCCGAGCCTCGGCTCCTGGCTCAGCTACGGCCTCGGCACGCTGAACCAAAACCTGCCGGCGTTCGTGGTCCTCCTCGACCACCGCGGCGGACCGATCACGGGGCCGCCGAACTGGGGCGCCGGCTTCATGCCGGCCACTTATCAAGGCACGCAATTTCGCACGAGCGGCGATCCGATCTTGAATCTGAATCCACCCCCCGACGTGAGCGCGGGCCAACAGCGCAATTCGCTTGACCTGCTGAAAAAGCTGAACGAGTTTCACGGCGCCGCGACGCCGGACAATACCGAGCTTTCCGCCCGTATTGCAAGCTATGAATTGGCGTTCCGTATGCAGGCGCACGCGCCGGAAGCCGTCGATCTTGCGCAAGAGACGGAGCAGACGAAGCGGCTCTACGGCCTCGACAGTCCATTGACGGAGAAATTCGGCCGGCGCTGTTTGATGGCCCGCCGGCTCGTCGAACGCGGCGTCCGCTTCGTGCAGGTCTACTCCGGCGGCGGCCACAACGACGAGAATTGGGACGCTCACAAAGACGTGAACGCCAACCACGAACTGCACTGCGGCGAGACCGATCAACCGATCGCCGCGTTGTTGACCGACCTGAAGCGCCGCGGCCTGCTTGATGAAACACTCGTCGTTTGGACCAGCGAATTCGGCCGCACGCCGACAGGACAGAACGGCAAAGGCCGCGACCACAGCCCGCGCGGCTTCACCACCTGGCTCGCCGGCGGCGGCGTCCGGGGCGGCCAGGTCATCGGGGCAACCGACGACTTCGGCTACGCGGCGGTGGAAAACAAGGTCCACGTACACGACTTGCACGCCACGATTCTCCACGCGATGGGTTTGAATCACGAGCTGCTGACGTACTTCCACGGCGGTCGGAATTATCGGCTGACGGATGTGTCGGGGCGGGTGGTGCGCGAGGCCTTAGGCTAAGGGATATAATTCAAGGAAGGAGGACAATGACGATGATAAACGCCACGCTTGAACACGTAGAAGAACTAGCCGCGGGGCTTTCGCCTCAGGAACAAATGAAACTCGTAGCGAGGATCAGCGAACGATTGTGCAACCAAATGCCCGCGGAACACGCAACTGCAGAGCGAGAACGGGAAGAGCAACTCCGCGTGGCAGAGCGGTTGCTTGCTGAATGTGAAGACATTGAAGACGATTCACAAGGGCTTGACACGGCGGAACTTATCCGGCAGATGCGGGACGAGAGGATTGAGCAAATATGCCGGACAAATGCGTAGATGCGAGCGTTGCCCTGAAGTGGGTGTTGCCATACGCAGCTTGGCGGCGCAAAGCGCGCCGGTTCCTGCAACACTCGCGTGCATCGGGATTCACACTGATCGCACCTGCACTATTCGATTACGAAACAGAAAGTGCTGTCCAAACGGAGGTTCAAGCAAGCCGTCTCACGAGGGCGTAACCGCTCGTCCTCTACGCCGCCAAGGCGAAGAAAGCCTCACCGGCGACGAGTTTGCGCTGAGGGTATAACCGCTCGGTTTCGTTTTGGATGCGCTGCTCTTGGAAGGTGGCCCAGTGGCCGCTAATCCACA
>JBGQKZ010000187.1:0-7214 GCA_041499805.1 Gemmataceae bacterium
ACGCCTTGCGCCGCCACTGTCTGGAAGAAGAATTTCAAGCTGGTGCGGCACGTGCCGCGGTGCCGCGGAAAATCCAGAGCCTCTGGCACCGCGTGATCCGGCTCGTCATGTGAGCAAAGAAAATCTAAGAAAGCGCAGATTGGAGAGGCTCAGTGTGCTAAACGGCTGGTATTTGTAGAGTTTTCCTGGAACCGACATGTACTCCTTCTCCTTCCATGTCAGTAGCGGCTTCGCTATTTATGCGAGCCCGCTAGCGCAAGTCTCTGCTGGTCGTTTCGGAGGTTGCACGGCGGTCACTGCTTACCCAAGGCGCCGAACCCAGTCTTGCGCCCAATCAGGCAAGAAGCCCGCGAGCAACCGGAATGCTCTGTCACGACTCGCTGCGGCGAGGCAGTCCGCAACCATCACGAAGGTGCGCCAGGTGTACGCTACGGTCAGCCACCGCTGCGCCCACTTCGACTGTTCTTTCCACGTGGTCAAGTAGTCGTCCAGCAATTCGCTGTAAGCTGGCTCAAAGACTTGTTCTCGTGTTCGGTGAGGTAGGATGTAGGAGAAAAGGCGCCACATGCGGGGAATACTCGGTGAATGGCTGGACTCAATCCCTTGACCTAGCTGTGCTCCGAGATCATCCATGGCGGACGAAGACCCCGCCACGACATTCCACCTCTTGCCCATTTGCGCATGCAGAGATTTATCACCAGCACGTAAGTCACTTTTGAACCAGAGCTTCTTCCAACCGCTTGGCAGCGCGGCGTAATCGAATCCGTGTGCCGTCGTAATATCCCGGAGACTCGGCTCGCCCGAGTAACTCGGTACATCTGGGAGGTTCCATCCGCCGGGGAGGCTGTCACTGCTTCGATCAATGATGAGTTCGCACGCAATCAATTCTTCACCAGGGTCACCAATCTGATTTGGTTCATCATGCACGAGCCAGCCCTCCGCGACGATTCGCCTTCGCCGCCTCATGTGCCCTGTAGAAATCAGCCGCCTCGTTCCAAGCCCGAACGCCCGCACCGGTGACACGATACCATCGCTCCTTGATGATCTGGCCCGCGACGATCTTTTGATTGTACCAGCCTTCGACCATGCCGCTTTCTTCTAGCCGCGCCATGAGTTGGTAGAACGCAGGCCCAGTCTTCGCCTGTCCTTCCTCAGCGAACCGCTCGCGGACGAAACGGCCCGACTGCTCGCTGTCCAACAGAATCCGCAGCACGTAGAGCTGCAGATGCGTCGCTTCTGGAAATGCCATACTCCCCTCGGGTTTGTTGCCCGATCCCCCCGCGATCAATTGGCATGACATAATGTCATGTTATGTTATGTCACTTGGCTTGACGTGTCAAGGCGGCGCCGTTGGGTGAGACCGAAACGGACGGAAAGCTGAAAGGTGAGAGGAAAGCAAAAGGTATCAAAAACCTTTGTCAAAGGTTCCCGACACCTTTTGCTTTCCCGCAGCCCCGCGCTTTACTCACATGGAACTACATCCGCGAATTGAAACCCGTTACGCACGAAGCGCTCGCCGGCGCCGACAGCCAACGTCGCCGCGAAGATCGGACCACCGTAGCAACAAGTGTGAAACTAGCCGCGCTCGCCGCAACGATGCACCGAGGGAGGCAAACTCGGCCAGCATGGCGCCGTCGTGCTCGCGCCCGAGGGACTCCGGCGACCGTTGCACGGGATCGACACACGTAATCAGCGCAGGCAGCGCAGGAAAACGTGACGCGGATCAAACTACTACGGAATCTGCAGCGCCGCCTGCAAACAACCGTCCAGCCGCGCCGTGAGCGCGTCCGAGAGCTTGCCGTTCACTTTGGTGATGCGCGTCTCGGCCACCGTCGAAAGGAACAGGCAACAGACGACCGAATTTTGGTCCAATCCAGTCGCCTTGCCGTCTGGGGTGGAAACGTCAATAAGAAAGCTCGCCGGGTCCGACGCAGGCGTGAGGTTCTTTGTGATCTCGGCAACGATAAAATGCTTGAGCTTGCCGTTGTAAACGTCCGCTTGAACGATCACCGCGGGGCGCTTCTTCCCGCGCGTTCCGCCGGCGTGAGGGACGCGGCTCATGACGACATCGCCGCGCTGGAGCGTCATGCGTCTTTTCCGAAAGAATCGAGCATCTGGCAGGCTTCCGAGCGTAGCTGGTCTCGTTCCTCGTCAGTCCAAGGACCGTAATCGGCTTCTTCCGTAAGCCGCTCGTATTCCGCCAGTGGGACGAGGACGAATGTTTCCCGCGTTTGTGGATTGACGACGCGCGGCGGCATCGCCTCGGGTTCTCCCAAGGCTTGCACCTGTTCTTGCGTCAGTTCGAGCATAGGCCGTCTCCTTTGCCGCATCGTAACAAGCCGGGCAGTGGGCAACAAGGTTGGCGGTCGGAAAGCAAAAGGTGAAAGCAAAGGGTGTCAGGAGCCTTTGTCAAAGGTTCCGGACACCTTTTGCTTCTCACGCAGCGCGCGCTTTATTCCCAAGAAACCACGGCTGCGAATTGGCAGCCGTCCCGCACGAAGCGCTCGCCGGCGCGGACCGCCAACGTCTCCGCGAAGATCGGACCGCCGTAGCAAAAGGTGTGAAACTCGCCGCAACGATCCACCGCGGGAGGCGACGCGGACAGCAAAGCGGCGCCGTAATCTCATCATGCCGGCGCTCGCCATGCGGCGGCTCGGACGCGGTCCGCCGCTTCATTCCTAACATCGAGTCGCAAAAACGCGCCGTTTTGCCCTATTGGGGCGTTCTGTTTGTTATCCATTTTTCTCCGCACGCAGCAAAGGTTTACGTCAATCGCCGTCGAAATGCCCAACAGCGTAGCCGAAAAACGCGGTCGGGAACTCTGAACGCAAAAGTAATCGCCCCCCCCTTCCCGGACCGCGCCCGATTCATTACATGCGTTGCACCCAAAGAACCGACGGCGACCGAATCGACGGAGTTGCGCTTCGCCAACGTCGGACGACCGTTTCGGCGGTTCCGCGTCGTAAGCATTTCGCGGACATCGAGTTGCTGAATGAGCAGTGCATTTTCCTGCTCGGCTGGATTTGTTACACTCCCCTCAAAATGCGCGAAAAAGTGTGTGTGGGGTGTAATGCAAGTAACGAATCCTGCCGCCCATGAGCGCCTCGTGAGCGACGCGGAAATACGGTCGTAGGCTGTCTCGGCGGGCCCTCGGAGGAGCTTTGCGCCCGAAACCCCGTAACGCGCTTTCCTTCCGCGGCCAAGAATTGCTCTTGCGTGGAAAGACGACTTCGGACACAATCCCCTCCCCACGCGAATGGACTCGCATGTCCGGGCGTCCCTTGCCCCAGACTGTCTCCGCTTCCTGCGGGCAGTATTCTTTGTATCCCTCATGGACGAGGCCTACTCCCAACGGTCGGCGCAACGTACTGGATGCGTGCGCGCATGCCATGCTGAAAGGATACCCACCATGCTGGACCGATCGAGCCGTCAATTGACTCAGCGCCTCAAGACCACCGGGCTTGCGCTCGGATTGCTGCGGTTGCAACTTGATGCAGGGCGCGGCGATGAAGCACGACTGATTCTGGCCGCGCTCCAAGACGACTTCCAGGTGCTGCTGCACGGTGTTGCTGGTCAGACGAAAAACCTGTTCGCGAAATCGTATGCCGAGTCGACAAGTCGCGCGGTAGATCCGTGCGCTCGGAAGCGCTTCAATCCGTCATTGTCCGTTCGCTCATCCGCCAAAGAGAACAGCGGCGCCCGCTGCCGCGTCTAACCGTCCGTGAGCGTGCATCTGTGCCGAAGCCGGCTGACCGGATGCCATTCCGGGTTCCAGGGACGGAACAGTGCTGCCAGGGATCTCTTTGACTTTTGCTCATGGATCGGTGGGGGAACCGGCCTTGTGCCGGTTCCCCTTTTTGAATCTAGAGCGCGGAAACTCCCGTGCGTGTCCTATTCACGTGCCTAACCGGTGACGAGCGCGGGCCAATGGCCGGCCCAGCAAATCCGGTCAATCCGCAATCTCTCATAACCTGTTAATCGGGTCGCGCGTAAGGTGGCCTTCGGACAGCGCGCCGCGCCGCGCGAAGGATTGTCCCCTTCAGCGCGGCGGAATTGCTCGCGAGCGTGCCCGCCTAGCTTGCCAAGAGGTTTCCCGCCACGCCCAGCCTGCCTGAAAAAGAAAGCCGCCACGCGCCAGCGCACATAACGGTTGTCGACTATTCCAGTAGGTCATCCCGAATCGGAACGGAGGATGCCATGCAGGATCGCATTTTCTTCTCGTGTCCAGGTTGCTCTGCCCGGCTGCAAGCATCGGTCCGTTTTGCAGCGCGCCGCCGCCCGTGTCCCGGCTGCGGCCACCAGCTTGTCGTCCCGATGTGCATTCCTGGCGAGTCGCCGCCGCTCCTGATCTTGACCGATGAACGCTCCCGTTTGGTCGCCGGTCGGAGAAGCAAGTGAACATGTGGGCCGCGATCGTGTCTTAGAAGGAAGAGCGCAAGAGCGTTCTCGACCGCCGTTTTGCTTCCCGGAGGCGGCAACGGCATCCGGAATACGACAAAGAACGCATACGAGTGAACGAACAACTTGATGAACGTATCGAACAGGTGGAGGCAACGATGCGCGTAAAGGAACTTCTGCGGCGTTATGCACGAGGCGAGCGGTCTTTCCGCGAAGCCGACTTCCATGGAGCGGATTTGACGGAAGCCCTGTTGGCAAAGGCCGACCTGGCAAACTCAAACCTCCACGGCGCCGATTTGCACGGGGCCGATCTTCATTCAGCCCGCTTGCACGGCGCCAATCTGGTGGGAGCAATTCTCATCGGAACCGATTTGTCCGGAGCCGACTTGCGCGGCGCCGATCTCCACGGCGCCGACTTGCACCGGGCAACGTTGCGGAATGCCAACCTCGAAGGAGCGGACTTGCACGGCGCCGACCTCACGCGGGCCGATCTGAATGGAGCAATTCTGCACGAGGCCGATCTGCGCGGAGCGATTTTGAGCGCCGATTTCACCGGCGCCGACCTGCGCCGTGTCGATCTGACGGAAGCCGACTTGACGGGCGCCATCCTGACGAAGACGTGTCTCGGCTAGCTGGCTTGGTGTAGCGGAAGTCGCCGGACTTCCGACCTGCCCTCCGTGGCGCCTCGGAAGTCTGGCGAGTCCGCTACCGGTGTCGCACGCCACACCAGCCTGGAAAGCTCTCTGGCGTCAAGTAACACCCGCATGGAATCGCGGCGGTGAAGGCGGGTCCTCGTCGAACCCGGCGCTGCACCTGCCGCGGCGGCATCACGTGCGTCCGACAAAGCAAATTAAAAAGGCACGCAGACATGAAACAGAGCACCGTGATTCACCTCCTGCTTTGCGTGGCTGTTTTGCCGGCCATTGCCCTGTTCTACTTGTTACTTGCTCCTCCTGACCAGTCAGGTCTGTTATCTTCGCAATGGGTTTTGTTCGCGGCCTTTGCGCTCGCCCTAATGCTGGCAACCTTCGCTCCGAGTTTGCTGCGTCGATGGCGAGGCTTCCCTCCCCCGCGGTCTTTGTCGCCTTCTGACATCGGCTTTTGCGTTCTAGTGACGGTGGTTGGGTGCGCGCTCGCAGTGGTCGGAGTCTTTACAGGCATGTGGTGGATGATGGTCTTGGGCATCATGCTGGCGCCGCTGTCATTCATGTTCCGCAAGCCGCGGGCGCCGCGCGACGAACAGACAAGTTAGTTGACGACATGAGCCGCTGGTTCAAACCCTGCGAACTGGCAAATTCATTTCCCCGCACGCCCGCAGGTTTTGCCCTCCGCGCCGCGTACGCGTTCCCGATTTGTAACACGCACGTAAAGTGGCCCGCGCCCCATAGTCGATTGGCCGCGGACGCGCGTCTAGAAGGTAGCCGCTCGCTCGGACTACTCGTGTACGCGTGTAAGGAGAGATAAACCATGCAACGGGTTACGGCTTTGGTGCTGGGATTGCTTCTGGCCGGTCCTTCGGCCGCGCAGGACAAGACGGCCCCGCCCGCAAGAGCCGAAGACGCTGCCAACGCTGTCCGCAACAGAGGGCTCGATTGGCTGACCAAACACCAGGCCCAAGATGGCTCGTGGGGCAAACAGTACACGATCGCGGTCACCAGCTTCGCTTGCTTGTCGTATCTGTCCGCTGCGGACGAGCCCTTTGCCGGCGACCGTGGCAAGGCGCTACACAAGGGGCTGGAATTTCTCGTGGCCAACCAGAAAGAAGGCGACTTCCCGCCTCAAGGCCACTCGTGGATTCACGGCCAAGGATTTGCCGCGCTCGCTCTGGCGGAAGCCTACGGCCGTTCGCTCTTCTGCAAGACGAAACCAAGCATCGACACGAAGAAGCTTCGCGCCGTGGTCGCCCAGGCGGTGGCGATTATTGCCAAGAATCAGTCGGATTCCGGCGGCTGGTGGTACACGCAGGGCGCGCGCGAGCAGCACGAAGGCTCCACGACCGTCTGCGCCGTGCAGGCGCTGGTTGCGGCGAGCAATTTCGGCATCACGATCGACGAGAAGGTGCTCGACAAGGGTTTTGAGTACCTCAAGAAGTGCCAAACGCCGGACGGCGGCTTCAATTACAAACTCGGCGACGGTACAAACATGCGCGAAGGGACGGCGGCCGGGATCGCAACGCTTGGGCTGATGAAGCAGTTCGACACCACGGTCATGCTCAACGGCTACAAGTTTCTGATAAAGCTCAGCCCGGCGGTGATCAGCGCCGAGCGGTTTCCCTATTACGGACACTTCTACGGCTGCATGGGCATGCAGCTTTTGGCACAGGAATTCAAGGAGGACAAGGACTACCGCGAGACGACGCAGCACTACATCGCCGGCGCTCAAAAAGACGTTGCCGGTTGGCAGCAGCCGGATGGGTCCTTCCCGCTCAAGGGCTGGATGAAAGACGGCAATGGCGAGAACGAGGGCTATTCGACGGCGTTCGGCACGCTGCTTCTCGGCGTGCAGGAAGCTCGCCTCAGCATCTACAATCGCACGCCGCCCCGACTGCCAAAGGCCGCGGAAAAGTAGACGCGTGGACCGGCGTCGGCGACTACGCCGGCCTGGGCGCTTCGATCTTGCGGCCGAAAACTCGCGGGCGCGGCGGGTGTCCGCCCACTATCCCATCGGCATGACGCATCTAGCCCAAGTTACTGAGTTACAAGAAAAAAGCGCGATTTTCCGGCTGTTTAGCGACGCAAGTCCTTATTTGGCAATGCGCGCTCCGGCAAATCAGCGTGTAGTGAAGACCTACCCCCTTGCATCGGCCCTTTTGCATG
>JBGQKZ010000188.1:0-7174 GCA_041499805.1 Gemmataceae bacterium
AACGCCTTGCGCCGCCACTGTCTGGAAGAAGAATTTCAAGCTGGTGCGGCACGTGCCGCGGTGCCGCGGAAAATCCAGAGCCTCTGGCACCGCGTGATCCGGCTCGTCATGTGAGCAAAGAAAATCTAAGAAAGCGCAGACCAAAAGTAAAGGGCGAGAAAGAGCGACAAAACATACAAACCCGCCGCGACCCACTGAAGCGTTGTGCCGGCACTGATCAGGGCCAGCGCGTGCATCTTGTCGGCGGCTTTTCCCGCGGGGGTGGCGGTGGCGGTTTCGCGGATTCCCTCCGATACGCCGCGCAATCCCAAGATCATACCCACGAACGTCGCCAACGACACGCCGATCGTCGTGATTGACACCGACATGAAGTCGCGAAACGTCGTTTCGCCTTGCGCCGGGTCGATCAAATTCATGCCGATCGCGATGAGGCAGACATAATACCACAGAATGCCGAGGATGCCGAATGCGAGGGTGATGGTGTTGCGAAGAGTCATTGAGCGTTTCTCCGGGTGGCGGCGAGGAGCCGGCTGCTCGATCGCGCTAGCCGCGGATTACCGTCAGGCGCACGGGCAGGAGCATTCCGCGACGAGAGACGTACTGATACGGCGAAATTCTAGTCCCCACTGCGTCGGGAGAGTAGCTGAGGGAGTGACACGACGAAGACAAGGCGATGCACGTCATCAATCACGTATCGTAGCGTCAACGGAGACGCGATGCCGATCCAAAGAACCAGTTCCGGAGTGCTCAGCGGATGCAACGGTTCGCCAAACTGCGGATACATGCCAAGTCGCTTGTCGAATTCCTTTATCGACACAGCGATCTCGCGGCTGAGGGCGACTGTGGGTGCAAGCGTAACTGCGTCGAGCATCGCCCGCCGCACACGTGCCGAGTAGACGGCGCAGGCTTTTCGAATGGTACCGTCACTTGGAGCAGGCCCGTTCGAGTTCGTCAATAAAGTCGCGAAGTTCGAAGCCGCCGCCCCGCCGCATTTCCCGAATTTCAGCCATGATCTCTTGTTCGTTAATGTCCTTCAACGCACACACTCGGACTTCGAGGGGAATTGGCGGTTTCCACCAACTCATCTCCTCGGGGTCCACCGGTCCGAGGACGGCAATCTCGTTGACAAACTCACGGCCCGCTAAGCACGGTTCAACAAGCGACGCAGCAAGCTGCTTCGTGTGGATAAACGTTATCGTGCCCCGCAGCGTTACGCTCTTCTCTGTTTCCGTTACCTGGACCTTTTTCATTGCGGGGCACGACGATTCTTGAAGCAACATGGCAGCACTTTTGCCATTGCCGTTCAAACCGTTGGAAGTAGCGGCCATAAGCGGTCTCCATTCGCCGATCGATGGCGACAGGAATAAATCTTGCTCATCCCATCCTACGAGTTCGCGGTCCGCCGACACAAGCGCTTGCCGAGCGGGCCACGGTCAACATTTCACAGTCTTCCGCTTCTTCCCGATCGATCCGCGCTGCCGGATTTTTTCGATGTACTCCACGGCGTCCGGCACTTTGCACGCCGTGTCGCCCATGTCCACGGAAACCCTGCCGATTGCTTTGCCGGTTTCCACGGCGAGGTCCGTTAGTGACGACACGGAGCCGCCGACGGAGATCACGAACCCGTTCATCGCGTAGCGCACGCGATTTGGCTGCTGATGGATCGTCCTGCGCACGCGTTGCAGCAGCCGCTTCAGTTTCGTGATATCGAGATCCGCATCCTCTTTCATCCCGACAAGGCCGCCCAATGTCGACCAGCCGGCCGTGGCAATGGTTTCTTTTTCGGACTCGATCCACTCCAAGGCCAGTTCCCAGCCGTGTGGGCTTCCCGCAGCAACCCACGGCACCGTGTACCCGCTCAGCATGTGCCAATGGGCCTTCTCGACCCAGCGCTGCAGGTCCTTCTTCGTCATCTTCGCATCGTCGGCGATCAGGCCGGCGAGGTACATCGCGTCGGAGATGCCCGTGTCGTAGAGCGCGAGCGCCAGCGCGTGGTCCTTCTTGACTCGCTTCTGAATCTTCTTCAGCTCCTCAACCTTGACGCCGAAAAACGGCTCTTTGGCGCCGTGCTTCATGAGCACTTTCTTGATGGCTTCACTCCCCTTGGACTTCAGCTCTTTTACGACTTCATCGGCGGTCATGGCGGTTCTCCGAGTCGGGTTCGTTTTCGATAACGAGGAAACTAAGGTGCAGCTCCGCGTGCCGCAAGTGAATATAGACCCACTCGTCGTGGGTGTAGGCGCCATCGACGGAACATGCGTGCGTCATCCTTTCCCCGCGTCGAATGCGTTCAAGCTGATGTCGAAGAAATGCCGCTCCGTCGGCGAGCGACAAGGCGGGATCGGGCTCCAACACCGCGGCGTAGGGCGGGTTGCGGAAACCAGGTCGAAACGCGAGCGCAATCAACGCATGCCATGAAATCCAACGCAGCAGCCGCATCGCCCACACCGGTCCGCGCCGGTAGCAGAATGGGAAGCCGTCGACGGACAGTTCGATCAACTTGCCCACGTGCCACAGCACTTGCGCAGGCGACCAATTCCCCGACGACTGGACCCTGCCGTTGGCTGCGGATTGACAGACGCGGTTGGCTTCCGACGCCAAATCGTCGAGCGTGGTCAAGCGAAGGCTTCGTCGTTGCATCACGCGCCTCAAACGGGCGGCGCCATCGCAAAAATCTGTCGCGCCAACTCGCGAATCTCGTCGTCAAAATAACCCAGATATTCCGGGTCATGCTCGAACACTTTCCACCGGTTGCCGAGATCGAGGCCGCGTGGATCCTTCTCGCCGAACGAGGACCCGCGCGAGTAGACCCAGCCCTCCGTCGAACCGAACCCGCGGTCGGTGAACGGCATCTCCAGTCGCTCCGCGATCTCCTTGCGATAGTCAACGTCCTCGTACCAACGGTTGAAACTCAGTCGAATCGCATACGGCAGCACACGCGGCTCGACATACTCGCGCGCGTACTCCTTCCACATCGCCGGCTTCACGGCGAGCGCTTTCGCCAGATCAGCCCGTCGCTGCGCCGCTTGATCGCGCACCATCTTCAACCGACTCGCGAACAGGTTGTACGGGTCGCGGAGCATGAACAGCGTTCGCCGCGGCGACTGAAGCATGTGCATCACCCGCAGCGGCACGTCCTCGCACGAAACCACTTCCAGCATCGGCTTGTCGATGTCGCCGGGAAACGGCCGAATCTGCGCCGGGCGAATCATGCCCGGTTCCAGACGGGCGACCTGGTTGTAATGGATCTTGTGCCCGTCGTGCAGCCCGAGGACCCAGTCAATTACGCCGTGGCCGCCGCTGCGCTTGAGATGGTATACATGGACTTGATCCGGACGGATGGGAATCAACGGTCGGCCATACGAATCCATATCAGAATCTGTTTCATTGTTAACCGGTTGTCGCCGACTCGGCCGGTGCGAAGAATACCAAAACCGTCAACTCCTCTGCAATAGCGTGAAAGCGATGCTCGACGCCCGCGCGCACAAAAATCACGGTTCCAGGGCCGACCGCCTGGTTTTCAGACCCCACGCGCATATCGGCTCGCCCTTGAAGGACGTAATAAACCTCGTCTTCATGGTGCGGCTGCTGGTTGTCGACGCCGTCCGCGGGCAACACGTACAAACCCGCGCTCAACGCCGGCACGCGGAGAAATTCGAGATACGGTCGCTGCGACCGCGCGCGCTCTGCGATGAGCTGCGGCAACGTGAAGAGATCCATGTTCGCGCCTCAACCTGTTCGGTTCGTAGTGACCCGATTCATCGGGTCCCAGAAGGACCGCATGAATGCGGTCACTACGAACGCGCGACGAACGTAAATCTACACGCGTTACTTCTTGTCTGCCTTCTTCGCCAGGTCCAAATACTTTCGATACGCCGGCCGTGCGAGCAGCTTGTGTTGAATGATATGAATGGCGTGAGCCACTTCGTGATCGTCCATGACGTGCAATTTCGGCAGCGCGAAGAATTTGCCGGCTGCCTGCGCGGTCGCCTCCCAACAATCGGCCTCCTCGGGCGTCAGCCCCGCCGCGATGACGCGCTCCCGGTCCGCCTTTTCCTGCGCCTTTTCCTTGTCGTCCGCTGCTTTTCCGTCGGGTTCGCCGCCGACGATGGCGACGAGGCCTGTCGCGGGAACCATTTTCAATGCATCTCTCCGTGTGACGTCGCTCACGGCTCCTTCTCCTTGGTGTGGGAAGAGTTCACGTTCATAGCCCGGCGACGTAGGCGGCGAGCACTCCCGCGGCGGCCAGAAGACAATAATAACCAAAATACTTCCACGCGCCGCGTTCGAGAACCTTGGAGAGAAACTTCAGAGCCGCAAGTCCCGCGACGAAGCTGAACGCCATGCCGACGATCCCCGGCAACAGAAGGTCGAGAAGCCCGGCGCTGTCTGCCCACTCCTTTGCCTTGACGAGCCGAAGCAGCTCGCGCACGATCAACGGCGGCGTGATGACGACCGCAAGCGCGAAGCTGAACTCTTCCGCGAGCTGTCGTGGCACGCCGGCGCACAAGCCGGTCGAAATCGTCGCTCCCGATCGCGAGAAGCCGCGGACCGGCAGACACAGCGCTTGGACAATTCCAATAACGGCGGATGAGCGCACATTGAACGCCGCCGGATCTTCACGCCATTTGAGCGAACCCGCGACAAGAATGAACACGCCGACCGTCGCCAATCCCGCCGCCATGATTCCCAGGTTCTTGAAAAGATGCTCGACTTCGCTCTTTTCCTGGCCGAACCACCGGGGCAGCACAATGTTTTCGATGAACAACACCAGGCCGAGTCCCAACAAGCCGGTACACGCCGACGCCGCCATGACGTTTCTCATGAAGCGCCACGAAAACCGACCCGGGCCATTTGCTGCATCTCCGACCGGCGGCCATAGCAACTGCCTCCAACGCGGCCAGAAATAGGCCAGCACCGCGAACATTGTCCCGGTGTGCAGCATGATGAGAAGAAAGGTCATTTCCGGCGAGGAGGGGTCCTTCCCCATCAGCTTCTCGGCCACGATGACGTGAGCGGAGCTCGACACCGGCAACAATTCGGCCGCGCCCTGAATTAAGGCGAGGATGGCGATGCGGAGGTATTCCATGTGGAACAGTCTATATGCGAGGTGGTGAAAAAAAACGCGGTGATTGCTACCGACGCTCAAATCAGCTCGACGGAAGCACGCTCTGGAAGCCGGTTCTCATTACTGATATAGTGCGGCTTGATCGTTAAGTGACGAGGTCTTCACATGTCACCCGATGAACTGCGCGAGACTCTACGGCAGCAGCCGTTCGAGCCGTTCAGGATCGTGCTGACCGACGGCGGCACTTATGACATCCGTCATCCAGACTTGCTCTGGGTCGGCCGGCGGGCGGCGTACGTCGGGCTGACCGGGCAGCCGGGTCAGACGCTGTTCGAGCGCTCGGTGAAAGTGGACTTACTCCACGTTACGCAGATCATTCCACTCGACTCGACTGCGTCGCCGCCGCGGAATGGCCCGTCCAACGCTTGATTCGACGAATCAGAGTCGCCGCGAAAACTGCACGGGCCTGCTTGCACGACCGCAAAAGCGCCTGCCGCGAAGCTGAACATCAATCGAGCGTGTTCGCCGGCGCCGCGATGATTTGATTCACGCTATCGTGGTCGAACCAGATCGGCACGCCGGCTGGGGCGAGGAAGAGGGCGACGCCGTCGCGGACGACGATCGCCCGCGCGTGATCCACCTCGAATCGTTTTCCACCGTGCAATTCCACCGTGAAAACGTGGAACGGCGCGTTCTGCGTGAGCCCTTGCAGAACGCTGTCAAAACTGTCTGCTGTCATGGAAGAAGTCTCTGCGGCGCCGGCGTTCGCTACACGAATTCCAACTACAATTTACCGGTCAGCCGGAGCCTGAACAAGGCTGCCGGCGGAAGGGGCCACGCGAAGTGCAATCCGTTTATGCGGGTTCGTTTCATCGGTTTCGTTTGATTTCACGACGGATGGAGGAAGGCGAAAGCAATCAATCCGTCCATTCCGCCTCTGGGAATGCCGCCTGCCGCGGGCTATAACGGACGCATCTTCAAACACGCAACCCCTTGCTCCCACGGCGAGGTCGTTTATGTATTTCAAGCAATGGATCGCCGTTCTGTGCGTCGCTGCAGTCGGCAGCGTTGCGAGCGTTCGCGCGGATAAACTCGTCCTCGTCGCCGGGGGCGGCGACGGCAGTGACGGGCCCGCGAAGCAGGCGAAAATACAATCTCCCTTCGCCGTCGATACCGACGGCGCCGGCAATCTCTATTTCTGCGAAATGACCGGCAACCGCATCGGCCGGATCGATTCCAGGGGCATGCTCGCCCTCATCGCCGGCACGGGCCAGAAGGGGAACGACGGCGATGGCGGTCCCTCGGCGAAGGCCCAGTTGAATGGCCCTCACAACTTGGCCGTGGCGCCCGACGGCAAATCCCTTTTTGTCGCCGACACATGGAACAACCGTATTCGGCGCATCGACCTGAAGACCGGCATCATCAATGCGTTCGCCGGCACGGGCGCGCGCGAGTTCGACGGCGACGGCGGTCCGGCCAGGGACGCGAAGTTCGGCGGCATTTACTGTCTCGCGATCGACCCGCGCCGTGAGAAAATGTACGTCGCCGACCTCGACAACCGCCGTATTCGCGCGATTGATCTTCGGACAAGCATCGTCACGACCGTCGCGGGCAACGGCAAGAAAGGCATTCCGGCGGACGGCGCCGAGGCGGCCCAGTCGCCGCTCCTCGATCCGCGGGCGGTCGCCGTCGATGGCAAGGGCAACGTCTACATCTTGGAGCGTTCTGGGAACGCTCTCCGCGTCGTCGATGCCAAGGGCCGCATCCGCACCGTCGTCGGCACCGGCAAACCGGGCGCGACCGGCGACGATGGCGACGCCAAACAAGCGACGCTGAACGGCCCGAAACACCTCTGCATCGACCGCGACGGCAACGTGCTGATCGCCGACACGGAGAACCACTTGATCCGCAAATACTTCCCCGCGGCGGAAAAGATCGTCCGCATCGCCGGCGCCGGGAAGAAAGGCAACGCCGGGCTCGGCGGTCCGCCGTTGCAAGCCGAGCTCGCCCAACCGCACGGCGTCTACGTCCATCCGAACGGCGACATCTACATCGCCGACAGCAGCAACGATCGCATTCTGCGAATTCAGAAAGAGTGAGAGTGGT
>JBGQKZ010000189.1:0-6804 GCA_041499805.1 Gemmataceae bacterium
AAGTGCGTCGTCCCTGGCCGGCACGAGAGCCGCATCGACCGCCCGCAGCACCGAAAATCCTCAAGATGGGAAGCGACCTTAAACACCTAATGGATAGGCTTTTAGAGAGTGTGTAAACCTGCATTTGTTAGTGGCGTTGCGCTGTCCGCTCACTGTCCATCCCGCTGTCCATCATCTAAATGGAAACCAAACCGATGCGTACATCAACGGGAGGAACCGCGTTCGCGGTTGCGATGTCGGTCCTCATCAGTTCGTGGAACACTACGTGTTTGGCGGATTCGAGTGAACAGGAGGCCGGCAAACCGGCGTCGCCCAGTTCTTCGCCATTGGATCGGCTCGATCGCGACCAAATGACCCCGATTGAACGAACGCAATTGCCGGCGGAGACCGTAGCCGTCATCCCGGATGGCGCCGGCTCGATTCTTGGTTGTGCGTTCTCGCCCGACGGCAAGCTGGCAACCGCGTGTGACAACGGCACCATCGGCTTGTGGGACTTGACCGGAGCGGTTCCCAAGGAGATCACGACCGTCAAACTCGAAGATAAGACGCGCGTGGAGCGGGTCGCCTTTTCCGCCGACGGCAAGCGCATGGCCGCGTTCCAAGGGGAGACGCTGCAACTCTGGGACATTGCCGATGGCGGCGCGAAGCCGTTCGTCACCCGGAAATTGGGCCGCGTTCAGGGACTGGCCTTTCACCCCAACAACAAGCTGCTGGCAGCCGGCGCCGACAACGTCGGGCGTTTTTTCGGGGAAAGAAAAGGGGACGGGGATCATTTCGTTGACTAGACGACCGGAAATGATCCGCGTCCCCTTTTCTTCTCACGGCGGTGTTGCGGGAAGCCGGCCAAGCGCCTGGCGTTGCCCGACGGCCCGAATGCCGGCGTCTACCTGCTACACGCCGTGGCCGAACGCTAGAACGGTTTGCCCGCCGCGGAGGCCGGCCGCAAAATGTTGGCTGAATTCGATGCCTCGTCCCCCGTGTCATCGAAAGACATCTACCGTTTGGAACGCCTGCGTTTTCGCCGCCTTCAGGCGCGGACCTTCGACGGCATCGTGAACGCCCCGCCGCCGCCTGGCTACCCGGCGCCGCGCATCAATCTCCTTCGCATCGCCGTTGCCCTCTGGCAAGAGGTACATGACGTGGCGGACGCAAGTAGTCCGCTTCAAGAAGAAGCGAACGCACGGCTTGCGGTGCTGCGGCGCGAAGGAGGAAGCTGATCGGCGTCGTTTCGCGTTTCCGAAACAGTTTGGGATCCGGATCATTTCGAGGGCGCCTCGAAATGATCCGGGTCCGCTTTACTGCGTCTCACGCGTTCGTGTTTTTCGGCATGAACACGATCCCCGGCAGCCCAAAGACGTTGGCCACGACGTGCATCTGCTGGACCGTGAAAGGGCGCTTGCCGGTCACCAGATCGCTCACGGTGGCCTTCGCGAGGCCCGTCGTCCGCGCCAGGTCCGCTTGCGACATGCTCCGCTCCTCCAACATGTGAGCCAGCAGCTCGCTAGGCGGCAGTGGGGGCACCGCGTGGTGTTCCCCTTCGTACACGATCATCAGATCGGACAGTGCATCTAGGTAGGTCAGTCCGCCGTCGTCCAGGTCCTCGCGTAACAGAGCATCAACGACCGCCTGGGCTGCTTCCAGCTCGCTTTCACTCCGGATGCTTGCGAGTGGGTGCCGCTTCACGAACGCCAAGTAGCTGTCGGGGGGGGCGCTCGACCGGCCCGCGGTTCTTACTCGGCTCATGATTTCGACGTCCGTCTTGAGGGTCGTTTCTTCCTGGGGGACTTCGGCCGGACGGGTCGGGTCCGTTTGGGCAGTGGCTGGTAGCATCCGTATTGCGCGGGCCAGTCTTCGCGGTCGTACTCGGCGTGCGTCATCACCCGCAGGACATGCACTTTGTGGCTGGTGTAGAATAAGCGGGCGATCAGACGGTACTTGTTGCCGCCAATATTCAAGACGGTGCAATTTCCCACCGCGTCGGCTGACGGGAATGTGCCCCGGAGGTCGCCGATGTTCCGCCACTCGGCGGCCGACGTTTGGGTGAACCAGCCCCGCAGCGGCACTTCGGCGAGCGGATGAGTGCCCCAAAACTCGCGCAAGCGCTTCAGCGACACCACCCACATGCGGAGCCTCCGCAACGAGCTCCTAACCAAAATGTTCGATATTCGCGAACAGGTCAAGCCCTGCGTTCGACATTTGCGAACGTACTTCTGTCACTCCGGCTTCGATAGCGATTCAAGCAGCTTCTTGAGACCCGCCCGGTCACGCAACGCGTCAACCTCGGCGGCCCGCGCCGCGTGCCCGTCGCTGCTGGCGGGGTCCATGTGATCGCGGGTCGCAACGCCTCGTGCTCTTGGCTACCGTAGGGGCAGTCCAAGCGAGCGTTCGTCATGGCTGAGACAACCGCCGAACCCATCGGTTGGGAAAGGGCGCTCAAGGCAGCGGAAAAGGTTAAGGAGCGGCTGCGCAGGGCAACCCGAGCGCTTGACGCTGCGGGCGTGCCCTACGCGGTCGTCGGCGGCAACGCCGTTGCCGAGTGGGTGGCGCGCGTGGACGAGGATGCCGTTCGAAACACCAAGGATGTCGATCTTCTCATCCGGCGGGCTGACTTTCAGGCCACTAAAGCCGCTCTCGAAGCCGCCGGCTTTGTTTATCAGCACGTCGGGGACGGCGACTTGTTCCTCGATGGGCCGCAAGGCCGTCCGAGTGCCGGCGTGCATCTCTTGTTTGCCGGCGAACCGGTAAAGGCAGGCGACGACTACTCATCTCCGGACGTCGCCGAGTCAGAAAGGGCCGCGGAGTTCCAGGTGGTGTCGCTCGCTGCGGTCGTGCGGATGAAGCTGATCGCCTGGCGCGATAAGGACCGCACTCACCTACGCGACCTCATCGGCGTCGGCCAAATCGACGCGACCTGGCCCGCGCGATTTCCGGCGCCCCTCGGCGAGCGGTTACAAGAACTGCTCGATAACCCGAACGGGTGATAGTTCGCTACTTCGGTGGCGCCTGAGTCTTTGAAGTCCTGCCGGGTAGCGCAAGGCGTCAAGGTCTTTCTCCTTCGCCATGTGCGCCGCGTCTTTCCAGCGCGCCTTCGCAGCCTTCTAAGCAAGTCCATCCCCCAGTCGGCCGATGCTAATCCTGGCCGACGGAAAGGAAGAATCGCCCAACCGTCCGGCGATTGCTCAGCAGCCGGTCACGCTCGAGATAGATGCAGATTTCAAATGGAAGCAAAAGCAATACGAAGACGGAGGTGAAACGCCACCGTTGCAGTTTGACAGTCGCCAATTGGCGACCGCTCCGAGACCGACATCATGCCTTCCGTGCAACTTGACCGCGAGGCGGCGAAGAACGGCGACTTGCCCGACGTGTGCGTCTACTGCGGAGCACCGGCGATCTCCTTGCAACGACGGGTTTTTTCCGGCCGAACGCCGTTCACGATCACGGCAGGCGGGGGCATTCCGCGAGCCCGCTTGCCGGTCTGTGACAGGCATCGCGCGCATACACGCAAGCGCAGGCTGGCCCAACTTGCGCTGGTCTTGCCGTTGGTCGCACTCGCGATCCTGCTGAGCCTGGTTGACGCCAAGGACGGCGGGCCGGATTGGGTGGCCTGGGTGAAGCCTTATCGCGGTGCGTTGATTCTGTCGATGCTGGCGGTGTTCGGCGCTCTGATCGTTGTTCGCATCGTCGCGTTTTACACAGACGTGCGACTCACGAGCGCGACGTGGAGCCGTTTGACGCTGGCGGGCGTGGCGGAGGCGTTCGCCAGGGCATGCCGCGAAGAACACAACGACGCGGGTCGTGCCTCGGTTTCGTCCGGCGAGATCCTCGACGTGCTGCCTGTCGAGCAGACGGCAAGGCCGGCGCGAGCGTCGCCGCGTGTGAACGTGCGTCCTCCCGCGGGCGCCGGTCGGGGACTGCTCGTGGGCATCGTTGTTGCCGGCTTTCTCGGTCTTTTGCTTTGCGCGGGCGCTGTTGGGCTGTATTGGAAACTGCACACCCCCGAGGGGCCGGTAACGTTGTCGAACGCGCGCGTCACTTCCGCCCTGGGCATCGCGATCCACATCCAAGCAGATTACCGCTGCCAAACGACGCCGGCGTCCGAGCGCGAGTACGTTTTCGTCATCGAGCAGGAAGGAAGGAAAATCGCGCAACGCTCTTTCCCGGGATCGGAGTTGCACGAGCGCGGCACGCTGGACATCGATGTATTGGGAAACCTCTATAAGCGGGGCGCCGGACTGACTGCCTTCATCGAAGAGCGTGTACCGCAGCAAGAAGGAAACGCGATGCGTGTTTCGAACGTGGTTTCCATCAAATCATCCAAGTGATGTATTCGAAAATCGAATTGCCGAAGCGACGAACAGGGACGGGTTGCGGACAGATGCCCGTCGTACAGCTTGCGGCAAAAATTATCCCGGCGCCGCAGGTCGGCAAAGGGGATAATGGGACAATTTTGGGAAGGGCAGCTGCAATAGCGCGTGTCAACGAGCAAGCTCGGCGAGAGGAGGCGGCGCGGCAACACCCGGACGCACGGCGTTCGGCGGGTCGGCGGTTGCACTCGCCGGCTGGAGCGGCTCGCCGCGATAGAACGCGAGCCGGCCTTCGAGCCGTTTGCGGAGACGCGACGCCCGGTGTTTGATCTGTTCGGGCGTCAGGTGCAAGCGCTCGGCGACCTCTTCGACCGAGCGCTCATCCAGAAAGTACAACTGTAAGATTTGGGCGTTGACTTCCTCCACCTCGGCCTGCAAGTGCGCTACCACGATGCGCACGAGCTCGCATTCCCAGGCCCGTTCCAGCTCACGAAGAAAATGGTCGGTCGCGGGCTCGCACCTCGTGTTTTGCACGTCGGCGAGTTCCTGAACGGGATGCCGTTTCTTGCGGCGCAGCTCGTCAATGAGCAGGCTGCGGACGGTAAGGAACATCCACGAACGAACCGCAGCGCCGTGACCATCCGCGAAGCCGCGCGGTGGATGAGCGACAAAGCGGGCCCACACGTTTTGCACGAGATCGTCCACGTCCTGTTTGCGCACGCCGCGCTGAAAGGCGAATTTGCGCAGCAACTCGGTGTAGACTGCGAAGAAGCGCTCCAGCTGAAGACTGAGCAGCGTATCCGGCTGATCGCGTCGATACCGGCGCTGGAGAAGCAGCGCGATCGACTGGAGCAATGAGCCGTCAAATTCTTCCGGCGTGGAGGGGAGACCCGAACGCGGTTCCGGCATGGGAAGGCGGTCTCATTGGGACGTGGATCAAAATTGGCGCCGCCCATCGTGGGGCCCCCTGCCCCGACGACGGTCTCCCCGCGGCTCGTTCCGCGCACACAAAACGCAAAACGGTTAATGAGCCAGCAAGATTAGCAACACGGAAATCGCGTTGCAACGAGAAACCGACGCGGCAGTGGTTTTTGGGCGTCGTTTGCATTCGAGCGTGCATTGCTTGAGAGCCGCCGTAAAGAGGTCAGGATTCACCGCCAAGTCGAGTTCATCGCGGTTCGTCGCACGGTGAGAGACTTTAATTTTTTAACTAAGTAACTAATGTATAGATGCCACGCGCCCTTGGCGCGGGGCGACCAATGAGTCCAAGTCCAGCCTATCCCCGTTTTCTACCGTGAAAATGGCTTCTAAAGCCATGTCCGAAGGCGCCGCTTGCAACGCAGCGCCGGCTATTCAATCGTTGGAATAAAATGAACGACAGATTAGAGAAGTGTGAGGAATCTCACAGACAGACCTTGGATTTAATGAGTTAACTATTAGAAATAAATGAGCCAACGGCCCTTTCGGTGCGGCACGGACTCGCAGGATTTACTTGCCGGCAAGGGTTGGTCGCGGACTGAAAGCGGTGCTGAGTTCGGAGCAGAGCGAACGGCAGCGAGCGGCGGTCTTACAGTACGGAGCCCAATGTGACGGCGTGGTCGGTGTTCGCCGTTCTCTCTTTTCTAAATGCGGGGGAGGTCCACATGCTTGGCCTGCGATCGAAGCGTCGGGGGTTTACCTTGATCGAGTTGCTAGTGGTGATCGCGATCATCGCGATCCTCATCGGCCTGCTCGTCCCAGCTGTTCAGAAGGTGCGTGAGGCGGCCGCCCGCGCCCAATGCCAGAACAATCTCAAACAGATTGTCCTCGCCTCACACAACTATCAGAGCAATTTCAACACTCTGCCGCCGGCCCTTCTCGGCCCGCCGGTGACCCGTGGCTTCACGTTCGCGGCTCCGCACCTGGGCACGCTGACCTACTTGCTGCCGTTCGTCGAACAAGACGTGCTCATGCAGCAGATCAAGCTCGTCTACCCGAACCTGAGCGTGGACAACGTGCCGCTGACAGGCACGTACACGAACGGCTGGTGGGCTTGGGGACCAACGTTCCAGGCCTCGCAGATTCGCATCAAGTCCTATGTCTGCTCGATGGACGATCCCTACATTTCGAGGGTCGGTACGTTCATCACGATGCACTGCTGGGGCGATACGCTCACGGGCGGCTACTATCCGAACCCGACCGGCCAGCTGTTCGGCCGCACCGACTACGCCGCGTGCTACGGCTGCATCGGCGCGCTGCCCGCCGGCTACGACCCGTTCTACCAATATTGGGCAGGCATCTTTGACGTGCGTTCGTCCAACAGCATTACCAAGCTGACCAGCGCCGGCGACGGCTCGTCGAACACGCTGTTCTTCGGCGAGGCGATGGGCGGTTCGAGTCCCGGCCCGCGTGACTTCTCGCTGGCCTGGATGGGCGCCAGCCAGATGGCCACCGCCTGGGGCATGCCCGACGGCACGGTTTCCGCTCCGAGCGGCTGGTATCAATACGGCAGCAAGCACAC
>JBGQKZ010000190.1:0-6696 GCA_041499805.1 Gemmataceae bacterium
AAGCCGAGGCCGTGCCGGCCTGAGCAACTGGGACGGCACGGCGCATCTCAAAGAACGACCTCTGCTTCGCCGCGCCCGGTGACGGTACGCGCCGCACCACGGGGCCACATCGCCCACGCTTGGGTTATTGAGATGTTACGAAATCGACTCCTCAAGAAAAAACACCGGATGACGTAATTCGCTAATGTCTCAAATTGCCCTCGGGGACACGGCTGGATTACGGTATAACGCGGTTATACAGCGCTAGTCGCGAGCCGCCGTCATTGTGTCGCTGCCGCGCCGAATGGCCAATCGCGTTTCCAGCGAGCCCAAATGAAAAACGCAATGAGGCCAGCGCCGAGCGTGGCCAAGCCGAGCACGACATATTGCCAGCCCGCGGCGACGTAGACAAACAGCCAACCGCACAAGGCGAGGCCGCACGGCAAGGGATACAGCCAAATGCGATAAGGCCGCGGCCGATCGGGCTGATTGCGGCGCAGCAGCATCACGGCGCCGATCTGGCCGATGAACTGTTCGAGGATGCGCGTCACGATCAACGCATTGATGACGCTCTCCAGGTCGAAAAAGCTCCAAAACAGCGTCAAGCCGCCAACCAGAAAAAGCGCGATGTGCGGAATGCGATGAACCGGGTGGACCGCCCCCAAGGCGGCAAAGAAATGGCCATACCGCGCCGCCCCGTACGGAATGCGCGAGTAACCCAGAAGGCCGGCGAACGCCGAACCGAAGCAACTCCAAATAATCAGAAGCGTAATCAGCGTCGCGGCCCAATCGCCGTGAATTCTGCGCATGAACTCCGCGGCCGGGCTATCCATCTCTTTGACTTCCCGCCACGGAAGGGTTCCCAGCAGCGCGAGATGCACGCCCACGAAAAGCAGGCACACCGCGACGGCGCTCAGGAAGATCGCCCGCGGAATCGTGCGGCCGGGATCGCGCACCTCATCGCCGATGTAACAAATGTGGTAGTAGCCCAAGTAGGAATAGAGAGCAAGGATCATCGCCGCGCCCAGATTCTCCAGGCCTTTCACCGAAGAGAGCGGCGCCTGGAGTGTGGAGAAGTCGAAAGCCCGCTCCGCGTTGAAACGGAGAGCGCCTTCCACAAGAATCCACGCGATCGCGAGGAGCACGCCGGCCCAGAACGTAACCGTGAGTTTCCCAAGCGTCGTGATGCGGCGGTAGAGAAGGAGGATCATCAGCACGCCCAGCAAGGCCGCGCCGATTTGCACCGGACCGACGCCGACGATGAGTTCCTTTCCTTCCTCCCAGCTTGCAAACTTGAGAAGATACGACCAGTTCCCGTTGAACCTTTGCAGCGCGGGGTGAAGCGCGTACGAGAATTTCCCCATCAGGATCAACCCTGATGCGATTTCCAGTGGTCCGCTGATGAGGAACTGCCAGATAAACAGAAAGGCCATCAATCGGCCCCAGCGCGCGCGGCCGTAACCTTCCAGCAAATAGAGATACGAACCGCCCGAACCGGGAATCGAAGCGCCGAGTTCGCTCCACGTCATGCCGTCAAGCAGGATCAGCGCTCCGACCGCGATCCAAGCAAGCAGCGCGTAGCCGCCGTCAAGTTTGCCGAGCATGGCCGGAATGACGCCAAACACGCCGGCGCCGACAATCATCGTGATGTTGAGCGCGGTAGCTTGCAGCAAGCCGAAGTGACGTTGCAAGCCGTCTGGTTTCCGTTCGCCCAAGCGACCGACCTCCGCGTAAAGCGTGGGGCACGTCGGCGACGTGTCCGAAACTCCGGCACGTTGCCAACGTGCCCCACAGCTTTGAAGCAGCGGCCAGCATAACCGCAAGAAAGGCGCGGTCAAGGAGCAAAGGCGGATGCGCTTCCTACAATGATCGGGCAACGAAGGGGATAGGGAGGGCGTCCGATGGATGCGGCTTTTCTGGCGCAGGAGTTCGCTGCCGCCTTGCCCTACGATCGCTATCTTCAAACCGGCACGGAGGACCAGCAGCGGCGTTGGCAACAGGTCTATGCCGCGACGCACTTGACGCCCGAGCAAGTGCAGCTTCTCATCGGCTTCGTGCGCGAGATGAAGGTGCTTGTCGTCAGCGGCATTTGGTGCGGCGATTGTGTGCAGCAGTGTCCGTTGTTGCAGCGGATCGCCGAGGCGAATCCGAGCCGGGTCGATCTGCGTCTCGTGGACCGCGATCAACACCGGTCCCTCAGCGCGCAGCTGCGCATCAACGGCGGCGACCGCGTGCCCGTGGTCCTGTTTCTCGCCGAGGATTTTGAACTGTGCTCGGTCTTCGGGGATCGCACGTTGAGCCGCTATCGCGCCTTGGCGGCGAAGCAAATCGGCCCTTCTTGCCCCACGGGACTTGTGTCGCCGGCGGCGGATGAACTGGCGGCCACGTTACAAGATTGGCTCGACGAGTTTGAGCGGGTACAACTGATGTTGCGCTTGAGCGCACGCCTGCGTCAGAAACACGGCGACTGAAACGGCTTCCTGCGCGAGGTACACGGCTGTGGCGGATGCACTCCTTTCCGGCATTCCCGAACTCGAACGGAGTTTTTGGCGGCTGTACCGCGATTTCTTCGACCAGGCGGAGAAGCGCCGGCGCTGGTCGGTCCGCGACGATATTCCGTGGGAAGGCTGCAATCGCCATCTCCACCCGTCCGTGACCGACGTCGTCGAATCGTTTTGCGCCGTGGAGCTGTATCTGCCCGACTACATGTGCAAAATTCTCCCCGTGGTTCGCTTCAGCCGCGGCCGCGCGTGGTTCTACGCGAACTGGGGCTATGAGGAATCGAAGCACTCCTTGGCCCTGAGCGATTGGCTGCTCCGCTCGGGCCAGCGGACCGACGCGCAGATGGCCGACCTTGAAGAAAGCGTGTCCCAAGGTCAATGGAAGCTGCCGCACGACAACCATCTGGGCTTGCTCGTCTACGCGATGACGCAGGAGCTGGCGACGTGGCTGAACTATCGCAACCTGCGGCGGCGGGCGGAGGAGCGTGGCGGCGATTCGGCCTTGGAGAAGCTGCTGACGCTCGTCGCCGTGGATGAAAAAGCTCATTTCACCTTCTTCAAGGATTGCGTGGAGCTGTACTTGAAATTCGACCGGGCGGCGACGCTGGAACAAATGCGACGTGTGATGAACAACTTCGCGATGCCGGCCATTCACGACTTGCTTAGCGACAGCCGGCAGCGCGTCGCGCAGGTGAAGGCTCTTGAGATTTTCAACGAAGAACTCTACTACCGGGATGTTTATCTGCCTATTCTCGACACACTGGGCGTGAGCCGCGACGAGATGCGGCATGACCTGCCGGCGCAGAAATCGCAGGAAAACGTGGTCGTATGAAGCGTGCGCTCATCACCGGCGTGACGGGGCAGGACGGCAGCCATCTGGCCGATTGGCTGCTGGAACAGGGTTACGAGGTTCACGGCGTCGTCCGCCGTTCCAGCACCGAGAACTTCGAGCGCATCGCCCACCTCGAAGGCCGCATACGGCTGCACCAGGCCGATCTGCTCGACCAGCTTTCCATCATCGACGTGCTGAAGGAAACCCGTCCGGACGAGGTTTACAATCTCGCCGCCCAGAGCTTCGTGCCGACGAGCTGGCAGCAGCCGGTGCTCACCGGCGAGTTCACCGCGCTCGGCGTCACGCGCATGTTGGAGGCGATCCGCTTGCTCGGCCGGGAGTCGATGCGCTTTTATCAGGCATCAAGCAGCGAGATGTTCGGCAAGGTCCGCGAGACGCCGCAGAACGAACAGACGCCGTTTTATCCCCGTTCGCCCTACGGCGTCGCGAAGGTGTACGGCCATTTCATCACGGTGAACTACCGTGAAAGTTACGGCATGTATTGCTGCTCCGGCATTCTCTTCAATCATGAAGGGCCGCGACGCGGCCGCGAATTCGTGACCCGTAAAGTGACGGACGCCGCGGTCCGCATTAAGCTTGGACGGGCCAAAGAGTTGCGCCTGGGCAATCTCGACGCCAAACGCGATTGGGGCTACGCCGGCGACTACGTGCGGGCCATGTGGCTGATGCTGCAACAGCCGACCGCGGACGATTACGTGATCGCCACGGGGCAAACGCACTCCGTGCGTGAACTGGTCGAAGCGGCGTTCCGCTGCGTGGACCTTGATTGGCGGCCGTACGTGATCGAGGATGCGTCGTTACGCCGCCCGGCGGAGGTGGATCTGCTCGTCGGCGATCCGAGTAAGGCGCGGCGCGTCCTCGGTTGGCAGCCAACCGTCGACTTTCCCGCTCTTGTCCGCCTCATGGTCGAAGCGGACCTGAAACGGCTTGGCTAATCGGTTTGGCGATCGTTCCGACCCCGCGACAGCCCGCGGACGCCCAAGCCGGAAAAAGGTTCCAGAATCCTTCGCGTTTCTTCCCCACATTTCACATTTCCGCAGTGTAGCATCTTCCGCGCGCGTTGGTGAAGAACCGCTCTTTGAGGACACCCGAAAAAGCGCTGAGTGCTTCCAAAGGTTAACAGGTGTAAATCCCAACTGTATTGGTTCGGAAACTTGGGCGATAACCGCCTCGTCCGCCCCAAGAAAAACCGAACGTACCGAAGTTGTCGAGGCAACGGGGTTTATCGACAGTGCCGTAAAAAGCGATTGTGGGGCTGGTATGGGAGTTGCCGAAGAGAAGGGCACCTAATAGGATTAGCGAGCTGCCAGTTCCGAATTGTCGGAACGTCGATCTCTAGGTTCGGCCGTCGCTTGTTGGCCGCGGACCCTCTTATCTGGTCGCGGCGCAGGCGGGTCTCGCAGGTTCGGCCGGCCGGAAGCCCCACGAACCCCAGCGCAGCAGACGGGACACGGGAAGTCTAACCGTTTCAGCGACGGTTCCGGCTCCCTCGTCCTTCTCTAGGAACGGAAATCCTGTCAACGCAGACAGACACGGCGATGCACCCCGGAAGTGTCGTCGTGCTCAAGGATTTGACCAACATATCAGGCTGGGCGGCGACGCCCTCGTGCCAAGTGGCGGCCTGGAAAGTATTTATTTGGCCGCGCGGGAACCGTTTTGAATTCCCGGGTCTGTGCGGCGTCGTCTCTCCTTCTCGAAAGGTTTACTTCTATGGGTATGTGGCTAAACGGTCTCCAGCGGCTCTTCCAGGATGGTCGTGGTTCCCGGCGGGCGACGAAACACCCGCAACGGCCGCGGCACTCCCGCCGGCCTGCCATCGAGCAATTGGAAACACGTTTGACGCCCGCTTCCACGTTGTCCATCTCCGGCGGTGTGTTAACTTTCAGCGCGATCGCCGGCAAAACCAACGTCCTCACGGTTTCGGTTTCGGGCAGCACGTACACGTTCAATGACACCGGCGATACCATCACGTTGTCCGGGGTGACGGGCACGGGCAGCGGCGGCAATACCGTTACTGTCAGCCGCATCACGAACACTTTCTCCTCGATCGCCTTAAACACGGACGACCTGAACGACACAGTCAACATCCGATCAATCCTCGACCCCACGGTGGTCAACGGCGGCGCCGGCAACGACACCATCAACGTCAGCTCTAACGCGAGCAGCAATACGGGCAACCTGCTCGGCATCAAGGCTGGCCTGACAGTGAATGCCGACGCCGGCGCGGACACGCTCAACGTCAGCAATTTCGGCGGCGCCGCGGCGAACTCCATGACCGTGAGCGCTAACTCGATCACCGGCGATGCCTTCGGCGTCGGCGGCTTGGTCACTTACAACGACGCGGCCAATGCGGGCGCGGCCGGCTCGTTCAACCTGGTACACTACCTCGGTTCCAACAGCCCCACAGCGACCGACACCATCACCGTCGCCGGTACGAGCAGCCCCTTCCAGGTGGACGGTGAGGGCGGCAGCGACGTGCTCAACGTCCAGGGCACCGGCGCCTTCGCCGCGACCATCAACGGCAACGCCGGCGACGATACGATCAACGTGTCGTCCGATGCTCCGACGAACCAGGGCAACCTCAACGGCATCGGCGCCGCGCTCACCATCGACGCAGGCGCCGGCGCGGGAAACCAACTGTTCATCAGCGACTTCGGCGAGACGACGACGCCGAACAGCAACATCGGCATCAACACCACCACGATCACCGGCCTCGCCGGCCCGACGAATGCATCCACGATCACGTACCGCGCCACCGGCGGTTCGTACGCAAACGTAACGGTATCCGGCTCGAATACGCTCGCCGACACCTTCAACATCAACCAGACGGCGCGGGTCAATCTGCAAGGCAACGGCGGCGACGACGCCTTTAACTTCAGCACGGCGACCGTGGCGATCCTCAACGGCAACATCGACGGCGGCGCCGGCAACGACACGATCACCGGCGACAACGTGGGCCGGAGGTACACGGTCAATGCGGTCAACGGCGGCACGATCAGCACAATCTTGAGTGGCACGTTCAGCAACGTCGAAAATCTGACCGGCGGGACGGGTGACGACGTCTTTACCTTCACCGCCGGCGGATCGGTCGCCGGCGCTATCACCGGCGCAGCCGGCAGCGACACGCTCAACGTGGGCGGCGACGTGACGTTGACGACCTCGACGGCCAACGGTTATTCGGGAACGAACGCCAACATTGGGGGCGGCTTCAGCGGCATCGATACCCTCAACGGCAGCGGCACGCTGACCGGCGAGAATGTCGCGAGCACCTGGACGCTCGGCGCGACGGCGACCTACCAGGACAACACGGCCAACGTGCTGACCTTCTCCGGCTATTCCACGCTTCAGGGCGGCACAGCCGTG
>JBGQKZ010000191.1:0-6579 GCA_041499805.1 Gemmataceae bacterium
CCGAGGCCGTGCCGGCCTGAGCAACTGGGACGGCACGGCGCATCTCAAAGAACGACCTCTGCTTCGCCGCGCCCGGTGACGGTACGCGCCGCACCACGGGGCCACATCGCCCACGCTTGGGTTATTGAGATGTTACCGGCGAACACTGACCTTGGAAGCCCTGGCCCTGAAAGGGTCCAAGCCGTGCAGGGGGCGTCTACTATGGCAAACGTCGGGACGCTCCAGGTGGGCGCTCCGCAAGACGGCAACGCGGTCGTCGATTGGGGCAACGGAACTACAGCGCCGGCGTCATTGATACCTACGGGAACTGGAAGCTACTTGGTTTCCTCACGTACCGAGTACCACCTCAGCGGCCTCTACCCGGTCACGGTAACGCTCACGCGCACAGACGGAGTCCGTTCATCCTTCCAAACGACGGCTGAAGTCGTGCCGGGGCCAAACCAAGACTACGCAACGCAGCTTTACCAGAACCTGCTCGGCCGTGCTCCGGACGCACCGGGGTTGGGCTTTTGGGTTACGCTCCTCGACGGGGGAACGCAGCGAAACCAGATTGTCGCAGGCATGGAAACCAGCCCAGAATACCGAACGAAGGAAATAAGCAACCTCTATCAGAACCTACTCGGTCGCGCACCGGATGCCGTCGGCTTTGGAGGGTTTCTTCAGTTCCTGAATCACGGTGGTTCACTTTTGGGAGCCGAAGAGATCGTGCTGAGTTCGCCCGAGTTCTTCCAGCACGCCGGCGGCGACGATGTCGGCTTCGTTCACGCGCTGTATCAGGACGTTACAGGCCACGACGCCGACGCGAGCGGCTTGGCGTTTTGGACGAGCAAACTGATGCTGGGCGTGCCCCAAGCGAACGTCGCGGGCGTCGTGCTGACCAGCCAGGCCGGATTGGGAAACCTCGTGGCCGGCTACTACCAAGACTGGCTGCAGCGGCCGGCCGATTCGGGCGGGCTGTCGTTCTTTACGAACGCCTTGGAGACCGGCGCTCGACCAGAAGACTTGATCGCCGCTTTGCTCGCATCCGACGAGTTTTTCAAGCAAGCTTCCGTATAAGCACTCCGTCTATTGCGGAACGCGGCGGGCAGTTTGGCGGTTTCTTTGCATTTGAGAGGGAAATGCGTGTACGTGCAAAGAATGCAAAGAACCGCCTCCTTGTGACGCAGCGCACGATGACGTAACGAGTTGCGCTCTCACTTTTCTTTGCATCGGCCTTGCAAAGAAACATTTCTTTGTGCAAAGAAACGAGTACTGCCAAGCGGCTGGTGCTAATTCGCCGGCGCCGGGTATTGTTGACAGAGCTGCCGAACGTCGCCGCGCACTCGTTCAAGAACCGCGGCATCATCCGCATGGCCGAGTACATTTCCGATCCACGCCGCGATGGTCCGCATCTCCGTTTCCTTCATGCCGCGCGTCGTCAACGCCGGCGTGCCGATGCGGATGCCCGACGGATCGAGCGGCGGCCGCGTATCGAAGGGGATCATGTTTTTATTCACGGTGATCCCGGCCTGGTCGAGCGCTTTCTCCGCAATTTTGCCGGTCAAGCCGCGTGCGGCGACATCGACGAGCAGAAGATGATTGTCGGTGCCGCCCGACACCAAGCGGAGGCCGTGCTTTTGCAGCTCGAACGCGAGGGTTTTGGCGTTCGCCACGATTTGCGCCGCGTACCCCTTGAACTCCGGCCGCAGCGCTTCGCCGAAGCCGATTGCTTTGGCGGCGATGACGTGCATGAGCGGGCCGCCTTGCAGACCGGGGAACACCGCTTGATTGATTTTTTGTGCCCAGTCGTTCTTGCACAGCACGAACCCGGCGCGCGGCCCGCGCAGCGTTTTGTGGGTTGTTGACGTGACGAAGTCCGCCCACGGCACCGGGCTGGCGTGCTGCTCGCCGGCGACGAGCCCGGCGATGTGGGCCATGTCCACCATGAACAGCGCGCCGTTCGCTTTGCAGATTTCGGCGAACTTCACGAAATCGATCTCGCGCGAATACGCACTGGCCCCAGCGACGACCAGTTTTGGCTTGTGCTCCTGAGCGAGTTTCGCGACCTGATCGAAGTCGATCTGCTCGGTATCGCGGCGAACGCCGTAGCTGACGATGCGGTACAGCTTACCCGAGAAATTCAGCCGCATGCCGTGCGTCAGGTGGCCGCCGTGCGCCAGGTCCATCGCGAGAATGGTGTCGCCGGGCTCCAAGCAAGCGAAGTACACCGCCATGTTCGCCTGAGCGCCGGAGTGCGGCTGGACGTTGGCTTTCTCCGCTCCGAACAATTGCAACACGCGCTCAATGGCGAGCCGCTCGACGACATCGACGAATTCGCAACCGCCGTAGTAACGCCGGCCGGGGTAGCCTTCCGCATATTTGTTCGTGAGCACGGATCCCTGCGCCGCGAGCACGGCGGGGCTGGTGTAATTCTCGGAAGCGATCATCTCCAACCCGTCCTGCTGGCGACGGCGCTCGTTCGCGATCGCCTGCCACACCTCCGGGTCGGCCTGCGTGAATCGGTCGTCCATTATGCACCTCCCGCTCCGTTCAAAGCGACGCCGTGGCGGGTCAGTTCTCGCTTCAAATCATCCACGCCGCGGTAAACGATGCCGTTCCAGCCAAGCGCCGCCGCGCCGGCAATGTTGGCCGGCAGGTCATCGATGAAAAGACATTCTTCAGGCGGCGCCGCGGCCAGGCGCTGGCAATGCTCAAAGAACGCCGCCGCCGGCTTGCGCGCGCCTACCTCGTGCGACGCGACGAGCGCGTCCATGTGCTGCAACGCTTCCGCAAACTGCCGGCGGTAGTGCCCAAAATGCAGCTCGTTCGTATTGCTTCCCAGCAAAAGCCGATAGCGCGGCTTCAAACGCGGCAACAGGGCGATGAGCTCGTCATTCGGCGAAAAGATGTCATTCCAGGCGGCGATGAAGTCGTCATCGGAGCAACGAAAGCCGCAGCGCTCGCGCGCGCGGCGCACGAATTCGGCGGCGGTGATGCGGCCGGCTTCGAACGCAACTTCCAAGTCGCCTCCGACCAGATACTTGTGCAGTTCCGCCGCGGGCATATCGACATGCGGCGCTAGGCGGGCGGTAATGCGGCGCGACTCGAAAAACCCGATTACATTGCCGAAATCGAAAGCGATGGTGCGGATGATCATACCCTCCTTGGTACAGGCTCGCCGCGCAAATGGCGAGTCGCAATTTAGACCGCGCGTTTTGCCGCTTTGATCGGATCGTCGGTGGAAATCGTCGCCAGAATATGCCGAGCCGCCGACAGGGCGGCGGCGGCCGATTCCTTGCTGATCGGCTCCGTGCTCACCGCCGTGTTCCATTGCTGCCGTAGCTCTTCCAGCAGCGTTTGTGAGGTCTTGGGCACCAGGCCGGCGCGAACGGCGGCGTCGATCATCGCGTGCGCGCCGTCATTCTTGGCGCGAATACGACGCTTCAACAGAACGCGACGCAGCCGGGCTTCAATCGCTTTCCACGCTTCGATTACCGCTACATCCCAATGGTCGCCGTCGAATAGCTCCTTCGCCCGATTGAGCGCGGCCTGTTCCTGTTGTTCCATTTGCTCCATTTTAGATACGCGATCCTGGTCGCTGAGCCGGCCGCGGAGAAAAATGGCAACTGCCTGCCAGACCACGAGCCAGAGAATTGCCAGGCTGAGCGCCACTGCCGGCGCCGCCCAGGCGAGCGACGACTCGCCGACCCATTCGGCGAGGACGCTCGCCAAATACAAACCGCCAAACAGCGGCGGCACCATCACCGCAACGCCGTAGGCGTAATTTCCCATGCGCTCGACCCAGGACGAAGGCCGTTCGCTCAAGAGAGCCAACGCGTAGCTGTACACCGAAAAGGAAAGGAGACCCGCGACGAGATAAAAGGCGTACGCCAACTTCAGCGTGAAACGATATTCGTACACCGGATAGGTGAACCCCGCTTCCGGGTAGCGGTCCACAATGGAGTGCAACGCGAACAGCACGCCGAGCAAGGCGAGCGCGAACGTAATCTTCGTTTTGGTGAAGTCCGTCATTTTGGGGCACCCGTTTTCAAGTGAGCCATGACCAGGCGAATCTCATCATACGGCACCTTTTCACCGAGCGCGAGAAACACCGGTTTGAGCCGCGCGTCGCCGACCTCCCGCACCGCGGCGGCGATCCGCGCGTAGACATCGTCCGCGACCCAGGCTCTGACCTCAGCCGGACGCTCGTGACGGATGAAGTCTTCGAGGTAGCCGAATACCGTGCCGCGTGTGCGTCCGGTCTTCTCGACGACTTCCTCGATGGATGCACCGCGGCGGAACAGCTCGAAAGTGAGAAGGCTGGTCGCACGCAACTCCTTGTCCGCCGCCGGCGGCGCGAGTTCCGCCTTCGTCGGCCCGGGCGGGTTGTCACGCGACAAACTTCGTTGCCCGGCGTGCTCGTGGACGATCCGCAGGAACGAAGCGCCGAAGTCGCGCAACTTGGCGTCGCCGATGCCGTAGACGAAGCGCATCCGCTCCAGCGACGAGGGCCGCATCCGCGCCAACTCACGAAGTGTTGCGTCGCTGAAGATGATGTAGGGCGGCACGCCCCGCTCTTCGGCGAGTTGGCGGCGTAGTTCGCGCAGCGACTCGAACAATTCGCGGTCCACGCCTTCCCAGGAAACGGTGTCCGCGCGCGATTTCGACGGTTTCTCCCCCTTTTCGCGGCGGGTAGACTCCATCAGCCGGACGGAGCGTTGTCCTTTCATCACTTCCCACGAACCCGCATTGAGCTTCAAAATCGGCGCGCGCTTGCCATTGAGGAGTTGGATTTCTTCCTGCACGAGCACGTTTTGGCCGACAAGCTGGTTGATCCAGTCGCGAATGTCGAGCGTGCGCTTGTCGCGCAGTAAGCCGAACGTACTCAGCTCGTGGTGATTGAACTTCCGCACCTTCTCCGTGTTGCTGCCGTGCAAAACGTCGATGACCTGTCCAGCGCCGAAGCGCTCTTTGACGCGAGCCACGCACGAGAGAATCTTTTGGGCGATTACCAGCCCGTCGGCCACCGGCTCGGCGTCTCCCAGGCAGATGTCGCACGCCCGGCACGATTCCGATTCCAGCTCCTGCCCGAAGTAACGAACGAGCGCCTGATGGCGGCACACGGCGCCGCGACAGAAGCGGTCCATGTCCTCCACGTGCCGCAGGGCGCCCGGAAGAAAAGACGCATCGACGCCCGGGTCCGACGCCGATTTTTCCAGGATGAATTTCCACGTCAGAAAGTCCTGGCCGGAATGGAGCAGGACGCACTCTGCTTCCAATCCATCGCGGCCGGCGCGCCCGGTCTCTTGCTGATAATGCTCGACCGACTTCGGCATCCCCGTGTGCAGCACAAAGCGAATGTTCGAGCGGTCGATGCCCATGCCGAACGCGACGGTCGCCACGATGAGATCGCATTTCTCGGCTTTGAACGCCTCCTGTGCCGCGCGCCGTTGGTCCGCGCTCAGACCGGCGTGGTACGACATGACCCGTATGCCGCGTTCGAGCAGCGACGCGGTGAGGTCATCGACGTCGCGGCGACGAATGCAATAAATGATGCCGGCTTCCTTCGGATGCCGTCCAAGAACTTCGAGTGTTTGCTTCATCACGTCGCGGCGCGGCAGCACCCGGTAGGTGAGGTTGGAACGGTCGAAGTTGCCGACCAGCACCTCGGGGTCGCGCAGGCCAAGCTGCTGGACAATGTCGCGCCGCACCTGTTCCGTCGCCGTTGCCGTGTAGCCGTGGACCGACGCCTTTGGGAACAACTCCTTGAGCCGATTCAGTTGCCGGTATTCCTGGCGAAAATCGTGGCCCCAATGACTGATGCAGTGGGCTTCATCGATGGCAAACGTGACGACGCCGATCTCTTGCAGGAGGCGATAGAAATCGGTGAGCACGAGGCGCTCCGGCGAAACGAACAACAGACGCACGGCGCCCTGACGAACATCCATTTCGTAGGCGACGCGCTCCGTTGCGGTGAGTGAGCTGTCGATCTGCGCCGCGGGAACGCCGCACTGCCGCAGGCTGTCCACCTGGTCTTTCATCAAGGAGATGAGCGGCGAAATGACAACGGTGGTGCCGCCGCGGAGCACCGCCGGCGCTTGATAACAAAGCGATTTCCCGCCGCCCGTGGGCATGACGACCAGCGAATCGCGGCCGTCGAGCACCGCCTGCATCGCCGGCTGCTGCAAGGGGCGGAACGAGTGGAAGCCCCAATGGCGCGCGATCACGTCTCTCAGGGCTTCCAAAGACCAGCGTGGGGTCGGTGAGGGCATGGACAGCGTGGCTTCCAATTCTCGAAGCGAACGGCCTGCGGCAAAGGAACCTGGGCGCGCGACGGATCAAGCGGGAGTCTTGTTGAGCAGCGCGTCGAAGGAGTGGGCTTGCAAAAGTCCCCTGGCATCGAGCAAGTCGCGGACGTGACACACTTCCGCAGGCTGCAACTTGTCGGAATCCTTATAGGGTCAGGGCTTCCAAGGTCAGTGTTCGCCGTCCGTAAGTAGTTTGTGGGTCGATACATGACCGCCGTTGCGGTAGGTGCTTTTTTTGGGCCACGGCTTTTTCGGGCCGCGTGGACTCTTCTGATACGTCTCGAGATCAACG
>JBGQKZ010000192.1:0-6526 GCA_041499805.1 Gemmataceae bacterium
AGCCGAGGCCGTGCCGGCCTGAGCAACTGGGACGGCACGGCGCATCTCAAAGAACGACCTCTGCTTCGCCGCGCCCGGTGACGGTACGCGCCGCACCACGGGGCCACATCGCCCACGCTTGGGTTATTGAGATGTTACCATCAGAAGTCGTAAACGACTGTTTTCTAGAGACTTACGAACAATGCGCGGGGATTCTAGTCCATTCACGGAGAGTGCGCTTTTCGACCGAAAAGCGGCGTGACTGCTCAAATAACTGGACAAAGCCAGCATCGGCGCGCCTGGCAACGATCATCGTATCGAGCGGTGCTCGGCAATCCCCTGGCTGTCGTGGCCTGGCTGGCGAATGAGTTTTCGCGGTTTGGGCTTTCCCCCAAGGCAATACCCACAGTATGCGCTTTAGTTCCGATTTGCGCCGTCGCGCGTCCCTGAGAGCCGAAGGACGTATCCAAGCTGCCATTGCGTAGATACCGAGCGAAAACCAATTCCCATTGGATCGCTCCCCGCGACGACGATCTTGTTGTCGGGCTGGATGACGACCCGGCACGCTACTTCGTTCTGGTGGGCACCGAAGTCCGTGGCCATGAGGCCGCGCTTGCCAAAGGTTGAATCCAGCGCTCCGGCGCTCAGAAGCTGACGGTTTTCGAGGAACTAGATGTTGGTTCTGAAGCTTCGCTTGTTTAGGCGTTTCGACGAATTCGGGCTACGTGCGCGTTGCTGCGCGTACCGGGTAGTGTCCTACGTCGTATCAATGCGTTGCACGAGAATGCACCTGGAGCGGATTGAAATCTACGTCCATTCAGTCGGGTACGTCTGCTCACAGTCGTCCAGCGGCCATTGCCGACTCACAAAGAAGCGGCGGCCTTTCTTCTTCCGGTCGCGTTTTTTTGACCCGGCGGCGGCAGCTCGCGGCGCGGTCGCGCTGGCCGAGACGTTCATAGACCGCCGCCTGTGCTTCCAGCGCGTCAGCGTCAAATGGGTTGTACGCCAGCACATGACGGAACTTGAGCAGGGCGTTTTGATAATCGCCAGCGTCACAAAGCCCGTGCCCTTGCGCGAGGAGTAATTGAATGTGCTCGAGGTCGTGCTCCAGGAGTTGGTCCGCCAGCTCAAGGTCCCGGACGGAAACAAGGGAACACGGCAGCACCTGGATCACACGGCGGGCGACGCTGCCCATAAGAAAGCGCGTCAAGGCCGAGCGTCCCGTGGAGCCCATGACAACGAGATCCGCGCCGTGCTCCCGAGCGGAAGCCACGATTTCCTCGTGTGGGACGCCATGACGAACTTCATGTCGGTTCGGAATGCCATCGAAGTCGGTGTTCGCCAGGAAGTCCTCAAATTCCGCCTTCCAGTAGCGCTTGTGTTCCGCAACGTCGCCCGCCCATTTGCCAAGGGCGCCGGCTGTCCCGAGGCAACCGAGCTCCGGAACGACGGTGACAACGTGGACGGCGCCTTCAAATACCTTTGCCAACGTGAGCGTAGTCCGAAGTGCGCGCTCGGAGGTCGTGGACAGGTCAACCGGGCAGAGGATTCTCTTGAACTTCACTGCCGGCTCGCCCGGTCGAACGGCGAATACGCTTTGGCGCGAGTGCTGCAGGATGCCTTCCGCGATGGGTCCGACAGCAAACGCCTGGCCGTGCGTCCATTTGCCCGCCCCGATCAGGATCAAGTCGGCATCGACTTCCTGACCTTTCCGAATGATGCAGTCGGCAGGATGGCCTTGCACCAACTCCGAGTCCTCGATGACGACACTCTTGCTGGTCAAATGCTTGGCGAGTTCGTCCAGTTCCCAGCGGGCCAGTGCAAGTTCGTCCTCCCACGAAGCCGTCCTCGAACCGGACGGTTGAAAGACGTGCAGCAGTCTCGTTCGCGCGCCGAAGGCAGCGGCGAGTTCGATGGCGACATTTGTCGCGTCGATGCTGGCGGGCCGAAAGTCGGTGGCCAGAAGAATCGATTGGAGCGTGTGCATGGCTTTGATCCCAGAATGTCTTGGACCGAAACTCAGAAAAAAAGAGATCCGCGGTGTCCGAGCTAAACCACGCGGCCAGCTCCGCCGCCGCCCCGCGCTCGGTCAGTCCGCTCGCCAAGGTGTGACGGCTGCGACGCCCAAAGCAACTCCCGGACCAAGCGAACTTGGGATGAGTCTTCCGGGCGTTTTGCGTGCGAACCGCGATCAGCGAAGTAGTGCGGCCGTGATGAGTGATCTTTTTCCGCACGCCGAGGGCGCGATTCTGTGGCCAATCCGCACATTGGCCCTCGCGTGAGGGCCTCCGCTCGCAGTGGGAGTGAATCGACACGACGCTCGACATCGTTGAATGGCAGCGGCAGTACCGTGACTGCGTGGCTGCGCCGGCACGGCGTGAAATTGCCGGCATGGTACTTGCCTTACCCGCAATCGAGCGGAACGCACGGAATCCGAACACAAGGAGAGCGATCATGGGAGGCGGAAAGGCGAAAGAACAAGTCGCGAGCCTTTGCGAAGACACGAACGCCGCGTGCGCGACATCGAGCGAACCGCTGGGAATTGGCGCGGGCGTGGCAGTGGAGGAGTTGACGCAAGAGTTCGTCGCACGCTCAAAGGACGTCGCCTCCCGGCTCGCGCAGAGCGCGCGGGAGACAATGACCGAGGCGCACGCAGAAACCGACCAGGCCATCGCGTCGGCCGGCAAGCAGGTCGCGGCCTGGGGAAGTTCGCTCCGGGAACACGCTCCGGCCGAGGGGGTGCTTGGGTCAGCGGCGCAGTCAGTGGCCCAGAAACTTGAAACCGGCGGCAAGTACATGCAGAAGCATGGCGTCGGCGACATGGGGGATGACGTTGTAGACCTCATCCGCCGGCATCCGTTCCCGGCAATCTTCGTGGGGTTGGGCCTCGGTTGCCTGATTGGGATGACCTTCGCGAAACGCCGGTAGGTCGCGTATGCCGGGGAGAGCCAGTGCTTTCTCTCGGCAACAAGCAGCGACCCGGAACGCGACGTGGAGAACCAGCGATGGGACAAGTACCAGACATGGTTGATCCAAATATCGAAGAGAGGCAGTATTCGGTTGTCGAGACGTGCATGACGCTCGAAGCGGACATGCGCGGAGCGTGGGGCGAGGAGGGCCGTACCATCTCCACGGAAGATGGTGCTCCCACGAGTCCCGTTACCGCGTCTAAGCTGGCTTCCGACCTTTCCGACTTCATTCGGGAACATCCGTGGGCCGTGACCGGTGCATCGTTCGCCGTTGGCTTCCTCGCCGGCTCGCTTCTGCCGGCGGCGAAAACGGAGTGCAGCCGCCCGCCGGAAAGTGCTTCCAGCGGCACGTCGCTCTCCTCGAACAACGAAGGAGGCTCGTCTGAAGCGGGCGCAGGCATTCCGCCGCCAGGCGTACTGAGCCGACTCGGCGAGCAATTCGGAGACGAAATCGGAAAGGTGAAAAGCGTGGCCATCGGCATCCTTCTCGGGCTGGCACGCGACTGGGCCGCGCGGTCGTGGCCCGCTCTGGTGCCGCAAATCCTCGATATTGTGGACAGCGCCACCCGCAAAATAGGAGGCCAGCCCGCGGGGACGCCGGACCGATGGCGGGGACGATGATCGAGCGGGCCGACACGCGAACTGCCTTCCGTGCAAACGGCGCCCGTGAAGGGCCACACGATGGCTCTCCGCAGGAACACGCAGAATGGAGTTCGACGCTTCTGAGCATGGCCTGAGCAGCGCGGAAGCCCGTCAGCGCCTCGAGGAGGTCGGGCCCAACACGCCGGGCCGGCCCCGGCGAACCTCCGGCGTCCTACACGTATTGGCTCTTTTCGGCAACCCCCTTGTCTTCATTCTGCTCTTCACCAGCGGAATTTCCGCGTTCCTCGGCGAGGCGCTTGATGCGATCCTAATCGTCGTAATCGTGCTCGTCGGCGTGGCCATCAACTTCGTGCAGACGTTTCAATCGCAGCGTGCCGTGGAACGATTGCGGGCGTCGGTGGCGGCGACGGCGACCGTTCTGCGTGATGGCGCCTGGACGGAAATTGCGCGCGCCGAGGTCGTGCCGGGCGACGTGATCCGCCTGACGGCTGGCGACCTCGTACCGGCGGACGCCCGCTTGCTGCAAGCACGCGACCTGCACGTGCAGCAGGCGGCTCTCACCGGCGAGTCGTTGCCCGTGGAGAAAGAAGCGACGGCAGAAGGTGCGACGGCAATCACGGCAGACGCCCGCAACCTCGTGTTCCTCGGCACCTCGGTAATCAGCGGGACCGCCACGGCAGTCGTCCTGAAGACAGGAGCATCCACGGCCTTCGGAGACATCGCGGCTCGACTGGCGAGCCGTCCGCCCGAGACCGAATTCGACCGGGGCACACGGCGGTTCGGTTACCTGATCCTGCAAACGGTCCTCTTTCTCGTTCTGTTCGTGTTCGCGGTCAGCGTGGCGTCGCACCGCAACCCGCTCCAGTCGTTGCTGTTTGCGATCGCGCTGGCAGTCGGGCTCACGCCCGAGTTCCTACCGATGATTACTGCCGTCACGCTCGCACGCGGCGCCGTCCGCATGGCTGGGCGTAAAGTGGTCGTCAAACACCTTAGTGCGCTCCAAAACTTGGGCAGCATGGACATTCTTTGCAGCGACAAAACAGGCACGCTCACCAGTGGAACGATGGCCCTCGGCCAATATGTCGACGCGCTGGGGGGCCCGTCCACGCGAACGCCGCTGCTGGCCTACCTTAATAGCGCCCTGGAAACCGGCATCAAAAGCCCGCTCGATACGGCGATTCTCGCGTGCGCCAAGCGGGACATTTCGCTGTACCAGAAGCTCGATGAAGTGCCATTTGACTTCGAGCGCCGTCGTCTCTCGATTGTCGTTTCGCGCGGCGAGGAACGGCTGCTGATTGTAAAGGGGGCCCCGGAGGGCGTGGTGCCGCTGTGCGTCGCCTATGAAGCGGGGGAACAGACGCGACCGCTGGACGACCCCGCACGAAAGGCGTGTGAGGCCACGTACCAATCGTTTGGCGTTCAGGGCTTCCGTGTGCTCGCGGTGGCCTACCGCTCGGTTCCGATTCAACCGGCCTACCGGGCCGCCGTTGAGCGGGACCTTGTTCTTGTCGGATTCGTCACGTTCGCCGACCCGCCCTTGCCGGAAGCGGCCGCCGTGCTGCGTGAATTGCGGCGTGACGGCGTCGAGGTCAAGATTATCACTGGCGACAGCGAACGGGTCGCTCGCCACGTCTGCACTCAGGTAGCGCTGGCCGGCGAGCGAATCGTTCTGGGGAGCGAACTCGACGCGATGAGCGACGTCGCTCTGGGTCACGTCGCCGAGCAAACCAACGTCTTCGCACGCGTTTCTCCCGCGCAGAAAAACCGGATCATCGCTGCACTCAAACACCGCGGCCACGTGGTCGGCTTTCTGGGCGACGGCATCAACGACGCGCCGTCGCTGCGCGCCGCCGACGTGGGGATTTCCGTCGCAACCGCCGTGGACGTCGCCCGGGACGCCGCCGACGTCATCTTGCTCGAACGCCACTTGCGGGTGCTGCACACCGGCATCCTCGAGGGGCGTCGGGCGTTCGGCAACGTGATGAAGTATCTCCTCATGGGAACCAGCTCGAACTTCGGCAACATGTTCAGCATGGCCGCGGCATCGGTGTTTCTGCCGTTTCTGCCGATGCTGCCGTCGCAAGTCTTGTTGAACAACCTTATGTACGACCTCGCTCAGGTGACGATTCCCACCGATCGCGTGGACGCGACATTCATTCACAAGCCGCGCCGCTGGGACATCGGGCTGGTGCGGAACTTCATGCTGGTGATCGGGCCCAGTAGCTCGCTCTTCGACTTCCTGACGTTCTTTGTGCTGCTCAAGGTCTTCGCCGCGTCCGAGGCGATGTTCCACACCGGCTGGTTCGTGGAATCGCTGGCGACGCAGACATTGGTGCTGTTGGTGATCCGCACGGCCGGAAATCCGCTGCGAAGCCGGCCGAGCCGACCGCTGCTCGTCAGCGTTCTCGCGATCGTCGCCGCCGGCGTGATTCTGCCGTACACGCCGCTCGCCGCGATGTTGGGATTTGAGCCGTTGCCGGGGTCGTATCTCGCGTTTCTTGTCGCGGTCGCCGCTTCGTATCTAGTGCTTGTAGACTGGGTGAAACGGTGGTTGATGCGGCGTTTGATGGGGTAATTTTGACGGTGTTGCCTCTCCGCTCACGCCGATCCATACCGCGCCTGCGCATATCAGGCGCGTCTATGGCCAAGGCCGAACTCATTCCGGCCGAGCGGATCGGAGGGGAAAAAGTAGTAAGAACGGGTCGGAGGAAAAACGGGTCGGAGTGGCGGGATTAGCTCAATCCTCCGCCGCCGTCTCCTGGTTGAACGCGTCCTGGACCAGATCGTTTTCGCGCTCCTCATGCCGCCGGACGTGCGTGATCCAGTCTTGGATCTGTTTGCGAAACGTGTCATCCACTTGCTGGCGGGTTTGGACCTCGCGCACGATCGTATCCAGCGTGTGCGCCAGCGCGCGATGCTCATCCGCGAGCTGCTGGATGACGTGGTCCAGCCGGGGTTCGCGTTTCCGTACCACG
>JBGQKZ010000193.1:0-6343 GCA_041499805.1 Gemmataceae bacterium
CGAGCCATGACGCAAATCGGACGTTGTTGGATAAACGCATCGAAAGCACTGGGTAACATCCGTGTCCCCTCACCAAGAAATCTCCGTAAGTTATGTGAGGGAATAGTTTAGCGAAGCAGCTGGACACCTTGGAAGCCCTGTCCTTATAGGGTCGAAACAGGATTAACGTGTCGGATGCGCGATGGTTTAGACCAATGCCGTCCGCTCGGCTGGCTTCCTTGAATCCGAGGGAAGTCAGCACCTGACGCACCTGGCCGAAGGTAATGCGCTCAGACATGGTTTCGCCCTCTTTCCTGCCACGCGATTTCGGCGTCGATCTTGAGGCGGCGGAATTCGCGAATTGCTTCCTCATGGACAATTTGCTCCAAGGGCACATGGACAATCAGGCGATCGCCTGATTTCGCCAAATTAAATACGCCTCCACCCTGGAAGACTCGCTGCATGCACACCCAGTACGCTTTGTCGGCGGTCGCGTCATAAACGATCACGATGACAGGGTACGGCTCGGCCATCCAGTGTATCACGTCGCGATGCTCGAGCCGAACGGCAATCACGGCCCCACTCTTTCGCTTTTGCGGATGATCGGTTGCCTTGACTTGCAGCCAATTCAGCCCGTTTTCCACTTCCCCATTTTTGTTGAAAGTCCGAACGATCTCATCCAACCCATAGTCATTGGCGATACGCTGCATCGTGTAACCGACGCGGAGCACTTGCCGTTCGACGTGGTTGACCGCCAGATTCGCAATAATGTGTTCGCGTGTACGCCGCTTTCCCACACCCGATTGCTTGCTTCTCGACACCGCGAATCCCTCTTACGTTGGAGTCCTCCGTCATCCCGGCGTCTTGGAAACGGCGAGCGCTTGTAGAAATGCGGCAGCAACGCGACGTGGCTCGTCGGCCTGGCAAATCGCCGCGCTCACCGCCACGCGCTGCCCGCCGGCTGCAACGGCGCCTTCCACATTCCCCAGCGTCACGCCGCCAATCACAAACGCCGGCAGGGACGTTTCCTCCGCGGCCTCGCGGACGAATTCCACACCAGGAAACTCGTCGAACGTCTTCGTGCCCGACGGAAACGTCGGTCCAATGCCCACGTAACTCGCCCCGTCGCGCACGGCCTGACGCAACTGGTCGATACGGTGCGTGCTCACGCCGACCAGCACATCCGGACCGACGATACGCCGCGCGTCACGCACCGGCATGTCTTCCTGCCCGAGATGCACGCCGTCGGCGTCCGCGAGGACAGCGAGGTCAGGCCGGTCATTCAGAATGAAAAGCGCGCCGACGTCGCGCGTCCATTTGCGCACTTTGCGCGCGCGTGTGAGCAGGTCGCGGTCGTCGAGGCCTTTCTCGCGCAGTTGAAAGATCGAAGCTCCACCCGCGGCGGCTTCCTGAATCGTCCAATCGAGCGCGGCGCGACACGAGGCGGCGGTCAGAAGCACGTACAAGCGCGCATCGGCGAGCCGAGCACGAACGGTCTGGCCCATCAGAATTGCGCGCTCCACCGTGTACGAGCGGTAGCGCAATTGCTCCATGGACTGTCCCAATGCGGGGCTGCGAACCTTGCCATATTCTTCGAGACTGCGCAGCGCTTCTTGCAGGCGCTTCAGATTGGCCTCGACGACATGAAGCGGGGACTGTCGCTGCCGCTCGCTCACGGTGGAAACCGAAGTGCCGACGTCGCCTTCCGTATCCCGGCTCGCGAGCAGCGTTCCGGGCGGCAGTGCTTCCAGCGCGGTACGAAGATCGTGGCGAAGCTGCTTGGTTTCGGCGCTCAGAAAGCGATCTTCGAGTACGAAGCGGCAATAGTCCTCGACCACGCGCAGGGCTTCCCGCGCCCGGTTCGCATTGGCATCGAGTATTCGCCCGACGCTCATTTGAGCGCTGGAATCGTGCAGTTGCAATGGCTCGCTCAGCTCCAAAGGAGCGGGCCGCAGCGCGTTGACGAGATCCTCCAATCGCACCGGAACGAGCCCGGCATGCTGCAGCGCCATCTGCACATGGCCGTCCTCCTCCAGCAAGCCCAGTAAGAGAGCTTCGCTTCCCACGGTGCGTTCACAGAAGACTTCCGCGGCCATTTCCGACGCTCGACGGAGTGCCGCTTCCACGTCCGGACCATAAGACGGGAGCAACTCCGCCGGCACGGTTTCTTCGAGCAGCGCCACGCGTTCCCGCCAGGGGCCGAATTGCGCGAGATCAACACCCGCCTTCGACAAGAGCTGACACGCCCGGCTTTCCTCCTCGGCCAGCAAGCCGGCCAGCAGGTGCAGAGAGCGTACCTGTGCGGCGTTAAGTCGCTTTGCGTGTAACGCCGCGCCGGCAAGGGCGCGGGCTGCCGCAGGCGTTAAGTCCGGAACAATCAATGCAACTTCCCTCAAGCGGGAACCGGCGGATCGGCAGGCGGATCGCCGCCCCATTTCCGTCGCGGGCTCTGACGGCAGGCGCTGCGTTTAGTTTAGCGAACTTTCCCGCGCCTGCCCGCGCCCGCACGGTCGGCAAAGCTTGCGTGGCCGGCGTCCGTTACGGCAGCCGCAAAACTAAAACAATTGAAGCAAGCGGCCGGATGGCGCGCGTGGCTCTCGATTCTGCGCTGGCGCCGATTGAGATTGCGCCGCGGGCGAACCGATGACAACACAAGCGAACCTTTGCCTTCTCGCCCGCTAAATCCTTGGACGGAATCTGCGTTCCTCGCCGCGCGAATCCGCCCGACCTCAAGGACGAGCCTCCATGAATCCGGTGTGTCGGTCCGCGTTCCGGCGCTTGCTCCGCTTGGCGACCCGGCTCGCCGCTCCGAGCCTGGTGTGCGTGGCCGTCGGCATCGCGGCGGCACAGGATACGCCCGCAAGCGGCGCCGCGCATGGCGCGGCTGCGGCGCCGAAGTTGGATCTCAACACGTGCCGCCAGATCGCGCTCGCGCAACAGCCATCCCTCGCCGCCGCCCGAACCAGCCTCGCTACCGCGGAGGCGCGCTCGCAGGCGGTCGGCAACCTGCCCTTCTACGCCCCCCTGATTTCGCGGGACGTGCCGATCCGCCGCAAGCAATCGTGCCTGGGCGTGCAGATCGCGCAAGCGCGCGTCCTTCAAGATGAAGGGGACGTGATCTACTCCGTCACGCGCACCTACTACTCCGCGATTTACGCCCAACAGCAGGTCAAGGTCGCGGACGAGGCGTTGACGTACTTGGATTTCCTCCGCGGCGTGACCGAAGGCATCGTCAAGGCGAAATCGCGGCCCGACGTTAAGGAACGCCATGTGCTCCGGCTCGACGCCTACATGCACATTGCTCAGGGAAGACAACAGGAAGCGGTGCAAGGCGTTACCCGAGCAATGGCCGCGTTGCGTGAGGCGATGGGCGTCGGCCCGGACTACGCACTCCAGCTCGCCGACACCGGCTTACCGTTTCCGAAGGTAGAGGTGACCCGCGATCAGATTGTGGCCCTCGCCCTGGAACGACGGCCCGAGTTGTTCCAGGCGGCGGGCTTCGCGGAAGCCACATGCCTCGAAATCAAGGCCCAGGGCGCGAGCCGGCGCCTGAAGGCGGCAACGTTCGCCGCCGCCTCCGACATTCACTCAACGATGATTGCCCCGCCCCTGTTCGACGGCGAGTACCGGCCCGGCGGCTTGCCGCCCGAAATGCCGACCATGATCCCCGGCAAGAAGAACGACCGCGTCGAGCAAGCCAGGCTGCTGAACGACCGCGCCAACTCGGTGGTTGACAAAACGCGCAATCTGATCGCGCTCGACGCCGAGGATACGTACCTTCGCTTCGCCGAGGCGAGCAAGCAGATCGCCGAATACGCCAAGGCGGTGGATGAATCCGGCCGCGTCGCCGACGAATTGAAACGCCGATTCGATCCCTCCGACAAGGAAGTCGGCGTGGATGAAGTGCTGAACGCCGGCCTGTTGGCGACGCAAACGAAGCTCTACTACAACGAGGCCGTCTTCCACTACTTGATCACACTCGCCGGCCTGGAGCGCGCCACCGGCGGCATGTTCCATGTGGAATTCCCGGCAAAAACCACGAACGGCCAGTGAACAGTACCCGCCCGTGAACGAACACGTACGCCGTAAGGCATCCGGTTTGCACGGTACTCGCCAAGAGACACGCAGCGACGAAGCCCGTTCACCCCGCCAGGAATTGGCGCCCGAAACACGACACGGAATCAACAGAGGAACAGGCCATGAAGGGGCATCTCTCCCCGCGCGGCATCGCTGCGCTTGCGCTCTTTGCCGGAGCTTGTTTGGCGACCGCGTCCGCGGTCGGCGGCGAAGCGCCCGCGACGCCGCCCATACGCGTCGGCCTGGTGTCCAGCCTGTTCCACGACCTGCCGGAACCGATCGTTCAGGCGGTCATGCGGCCTTTCCGCGCGCTCATGGAACAGCAGACGGGCCTCAGCGGCGAGTTTGTCATGGCCGGCGAGGCGGACAACCTCGGTCGCTTGTTGACCGACGGCAAGGCGCAGCTCGGCATCCTTCACGGTTTCGAGTTTGCCTGGGTCCGGCAGAAGTATCCGACCTTGCAGCCTTTGATGATTATCGTAAATCAGCAAACCAATCCCCAAGCGATGCTCGTCGTCCGCGAGGACAGCGGCGTCGCCGCCGTCAGTCAACTTCGGGGCAAGGTCGTTGCCGTCCCACGCCGCACCAAGGAACACTGCCGGCTTTTCCTCGAACGTCGCTGCCGCGACTGTAGCCGCCGCTCGATGAACGAGTTTTTCGGCGGCATCGTGCGGCCCGCCGACGTCGACGACGCACTCCAGGCGGTGATTGACGGAACCTCGCAAGCCGCGCTGGTGGACAGCGTCGCCCTCGCCACGTTTCAACGGCAAAAGCCAGCCGAATTCGCCAAGGTGAAGATCGCTCAGGTTTCGGAAATGTTTCCCGCCGCCGTTGTCGTGTACAACCACGGATCGATCGACGATCCGCTGCTCCAGCGTTTCCATCAAGGCATGGTCAAAGCGAACCAGACCGCGAAAGGCCGGCAGTTACTTAGCCTCTGCCTCGTCACCGGCTTCGCGGATGTGCCCGCGGATTATGAGCAAACGCTGACCGCCATTTTGAAAGCCTATCCGTCGCCCAGCAGCGGGAAATAGCGCGATGTTTGAACGCAGCGAGTCGTTGAGGCGATCATCCAATGCCATCCCACTCCTGGATCTGATGGAGCGGTGAAAGGGCCGAGGCGTTAGACGAAATTGAGACTGCGCACGCCATGGTGTGCGGGACCGAAAGAGGCAGGCGTTATGCGACACAGCAAATCATTTATTCGTATGCGGCACTCTTGTCCTCGCACCTTCAAGGTTTCTGCCGGGACCTTCATTCGGAGTGCGTCGATCACATTGTCGCCGTCGTCCCGGCGCAGCTTCGAGGATTCTTGCGGGTGAATCTTAGCTGGATGCGAAGCCTCGACCGCGGCAATCCGCATCGTGGCGCGATCGGTTCCGATTTCGATCGGTTGGGAATCGACTTTTGGACCGAAGTGCATCGCTTGGACGCGAGGAACCAGCGCCGCCTATTGCTTCAAGAGCTGATTGACTGGCGCAACGCGATTGCACATCAAGACTTCGACCCGGTCGCGCCCGGGGGCAATCCCACACTTCATTTGGCAAGAGTGAGAGGTTGGCGGAGTGCCGTCAACGCGCTGATGCACGATTTTGACCAGGCTATGTACAATTACTTGCAAGCGCTGCTGGGCAGCCCTCCTTAGTAAGGGAGCGACGGAGAACGACTATGCCTGAACATCGTTTCCGCAAAGGCGATCGGGTCCGGTTTCGCTTGGGGACGCGCTCCGTGCAAGGGGAAGTCAAGGAAGACCGCGGGCCGATCGGCGTCAAGGGCCGGCGACTCTATCTCGTGGAGTTCCCGCCCGAGCCGCAATCCGTCGCTCCCTTTCGGATTGAGTTGCCGGCCGACGAACTTCAATCCGCACAGGACGCGGTTTCGACGGGATGAGCAACGAGATCGCCCGTTTCAGCAGTTGAGAGCCGGCATTGCCGGTTCTTGCCGGTTTTTCGGCATGGTTCAAAACAGGGTAACACTTTTCTTGGACTGCCGGTCTATTGACACAAAGCATTATTATGTAATTACATATGATATGACGTTGGAGTGTGCCGATTGTACTGAACAAACGACTTGATCGTTGGCATGTGTTATTGACTAGACGTGTCTTGTGATCGGGTTTTCGCTCATTATTAAAGTGGGTTCACATCGATCTGCGCTTTCTTAGATTTTCTTTGCTCACATGACGAGCCGGATCACGCGGTGCCAGAGGCTCTGGATTTTCCGCGGCACCGCGGCACGTGCCGCACCAGCTTGAAATTCTTCTTCCAGACAGTGGCGGCGCAAGGCG
>JBGQKZ010000194.1:0-5693 GCA_041499805.1 Gemmataceae bacterium
AAGCACTTAAGTGTCTTAAATTGGGGTCGTCGCCCAGAAAGCGCTCTAAATGTCACCATAAACGCTTCTCACCATGTGCTTTGTGCGATAACCACCGTTTCAGCGAAATTCGATTTTCCGGTGGTTAACGGTGGTTATGGGGGGTTCTCACATGCCGGATCGAAGGAAAGAACTGGTCCCGACCCCAACGACGGGCGACTTCTCGCGCGTCGTAGCCAATCGTGCGGGACGGGCTGATCGTCTCGTCAGGCTGGCGCCGTTACCTTGCCCGTCATCCGCCTGGCGCTGCCGCCAGGCGATGCGACTGCGCAGGCTCCGGCTCCGGCAGAGCGGCGGCTTCCGTTCGCGCCTTGGGACTGCCGATCCAGTACAACCCGGCAACAAACACCGCGCCGCCGATCACGTTGCCCAATGTCGCCAGGCCGAGATTGTACCAGTAGCCGGTCCACGTAATCGCTTCGCTGTGCGGCAGCAGCAGGCCGAGCATCAGCCCGCACATGTTGGCGATGCTGTGTTCAAAGCCGGCGGTGATGAACGTGAACATGCACCACCAGATCATCAGGATGCGAGCCGTCTCGCTTTTCACGCGGGCCGCCATCCAGACGCCGAGGCACACGAGCCAGTTTGCCAGCACCGCTCTCCAGAAAAGTTGCTCGGGAGGGAGGTTCATCTTTTTCTCGACGAGGCCGAGGATGAAGCTCTTTACGGGGTCGGCGTCGAGCACGCCCGAACGGATGACGAGGGCGGCGAGAAAGACGCTGCCCAGCAGGTTGCCGATCCACGTCCAAATCCAGTTGCTCGCCAAGTCGCGGGCGTCGGCTTTCCGCGTCAGGACGCCGAGGGTCAGGACGAGGTTGCTGCCCGTGAACAGCTCGGAACCGGCGAAGATGACCATCGTGAGCGCGCCGCCGAAGCAGACGCCCATGAGGAGTCGGACCGCGCCGGGCGATTCCTTCGACAGCGTGCCGCCGACGGTGAAGATGAGAACGATCATGACGCCGACGTACATGCCGGCGAGCATGGAGCGCACCATATGACCGACGAGCGAGCGACGCTGGGCCGCGAGCTTGGCGGCGGCTTGATCGGCGAGCGTTTGGATGGTCTCGGTGTACATGATTCGCTCCAAAGGACGTTTCTCGCAAAGGCGCAAAGGACGCAAAGAGCGAGCGGCAAGAATTGGCATTCTTTGCGATCTACTTTGCGCTCTTTGCGCCTTTGCGAGAAACTCCGCTTCTTAACGCGGCAGGTAACTCACGAGCGGCTCCAACACTTCGGCCAAGCGCGCGCACGGCACGTCGTACATCAGATCCGTTGCGACGCGGGGGTTGGGGCCGGTCTGTCCTTTAACAAAGACATGGGCGGCGTCCACCACCTCGCCGTTGATGCGTGTGCGGCAACCTTGCAGGCCAATCGTCGCGGCCTGATGGAGACCGCAACCCGCGGCACAACCCGACCAGTGAATCGTCAGCGGCTGCAGCTTGCGTCCTTCCGTGCGCCGTTCCAAGTCACGCGCGACTTCCAACGCGTAGCCTTTGGTTTCGATCAGAGCCAAGCCGCAGTAGTCGGTGCCGGTACACGCGACCAGGCCGCGCAGGATGGGCGATGGATCGTAGGGCAATTCCTTGAAAAGCGGCTCGTCGGTCAAGGCGCCGATGCGGTGGTCCGGCACGTTGGCGACGATCAGGTTTTGTCCCGGCGTCACGCGAATATCGCCGTCGCCGTAACGGTCGGCGAGGTCCGCGACGCCGCGCATTTGCGCCGTCGTAATGCGACCGACGGGGACAAGCATGCCGACCGAATTCAGAGGCGGTCCGTCGGGGTGGGTGCGCGACTTCTTCTGCGGATTGATGCCGAGGTGATCGACGTGCTGCTTGGCGCGCATGTCGGTCCCGGCTCGAAAAAGGGGACGCGGATCATTTCCGCCGCGGAAATGATCCGCGTCCCCTTTTTCGAGCCGGCGTTGCAGCTCGCCGCGGAACCAGGCGATGCCGCGATCTTCAATGAGGAAGGCGAGTCGCGCGCGGACGCGGGTCGTGCGGGCGCCGTGATCGCGGAAGACGCGCGTGATGTCGGCACACAGCGTGGCGGCGTCGTCCGGTCGGACGAAGACATTGAGCGGCGTCGCCGGCTTATAGCCGCCCGACCCCTGCTTGCCGCCGACCAGCACATTGAAGCCGTTGACCTGCTGCCCTTCCAGCTCGCGGTACGCCGGCACGAGGCCGATGTCCTGCGTCTCCGGATGGCAGCAGTTTTCGCGGCAGCCGGTGATCGTGACGTTGAACTTTCGCGGCAGGTTGGTGAATTCCTTGTTGTCGAGCAGGATGCGATTGAAGGCGTGAATCACGGGCGTGGCGTCGAGCAATTCATGCGGCGTCAAGCCGGCGACGGGACAGCCACACACTCCACGGACGTTATCCATGCCGGTCTGCTTGCTGTGGAGCCCGACTTGTTCGAGCCGCCGCCAGATTTCCGGCACATCGCCGAGCGTGAACCAGCGCATTTGAATCTGCTGGCGTGTCGTCAAATCGCAAAAGCCTTTGCCGAACTCGTCGGACAGATCGGCGATGACGCGCAGTTGTTGGGAATTCGTCCGGCCCGCCTCCAACCGCAGCCGCAGCATGAAATTGCCCGGCGTGGGTTTGCGGAAGAACAGGCCGTGCCACTTCGCCCGCTGTTTGTCGTCTTCCGTCATCTCGGCCCAGTTGTTTGTCGTCGCCAGGCGGTGAATATCGGGCAGGCAATCCAAGCCGTCCTGCTCCCGTTTCATGATCTCAATCTTGTTGACGTCGCGTTCACTCGCCCGCGATGCCGGTGCGTAAGACTCAATGAGACGCCCAAGCAACGGTTGACACGTTCCGCAGCCCGTGCCGGCTCGATTGCACTCCCCGATCGATGCGACGGTGCATTTTCCCTGCTGAATCGCGGTGAGGATTTGGCCCTTGCTCACGGCGTTGCAGTTGCAAATCTGCGTGTCGTCGGGAAGGCTCATGAGGTCCGCGCCGGCGCCTTCCGCCAGCAGTTCATCGCGCACGCTGCCGCCGTGGAGCAGCTCGACCGCGGATTCGCCCAGCGGTTCGCCTTGCTTAAACAAGCGCAGAAGCTTCCCGCTTGCATCGCGCATGCCGAGCACGATCGCCCCCGCCAGGCGGTTGTCGCAGAGCACGATCTTCTTGTAGACGCCCTTTGCCGGGTCGTAATGGCTGACAACCTCCCAGTCCGGTCCGGCCGCGTTGACGTAGCCCATCGACAGCACGTCAACGCCGATGACCTTCAGGGTCGTCGCCAGTCGCGAGCCGGTGTACGTCGCGTGGGGATTCGCGCCGGAGAGGACTTCGGCCAGCACGCGCGCCTGGTCGTACACGGGATCGACCAGCCCGTAGACGCGACCCCGGTGCTGCGCACATTCGCCGACGGCGTAAATGGCCGGATCGCTGGTGAAGAGCTGGTCGTCGACGACAATGGCGCGTTCGACCGCAAGTCCCGCGTCCTTCGCCTCCTCGACGTTGGGCCGGATGCCGCAGCTAATCACGACCATGTCGGTGGCAAGTGTGCTCCCGTCCTTAAACCGCAGGCCGGTGACTCGGCCGTCCTCACCGAGCAGGTCCGTCGTCTCTGTTTCCAGGAGAAAGCGCACCCCCATCGCTTCCAGCTTGCGCTTCAAAAGCGCGGCGGCGGTGGCGTCGAGCTGCTGCACCATCAAGTGGGCGGCGACCTCGACGACGGTCACTTCGAGCCCGTGGCCAAGGAGGCCGCGCGCGGCTTCCAGGCCCAGCAGGCCGCCGCCCAGTACGACCGCCCGATCGCAATCCTGGGCATACGCGCCGATCGCGGCACAATCCTCCAGCGTGCGGAACAGAAAGACGCCGCGCTGCCGGACGCCCTCCAGCGGCGGCACAAAGGGCCGCGACCCGGTCGCGACAACGAGCTGATCGTACGGTTCCGCGACCTTGCCGGCGGCGCCGAACACAACCCGGCTCTGACGATCGATCTTCTCCGCCTTGACGCCGGCGTGGACGAACACGCCGCGGCTCTCGTACCACTCGAGCGGTTGTATCCAAAGCTGGCCGGGATCCTGATCGCCGCCGAGAACTTGGGACAGCAAGATGCGATTGTATGTGCCGTGCGGTTCGGCCCCGAACATGCGAATGTGGAAGCGCTCCGGGTCGCGGAGCAACACCTCCTGGACGACTTTCGCCCCGGCCATGCCAGCGCCAATGACGACCAGCGTTTGTCGCGCGGCCTGAACCATCGACCCCACTCTCCCGCTATGACTGGCGATTGTCACCGCGCGCACTCCAACCGTCCCGGGTCAGGTGACAGAAACACCCACCGGCACGCGCGCTTTGTCCGAAGCACCTGATTCCGCCGCGCGGAGAGAAGTATCCTTCAACGAAGGACGGGGCTCGCGGCGAGTGAGGCAATCGTCGTAACTCAAATGGCACGCGCGCAAATCACAATTGCGTGCGCCGACTGCGGTATCGCCGCCGACCTTGAGCAAGCCGTGTGCCAAGGCCGCCGTCACCGCTGGCGCGTCGCGGCGGACGCGAGAAAACACGCTAAACCGTGCCTTCTCCCCGACGAGTTTCCGTTGCGCATCCCCCCGAAGTGACGACATCCTGCCCGCGTTGCAGGCATTGACTGCGGGAATACAGGCAAACGTAAACGCGCCTTGCTGATAAGGCACTCGCCCCGAACTTGACACGCCTCCGGGATGCAATTACAAAGACGTTGACGCCCCCATCGTCTAGTGGCCTAGGACATAGCCCTCTCAAGGCTAAGACAGGGGTTCGAGTCCCCTTGGGGGTATCGGTCCGATTTGCACGGTTTCGCACTGACCCGCAAGCTCCCGCGTTTCTTCACGTTCCGGCACAGCGGCCGAATCGTCTTGCGGGCCAGTGCGAGCCGCTGCATGCATGTGTAGCGCGCCTTCTCCCGCCGCTCTCTCGAAATCAGCATTAGTCACGCGCAGGTCGAGGTTTGAAACGTGGCGCTATCTTGTGCTCGGCTGCCGCCGCGCTCTTCTGGCTATTGCCGGTGATGGCGTCTTCCGCGGAGATGGTCGCGCCGCCGCTCGTGCCGGCGAGGCCCGCGTTCGCCGTGTCGGTCGTGGTGACGGACTGCAATTCCTCCGAATCGGAATTTAGTACTTCACAAACCCAAGGCTGCCGGCTACAGTGTAGGCGTGTCGATCTGGTGCGCCCGTGTGAGTGCGCGACGATCTACGCCCGTCGCTTCTCATCCTTCTTCGGTTTGGCCGTGGCGATCCGCGCTACGGCCTCATCGAATGTCATCCCCCAGAGGGAGACAGGCCGCTCGTACTTGCGAGACTTCGCAGCGCGTGGCGGCTGCTGCTTGGATTTCTTGTCTTTCATGGGAGGGTTCCTTCCGTGATTGACTATAGGCCGCTGGTACTTGAATTGGCTCAAATCCTCTACGAAAAGATGGAACACTTGGACCCAGGAAGTTGTGGCGGGTCGTCATGGGATGAATTGCCGCCACGTGATGTCGAATACTATGCACTGTGCATTGAGGCATTACTTGCTCACCGTTCGTTAGAGCGTCCGGAAAAAATGAAAAAAAGAGGTCGTTTGGCACGCGCGCAGCTGCATGGTGAGCTGGAGCCCGGTCTCCAGAAGGCAAGGAGGATTTACCATGAAGGTGCTCGTTACCGACGCACTCTGGGAGCGACTGGA
>JBGQKZ010000195.1:0-5526 GCA_041499805.1 Gemmataceae bacterium
ACGCCTTGCGCCGCCACTGTCTGGAAGAAGAATTTCAAGCTGGTGCGGCACGTGCCGCGGTGCCGCGGAAAATCCAGAGCCTCTGGCACCGCGTGATCCGGCTCGTCATGTGAGCAAAGAAAATCTAAGAAAGCGCAGTCATATATATGGGGCGTTATAAATGTTATCCATTTTTGTTCATGTCCCGTAAGCACTTGTGGCGACGCTTGGCAAATCACTGTCCGTATTGACCAAGAGCTTGCCTTGCTTTCCCGTCTTGACGGCAGCCTGTTTCCTCACCGCCGGTTCCCGTCCGTTCTCCCGTCTGCTTCTCATGCAGCTTTCGGGAAATGCCGATTATTCGGTAAGGCAGCATTGTTCGATCTGTAGCTGACTTGCCGGATTCGCCGAACGACCCATTTTTCCCGAGTCTGGTGCCCGGGCTGACGCGAAGCCCGCGACCGAGGAGTCCGCCATGCGATATGGATTTCGCGCTTCGATCATGACGCTCGTGACCTGTGCTGGGCTGGGCCTGGCCCAGGCGCCGCGCGGGGTGGACGTTCCGGCCAAGGACGCGGAGCCGACCGATCCAACCGTGCAGTCCCCGGCTGAACCGGCGGGCCTGTGGACGAAGACCAAGGACAAGGTGGGACACAAGAGCGGCGACAAGGACGGCGAGTGTGCTCCCGAGTGGGGCGTCTCCGTTCCCGACGGCCCGAATGCGTTCGAGGGCGGTTATTACACCGATCCGCACACCGGCGCGACCTATTATCCCCAGGCCCACGTGTGGGCGAGCGTCGATTATCTCCGCTGGTGGATCAAGAACGCGCCGCTTCCGGAACCGCTGCTCACGACGAACTCCACCGGCGTGCTGCCGGCGCTCGACGCTTCGGGAACACAGGTCCTGATTGGCGGGCGTGACCTGAAATTCGACAGCCTGAACGGCGGCCGCTTTACCGTCGGCTTTACCAACGACAGTCAGTCGCTCGGCATCTCGGTCACGGGCTTTTTGCTGGAGCAAGGCCGAGCGACGCAGCGGGCCTCGTCCGACGCCGCCGGCAATCCGATTCTTGGCAGGCCGGTGCTCAATTCGCTGGATTCCACCGAGACGGCGCTCTTCGTGGCGGCGCCCGGCGCCTTCGCGGGCCGGTTCGCCGTGTCGCAATCGCTCCGGCTATGGGGCGCGGAGGCGAACGTCCTCGCCAGCCGCATGTGGTCCGGCCCGGACTTCATCGTCGGCGTTCGCTACCTCGGCCTGGAAGAGGGTTTGGCCATCGACCAGGCAACCGATCTTCTGCCCGGCGGCGTCACCGGCTTCAATGGGCAGACGATCGCCGGCGCCGGCACGATCACCATCGGCGACCGCTTCGAGACGCGCAACGATTTCCTCGGCGGTCAAATCGGCCTGCAAGACGAGTGGCGCTGGCGGCACTTCTTCGCATTCGCGTCGGCGAAGGTCGCGCTCGGCGACATGCATGAATCGGTGCGCGTGTTCGGCGGCACGAACTTGCTCCTGCCCGGCGCCGCCGTGCAAAGCACGCCCGGCGGCCTGCTCGCCGTCGGACCGAACAGCATCCTCCGGAGCAAGGATGAATTCACCGTCGTGCCGGAATTCGCGGCTCAGGTCGGCTACGACATCAATTGCAACGTGCGCCTGTACGTCGGCTACAACTTCCTGTACGTCGGCGACGTCGTTCGGCCGGGCGATCAGATCAGCCGCGTGAGCAACCCCGCCCTGGTGCCGTCGAGCTTGCAGTTCGGCCAGGCGGGCGGCACGAGCGTGCCGACGCCGCAGTTCAAAACGACCGATTTCTGGGCCCAAGGGCTTAACTTCGGCGTGGCGTTCCGGTTTTAGTCAGAAGTCAGAATGCACGAGGAAGCCCACGGGTTTGCCGCCCGTGGGCTCTAACGCTTAACGCGGGATCGCTCTTCAAGGTACGCGGCGAGTGCGTCTTGCCAGGGACGAAGCGCGGGGCGGTGTGAGGCAAGCACACTGAAAGACGGACGACGAGCGGGGGCGCCGTACGCGGCGCTGGTGATCGGCGTGAGATCGGCATTGACGCCCGCTTGTCGAAAAATCTCCGCGGCGAATTCGTACCAGTTGCACGAGCCACTGTTCGTGACGTGGTAAAGGCCGAAGTGATTCGCCGAGATCAAGTCAATCGCCGCGACCGCGACATCGACCGCGTAACTCGGCGTGCAAGTCTGGTCCGCGACGACGCGGAGCGGCTTTCCCTGCCCTGCCAGCCGCAGCATCGTTTCGACGAAGTTCGTCCCTTTGCCGCCGCTGCCCGCCACGCCGTAGAGACCACAGGTGCGCAGGACGACGTGCTTCGGACCATACGGACGGGCGAGTTCTTCGCCGAGAAGCTTGCTGAAACCGTACACGCTTACCGGACCGGGAGCATCGGTCTCGGTGTACGGCGTTCGTCGCTGCTCGTCCTGACCGAAAACGTAGTCGGTGCTGAAATGGACGAGCGTGCCGTCGAGATCACGGGCGAACTTCGCCAAGTCTTGTACGCCGTAACCATTGACGGCAAATGCCGCGTCGCGTTCGGATTCCGCGCGATCCACGAAGTTATAGGCGGCGCAATTCACGATGACGTCGGGCCGCACAGCGAGTAGCGTCGCGCGCATCGCGGCAGGCCGTGTCAGATCGGCTTGCGCCCGTGTGAGCGGAATCACTTCGCCCGGCAGACGAGCGCACAGTTCGCGTCCAAGCTGGCCGGCGGCGCCGAGGACGGCGTATCTCACAGGCGGGCTCTCCGGATTGCGGCGAACAACGCGTTCGTGTTAGGCTATCCGCCGCTTCGCACGGTCGGTAGACCAAAGTCCAGGGAGGGACTGTCATGTCGCACTTGCGCTTCTCCGGCACCCTTCTTTGCTTCGCCGCGTTCGCATTTCCTGTTGGCGCCGCCGATCCGTTCCATTTTCCGGAAGGCACGCACGGCAAAGGGGAGCTGCGTTACGTCAATGGCGTGCCCGTGTTGACTGTTGAAGGAACGCCCGAAGAAATCGGTGAACAGATTGGCACGCTGGCCGTCAAGCCGGCCGCGGACATGGTTTCCTTGGCCAAAGCGTTCCTCCGCTCCAAGGGTCTGGAAAAAGCCTGGCCGTTTCTGGCAAAAGCCGCCAACAACATGTTGCCGCAGTTCCCCGCCGACTATCGCAAGGAACTCGCGGGCATGGCCAAAGGCTCGGGCTTGGATCCCGATCTGTTCGCGGTGTGCAACGTCATCCCGGATATGATGAAGCTCGGCGGCTGCGCCACGCTCATCGTCGCGCCGGAGCGGAGTGCGACCGGCGGCCCGCTTTTCGGCCGCAATTTCGACATCGACCCGCTCGGCAAATTGCACGAATACAGCCTCGTCATCATCTATCGGCAGCCGGACAAACACGCGTTTGTCTCGGTGCTCTTTCCCGGCTTCGTCGGTTGCAGCTCGGGCATGAACGACGCCGGCTTGGCGATCACGGCAAACGAGGTCTTCTCCTCCAACGACGGCGCTCCGCAATTCGACGTCAAGGGCACGCCGATGGGTGTGTGTCTCCGACTGGTGCTGGAACAATGCACGACCCTCGGCGAGGCGGAGCACCTGCTGCGTTCGCTGAAGTGTACAACGATGATGAGCTTTACCGTATGCGACAAGACGGGCGGCGCCGTATTCGAGCTGACGCCGCGAAGCCTGGTGGTGCGTCCCAGTTTCGAAGGCATTTGCTGTTGCACGAACCATTTCTGCACGAAAGAGCTGACGACTGGCTGCGTGTGCGATCGCTTGCCGAAGCTTGAAAAGAGTCGCCTACTGACGACGCTCAGCGTGGAAGATGTTCACAAGAAACTGCACGAAGTAAATCAGGGGCCGTTGACGTTGCAGACGATGGTTTTTGAGCCCACCACGCTCAAGATGCACGTCGCCTTGGGCAAAGGACCTACGACCGCGCTCGATTTGAAGCTGCTGAACCTGGGCGAACTGTTCGCGAGAAAAGCGGCGAAACCATAGCCAGGTCTCTCAAACAGAAGGCCCGGCGCGATCGCGCCGGGCCTTCGTCATTTTACGTTCAGAGACTCGGTTACTTTCCCGTCGTGGCCGGCGGCTTCGCCGGGTTGGTGTCGGTGGTCTTCACCGTCGTCCTTTGCGTCTGTGACAGTTCCACATCCGTCGTCTGGCCGCCGATCTCGATGCTCAGTTTGCCTTTCAATTCCAGGCTCATGTCCGAGCTGTCAACGCGGCCCTTTTCGGGGTCGAAGAGAATCGTGCCGGTGGCCTTGTCGGCCTTGAGGTCGGCGCCCTTAATCTTGAAGGGAAGACCGCCGGCTGGGTTGTCCGCGGGCGGTTGATAGGTCAGGTCGGTCTTAACGCCGATCTTTTGCAGCTTGTCCTGCGGCCCTTCGGCGGTGTAGGTGTACTTGGTCGTGTAGCTGCCGATCGGGCCCATCGCCAGCTTGCTGTCCTTGTTCCAGGTGTCGCCCTTCTTGACTTCCTTGTTCGGCACGGCGGCGAAGGTCGGGTCGGCCATCTGCTTGAGGGCCTCATCGCTCAGAATCTGATTGAGCAACGGCCCCATTTGCGTGTTGGCCTGCGTTAGCTTCTTGACGAACTCGTCACGACCCTCGACTTTGGTCACCTTGCCGTCCGCGCTGACCGTCAGCGTGAACTCGCTGCCGACGAGCGCCTTGAAGAAGTCGGACAGCGGGTTGGATTGATTCTGGTCCTTGGTCGAATCGAAGGTGATCTTGTTGCCGCCGATGTCGATGTCCATGGCGACGCCTTCAATTTTTTGCTTGATCGTCCAACTCTTGTCGGTCTCTTGTTTGACCGGCGTCCAGCTAAAGTAGAAGGTTTGCTTTTGGTTTTGATTGACGTCTGAGCCCATGACCTTCATGCTTTGCTTCGTTTCGGTGGTCATGGTCTGATAGAACGTCTTGCCCGCCTCGAATTTCCAGGCGAGGTTGGCCGGCTTGTTCTCCTGCGCAAAGGCGGGGACGAGCAAGGCGGCGGCCGCGAACAGGCCGATCAACCAACGGCGGTGTTGCACGAGAAACTCCTCCCGGTGGGACGATAGTACGATGAAGCCGACCCGGTACAAACCCAAGGTCAGTACGAAGATGGGGACGCTGCGGTTCGTGGCCGGCCTGCGGATTGCGAACCTTCTTTGTACCTGAAAGGCCTGGAAAAACAAGAGAAGCCGGCGGAATTCCGTTGACCCTAGCGGCTTGGCGAGACACAAACGACTCGGGAAAACGGTCGTAGCTTGTACGTTGACGCGCCAGGACCAGAAGTTCGGGCAGCCGACCGGTACGAGTGCCTAGCAAATAGGCACGACTGCCTTTCCTTCGTTGCACGTTGCATCGTTTCACAGGCTGGTCGAGATGCAACGAAGTACGCTCGATGCAACGAGTGCAACGAATGCAACGATGCCGTAACTTCCCAATAACCCTGGAAAGAGGCGCAGCTGATCGCTCCGTCTGCTTGTATCTTATCAGGGATGGCGAAGGGACTCCCCGCACTTCCGGACATTCCAGTAGAGCAACGAACGCCGTTGGTCGAG
>JBGQKZ010000196.1:0-5439 GCA_041499805.1 Gemmataceae bacterium
CGCTGGAGGGCGAAAAATCGGACCGCCGGCGTTTAGGGCGGATCGAAGCGTAACAGAGCGGAGGCTACTTCAAGCAACTTGCAGCAACCAGGGCAGAGCGAGTTCGCTTTTTGATTGAAAAGCGCACTTGGGTCGGCCGCTCGGGCCAGTCGTAGTAACGCAAGAGCAGTTTTGCCAACGAGTTACGTCCTGGCGGCCGCGTTGTAGTGTTAGAATTGGCCGACGACTGCACTCTTTGAGCGATGCGGCACCCTCCACGGCGCGGTGGACCGGCTGCAAGGGCGAAACGGGAACGGCCGCGGGAAACCGAAGCATGGGGCAGATTCGCCGCAAGCTTCGGGCAACGGTCCGGCCCCCGGGCCAGCCCCGGATGAACCACGGCCTGAAGTACCACTGTTCGGCGGTTGAGCGCGAGGTCGCTTTTCACTCGAAAAGCGCACATGGGCGGTCGCAAGTGGTACGGGATCGGCCGGTCAATAAAATGCCGTTGGCAGGGACGGGAACTCGAGCCCGCAGGCCTGTTTACCTCGAACGGACCGTCCCTGCCGTTCTTCTCATCGAGGGTCGCCGATGGAGGGTCGGCTCGTGTCGAAAAACAGTCTGCTCACCGACCCAAAGGAAGCGGGGAGGCGTTTACGGGAGTTGCGGCAGAAAGCCGACCTCACCGTGGCTGAGCTTGCAAAGCGCGCCGGGTACACGTCAAAATCGCCGATCGAATTCATTGAGCGAGGCGGCAGCGTCCCCTACCTCGGAAGCCCCAGAGTCATTGCGATCGCTCAGGCTCTTGGCGTTCCGCCCGAAGCCTTCGCGATAGTTCCGCCGACAAGCAACTACGACCACTCGACAAAAACTCTCAATGAGGGTGGCATTATTTGGCCATGCAGAGATCTCGTTGATCTCAGAAGGGCTGACACGGAACTACCCAACTCATACCCCAAGATCGACCTGGTGCGCCTGCTAGGACTTCAGATAATTGTCCCAGACGCGGACTCGCCACCAGTCCCAGGTCGAATTCGAGTTTTGAAGAAAAAGGTTCCGATTCCATATCCCGACGGCAGTTTTCACGCGCGGGTGAAGGTCTTCTGCCATCCCGTCGATCTCCGTGACCAAGAGATTCCGTATCGGAGCCGGCTCCTACGTTCGGGCAAGCGAGCCATTCTTCTGCGCACAGGGCGGGCTCGCGACGATGGGGAATGGCTGGACAAGGAGAAGAAAGAGATTTGGCAATTCCCTGACACTCGTCTGTTCGGAATAGCCGCGTACATGGCGAGACGCTACGTCACGCCGGACGGCAAGCAGATCCTCCCCACAATGATGTGGCACCAATACCGGCGCCAACGGTCTGGAGATCTCGGGCGTTACGTCGAGTGGTGGGAGGTTGACCATGGGAGGGCGGTTGTATTCTCGTTCGAGGATGGCGATGAGATCGTGCGTCTCCGAACCAATCTGCAAGCGCGGAAGCACGCTGGGAAAGACAAGGGAGAATACCTGTACGACGATGGTTCCCTGTTCAACCACACCGTCTTAGGCCTGTGTATCACGGATGAGAAGGCGGCGAAAGATTTCGGGCGCACCTGCCATTTCCCGCGCTACTGGCGAAAGCACCAGCACCCGGCGCTCGATCCGGCCGTGAATGGCGGGCGAGCTCGCTCCGACTGGGTGCCACCTCTGGTGATCAAATACCGCGCCAAGCCCGTACTGGTCACGTGCCGGGCCGACCTGAAAACCATCATCGCTTGGGAGGAGCGGCTTGCCGCTGCTGGTGTGTTGATCGAGAACCAGCGACTCGCAGGGAGGTCGCTTGTCACCGGCGATGAAATTGGCAATCAGCTAACGGCGAATGAAGGCACTGCGTCCTACGATTTGCGCTTAGTGCTCCTGCCGGCCTTCCGCCGCGAACGACCGGAGTCTTGTACGCGCTGTTTCGCGTGGGCTGGTCGAAAACGAGAGCGACGCACAGAATTAGTCCCACAAAGCGCCAAGGCAAGGACCAAGAAGGGCGTCGGTGCCCGAGGCAGGAAGAACGTCCGACCTCGGTATTGGTATCAGCGATTCTTGTACGCTCATAGCGATTTCATCTCGTGGCTCCGTGGGCGAGAACTGGCTTCGGCAGCCGATGCAGCGCGCGCCACTCTTCCGCGGATGCGGTTGCCGAAGGCAATAGCGTATCTTCAGTTCGTGTTGACACACCCTTGCCCCGACTTGCCGGTGGGCGACGCACAAGACAGAGAGGCGGCCGAAGCGGCGATCAAGGGATACCATCGTCGATTTCGTCAATTTCGAGCGAATCTGCGAGTCGGTCAAACACTGTCACCGTCCGGCGAAGGAGTGCCATTCCGCAAGCTTCGTGAACTAGCGAAGCGCATCGGCATTGGGCAGCAAGGGCTCCGACTCGCGCGACAGTGGTTGGAGTCCCGCGGCGCCAAGTTCGAAGGCACGCAAAAGTCACGGGAGGGCTGGCGCCTTGCAGGCCCGCTCACCATCGCCGTGCCGCTTGATGTCGGTCCCGAACGAACAGGCGAAGTTTCCGCGCGCACGCAGCCATCGCCCGCGACTTCACCCAACGAGACTCCACCGCGACCAGGGGCCGTCCCTGCTTCCCCCGCTTCGCAAAAGGCAGCTGGCAAGACGGACAAATACCCTGGGCATTCCAAAAAGCCATATACGACCGGGCGGACGCCAGACCAATTACGAGAGCGGATGCTGGAGTACTGTTACATCTTGTACGTCGTATGCGAACTCCCCAAGATCGACGCGTTCATGCGAGTGTGTTTGGACTTCGCAGGGAAGTACCAGCCCAAGAAGTTTGACGAAATCAGAGATCTTGCGCGGGAGTGGGCCAACAAGTTCACGCCGCCGTTGCCGAAAAGGAAAGCGGCCGCGCTGAAATTCCCTCATCTGGCCGACCCTTCCGTGTACGAGCCCGGCATGCCGTAAAACAGGGGGGGGTGGGGTAAACTCCGGATGGCGAATACTTTTCTCGCCGTGAAAACACTTCAAAACAAGGCATTTCAGGGGGTGGGGAAAACTCCGGGCGAGTTTTCCCCACTTCCCGCGCTCGCATCTCTGAGTAAGTCTCCTCCATTCTTTCTTGATCGCGGGCGGTCGTGCGATGCACTGCCCGGATCTCGCTGGACTGGAGAGCGCGGCTATGGCTCGAGCGAAGCGACATCCTGACCCCGCCCCTTCCCCGGCCCTCCCGCCGGCTGCCGTAGCCCTCGTCGTCGATCAGGCAAGCTTGCGGCCGCTTATCGCCAGCATCGTGCGGGAAACCATCACCGCTCTTGAGGCCGACCGCGCGCAGATCGGCGGGGATCGGTTCTGTTGGTCCGAACCGGAGGCGGCTGGGTTGCTTGGCCTGCGCGAACACCAATTGCGCGACGAACGGCGCCGGGGGCGGATCGCGGCCAGCGGAATTGTCGGGAGGAGGATCAGGTACACGCGCGACAACTTGCTCGAGTATTTGGCCCGCCGGCGGATCGGCGGGGATGGGACGTGAACGCCGAACGCCGCGGCGGCCAAGCTCGCGGCGTGTCGGTGCTGACATAGGCGGTCGCAGGTCAAGGCAGGCCGCCGCATGGTGTACATAATGGATTGTAGCACCGATCGGACGAAATCCAACGGCAGGGCGAACCCAAACGGCACGGCCCGCACGAAGGCCGACGCCACGGTGAGGCCGCGCGCAATCGAGGTGTCGCCGGAGAATATCCCGGAAACGCTAAAGGCGCTGCCGCGCTGGTTCGTCTGGAAGTACGTGGAGGACCTTGACCCAGAGAACGGCGCCGTCGAATGGAACAAGCCGCCAATGAACGCGCGCACGCTCGGAGCTGGGAGTTCGACGAATGCGAAGACGTGGAGCGACTATCCCACGGCTCTTGAATCATTCCGAAAGCACAAGCTGGATGGCGTAGGCTTCGTGGTTTACCGTGCCACCGGCGAAGTGGTACCGGACGGCGAACGGCTCGTCGCAATCGATCTTGATAAGTGCCGCAATCCTGAGACCAGCGCCATTGACCCGTGGGCCCAGGAGATCATCGACAAGCTGGCGAGCTATACGGAAGTGTCGCCAAGCGGACGAGGCATCCGCATTTTCATCTTCGCCGATCTACCGCCTCACGGACGCAAGAAGGGCCATTTCGAGTGTTACCAAAGCGGTCGCTACGTTACCGTGACCGGGGCGCGCGTCGCCGGGACACCACAGACGATTGAGCATCGACAGAATGCACTGGCCGCGATTCACCTCGCCGTGTTCGGACCGGAAAAGTCTGCGGCCAAGGCGGCGAGCGACTCTTCCGTGGCAGCGAACCTTCCCGACCACGAGTTGATTCAAGTCGTTGAGCGGTCCAAGATCGCCAACAAGTTCCGTGCGCTGTGGCAGGGCGGAGCGGACGGAAACCCTTCGGCGAGCGAAGGCGATCTTGCTTTGTGCTCGTATCTGGCGTTTTTTTGCGGACCAGATGAAGGGCGCATCGACGCGTTTTTCCGCTCCAGCGCGCGCATGCGGCCGAAGTGGGACCAGCTGCGCGGTGACCAGACCTACGGTGCCAGGACGATCGCAAAAGCGCTAGAGGGTAAGACCAAGTTCTACAGGGGCAATGGGCATGCAGCGGCCGGCCACGGCGCGAGCGACACCGAGCCAGCCGACCAGAAGCAACGGCCAACGATCCCGATTACGACCTCCGAATACTCCGTGAACGACCTTGCCGTGAAGGCGCTTGCGAAGGCAGAGTCTCTGTTCCAGCGAGCGAACGCTCTCGTGGTGGTGCGGCGGGACGAAGCCCGAACGAAAGGCATCGAGCGACCGCCGGGCTCGCCACAAATTGTGGAGTTGCCCCAAGCCACCTTGCGGGAAGTGCTCACGAAGGTTGCTGACTGGCGCAAACCGAAAGCGAAGAAAAAGGGCGAGGTCAGGGCCGTCCCGGCACACCCGCCCACCTGGTGTGTCGCTGCCGTCGCCGCGCGTGGCCAATGGCCCGGGATCCGGCACCTTGAGGCCGTCGTCGAAGCTCCCACTCTCCGGCGGGATGGCACCTTGCTCAGCAAGCCCGGATGGGATGAGCGCACGGGAGTTTTTTACGCGCCGAATGCCAACTTTGAACCAGTACACGAGTCGCTAACGCGCGAGCAGGCCGTCGAGGCGTCCAGGCAACTGCTCGATCTTGTCGAGGATTTCCCGTTCGCTGGAGAAGCTCACAAAGGTGCTTGGCTCGCGTCGCTATTGACACCAGCAGCCCGGTTCGCGATCGACGGCCCCTGTCCATGCTTCGTCTTTGACGCCAGCACGCCCGGAAGTGGTAAAGGGCAGGGCTTCCAAGGTGTCCAGCTGCTTCGCTAAACTATTCCCTCACATAACTTACGGAGATTTCTTGGTGAGGGGACACGGATGTTACCCAGTGCTTTCGATGCGTTTATCCAACAACGTCCGATTTGCGTCATGGC
>JBGQKZ010000197.1:0-4986 GCA_041499805.1 Gemmataceae bacterium
CGAGCAGCGCCTCGACCAACGGCGTTCGTTGCTCTACTGGAATGTCCGGAAGTGCGGGGAGTCCCTTCGCCATCCCTGATAAGATACAAGCAGACGGAGCGATCAGCTGCGCCTCTTTCCAGGGTTATTGGGAAGTTACCGGCGGACACACTTAAGTCTCTGATAATGAAGCGCTTGCGAGTCAAGATGTCCGGTCGACCAGCGCTGGTTTCAGCGCAACCCTATGGAGGAAAACGACAAAAGGCAAATGTCCGGTTGAAAAACCGGACAAAACCGGACATCGAAAGCGCCACTTTTCTCCGCTGGGCCGATCTTCTCGAAATAATCCAAGAAAGCGGCCATCCAGGCGGACAACATGCGGGAGCGTCGCGATCTTGAACCTTTGTTTGCGAACTGCCGATATACTCTTGGGAGCGCGCGCAAAAATCGGCATAAGTACACCAGGCGATTGCCGCGGTGTGTGAAGCGAAACGGGCTCCGTGGAATTCAGGGGAACAGATGATCCGTGTACGCGGCTTCTGGCTCTTGCTCTTCTGGCTTGTCCTCGCCGCCGGCGTCGCGGTGAGTGGCGCAGGTGAGCCGACGCCGAGCGCGCCGGCGCCGCCCGTGCTCACGCTCGATGCCGCGGTCCGCTGGGCGTTGGCCCGTAATCCCGAATTGGACGCGCTCCGCTTGCAACACGGCATCGCCGTCGGGGCGTTGGTCACGGCGGAAACCTATCCGTTCAATCCAACGCTCGAAAGCAAGCTTCGCGCCGCAAGCGGGCCGCCGGCCGCGGGCGTCACGAATCACTTCAACCAGGAACATCGCGTCTTCATGGACGTGGAGATACGGGGCCAGGGCAAATACCGGCGCAGCACCGCCGAGGCCGCTTTGACGCGCACCGACTGGGAAATCGCTTTTCTGGAGACCAGCCTCGCCGTCCGCGTGGTGCGCGCGTTCGATACGCTCATCTATCGCTATGAGAAGCTGCGGCTCGTCGAGGACACGGTTCAACTGAATGCAAAGAGTCTCCAAGACCTCAGCCGGCTCGTCGCCCAGGCGGCCGGCAGCGTGGGGCTGTCCGACCTGATCGTGGCCCGCACCGAGTTGGAAGATGTGCGCGCCCAGCTTGGCCCGGCGCGGACGGCAGTAGCGGTCGCCTGGGGCGACCTGCGCCGTCTTCTCGGCTTGGTCGAGGAAGTGCCGGAACTCCACGGCAGCCTGGTGTCGGCCGAGCGACCGTGGGACATTCTCACGCTCACGCAAGACGCCTTGCAAACACGGCCCGACTTGCACGCGCGGCGCGCCGCCGTCGCGGAAGCCGAGGCGCGTTTGCGGCTCACGGTCGCGGACCGCTTCGGGAATCCGAGCCTCGGACCCGATTACGAATTCGACCCGTCGCGCATTACCTTCATCGGCGCTCAGATTAGCCTGCCGCTTCCCGTACTGAATACGCGGAAGGGAGAAATCTTGCAGCGCGAGGCGGAACGTACGCGGGCCATCCTGGAAGAGCGGCAGATTGAAACGCAGATTCGGCAGGATGTAAACGCGGCGCTCGCTCGCCTCAACGCCGCGCGCGCGTGGGCGCAAACGTATCGCACGACCGTGCTGCCGAACTTGCAGACCAGTCAGAAAGAGATTGAAGGCCTGTTCGCGCAACGTGAGAAAGGTCTGGATATACTCAAGGTGATCGACGTCCGCCGCAAGGTGCTCAAAGCGCGCGATGCCTACCTCGACGCGCTGTTTGAAGTACGCCAGGCGTCGGCCGACCTCGGCGCCGCGGTCGGCGATGTGACGCTCACGTTCAGTCCCCCGTAATCAAGCAACGTCGCGCTTCATAGAATCAGCACCATGAAATCGCAACACCGTCTCTGCCGTTTCCTTCTGCTTAGCGCGATTGCCCTTGCACCGCTGGGGTGTCACGGCGCCGCCGCCGCGCCGCCGGAGGAGGTCCATCCCGCCCCCGTCGAGGCGGTCGCTACCCGTGCCCTCTTTTTCGGCGACTGGACCGAATTGCTGGGCACAACCCAGCCGTTGCCGAACCGGAGCGCCCGCATCTCGGCCGCCGTCGATAGCCGCGTCCGTTGGATTCTTGACGACGGTCAGCATCCGCCGCTCGTTGAGGGACAGTTGATTCAGAAAGGCCAAATCATTGGCAAGCTGGATGACAGCGTCGCGCGCGAGAATCGGGCCAAGCTCGACGCGACCGTGCAGAGCCTGAAAGAACAGCAACAACAAGCGGCCTTTGCCGTCCAGAAGGTGAGCCTTGAAATCAGCCGCAAGGAAACGTCGCTTGGCGGCACGCCGCCGAACGACGTGATCGCCGCCAGCCTCCGAAAAGACCTGGAAAGCCTGCGCATTGATCTTCAGGATGCGCAATCGAAGCAGAAATCGGCCGCGCACCAATACGAGTCGGCGGTCGCGGACTTGAAGGGGCTCGACGCCCAACTCGTCCTTTACGAGCTGCGCTCACCCATCGCCGGCCGGCTCGGCATGGTGCAAGCCGTTCCAGGGCAGGCGCTCAAGGTGGGAGATCTGGTGGCGGAAATCGTCGATTTGAGCGCCATCGACGTGCTTTGCTTCGCTCCGCCCTACGTAGCGGCTCGCTTGGCGGTCGATCAGACCGCGCGGCTCTTGAACGGCAAGGACGACGATCCGGCCGCCCCGCAAGGGAAGGTCGTTTTTATCTCCGTCCAAGCGAACCCGGACACCGGCAACTTCGCGATCAAGGTGCGCTTCCCAAACAAAGAATTCGCGATTCGCGCCGGTTCCGTCGCGCGCACGCAGGTGTTGACGCAACCGGAAAAGGAACGCATCACCATTCCCGAGGCGGCGTTGCTCGAAGACCAGCAGCCGCCGCTTGTCGTCGTCGTCGAGGACGTGAAGGTTGAGAAGAACAAGGAAGGGAAAGACGAAAAGATCGGCAAGGCCCGCCGCCTACAGGTCAAGGTCGGCGTTCGCAGCGCCACCTGGCACGTCGTCGAAATCCTCGGCCTCGAAGACCCGGACAAGAAGGAGACCGTGCCCATCGAGGGAACGCTGTTCGTCGTCACCGGCGGCCACGGTCTTCAGAACGGCGACCTGGTGAAGCTGCAAGAGGAAGAAGAACCCGAAGGGGAGAAGTAACTCGACGACGCTTCCATCCTTCGCTTATAGCGACGCAACAAGCGAATAGATTCCTACGAAGACCACGTCACCTGAGGACCGCTCCCATGACTGCCTCCCTGCTCCGTGTTCGATCGCTGGGCGCAGCGCTTGCGTTTTTTCTGGCCGGTGTGCCATGCCTCGCCGCCGACCCAGCTTCCTTTCAGCTCGTGCAAACAATCGACATGAAGGGAAAGTCCGGCAATCTCGATCACTTGACGCTCGACGCCAAGCACGACCGGCTGCTGGTCGCGAATAAGGTCAACAACACGCTCGATGTCGTGGATCTCAAGGCCGGCAAGCTGCTGAAGCAGATTCCGAATCAGTCCGGCGTGCAAGGTGTTGCGTATGCCGCCGATCTCGACCGCGTGTTCACGGCGCTGGGCACCGGCGGTTTTTGCAACGTGTTCGACGGCGGCAACTACAAGCTGCTGAAGACGATCAAGTTCGCCGACGACGCCGACAATGTCCGTTACAACCCGAAGACGGGACTCGTGTACGTCGCCCACGCCGAGAAGGCCGTCGGCGTGATCGACGCCAAGACGCTGGAAGTGAAAACCGACATCAAGCTGCCCGGCGCGGCGGAAGGTCTCGCGCTCGAAGCGGCCCGGCCGCGGCTCTACGTCAACATTCCCACGCCCTGCCAGGTCGCGGTCGTCGATACGCAGAAGAACGAGATTACCGGCAGCTTTCCCGTGAAGATGGCCGGCAACATGCACCCGCTTGCCCTGGACGAGCCGAATCACCGCCTCCTCCTCGGCTGCCGCAAGGAGCCGATGGTGATCGTCATGGATAGCGAGTCCGGCAAAGAAATAGCCAACGTGCCGATTCCCGGCGGGGTCGACGACGTGTTTCTCGACGCCAAGCGGAAACGCCTCTACGCCTCGTGCGGCGATGGCTTTCTCATGGTGCTGCGCCAGCTCGACGCCGACCGTTACGAAGTAGCCGAAAAGATTCCCACGGCGAAGGGCGCCCGCACCTGCTACTTCGACGACGACACGGGCCGGTTGTTCCTGGGCGTGCCGCGTCAAGAAGGGAAGATGGGGCCGGAGATTCGCGTCTACCAGGCGCGGTAACCGGGACACGCCGGGCGACTGCGGAGGAACGAAGCATTCCGTCGCGCAGAGCCACGGAACCTTGGCGCTCGCAGGCGTGTCCTTTTGAGCCTAAAATCCATTTTGGGAACATCAACATGCGCCGAGAGAGAACAACGGCGGCGGCCGGCTTACCTTCACACAACCCACGAAGAGTTGTCAGGAAAGGAGTGAACTCGGTGAAACCACTCCGCATTCCTCTGCGTGCAGTTTTCTACAAAGAAGGCACCAATTGGATCGCGCATTGTCTGGAATTTGATCTCGTTGGACACGGGAAGAAGAAACAAAGTGCGTTGGACATGCTGACCCAGGCGATCGACGTGCAGATCAAGGCGAGCATCAAATACAAGAATTGGAGCAACTTGTTTTCTCCCGCGGACGGGAAATATCTTGCGATGTTCGCTGCCGGGCAGGACGTGGCGTTGGCCGCGCTGCACTTCAAGCCGATAGACCACATCAGGTGTGCGGTGGAACGCCGTGGTGGGCGTCCTGAGTTCGAGGGATGAATCTTTCGTTACATTCGTTGCACGAAAAATGCATCGAGAAGAAAAAAGTTGCCGGGCGGCATGTCGCGGCATTTCAACCCTTCGCGGACACAATGGCCGCATGTCGTTGAAGCGACAAATGTTGGGCGTAACCGCTCGTCCTCTACGCCGCCAAGGCGAAGAAAGCCTCACCGGCGACGAGTTTGCGCTGAGGGTATAACCGCTCGGTTTCGTTTTGGATGCGCTGCTCTTGGAAGGTGGCCCAGTGGCCGCTAATCCAC
>JBGQKZ010000198.1:0-4821 GCA_041499805.1 Gemmataceae bacterium
GCCGGGCCTCCGTGCGGGTTTGCAGACTTCGTCAGCTGCAAGATTATCCGCGGGAGGCCCTCTCGACTATGGATCCCAGGGCTGCAAGGCCCTGCAATCACAGCGGTTACGCTAGAGCGGACGGGCGGTTACGCCCAACCGTTTGGGCTCGCGCCGATCTACCACCGTTATCATGGGGCCGTCGCATGACGTTCACCTTGCTCCGCAAATTGCTCCGCGACGTGCGGCTGGCTTTAATCGCCGTCTGCCTCCTCGTCGGCGCTTTCCAATGCCTCTGGGCGAAGGTCACGGAACGAATCAGTGACCAGCTCCTGCCGATGCTGCTGCAACTCGGCGCGGCCAGCAGGGTTACGGCGATCGACATCGAAAAGACGATGTTCGAGGGGCCGGGGAAGATTACCAAAACATTCATGGGCGGCGAGAATATCAGCATTTTCCGCCCGCTCGACATGATGACGGTCGGCTACGTGCATCCGCTCATGCTGATTGTGTTCGGCGTGTGGGGCATCGGTCGGGCGGCGGGCGCGGTCGCCGGCGAGATTGATCGCGGAACGATGGAACTGCTGCTCGCACAGCCGCTGGCGCGCTGGCGGCTGATCTTCACGCATTTCTGCGTTGATTTGGTGCTGATACCGCTGATCTGCGCGAGCATGTGGCTCGGCACGTTGCTGGGGACGCACGTCTTTCCGCTCAAGCTGAACGCATCCGCGGGCGGCGAGCCGGTGTTCGTGAATGCCGACCGCTTCGCACCGGCGCTCTGGAATGTCGCGGCTCTGCTGTTCGCCATCAGCGGCTTCACGATGTGGATTTCGGCCCGCAGCCGCTCCCGCTGGCGCGTGATGGGCACGGCGGTCTTTTTCATGTTGTTCCAGTTTTTTGTAAACACGATTGGACAGCTTTGGGACGCGGCGAAGTTCTTGCGGCCGTTGACCTTTTTCTTCTACTATCAGCCGCAGCAGATCATTCTCGACCACAAATGGTCGGTGGACCTCGGCACGGTATGGAACGACGGGCAACCGCTGTTTGCCGTGAACGTGCTGGCGGTGCTCTTCTGCATCGGCGGGCTTGGCTATCTCTTGGCGCTGTGGACGTTCACGCGCCGCGATTTGCCGGCGCCGCTCTAGAACCGAGCAACATGCCGGGCGGCACGGCGACTCCTCTCGGACCACGAATCCAAGTCGCGAACCGATGTCCGGTTTTGTCCGGTTTTTCAAGCGGACATTTTCCCTTTGTGTTTCTCTGGCAACAGGTTGCGCCGAGAATGTCACGGTACGACCGGACAGGGTGCGTTGTAACCGCTTCATTTTGAAAGACTTCCGTGTGTCCGCCCATGAAAACAGCCGCAATTTGCAGAGGGAATTCTACCCGTAACCGCCGGCCGCGCCGGCACAGAGAGGGCGAATTCCACGCCTGATGAGTGTACATAATTATCGTAACAGAGTCAAGACAAACCGTCCTACGATGTGCTGTCGGCGCTGACGGCACTATACGGGATAGCGGCTCATCCGCAAGAAGTAGCGAGAAAGTGATGTGTTTCTTGTGCCGTTCGTCGCGCGCCGTTAGGCCTCTTCAAGCCATGCTCCCACCTTCTCCCCCTCGAGCGTGCGAGCAAGGACATCGTGCTCCGCGAAGAAGTCTTTGAGCGAACGCACGAAGAATAGCATGTCAAAATCGGCGCGCGGCCGATCGCGCTTTTCGAGATGGGCCGTCTTCACCACATGCACCAAAGCCATGTTGACACGAGTCTTTGTCACTTCATCGGGAACTCGTTGGATGAATTGGACGGCTTCGTCACAGTTGAGGAGCGTGCCTTGTGGGCTCATCGGATTCCCTCACGCCGGAGCGATTGTGTCGGCTGAGCGCCTGTGGTAATATACTACCACACGCCGAGGAGCAGTGTCATGCCCTTCGACTCGATCATCTGGGACCTCGATGACGATCCCGAAGGCAACGTACAACATTGTGCCCAACACGGCGTCACGAAGGAGGAGGTGGAAGAGGTTTTTCAGAACGCGACCGACGCAGACATCAGCCGGTCGTCCGGACGGCCCGTAGTTTTCGGCGACACAAGCACGGGCCGGCACTTGCTCGTGGTGTACGACGAAATTGACGCCGACACCGTCTAACCCGTGACGGCCTACGACGTGCCAAGGAGACAACGATCATGAAACGCATAGTTCGCGACCGGCGGCTTAACCCGGAAGAAGCTGCAAAGTACAACGCGATTCGCAAACAGGTGGACGGCGAACTTCCCGAACTCATCGCCCGGCATCATGAACGGCGTGCCATTCTCGAACACCTGCAAGAATTGTTCGGAGAACTCAAAGCCGCGCGTGAAGCAAAAGGCCTTAGTCTGGCCGACCTGACGGAGCTCACCGGCATGGATCGATCGGCGCTCTCGAAGCTGGAAACAGGGCAGCGCGGCAATCCGACGGTCGAAACGCTCGTGCGCTACGCGGAGGCGGTTGGAAAGCGGCTGGTGGTTTCATTGCAAGACGCGTGACGGAAGGCAACGCGACGGATGCGGCACGGTTCTTCTTCCCGTCCCACACAAATGAAGAAAGGATGGAGTCCTGTTGCCTCGGCCGCGTGAAAAACGCCGACGGGGCTCGTGCCCGACGCAACCACTTTGCCATCGGCGAACCCGATCCACTGGTCGCGGTATTGGGTGAGGAGTTGGTCACGAGCCGCCCAGTAGGCGGCTTCGTTTTTGCGCCGGTCCAAGTTCCGGGGGGGAGTTGGTCGGCGATAGTGTTCATTGGCAAACTCGGATTTCCTCTGAGGCCTGTCTTCATTCTACGCAGCATGCACCGCCGCGTAGACCTTGCCCTTCTTGGTCAACCGCGCCACGTCGCCCCGGTCGGCGTGCTCCTTGATTTCACGAAGGAGCTGGACGCTCTCCGCTTCGTAACAGGGTTCGCTCGGATCATCGGGGGGATGACCATTTCAACTTCGACGGCGACGACAAAGTTCTCGCTTTGAACGAGCCGGGTTCGCTTGATTCGTTGTCCGGGTATGCGCATCGCTCTAATCCGTGATGGACGAGTTCGCCGGCGTTCTGACAGTTCCTAAACACGCCGAGTCGGCGATCAACCGAAACGCCGGCGCATTTCTTCGCTGGAAATGCCGCCTTCGTCTCGCGCTCTTGATCGCGAGCGCTCGATTAACTCGAGAAACTGGCGGTTGGTGCTGAGAGAGGCGGTTTCCAAATCGGTGTTCTCGATTGCAACCAGAGCAGCGACCGGCTTTCCCTCGTCGGTCACGATGATCGCGCCCTTGTCGATTTCGGCCGCATATTCACCGAGGCTTGCCGTGGCGTTGGCTCGTTCGACGACTTTCATAATTCCACTTCCTCTCCACCGATCGTAAGGCGACCGCGGTCTTTGACGCCGACAGCGACAATCATGACGCGCTGCTCCGGCTGTTCCTCGATGTCGTAATAGACGCGGATACGCGCAGCGATTGCACATTATCCCCGGAAAGGAAGCCACACAACGACTTGGTCTCGGATATCTTCCTCCGGCATAAGTTCCGCAAGAAGCACGATGTCGTCGATGGCCGAACCGATCGACTGAATGTTGTTCGTGACGATGACGCCAGGCAAGGGCTCTCCCGCCGCTGCTCGCCGGTACGCAAAGCCTGCCATGGTGTTTCGGTCATTCGTAATGAGGACGCGGTTCTCCAACGCGGCCCACGCCAAAACGTCGGGATCGGGAGTGCCTTCGGGCAAGGCGTCTTGAGCACGCAGCAGGTCGATTGCTGGCAAACGGCGACGTAGACCGCGGATAATGTCGCCGTGGACATCGGCGTCACTGGCGAGCCGGAGCATTGGCTTTCTCCCCGGTCACTCGGCGGGCGAGCAGCTCCTCTCGTGTAATGCGCGGACGCTCGGCTTCAATCTTGGCCCGCAAAGCCTCGGCTTCGTCATTCCGCCGCTTCAGATAGGACCGGACCGCCTCGCGATGCCGGAGATAATAACCGATCACGGTGTAGACGTGAGCGAGCGCCAACGTGTCATAGGCGCGCACCATGTCTTCTGGCGTCATGCCGTTCTCGTATTGTTCGACCACCAAATCGAGACTGATGCGCGTGTTGCCGACGCGGATCGCGCCGCCTTCATCGACGCGGAGCGGGGGGCATTCAGCATCAAGGGAAAGCGCCCCATTCTTTTCATGTTGGTCCATGAGGTGATATTCTCCTAGGGACGTCATTCAACACAGTTTCGCAGGTGACAGCCGAAAGCGGGTGCGCAAGAGCGTGCGATTCATGACTGCGCCTCGCATAAGATCCCTGCAGCCGTCATCACTTGAAACTGCCCCGCGGCGACCTCGCGCCGCGCCTGCGCAACTGTGGCGGCGACACGTTCTCGTCCACGCTCGGCCAAACGACGGGTCAAGATGGCGACCAATTCCGCCTGCGCGTCTGGATCGAGTTGTTCAGCGGCGTCGAGGGCATCGGCAAATGCGACGGATTGACTCATGGCGATCTCCTCCAAAACGACCGCAACCACCATCAGCGTACTTCGCGCCGGAGACGCGGACAAGGCAGCCCACACCATGTAAGCACCCGTCGAAACAGACTCCCGCCATCTTGATTACCCCGAAGAGGTTGCAGCGCAAAGCCGGGGGTCGCGATAGCGCACCCCCGGTGGCGGCACATGCAAGTGACTTCTTACCCTGAAAGGGCAGGGCTTCCAAGGTCAGTGTTCGCCGTCCGTAAGTAGTTTGTGGGTCGATACATGACCGCCGTTGCGGTAGGTGCTTTTTTTGGGCCACGGCTTTTTCGGGCCGCGTGGACTCTTCTGATACGTCTCGAGATCAA
>JBGQKZ010000199.1:0-4676 GCA_041499805.1 Gemmataceae bacterium
CACCGCGGAGAACGTGGAACTCATCCCGGAGCCGAGAACGTCTCGATTCGTTCCGCACTCCGAGTTCCGCACTCCGCACTTCAGGTGATCCTGTCGCTTTGACGAGACGGCGTACGGCACGGAGAGGTTTCTGGGGCGCGAAGTGGCGAGCCGGGAGCGTCAGCGACCGGAGTTCACCACAACGCCGTCCGCTCACCCGGCCGGGTCGAGCGGGCCTGACCCCGTAAGGCTGTTTGGCGCCGCCTGGGCTTTCGCAACAGCGGAAGTCGCTCCAGGGGACGACCGTTGCCCGAACCATCCCGGCGCCATCCGAAGTTGGTGAAGTTTAACGCATCCGCCAGACGCGCCACGAAGACGTGAAAAAATCGTTCGCGTCGAAGGAACGTAATCAAACATTCAGAGTCCACAAGGCGGTTCTGCGCACTTTCCCTCCGAACTCCCCCGACATACTCGCCGTGAGGGGTCGCTCGGCAATGGGTCAGGGGAAGCGACCACCAGTTTGTATGGCTGCAACAAGTCGGCTGGGGATAAACGCGCCCGGCTTGATCCGCCATTGAGGTGCACCCAAGCCGGCGGGAAATGCACTCGCGGGAGTCCAGTTCTGACCACCCGGACACTGCGAGTAGCCTTTTAACTCGAATTGGTCTTCGGAGGGCAACTGGAGGAACTCGTGGAGGTACGCGCCGCCGACAAGTTCGCCCGCCTTCAGGCCTAGAATACGCTCGGCTTCAGCGAGAGAGCGGCCGCCCACGAACTTGTAACAAGTGACATACCCCCCTTCCCAGAACATCGGAGGGCGTGAAAAAGAAGTTACCTTGACAGGGCGATTTAGCGGGCTCTCTCGCCAGTATGCGATTACCTGCCGCTTCAAGATCAACACGTGGTCGTCCCTCATAGGTCCGCTCCGCTGAAGTGACAACGCCGTCCGCACTACGGTGAAGGACCTTCCTGATCGACGCTCGCGCCGCCGAACGATTAGGAATCTATGCTGCGTGCTCCGCCTTTCGTGGACGTCACGCGTCCTGCAAGACTCGCAGGGCGGAGCACGCAGCATAGATTCTTGTTGAACTGAACCGCTCCGCGGCGACCGCTATGGGCACGACATCGCGGGGCAGTCATTCCGAAGTGAACTGTACCGGCGCGCAGGCGGCGCCGGCAACGATTTTTTTGCGGGCCTCGGCATTCCGAGCCGGTGTGCCGGGTTCAGGGCAAGGCGGCATCAGGCCGTCCGGCGTCGGCGGCGCGCACCGGGGACGCGGGCCAGGCGGCCGAGTAGGACCGTACCCCAGAACGGCAAGCGGTCGGCGGCTACGAACGTGTCGCCGTGCCGCGGCGCGGCCGAGAGCGACTCCTTGGCCAGTGCCCGGACGCACAGCCGCCGGCTGCCGCAAAGCGGACAGCAGCGCTCGTAGGCGGGGGTTACCTCGACCCCCGTCGGCGCCTCGGCTGCTGGGCAGCGAGACGCCACGGTCGCCGGCAACAGCAACCGCCGGCATAATGTCAGCCGCGCTTCCCGGTCACGGGCCGCCAGCAGGCCGCAAACCACCGCGGAGCGGTTTAGTTCAACACGGTCGCAGTGCCGCAAACCGGCATCCTCGTGCGACCGACGCGCTCAGTTGCCTTCCCGCGAGCAAGCCTGTCTAATCGCCGCTCTTTTTCTCTTGCAATCCCCGCGGGATGACGCAGAAGAGAGGGACGCCGATTCACTCTGGATTTGATCCGCCTCCCCTTCTTTGACCTCACTTTTTCGCCTGTTCCTGAAAGAACTTGACGATCAAAGCCGGCGTCGCCTCGGGGTATTTGTGCCCTTCGCCGTGGAGGTAGATCACGACCGGCGTGCCGTTCTTCGACGGGTAGCGCAGGCAGCCCTTGGCCCACTCTTCGCCTTTGTCGTCGCAACCGTTGAGCTTCTTGACGCGGTCCAGCGTGCGTAGTTGCATGGCGAACGTGACGAGCGGGTCGCGTTCGCTGGCGGCGTGGAACAGAGGCTTGGGCTTGGCATCGACGAAATACAAGCCGGCTGCGGCCGCTACTGGAGCGAAGGCCGCGAAGGTGTCGCCGCGTTTCGCCCATAGAAGGTAAGTGAAACCGCCGCCGTTCGAGTGGCCGGTCGAGTAGATGCGATTCTCATCAATGGGGTAGTCTTTTTTCAGCGCCGCCAGCACGGCATCGAAGAACTTCAAGTCGCGGTCCTTCTGGTCGCCGGGGCCGGATTGCCAGCCGGATTTTTTGCCTTCGGGATCGGTCAATCTACCGGGCGTGTTCAGTCCCTGCATGTAGACGACGACCGCTTCCGGCCACGTCTCGTGAAAGTGATGCGTGCGGGCCGCGTGCTTGGCCGTGCCGCCGTGACCGTGGAAGTCGAACACGAGCGGCAGCTTGCCCGCGGTCTTCTGCGCGGGCGCGTAGACGAGCGCCTCGCGCTGCACGCCGTCCACGTCCCAAGTGCGCGGCGTCGGGTCTTGGGCCGGACCGAGCAATAGCACGATCGCGGTAAGGAACGCGTTCATCGGCAGCATCTCCGAGGTCGGTGCGATACCTCTTCAACCCCGGCGGCGCACGAAGGTTCCACAGCGAGCGCGAGTCACGCGGTCGTTCCAACGCGCCGGCAAGCGGCGTCGTTGTCCGTGCGCGCCTTGCTGCGACCCTAGCGCTGCGTGTGCAAGGTCGATAATCCGCGATCCCACTCATTGCCGAGTCACGGGCGCGACTTCCAGCACCTGAATCTTCGGCTGCGACAGGTCGACGATCACGGGCTTGGCGGCGTCGCTTTGGGCGCTGCCGACATTGCTCGCGAGGTCGGTCGCCTCGATGCGGACGAGGAAGCTGAAGGGGACGCCGGGCGGCATGCGCCACACGTAGCGGCCGCTGTTTTCCAGGTTCTGCGCGATCGGCGTCCACGGGCCATCGGCTCGTTCCGCATACGACAGCGTGATCGGCTGGCGGCCGAGGTTCTTGTCGAACGCTTGCCAGGCGATCGTCAAGTTGCCGCTATCCGCGCCGCGGCCGACATCCACGTTGCGGAGCTGCACGTCCGGCTTCGTCAGATCGACTTCGACCCAGACTTGCGGTTGATCGCCGGGCTTCGGGGCCGGTTCGCCGAGCGTGCCGACGCCGCTGCGGGCGATCAGCGTGAAGCCGTAGAGTCCTTCGCCGGGCACGTCGAAGACATACGGCGATTGCAGATTGCGGTCGTCGGGGCACTTTTCCCACAGCCGCGTGTCGCGCGTGTACCACAACTCGACCGCCGACAGCTTCGACGGCCCCACGTCGGAGAGTTGATAGTTCAGGCTGATGCGTTTGCTGTTCACGAGCCGCACGTTGGGGCGGTTGTTCGCCGTGCTCGTGGTGCGGTTCGCGCCGGTGTCGGAATAGATCGCCGACCCCGCGGACGTGTTGCCCGGCGTCACGCTGACGATCGCCTCTTGCCGGTTGCCGGCGAGGTCGCTGACGCTCAGACGAACGTCGAGCGGACTATTCGTCTGCGGATTCCACACGCGCTGAGCCGTCGCGAGGCGGTCGCAGTTGATCGGCTGCCAAATGTTGGTGTTCGCCGGCCGATAGTCCAGGCGCAGGCTTTCGAGGTCCAGGTATTCATCGCGCACTTGCCACTCGACGCCGACCGAGCTGGCGTCCTGTCCGCCAATCGGCCGCAGGTTGACCGCCGGCGGCGCGGTATCGACGACGACCTTTAAGATCAGCCCCGGCTGTGTTTGCTCCGGCGTCGCCGGATAACCGCGGCCCGCGAAGTCGATCGTGCGGACCGCGAACCAGTACGTGCCGTCGCGCGTCGCCTGGAAGCCGAAGCCGCCCTCGGACGGCGCCGCGCTCGCGAACTGCCGCCACGTCCGCCCCAAGTCCTCCGAGATGAAGAGCTGCACCTGCTGAATCCGCCGCTCCCCGGGCGGCACGTCGAACGGAATGCGAAACCCCGCCTGCTTCGAGTAGATGACGCCGCCCGGCCCCGGGTGCTGTGCGCCGGCCCGCGACGCCAGCAGCAAACAAGAAACAAGGATCGCACCGGCCAGCACAGGCTGGCAGAACGACGGGATGAGCCGGTGTAGACGCCCCATGATGCGAATCCTCTGGATGGAACCTCTCATCCCGCCGTCCTGGCAGCCCGTTGCGAACCCGTTGCGCAGTGCTTGACGCACCGGGGGTTCATCCCTCGTGTCCATCGTCCGGCAGACTGGAAAGGCATGAGCGAAAGCGCCGGCGCGCGAGACTGTGACCGTGCGGGAAAGTGGGGTAGTAACAGAGGAGAGGATCGTGACCGATCGGCGACCGGGACCGGATTTGCGCTAACGTCCCAAACGAAGAAAGGGGCAGAACCTTTGCGGTCCCGCCCCTTTCTCTAAAGCCCTGTCAACCGTCACATTCCTTAATTGCTTAGGATGCCGGCATTGCGGATGCCGCCGTCCAGCCAGCCGCCCAGTTCCTGGAAGACATACCATTCCTGGGTGAAGAAGTTGTTCGAGCCGCCGCGTCGCAGGCCGCGGACCGAGCCGTCTCCCATCGCGAATTGCACCACCGAGGTGTGCTTGCTGCCGTATTGATACCAGCCGCTCGGAGCGGAAACCGTGCCGTCGGGCATGCCCCAGGCGGTGGCCATCTGGCTGGCGCCCATCCAGGCCAGCGAGAAGTCACGCGGGCCGGGACTCGAACCGCCCATCGCC
>JBGQKZ010000200.1:0-4520 GCA_041499805.1 Gemmataceae bacterium
AAAGTGCGTCGTCCCTGGCCGGCACGAGAGCCGCATCGACCGCCCGCAGCACCGAAAATCCTCAAGATGGGAAGCGACCTTAAACACCTAATGGATAGGCTTTTAGAGAGTGTGTAAACCTGCATTTGTTAGTGGCGTTGCATCACCCCCCAATAGGGCAAAACGGAGCGTTTTTGCATCTCGATGTTAGGAATGCAGCTGTGGGCCGCGTCAGGGCCGCCGCATGGCCGACGGCGGCGCTGTTTCTGCTCTGTGGCAGTGCGACTAGAATAAAACGTGGCGCATGCCGCCCGAAGCGAGGAGGAGCGATGGCCAGTCCCCATCCCGGCATGCACGTCGTGTGTCCTGTGTGCGAGGGACCGATTCCGGATTTGCTGGGGGAACTGACCGACGAACCCGCTGCCATCAACGTGGGCGCCCGCACTACGGACTGTTACTACTGCGGTGCGCCGCTTCTTTGCCCGGGTCTTGGCTCGCTGATTCTCGGTCCCGCCCAGCCGCCCCCGGCTCGCCGGACCGCGCGAAAACGCGATCTCAAGTTCGGTGACGAGAGCGGAGTCGATGTCTGGCGCGCCGGAGTCGAACAAGCTTTGCACGATGAAGCGATCAATCCCCACCGTGACCCGCGCTTGCCGCCGATCACGCGAACGATGATGGTCAACAAGTTCGGCCGCCGTGCCTTCGAGGGATACCCATGGGCGTAAATAGTCCCGCCGCTCGCCTCACTCCGGCCGAGGAAGCTTTTCTCCAAGCGTGGCTTTGGGAAGAAGGGCGTTTGCTGAACGGCCCCGCGAATCAGGCCGCGGCCGCCCACCGCCTCTCGCTGCTCCGCTGTTTGGAGCCGGCGAATCGCCTGTCGCCAAACCTGCACGGCGAGGCGCTCAACCGGCTTCAGCAAGGGGCCAGCGCAACCGCCGACTGGCCCTGGGACGCGCTCGACGGCGAGGACGTGCTGCGCCTGCTCTGGAGCCGGCTGGCGGAAGCCAGCAGCGCTGCGAAGAAAAGCGACGCGGGAACTTGCACCTCTTCTCACCCGGCGGCCTAGGCCTCGGGCGCGCGTACGACGCCGCTTTGCTGGGCGAGGTGCCTCCCGCGGCGGATCGTTGCGGTGAGCGCGGCGAGTTGCACACCTTTTGCTACGGTGGTCCGAACTTCGCGGCGACGTTGGCTGTCCGCGCCGGCGAGGGCTTCGTGCGTGACGGCTTCCAATTCGCAGACGTGGTTCCTTGGGTGTGAAGCGCGGGCTGCGCGAAAAGAAAAGAAAAGCAAAAGGTGTCAGGAACGTTTGTAAGGTTCCTGACACCTTTTTCTTGTCCGAAAACAATCACCGTTGTGCCGACCATTGTCCCGAACGCTACGGGTTGGAGAAGGTGATGTCCCAGTGGTCACCCTCCCGCGCAAATACGATATTGCCCGCCGTGTCTGTATACATCTGGGCGCTATCCCCCGCGCGCAGGCCGCTGTCCGTGTAGGTGTTCTTGATGTAATCGTCTATCGTAGGATTTGGCCTAAGGTCCACTTTGTAGCCGTTCCCATGGCTTTTAGTCCCATCCGCGTGGCCCGTCTCGGTGCCGCCGGTGATATGGATCTCGCCCTTGGAGTTCTTCTTGAAGGCGATAAGCCCGTCAACGGTGCCCTGGTTGATCTGCTCGAAGGACGTACAGTCGCTTTTGCTCCGGTCGTGGCATTTGCCGCCTGTCGTAATGCCGGCATCCTTCAGTTTTTTCTCCGCGTCGTCGTGCGTCATTTTACCCATGATTGCTTCCTTCCGTTCATGCGTCTCGTGTCAAATCGTCTCGGGAATGTAGATAATATATGTTTTGCACCCGTTTTGGCCACCCACACGGCTGTAGGGGCGGTTCGAGCCGCGGCGCTTTGCCGTCCGTGGGACAATTGACGCCGATTTGCTGGCAGCGTTGCCTCCCTCGCTGGATCGTTGCGGCGAGCGCGGCGAGTTTCACACTTTTTGCTACGGCCGTCCGATCTACGCGGCGACGTTGGCTGTCCGCGCCGGCGAGCGCTTCGTGCGTGACGGCTTCCAATTCGCAGACGCGGTGCCTTGTGAGTAAAGGGCGGGCTGCGCGAAAAGCAAAAAGTTCCCCTTTGTTTCGGAGCCGAGGGCGGTTTAGAATCAAATCGTGCCCCGAGGAATGTAGCATGTCCCCAGCGCAGTCGGCGTCAACGTCGCGTGAACTTCGCAGCGACGACTTTCCTCCAGACCTGCGTCAATATCGCGGCTGCTGGCTCGCCTATAGCGCCGATGGCCGCCAATTGATCGCCAGCGGCCGAACGCTCCAGGAACTCGAGGTCCAACTCCGCGCTGCCGGCGAGAATCTTGAAGAAGTTCTCCTGGATCACGTTCCAGAAGGCGACGCCATTCTCTCCGGGTCCGAACTATCCTGATGTTGCGCTTTCCGTACCAGCGATTGCACCCAGCGCGATTGCCTGCGAACGCCGTTCGGCCGCCGAGCTTGCTGACACGCATCCTACGCCTACTGACCGGAAAACGCGACGCCCCGTCGATTCAAGCAACCACAGAACTGATCGCTGACAGTGCCGCACGACCATTCGTGACGATACGCATTCAAGGCCCGGTAGCGGCTCGGCGCCTCAGATACGCCTTGCTCGACACCGGATCGCAAGACACGCTATTCCCCGCCGAACTTGCGGAGCCACTTGGCATCGTCCTCGGCGGGACCACACGCCGCATTCGCTGGCGCGGTCAACCCTTTGCAGTGGAATTGCACATCGTTGAACTTGAACTCGGTCGAGACGGCATCACGTGGCGCTGGCGCGCCCGCGTCGGCTTTACCACCGCGCCGCTCGCGTACGCGCTACTCGGTCAGCACGGCTGTTTGGAATTCCTGGACGCAACGTTTCGCGGAGGGAGCAAATAGCCGAACTGGAAGTGAATCACACTTTCCCCGGAACGGTGCAATCATCGACGCCCTGAACTTCCGCCCCGGCTGAGGCGCGTTGCCTCCCTCGGTGGATCGTTGCGGCCAGCGCGGCGAGTTTCACTCCTTTTGCTGCGCTGGGCCTACCTTCGCGGAAACGTTGGCTGTGGTGACGGGAACTACTTGTCAAACTTCTTCCGAACGCGAAGGCTCCGTCGTTTTTTCCAGACCCGAAGAAGCTTGTCGCAAGCTTGCCAGTAGTCTTCGGTGAAATCGATGAACTGGAATTGCGGCAAGGTCCAGGACAAGGCTCGGAAGTCACACGGCTCAAAGAGTAGAGGAACGATGCGACCAATGTAGCGTTCCTCGCTCAGGACGTAGACCAGTTCGCGCTTCACCCACATCGACTTGACGGCACGTGGTGTGAGCAGAACCAAGAACCAGTCGCAGCGTGTCAACGCCGTGCCGATTTCATCCTGCCACTGCTGGGCGCCGCGGATATGATGCGGGCTGAACCAGACCGGAATCCCGTGACTTACCAGCACCTCTCGCAGCCGGCGCGCTTTGACGTGGTCGCGGCTGGCGTGAGAAAGAAAGGCCTCACGCAAGAGAGTGGCTCAAGTCGGCGGCAAAGGACGTGCGAATCTTGTTGACAACGCCCCGGAATTGATCGGGCGATTTGACGAGCTGATGGGGGAGCCTCAACAAAATCCACGGCATGTCTTTGCCGGCGGGCATCGTCGGGCCGACGAACACGGAAAACAGGCGGTTTTCGAATTTTCGTGATGTCAGGGCAAAATCGATATCTTGGCGGAGCAGATCGGAGTCCAGCGCTTTGGGCGTCAACAGAATAACCATCGACTCGGCACTTTCTAAGGCCTTGCCGATCTTCTTCGCCCAATTGTCGCCGAAGTCGATCTCGTCGTCCGCATTCCAAACCCGAAACCCCGCGCCGGCGAGCTGTTCCGCGAGCTGGCGTGCCAGGGCCGCGTCTTTCCGCGCATGACTGAGAAATACATTCATGGCCGGATTCTACCGTGATGTGGGCGGGCGTGGCAATTGCTGTCCGTGAAGCAAGCGAAGGCGTGCAACGGTCGCCGGAGTTCCTCGGCCGCGCGTACGACGCCGCTTCGCTGACCGCGTTGCCTCCGTTGGTGGATCGTTGCGGCGAGCGCGGCGAGTTTCACACCTTTTGCTACGGTGGTCCGATCTTCGCGGAGATTTTGGCGGTCCGCGCCTTAATGGAGCAGACCTGGTACAATCGAGGAGAGTTCCGCTCCGGTATTCTCGCCCAAAGACCGAAGAGCGAGCACGAGATTACGGCCAAGTCTTTCTCAATCAGACCGATACGACACCCGAACAGTGGGTGGCGCACGATAAAGGCATGCTCGGCGCTTTTCGAGGCTATCGATACGCGGAGGACCCCTAAGATGCCATTCACGCATGCACAACTTGAATTCCTCGCTACCTGGGCGAACGAGGAGGGCGTAACCGCTCGTCCTCTACGCCGCCAAGGCGAAGAAAGCCTCACCGGCGACGAGTTTGCGCTGAGGGTATAACCGCTCGGTTTCGTTTTGGATGCGCTGCTCTTGGAAGGTGTCCCAGTGGCCGCCAATCCACACA
>JBGQKZ010000201.1:0-4499 GCA_041499805.1 Gemmataceae bacterium
AGCCTATTGGACGTGTGGGTGCCGAACGTCACCGTGCCGGTGCCGGAGAGGGTCTGGATGCCGCCCCCCTCGAAGTACAGCGTGCCGTAGGTATTGCCGTTGGCCGCCCCCAGGTTCGCCGTCCCGTTGAGCGTCAGGCCTGCTGTGACGACCGCGTAGGCTTGGCTACCGCCAATGTTCTGCGTGGCGTCTAGCGTGGCCGCCGATGCGATCGTGACCCCGAACAGAGTCCCGCCGGAGTCGGACAACGCTAGCTTCGAGCCGTTCGTCACCGTGGCGTTGGCAAGCGTCCCGCCTTTTATCGTCACGTTGCCGCCGGTCGAGGTTTGCAGGTTGCCGGTGACACTCAGCGTGCCACTCGAGAGAACGAGGCTGGTGGTTCCGGAAGCGTTGGCGTCGAGCGTGACGCTCTTCACCTGGTCGATGACGTTGGTGGAATGCGTGACGGTCAGGCTGCTGGCCAGGGCGGGGATTTCCACGTCGTCGTTGGCGCCGGGGAGACTCCCCGTGCTCCAATTGCCGGGCGTGTTCCAGGTTCCGCCGCCGACATTAGTCCATTTGACCAACGTGGGCACAACGCGGTTTTCGAGAGCCTCCAGGCGAGGTTTCGCGTGTGCGCGTCGTCGCCGGGTCTGGGAACGGGTGTCGCGAACTCTCCGACGTCGAAGCCAGTCGAACAAGTGCATGAAAACTCCTCTGGGAAACCAAGCAAAAAAAGCGACGATGCCGAGGAAAGGCAGTGAGCGCGTGGGGTGGGTCGCGACCCACCCTACTGAGTGCCGATGAAGGGGCAATCGTAACTCAACCGTGGCGGCGAAACAATCTATTTCCGACCGCGTTAAGGGCTCTGTCCCGGCAGCAATGCGACGTCGGCGCGCGTTTCATGCCAAAACCGAAACCCAAAAATGCCAATCATTTGGAAATGGTCTCGCTTGCAGGGGCCTTGAGGAGTGCCTGAAACGACGGGTTTTCTCGCAAGTGTGCAAAATCGGGGTCGTTCTTGAGACGTTCGACGCTCTGCGCGTCGCGGAAGAAGCCGGTGGCTTTGGCGTGTTGCAAGAGACTGAGGGCGCGGATTGTGTAATACCTCGCGAGTGAAGGTTCACTGGTTGCCTCCGCGGCCGCAATGGCTTTGGCGTTTGCTCGTGCCGCGCCGTAAAGAAGCACGGCGGAGACAGCGCCGCCGGGTTGCGGCGCCTGAACTTGTAGCTTCTCCGCCATCTCGGCAGCATCAAGAAAGAGTTGGAGGTTACGTAGCCCGGTTCCATCGTCGAGGCTGATGGCCCGTTTCCAATCGGCGACGGCTTCCACGTGTCGCTCCAACTGGCCTAGCGCGTTGGCGCGGTCCCAGGACGCACAGCGGAGGGCAAAGCGAGCATCGTCGGACGATTGCTTCTGAGCCACGATGGCGTCAAGGGAAGCAATCGCTTTGCCGTACCAAATCAGCGCCTCGGAAGGATGGTTTTGATCGCGCACCACGTTGCCGAGGTTGCTACAACTGGCCGCGAGATTGATCTGATAATTCGAAAAGTCTGGGTATTGGCCGACAAGCTCCTCCCCCGATGCGATTGCCTGACGATATGCTTTCTCCGCGTCAGGGAGCTTCGTCTGCTCGCTCAATACTGCACCTAGATTGTTCCAATCATCGGCCAGGTCGCCTCGGTGCAGCGGGACTTCCGGTAATTCCTGGGCAAGTTTCTCGTGCGAGTTGATGGCGTGACGAAAGGCCGCCTCCGCTTCGGGACGCCGGTTCAATTCACGCAGGAGGATGCCCAGATTGAAATGGCTCTTGGCGAGTTGACTTCGATAAATTGGTATACGAGGGAAATCGCCTGCCAGGCCCTCGTAGGAGTCAATCGCCCCGCGGTAGCCGGATTCAGCGTGGTCAAAATCCTCGATGAGCACGGACATGAACGCCATGCGCAGCTGTGTAGCCGCGCGCATCGCCCGAGCGTCTTCTGCCTTCCCCGGATCGGAAAGGAATTGGCTGTATTTGTTCAATAGGTTTCGCAGGATCGACTTTTGCTTGTCCCTTATCTTGCTGCCATTTTGTGTGAGCGCCTGGACTACACCGTCGCCCATATCGAGTGCCAAGTGGAGTTGCTCATTTGCTCGACCTAGCCGTTGATTGCTGACGACGAGAACAACAACGAGGCCGACGAGCAAGCCGACGAACGCGGTGACGCTCGCCAGCAGCGTCCGATGCTTCCGCGCAAACTTCCGCACCCGATACCCCGTTGACGGCGGACACGCCGCGACCGGCTCGTCGGTGAGGTAGCGTTGCACGTCCTTGGCGAAATCGACGGCGGTTTCATAGCGGCGGTTGCGGTCTTTCTCCAGCGCTTTCAGGACGATCCAGTCCAGCTCGCCACGCAACAACTTCGCCAGTTTGGCCCGGTCGGTCCGACGGAGCGCGGCGATGGTCGTCGCCTTGTCGCCCATTTCGGCGACGCGGACGCTCGGTTTCGGCGGCTCTTCCTCCTTGAGCATGCGCAGGAAGTCGGCGATGCCGACGACGCGCAGCTTGGAGCCGTCCAGCGGCGTCGTGCCGGTCAGCAGTTCATAGAGCAGCACGCCGAGGGAAAAGACGTCGGTGCGCGTATCGACGCCGGCGCCGCCGACGTCGGCTTGTTCGGGACTAATGTAGACGGGCGTGCCGAGCACGGCGCCGAATTGGGTCAGCAGCGGTTGCTCGGTGAGCGATTGCTCGATGGCCTTCGCCAACCCGAAGTCGATCACTTTGGGGACCGGCTTGCCATCTTGCGTCGTGACCAGCACGTTGGACGGCTTGATGTCGCGGTGGATGATGCCTTTCTGGTGGGCATGATGGATCGCCTGGCACACTTGCTCAAACAGGCTCAGGCGGTCGCGGAGCGTGAGTTTGTTCTCGTCACAGAAGCGGGTCAACGGCACGCCCTTAACCAACTCCATAACGAAGTACGGTCTCCCGGGGCTGACGCCGCCGGGCTCGCTGGCCGTGGTGCCGGCGTCGTAGACGCGGGCGATGCTGGAGTGGTCCATCATCGTCAGCGCTTGGCGCTCAGCCTCGAAGCGGGCGATGACGGGGGCGCTGTCCATGCCGGGCTTGATGATCTTCAAGGCGACCTGCCGGCGAATGGGGCGGTCTTGCTCGGCGAGGTACACCGTGCCCATACCGCCTTCGCCGAGCTTGCGGATCAGGCGGTAGGGGCCGATGGAACATGAAGCGGGAATCGTGAATCGGGAATCGGGATTGGGGTTGCCTGTTTCCTGATTCCTGATTCCCGATCCCTGATCGTCGGTGGTTTCCGGTTCGCGGTCGGACGCTTGCTCGATGATTGTGCTGTTCGGGTCGAAGGGGGCCATCGACGAAGCTTCGAATGCGGGTTTCTGAAGAAAGCTGCCTGCGTCGTCAAAGGCTTGCAGCAACGCCTCCACTTTCTGCCGCAACCCCGGGGCATCGGTACACGCCTGGTCGAGATACGCTTGCCGTTCGACCGGCGAGGCAATCTCGTAGGCTTGATCGAAGATTTCCTTGGGAGTACGCACGTCGTCTTTCATTGGCGAAGCTCCTCAACATGAAGCAATGCGACGGCCGCGAAGGATTTATGCCACGGCTGTGACAGCCGTGGCACTTCAGCCGCCTACATATCATGAAAGCGGCCCAGAGGACACACACCGACAATTGTTCCGGCGCCCAGGATGGCCTCTGCGAAGCCCATCATCAGCGCGATGAACCTTTCGTGATGCTCTTTCCCATCCGCGCAGGCTACTTCCATCGGACCGTTCAGCGCGTCCCAGAGCTTGACGAAGCAGGCGCCGTGGTCGCGAAAGTGGTCCGGTTCACGGGGAACGAATACGTCGATGCCGTGCTGCATGGCGACGGGCCCACTTCGCTCCAACTCCGCGATGCCAAAGTAACCGCGGTTGCTGCGACCTCCGCCGTGCTGGTGCAGACCCCGTCCGTCCTGCTTTTGTCGTTGCCCGGCGTTTGCTTCTTATGGATGATCCATCGTTCAGACAGTCTTCCCCACGAAGGTCGGGTCCGCAGTCGCTACCCGGCTTGGATACAGAGTGATCGGGCCCGCCAACCTTAAGCTGATCCGCAACACCGCCGCCTTCCAATTTACCGACCTGATCGCCGACGGCGATGCCGTTGTCGAGGTCTACTTGAAGATCGTCGGGATGTCGGTGCAGTCTCTCGACAAGCTAATCGTCGCCATGCAGATGTGCGGCGACCAGATGGTACAGAAGGTCATGATGAAGCAGTCGTATTCCGCGCCCCGCCGTTACAGCGATTCGCGGCATGGTCCGCGATGGGCGAAGCTACCTCTATCTTCGGCCGGTGTTGTCCTTCATTACCCGACGTCCGCGGAGTGATTTAGCCCAAGTTACTGAGTTGCGCCTGCGCGGTCGTTGGAAAATAAGGACTTAGGTTCAGTTTTGGGCGAAAGTCTTCACTACAGCTGGCTCGGTTCGTCGAGCCGGCGCAGTCGCGTCGGCAGCGTCAGTCCCAGGCG
>JBGQKZ010000202.1:0-4441 GCA_041499805.1 Gemmataceae bacterium
ACGGGCGTCGCGGATGATCTGCTGCAGTTCCTTGTCCAGGCTCTCGTGGCCGCGCCGCCAGTCGATGGCCACGTGAATGTCTGGAAAACAGAAGGCGAGGAAAGGAGCCAGGAAATGCTCCAACGCCTCTTTCCACGGACTCTCTAAGTCACTTCGCCGCGCCGCCATGCGGCGACTATAACGGTACGCCGAAGCGTTCGCCAGGGGGTGAATGTACGGCCATTCGCTGGCGCAATGGAGATCAGGATTCTTGATGTCTAATCCATCAGGCGCTCACCCCATCAGCCGGTCAAAATACTCCTCCGAGCCGACAAACGCCGCCGTCAACTGCGCGTCGGACATGCCGTGTTGAAGGGCAGCGAGCCATGCGTCGAGGCCTGGCGTGTCGGCGGCGCGGTGCAGGAATTGCTGGTACGAGTTTTGAATGAGGTTCTTGAGAAACTCCGGGCTGGCGAAAACCGCGGCGGCTACCTGGGCGCGGCTGAGGCCGCGCGCCAACGCCTGGTCCCAGAAGCTCTGCCCGCCGGAGTCCAGAGCGCGGCCCAGGGCGTCTTGATAAAACGCGGTTAGGAAGCCGTCGTTCGTGCCGCCGCCGCGGGACTGGAAATACTCGGGCGAGCCCGCCACGGTCGTTTCGAGCTGCTCGAACGTACCTCCCGCATGAAGGAAAGCCGTCCAATTGCTTAGCCCACCGGAGTCCGGGCTGCGGTGCAGAAACCGCGCGTAAACTTGCTGGACTTCCGCCGTTGCGAACTCCGTGCTGCTTTCGATGCCGAACGCGACTTTATTCCTTGTCACCAGCCCCTGATTGACGAGGCCGCTCCAATACGCCAGGCCATTCGCGTCGGGCGCGCGGCCGAGAAGATCTTGATACGCCTGCGTCACGAAGGCCGCGGTCAATCCGCCGGGCGACGACAGCGCGCCGAAAACAGAGAGGCCCGACTGCGTCCCGACGTAGACTTTGCCGTTGACGACCGTCGGAACTTCGAACTTCACGGCTGTCGCCAACTGGTCGCGGGCGCCCATTTGGGCGCTGTCGTAAAGCTCCGTCGCCAAATTGTCGGCACGGTAGGCGCGGAGCACCGCGGCGCCGTGGTTTTGCACCACCCAGACAATGCCGTCCGCGGCGCCGTTGGCGGAAATGCTCGGCGTCGTCCCTGGATAGCCGAACACGGTGCTCGTCTGCGAACTTGGCGCGGACGAGAGCAGGCCGTTGTTCAGGGCGAACGCCTTGACGGCGTCGCCCACGCCGCCGAAGTAAACGTGCCCGTTAAAGTAGGCCGGCGTATCGAAGTCGCTCGTGATCGCCTGCGGCAGTTCTTGAACGACGTTGTCGGTCGAAGGATTGAACCCGCCGAGGGCATCGCGGTTGAGGACGTAAATCTTCCCTTCCTTACCCGCGCCGATCAGCAGATGAGGAAACGGCCCCGGTTGATCCGGAAGCGCGATCGGTCCGCCGGAGCCGAGGTCTTCGTCGCGCGCGTCGAGTACGGCTTGATTGAACGGCGTGAAGAACGACGCGACGGAGAGGCCGCCCGCGCCGGGCGTCAGTTTGATAAAGGTGTCGCCGTAGTCGTGATTGGGCGCGGCGGCGGCGCCGGCGTCGAAGGTGCCGTTGCCGGAAACGACGTAGACATTGCCCGCGGCGTCGGCCGCGGGACCGCCGCCGCTCTGCCAGATGCCGCCGAGCCCGCCGTCGGGCGTGGTGTTGAACGCCGAAACCTGTTGCAAGCTCTGTGCGTCGTAACCGATCACCCAACCGTGGTACGGGGTGTGGTCGTCAAAGGAAGCCCACGAGACATAGACGACGCCGTTGTCGAGCAGCAACGCCGGCCGCTGATTTTCGTGAAAAGCGTCAAACGAGACGATGCCGCCGCTGCTTCCCGGGCCCGTGCCGGGCACCGTGGCCTGAATGACGACGGGGCCGCCGAATTTCTCCGCGCCGGTCGCAAGGTCGAGCGCGTGCAAGCGTTGCACGTACGAAACAGCGGCGCCGGCAACTTCTTTCGTGAACGCGACGACATAGAGAGTCTGGCTGGCGGCGTCGATGACCGGCGTTCCGGTGATCCCGACCTCTGGTGCGATGCTGTTCGAATTAAGATCGCTGTCGGAAACGGTGGTCACGCCCGCCGCCGCGTTGAGGAAGCTGTCGTGCCAGACCGCCGGGCCGGGTGCATCCGCATTGAAGGCGTACACGCTGTCGTGCTCCGTCGCGACAAACACGAGGTTGAGCGCCCCTTGGCCTGAGACCGTCACGCCCGATTTGTAGAGAGGCTGCGCGTAGACCGCACCATCCACCGCGTCGGTGAAGAGCTTGCCAAAACCCGTCGCGTTGACGCTCTGCGGCGTCAGGATCGTCTCGCCAAGGTTCTGGCCGGTTCGGGCGTTGTCGTTGTGATACGTCAGCACATCCGCGGAGAGAAGCACGCGCGGTTCCAACTCGAAAACGCCGGGCCGGAAGCGCGGCAGCGAACGACGACGCGGCGGAAGCAACGATTGGAAGAGGCGCATCGTATTTGTCCATTGGTGAACGTTGTTGGAAAACCGGACAGAACGACACGGTCGACTGCAAGCGACACGGTTGATTAGCCGCCGCTGCCGCCGCCGCTCCCCCCGCCGCCACTGCCGCCGCCGCCGCTGCCCCCACCGCCGCCACTGCCAAATCCGCCGCCGCTGCCGAATCCGCCGCCACCGCTGCCAGGAATCCCGCCGCTGCCAAAAATCCCGCCACTGCCAGGAAATCCACCGCTACCAGGAAATCCACCGCTACCAGGAATCCCACCGCTGCCAAAAATGCCGCCACTGCCAATAATCCCGCCGCTGCCGAAGCCCACGCTGCCGAAACTCCCGCCGCTGCCGAACACGGCAAACTGAAAGCGGTTGGCACAGAACGGCTCGTCGAAAAAGGGACCCGTGCCGACGCCGCCGCCGATGCCGGTAACGCCATTGTTGGCGAGGTACTCGGGACAGCTCGCCAGCGCCGCCAACACGGCGTCGGGCGGCAATCCCTGATTCACCTGATTACACCAAAACGCCAGCCCCGACGGGTCGGCGGGCCGTCCGAGCAGCAAATGGTACGCGTCGTTGACGACACGCGCGTGCGCCTCGGGACTGTTGACGATGGTGAACGCCACCAGATAGTGGCTCGCGCCGCTCTGCAACACCTGGTTCCAATACGCCAGGCCGTCGGCGTCCGGCGGCCGGCCGAAAACCTGCTCGTACACCGCGTTGATCCACGCGCTGTTGCCGCCGGGGTGACTCAGGATGAATTCGGGCGTTGCGAGGAACCGCGCCTCCACCTGCTGATCGGTCAGACCGAAGCCGATCGCCATCATCCAGCCGCGAAGGTCCGCCGCCGCCGGCTGCCGGTTCAGGAAGAGTTGGTAACACGACCGGATGAAATTCGCCTGGTATTCCGGGCCGGCGACCACGTCCGCGGCGATTTGGCCCGGCGGCGTTCCCCGGCTCATGAGGTTCGTCGCGCCGGCAAGCTCGCGGGCTTGCACCGGGCGGTGCAGCAGGTTCGTAAACAACGAGCCCACATACGCGCTGACCGACGGCGTCGTTCGGTCTTCCAAGCGTTCGACGGACAGCACAGCGGTGCTGGTGCGGCGCGGCGACGTTCGTTGCGACATGGACGGAACCTCCAACGGGCGACCATCGGTCGGCGCCTGGGCTATCACGGACGCTTGGCGGAGGTCCATTCCCGAAACGTCAGCCCACAGCGCGGGAAAGGGAGGCCGGAGAGCATCGCTTCCAAATGCGATGGGCGGTTGGGGAGCAAATCCATTGCCAAAATCGCGATTGGCAATTCCGCCCGAAAAACAAAGTAAAATCGCTATTCCGGTCGGCGGCGTACCACCGTCGCGGTGCCGATTTGCTCAACGTGGGCAGGTTTTACTCGCGGTAGCCGATTGTTTCTGTGGCAATTGTCATGGGCTCGCGCGCCGCGCAGGAGTACCTCGCAATCACGCCGAACGACGTGTTGATCAGCGCCTATCACCAGCAGGATCAGGCAGACGTCGACCCGGCGCCGCTCGACGCAATCACTTTGAACTTCGCCGAGATTGGGGTGGTGTACAAAGCGCAAAACCCGGACGGTTCGGTCGGCGGACCGGTCAGGGCTGGCTAAAACCTCAAGAGGAACGAAAGGAAGTGAAGCAAAACAACGTAAAGGACTACGTGGATCGTTTCTGTAACTATCTCTACGATAGTCACGCCTGCCAGAACCGGTCCCGGACCGTGAACCGTCATGGCTGATCGCTGCCGCCGGGGCGCTCCGCATCAACCTCGCCGGGCCACCGACCAGACCGGCGCCATCACCCAGACCACCTACGATGCCGTCGGCAACGTCAAGTCCCAGATCGACGCGCTCGGCTACACCACCACCTATGCCTACGACGAGCTGAACCGGCGCACGTCCGTGACCGATGCGCTGCTG
>JBGQKZ010000203.1:0-4052 GCA_041499805.1 Gemmataceae bacterium
GGTTTCGTTCCCCAGACCGTGAACGGTACTTCGGCGATTTTTCGTCCTTGCGCGTCTGCTGCCCCGCTTGAGGCTCCTCTGTATCTGTCCCTGCGCACCCTTCTGATCTAATCCGCGCGCTCGCACTTCTGATTTGTCGCAAGCAATGCTGCGCGCATTTCAGCGCCTTTGCCGGCACAATGCGCGATTGCTGCCGCTTGCTCGGCGAACGCCGCCTTTCGCAACGCGGACCATCGTCTCTGGCGTCAACCTTGCCGCGATCTCGAATCCGGCCCCGCGGCCGGCGCCGCTTCCAAACAGGAATGCTGCCATGAGCATTGAACTGCACGACTCCGTACCAAGTACGTCACCTGCGGACCCAACTCCGCTCCCTAATCGAAATTCGCGGGAACATGGGGCGCGCGGCCTCCGCGCGTGGATCGTTGGCGCCGTCCCAACTCTGCTCGTTCTCGCTGGTCTTGCGGCTCTCGCCTATTGGGGGCACCACACCGGATGGACCATCCCGACGTTCGCCGCGCTGACCGGCGACGGCGACGTGGAGAAAGACGATTGGTGCGCAGAGCATGGCATGACGGAGTCGCTGTGCGTCGAGTGCAACCCCGAACTTTTGCCTAAGCCCAAGGCGTTCGGGTGGTGCAAGAAGCATGGCGTCTACGAATGCCCGCTGGAACACCCCGAGATCGCACAGTTGGCCGTTGTACCCAGGATCACGGCCGCCGACCTGACGCGGGCGCAACGAGCGCTCGACTTCGCGGAGCGTCCGGAGAACAACAGCAAGTGCAAGCTTCACGAGCGCCGCATTCAATTTGAGTCGAAAGAGGCCGTCGAGAAAGCGGGCATTCACGTCGTCCCCGTGTGGCAGGCGCCGATGGAAGAGGCGGTCGCCGCCAACGGCGAGGTGAACTACGACCAGACGCGCGTGGCGTCGTTGGCCGCGCTCCTTACGGGCCGGGTTTGGCGTGTGGAGAAGGAGCTCGGCCAATGGGTCAAAAAGGACGAGGTGCTCGCACTGGTCGATGCCGCCGAAGTAGGCAAGGCGAAGGCGGAGTTCCTGCAAGCGCTCGCCCAAGTTGATTTGCGAAGCAAGAACGTGGAGCGCCTGCGCCCGCTGGCGGGCAGTTCCGTCGCCGGCAAGGATCTGCCCGAAGCCGAAGCGGCGCTGCGGGAAGCTCAGATCCGCCTGGTCAGCGCCCAGCAGGCCCTCTTGAACCTAGGGCTGCCGGTCCGTGCCCAGGACATGTGGCAAATGACCGCCGAACAAATGGGCGCCCACATGCAGTTCCTCGGTCTGCCCGAAAGCGTCATCCGCACGCTCGACCCCAAGACCACGACCGCCAACCTTATCCCCCTGAAGTCACCCCTGGACGGCCTGGTGGTCGAACGCAGGGCTGTTCCCGGCATCGTCGTGGACAACACCAAGACGCTGTTCGTCGTGGCCGACCCGCGGCAAATGTGGCTTACCTTGGACCTCCGACTGGAGGATGCGAAACACATGGCCGTCGGACATCCGGTACGGTTCCTGCCGGACGGCAGCCGGCAAGAGGCGCGCGGCAAGGTCGCCTGGATCAGTACCGCGGTGGACGAAAAGACGCGCACGGTCAAAGTACGCGCCGACCTCGCCAACGCCGACGGCCGACTGCGGGCGGGAACGTTCGGGCCTGGCCGCATCGTCTTGCGGGAAGAGCCCGACGCCGTCGTCGTGCCGAACGAGGCGGTCCAAGTGGAGAGTGAGGGCGGCTGCCAGATCGTGTTTGTGCGCGACAAGAACTTCCTCAAGGAAGGCGCGCCGAAAGTCTTCCATGTCCGCACCGTCCGCGTCGGGGCCAGGAACGGCCAGAATACGGAGATCATTGCCGGCGTGCTGCCGGGAGAGCTGGTGGCGGCCAAGGGCAGTGGCGGCTTGCGCTCGGAACTGCTGAAAAACAACCTCGGCGCCGGCTGAGCGGACTGCAACAAATAGCAGCCCGGTCGGGCTGCCCGAGAAGTTTGCAAGGGCCGAACGTCGCCGCCGTGTTTCACGACATGGCAAGCAAGGGAGGGCATCCGGTGCTCAATTGGATTATTGAGTTCTCTCTGCGACACCGCTTCCTTGTGATCTTGGGGGCGGTGGCGTTCGCGGTCCTCGGTGGGATTTCGCTCCGCTACCTCGACATTGACGCCTTCCCGGACACGACCCCGGTGCAAGTGCAGATCAACACCAATGCGCCGGCGCTCAGCCCGGAAGAAGTCGAGCAACAGATTACGTTCGCGATCGAACAGAAGATCAGCGGCCTGCCGCGGTTGCAGCAACTGCGCTCCATCTCCCAGTTCGGCCTGTCGCAGGTGGTGGTTACCTTCGACGACGGCACGGACATTTATTTCGCGCGGCAGCTCATCAACGAACGCCTCGGCACGGTGGAATTCCCGCCGGGAATCGCACGCCCGACCCTTGGACCGGTGGCCACCGGTCTGGGCGAGGTCCTCCACTACATTGTGACGAAGAAGGGGTACGACTTCTCGACTCTGCCCGAAGCGGAGCGGGTCAAGATGCTCATGGAGCTGCGCACCGTCCACGATTGGATCATCCGGCCGAAGTTGCGAACGGTGAAGGGAGTGGCCGAGATCAACAGCTGGGGCGGCTATGAGAAGCAATACCAGGTCCGCATCGACCCGCAACGCCTCATCAAGCACGGCCTGACGTTCGACCAGGTGGTCGAAGCGGTCGAGAAGAACAACAAGAACGTCGGCGGCGGGAACATTCAGCAGAACAGCCAGATGCTCCTCATCCACGGCATCGGGCGCACGGAAAACGCGGAACAGATCAAGGCGATCGTCGTGACGGCCAAGGACGGCGTCCCTCTCCGCGTCCGGGACGTTGCAGACGTCGAAATCGGACATGAGATACGCCGCGGCGCGGTTACCGCCAACGGCAAGGGTGAGGTGGTGCATGGCTTGGGCTTTATGCTCATGGGCGAAAACAGCCATGTCGTGACGCGGGACCTCAAGCAGAAGCTTGAGGAAATCAAGCAAACATTGCCCCCTGAAGTGGAGATTCGGACGGTCTATGACCGGACGGAGTTGGTCGATTTCGTCATCGATACCGCACGCAACAACCTGTTCGAGGGAGGCCTGCTGGTCGTCGCCGTTCTCTTCCTGTTCCTGGGGAACCTGCGCGCGGCAACCATCGTGGCCCTGGCCATTCCCTTGTCCATGCTCTTCGCGTTCTCGGGAATGTTTCGTTTCGGCATCGCCGCCAGCCTGCTCAGCTTGGGCGCCATCGACTTTGGCATGGTAGTGGACAGCTCCGTCGTCATGATCGAGAACTGCGTCCGGCACATCGCGCACGGCGAAGCCAAGCGGCGGAGCCGCCTGGCCGTGATCCGCGATGCAGCCGTTGAGGTGCGGAAGCCGACGATGTTCGGCGAGCTGATCATCATGATTGTCTACTTGCCCATCCTGACCCTGGAAGGGGTCGAGGGCAAACTCTTCCGTCCGATGGCCTTGACGGTGATCTTCGCCCTGGCCGGCTCGATGGTTTTGTCGATGACATTCATGCCGGTGCTGGCCAGTCTGGTGCTGCCGCGCCGCATCGAAGAGCAGGAGCCCTTGCTGATGCGCCTGGTCAAGCGGCTCTACGCGCCAATCTTACGCTTGACAATGGCGTACAAGTTGGCCGTCATCGGCATCACTGCCGGCGTGCTCGTAGTCGCCTTCGGCATGATCGCCCCTAACTTGGGGTCGGAGTTCATCCCCCGGCTTTCCGAGGGGGCCATCACCATCGGCGTCGTGCGCTTGTCGGGGACGAATCTCGATGAGGCCATCCGCATGAACACACAGATGGAAAAGGCCATTTTGGCCGCTTTCCCTTACGAGGTTCGCCACGTTTGGAGTCGGACCGGCACCGCCGAGGTGGCCACCGACCCGATGGGAGTGGAACTAACGGACGTCTTCATCAGCCTGCAACCGCGCGCGCACTGGAGAAAGGCCCGCACCCAGGAGGAACTTGTCGCGCTGCTCGACAAAGAAATCCGGAGCCTGCCCGGACAGCGCTACGGCATCTCACAACCCATCGA
>JBGQKZ010000204.1:0-3954 GCA_041499805.1 Gemmataceae bacterium
AGTCGCTCCCAGAGTGCGTCGGTAACGAGCACCTTCATGGTAAATCCTCCTTGCCTTCTGGAGACCGGGCTCCAGCTCACCATGCAGCTGCGCGCGTGCCAAACGACCTCTTTTTTTCATTTTTTCCGGACGCTCTTAGCGCTTTGGTTTCTTTCATCCCGAGACAGGGTGATCGCATAGTCTTGGAGGACGGCCGAACCTGCGAGGTGAGAAGGGTCTACTACAAAGTCGTGCCAAGACGGGACTCCGGAGGCAAAGTCAAGTCAATCCTGCTGGTGCCAAATGTTGTTGCATATCTCATCCCTGATGGGGGGCAGCGATGAAGGGCATATTTGAGCCGGAGGAAAAAAGGGTCGTGAGCAAATAGTGTTCTGCTGGGCGGTTGCAGTTCGCAATTTGGAGGGTACTGCAATTTGGAGCCTACGGGAGGAATCTTGGCTTGGCAAGGCGGCGGATGACAGTAGCTGACGGAGGGCAGAGTGAAACGAGCAGCGCGCAGCATTGGCCGCCGTCCCACGTATTGAAGTGCAGCCTCTGGGAGCGCCCGGCCAGACCGCCTCCGTGCCGCTCGCCCAGGTTCAGATCGTAGCTTGAGGGAATGCCATGTCCAATCTCGCACCACCTGTTCTACAGGCCAGACTGCTGCGCATCTTACACCGTGCCTTTGTCCAGGCCCGTAACCTTGCCCTGAGAGGCGACTGTCAGCAATTGTACGACCTCGCAGATACCTTCGAAGTCCTTCCCGAATTGATGGCGCGTTGGGACGAGACGACCCTCGGCCGGATACGGAGCGTCCTGGCCGAATAGGAGTCCGGCCACCCGCAGTCCGGTAATGAATACCTGTCGCTGCTCGATGAAGCCGATACTGCCTTCCCGGCGAACGGCTTCAACGTGGTCGCCGGTCATGGGGAGGAAACGGGGACTTCTGAATGTTAAGCCGACCAACCGGACGCCGTTGACCGGCCGCCATTGCTGCGTTCCGTGGTTTGAAGACGTTGCAGGCGGCCGGGCGCCTGATTTTGACCGTTCGCCCGCAGAGGGCTCGAAAGCGCGGCACTCCACCACCACGGCGCTGGCGTCGTCATTATAATAGCCGTCGAAGGAGATTCAGATGCCGACGCCATTTGCGCTTGCCGAACCGACCCGTGTGGAAGAACCGCGCGGCGCCCAAGACTTCAGCGATGCGCTCACGCGCGTCGCCAGCGACGGTCGTCCCGTCATCGTTCGCCGCGATGGGCAGGACCTGGCCGCGGTGATTCCCGTCGCGTACTTGGAACTCATTCGGGAAGCGCTGGAGCGCCAAGAAGCAGAGAAGTGTGCGGCCCAAATTGACTGGGATCGTGTGCCGAAAGGTCAGCAACCGCCGCAGTCGTGGTTCGACGACGACGATAATCCCTTCGAACCGGACGAGGAGCCCGCGTTGTGAGTCAGCCGCGCCTGCCGCAGTTGGGTAGCGTCGTGTGGGTGGAACTCGCGGATCCCAACGGCCACTCCAAGGTCCGGCCCGCCGTGGTCGTTTCCGCGACGGCCGACATCGCGGTATGTTTGCAATCGGACCCACGACCTGCCTGTGAACGCCACACCCACTTCTTGACGCCGATACGATATTTTAGTATACTACAACCAGGGTTGACGTTTGACGGCCGTTTTATGATGCGGACAGACGGAAGTCATTGCAGACGAAACGCTTAAGAGTCACAATGTCCGGTCGGTAGGCGCTACTGTCAGCGCAACTCTATGGCGGAAAAAGATAAGGGGAAAATGTCCGGTTGAAAAACCGGACAAAACCGGACACCCCCTTTGATACCGTGATCACCCGATTCGGGGGGGATGACGCGGTCGGGGTCGGGGGGCGCCTTCGTGTAACGCTCGACCGTTAGTTCATGCGGGACAAAATCGGGTACAATTTCACCGAGCGGGAGACGTTTGCGGCTCGCACGCCATTCCGCCAAAACCAGGAGAGCAATCATGAACCGCAGCCGGCGTCGGTTTCTCGCGGAAGTGGGTCAGGGAATGCTCGTGGCCAGTGTCGGCTCAACGCTCGCCCTCGATCTTGGCCTTGCTTCCAAAGCGCTTGCGGGCGATGCCCCGGCGGGGCGCCTTACCTTCGGCAGCATCGAACCGCTTGTCGATCTGATGCAAGAGACGCAGGCGGACAAGCTGCTGCCGCTGGTCGTCGCCAAGCTGCAAAACGGCACCGAATTACGGACCATCGTGGCGGCGGCGGCTCTCGCCAACGCACGCGCGTTCGGCGGCCACGACTACGACGGCTATCACACGTTTATGGCGCTGTCGCCGGCGTACCAGATGGCGCAGGAGCTGCCCGAGAAACGGCGTGCCCTGCCGGTGCTGAAGGTGCTGCACCGCAACGCTCGCTTCATCGAAAACGCGAAGGCGCACAGCCACGACGCGATGCACCCCGTGGCGGCCGCTGCAATATCGGAAAGCGATCTCAGCGGCCCGGCGCTCCGCGATGCGATGCGGCACGCCGATCAAGCCACCGCCGAACAGCGACTTGCCGCGCTCACAAAGAACTCGCTCGACGAGGCCTACAACGACCTTCAGTTTTGTGTGCAGGACGACGTCGATGTCCATCGTGTCGTGATCGCCTGGCGCGCGTGGGCCACGCTCGATCTCACGGGGAAAGAACAGGCGCTCACGTTGCTACGTCAATCGGTGCGTTTCTGCGTCGACTCGGAGCAGCAGAATATCAAGAACAAGCGCGAACCGGGCGTGCGCGCGGCGTTGACCAAATTGCTCGACCAATATAAACTCCTCGGCCGCAAGACCGGCGATCGCAAGGCGGAGGATTCCTGGATCGAGAAACTCTGCCAGACCATTTACGCCGGCAACCGCGATCAGGCCGCGGACGCGGTCGCGGCGGCGTTGGCGGAAGGGATGGCGACCGCCGACATCGGCGAGGCCATTTCGCTGGCGGCCAACCGGCTCGTGCTGCGCGATCCGGGCCGTGCCCGCGCCGACACCGGCAAGCCGATCGGCAGCATCCACGGCGCGTCGGTCGGGGTCCACGCTTCGGATTCCGCCAACGCCTGGCGCAACATCGCGCGCGTCACCGATCACCGCAATACCGTCGCCAGCCTCATCGTCGCCGGCTATCACACGGCGGGACAAGCCGGCCAAGCCGGCCGGGCCCCCCTGCCCTGGGCCGAGAATCTGGAGGCGGTGAAGGGGAAGGACGCCAAGTCCCTTCTCGGCGAGGTCGAGACCGCCGTCAAGGCGAAGGACCAGGTCCAAGTCACCGCGATCGTGCAACGCTACGGCGACCTTGGCCTCGCGCCGCGGCCGCTGTTCGATCTGTTGCTGAAGTTTGCGATTAGCGAGGACGGCGCCCTGCACGCCGAGAAATATTATCGCACGGTTTCCGAGGAATTCGCCTCGACCCGCCCAGCGTTCCGCTGGCGTCACCTCGTGGCGTTGGCCCGCGTCACGGCAAGCGAATACGGCTTCCCGGCGCCGGGCTATGCGGATGCCTGTCGTCTCCTGAACGTGTGAGTCGCGGCGTTGAAGTCGGACTCCCTGTGAGCGGTCGCGTGTGACGGGCAGCGCCTGTCACGCGCGGCCGCTTCTTATTTCACGCCGCGATTCTCCATGCACATCGGCCCGCTTTTGTCGTTGATGCGGCGTCGGCAGCACCAAGGAGATGACGATGGACCTCAACGAAATCGAACGCAAGGCATCGCAAAGCCAAAACGAGCTCACGGAGTTGAAGGCCGCCCTCCGGCAACTCGCCGCACGGGTGGAGCGGCAGGCCGTCGTCATCCAGGCGCTCAAAGACATGGTGCTGGCGGGCGCCGCTAACCCGACTTGCGCACTTGGCTAGGTCAGCGTAAGAATTCCTCGGGTTTCAGCGAGGGCGTCGGCCCAGGTCTTCACTACAAAACGCGGTCGGGACTCAAGCGTTCGGGCATCTCCAAGCGCAGGGCCTCCAAGATG
>JBGQKZ010000205.1:0-3899 GCA_041499805.1 Gemmataceae bacterium
GCGAGCAGCGCCTCGACCAACGGCGTTCGTTGCTCTACTGGAATGTCCGGAAGTGCGGGGAGTCCCTTCGCCATCCCTGATAAGATACAAGCAGACGGAGCGATCAGCTGCGCCTCTTTCCAGGGTTATTGGGAAGTTACATCGGCGCGCATGATGGCCGGCCGTTCCTGGCGCTCGAATATGTGGAGGGCGGCAGCCTGGACAGACACCTGACCGGCACTCCCTGGCCGGCCACCGAGTCCGCGCGCTTGGTCGAGACGCTGGCCCGGGCCATGCACCATGCCCACGGGCAGGGCATCGTGCATCGCGACCTGAAGCCGGCCAATGTGCTATTGCAGATTGCAGATTGCGGATTGCAGATTGGCGGAAAAACAACGCCAAACGGCGAGGCTGAATCTGCAATCTGCAATCTGCAATCTGCAATCTGCAATCCCCAAGATCACTGACTTCGGCCTGGCCCTGCGCTTGCCGTCGACGAGCGTCGCGGGCAAGAACAAGGCGGCGCTGACCGCGGCGGGCGCGATCTTGGGCACGCCGGCGTACATGGCGCCGGAACAGGCGGCGGTCGCGGGCCCGGAGGTCGGCCCGGCCGCGGACATCTACGCATTGGGCGCGATCCTCTACGAGCTCCTCACGGGCCGCCCGCCGTTTCAAGGCGTCAGCGTGTTGGAGACGCTTGAGCAAGTCCGCGCGCGCGACCCGCTGCCGCCGAGCCGTTTGGCGCCGGGATTGGCCCGTGATGTGGAGACGATCTGTTTGAAGTGTTTGCGGAAAGAGCCCACCCAGCGCTACGAGAATGCGGCGGAGCTGGCCGACGACCTTGGCCGGTTCCAGCGCGGCGAGCCGATCGCCGCGCGGCCAACCCCGGCCTGGGAACGCACGTGGAAATGGGCGAAACGCCGGCCTGCCGTCGCCGCTCTGCTGGCATTGCTGGTCGTTTCGACGGTCACGGGTCTGACGGGCGTCACGGTGTTATGGCGGCAGACGGCGGCGGCGCTTGCTACCGTGAAGACGGAGCGCGACGAAAAGGAAGCCGCGTTGCCGTAGCGGTGGATCAAGATTGCGTCGTCATTACGGAGATGGATGAGGAAGGCTCGTGGTGGAGCGAAGCGGTGCTGGACGTGCCCGGCTACGTCGCGCTGGAAGCGGCGGCGGACCACGCCCGGCGCACCTATCTCCGCGCGCTGGAGGAAGTTCGCCAAGAGCGCCTTCCCACAGTCCTGGCGGCCCTGGACGCGGGAGAAGAACTCGTTTTCGACAGGTTCGGCATCACCCAAGACGGCTTTCGTTACGAAACAGACATCACGCCGTGGCGCAATATCGGGTCGATGGCGATGAAGTTCGATCACCTGGCCGTTCACGATCTACTTCATGCCGCCAAGCGTCAACTAGACTACGGCGACCTCGACCTGGTGGAACGGCTGCTGCTCGCGGAGGCCGCGCAAGCGGCCCGCGAGCGAGCGACGAAGAACGAGCAGAATGAGATGGAGTATGAACCCGATGAGGAAGAGGTAAAGTGGGAGTCGGACACGTAATCGTCGGTGACAAGGATCGTTTATTCGCGTCGAACAGGAGGGAACGCAAAAAACATGAAAGGGTAAGTTCCTCTAGCACGAGCGCCTGGGACGAGAAAAGGCGCCAGGAACCTTTGGCAACGGTTTCTGGCGCCTTTTCTTCTCCCTTTCCGGGAGGAAGCGCCTCAGGCGCCTCCTTGTGGCCCGCTGAAGCGTTGCCGTCCAGATCGACGCAATGCGATTGGATTCCTTCCCTTGTTTTCATGCTCAACGAATGCGAGAATCGCCCGCATCACGGGCGACGCGCGGAGCGCCGCCGGCACAAAACTCTTCGCACGCCGATCCGACCATGAACAAAATGCGCTACGCCACTCGATCATTCGCGACTATTCTTGCGGCAATCGTGTTCGCGGCTCACCTCGTCGGTGCGGAACCGGCGGAGCGGCATCTGCTCTACGTCGCCGCGCCCGGCATTCGCAATGATCTGGCGGTCGGCGGCGCCGGCCTGCTCGTCTTCGACATGGACCACGGCCACGCATTCGTCAAACGCATTGCCACTTTGGCGAGCACCCGTGAAAAGCCGGAGAACATCAAAGGCGTCGCCGCGTGTGCCGCCACGCGCAGGCTCTATTTCACAACGCTCACCAAGCTTTACTGCGTCGACCTTGTCACCGAACAAACCTTGTGGGAGAAGACGCTGCCAGGCGGCTGCGATCGGTTGGCCCTGACGCCCAACGGGCAACGACTTTACGTCCCGTCGCTGGAGGGACCGCACTGGAACGTCGTGGACGGCGCCACGGGCGAGCTGGTCACGAAGATTGAGCTGAACAGCGGCGCCCACAACACGGTTTGCGCGCTCGACGGCCGCCGCGTGTACCTCGCCGGCCTCAAGTCGCCGCTCCTTTCGGTGCTCGACACGCAGACGCAGCAGGTTGTCGGCGCGGTCGGGCCGTTCAGCGCGCCCGTGCGACCATTCACCATCAATGCGGCCGGGACGCGTTGCTACGTGAACGTAAACGAGCTGCTCGGCTTCGAGATCGGCGATTTGACCACGCGCAAAAAGCTCTGCCGCGTCGAAGTTGAGGGCTTCTCGAAGGGGCCGACGAAACGGCACGGCTGCCCCAGTCATGGCGTCGGCCTGACGCCGGACGAGACAGAAGTTTGGATCTGCGACGCCCACAATCGCCGCGTCCACGACTTTGACAATCGCGAAATGCCGCCGCGTCAAATCGCCAGCGTGCCATTGCGCGAAGAACCCGGCTGGGTGACGTTCAGCCTCGACGGCCGCTTTGCCTACCCCTTCACCGGCGAGGTCATCGACGCCAAAACCAAGAAGATCGTCACCGCGCTGCGCGACGAGCTGGGCCGCGAAGTCCACAGCGAAAAAATGGTTGAAGTCGTCTTCCGCGACGCTTTGCCGATACGAAACGGCGACCAGTTCGGCGTCGGGCGAGCGGGAGCGCCGGAAACTCCCGCGTGTACACGCACGCCCGACGTGGTCTACGGCCACAAGCTCGGCGTCGCGCTGACTTTGGACGTCTTCACGCCGACGCAGCACGCGAATGGGGCGGCCATCGTCCTGGTCGTCAGCGGCGGCTGGATTTCGGACAATCAGATCATCAACTCGGCGATCATCAAGACTTTTCTCGTCAATCGTCTGGCTTCCACGGCGGGGGAAAGTCACCGGACACCGATAGCGTGTGCAATTGAGCCTCGAACGGTGCGACGTCGAAATCCAGTCCATCTATCATCAACGTAGCGACGACGAAGCCACCGGGAACGGACAACGCATAATCAATCTGCAAGCTGGGTGGTGGACCGATCTTTTGGAGCACGTATTTCCTTCCTGTGGCTGCGCCGGATGTCCAGTCGTACCTCTCAATAGCGAACCCGGGTTCGGGCACGCGATCGAAGTCTTGTAGGCGAAATTGCTTACGCTCCGGATCGAAGACTAATCCCGTCCCGGTTACCGTACAACGATGCTCAAGGTAGGAGTGATGTCGTTCGAAGGTGGATTGCTGCCATGCTTGGATTGACCCAACGTACTTTCTCTTCTTGAAGAGATTCAAGGCGACGGGGATCGCTTTTACTCGGCAACCTTCCGGCGGATCAAAATGAACCCTCGGCCACGTGACCTTGTCCGGAGGCGGTCCGAGTAGACGCTCCGCAGCGTCTCCCCCAAGCAGATAGCCAAGAATCCAGTACGCGGGATGGTCCTTCGAGCCGATTGCCTGGAGCCAGGCGTCTAACCCAGGTTGCGCACTTGTAAGAGAATTCTGTCGATTTTCGCCCCGGCTCCGCGTGAATTCCTCGGTTTTTCCGTAGTGGAAGTCGGCCAAACGCCGTGTAGTGAAGACCTACCCCCTTGCAATTTCGCCATGCTCC
>JBGQKZ010000206.1:0-3726 GCA_041499805.1 Gemmataceae bacterium
CGGTGCGCCGGGGCGGGTGCCGGGGGGGCCGGGGCGGCGCCCCCCCCCCCCCGCCCCCCCGCTGGCCGCCCGCCCGCCCCCGCCCACCACTCACCGCTCACCGAACTACCAATCTGCTTTGCCGGCTGGCTCCTCGTGATGATTGCAACCGCCGTGGCCGTTGCGTTCTTCGTGGTGATTCTCCTCCGCAAGCAGCCGCAGCCGGCGGCGGGCCATGCGTTCGTTGTTCTCGGGCATGAGCACCGAACGGCTCCCCTGCAAGAGCGAGCTGACGCCGCGTGTCGCCGTCGGCTGCACGGTGTTTGGCTTGTCTTCCGCCTGATAACGAATGAGCATGCCCTCGAAGTTCCGCAGGACGACAGCGTCGTCGGACGCGGAAACGAGATAATTGGGCATGAGCGGAATCTTGCCGCCGCCGTGCGGGCTATCCACGACGTAGGTCGGGATGCCCAGGCCGGACAGGTGGCCGCGAAGCCCTTCCATGATCTCCAGCCCCTTCCAGACCGACGTTCGGAAGTGCCCGGCGCCGATCACGGGGTCGCAGTGGAACAGGTAATACGGCCGCACCTTGATGCGGAGCAGCCCTCGCATCAGGTTGCGCATCGTTTCCAGCGAATCGTTGACCCCCTTCAACAACACCGTGTGGTTGTTCACGGGCATGCCGGCGCGGAGCAGGGCGTTGCAGACACGGGCCGCTTCCGGCGTGATTTCCCGCGGGTGGTTGAAGTGGGTTTGGATCCACACCTTCTCTGCCGAGGCGAGCAGGTCGATCAAGTCCTGGTCATACAGCTTTTGCGGCAGCGTGACCGGCACGCGCGTGCCGATGCGGACGACATCGACGTGCTTGATCGCCTTGAGGCTGTCCAGAAAGAACTTGAGCTTGGTCACCGGCAACGTCAGCGGGTCGCCGCCGGAGACGATGACGTCGCGGATTTCCGAATGATCGCGGATGTACTCGATCATCCGTTCGTCATTCCTGCTGATCGCGTCCCAGCCGCCGCGAACCATGGTCGCCCGTTTGCGCGTGCAGAACCGGCAGTACATGGTGCAGACGTGGGTGGTGACGACCAGGCAACGGTCCGGATAGCGGTGCGTAAGCCCCGGAACCGGTGCGTCCTTGTCCTCTTCCAGCGGATCTTCCAGCTCAAAACCCGACGGATTCTGCATCTCCAGCGGCGACGTCACCGACTGAAGGCGGATCGGATCGTTGGCGTCTTCGGGGTTGATCAGCGAGAAGTAGTAGGGCGGAATGGCGAGTTTGTATTCGGCTTCGAGGGCCCCGATGGCTTCCAGCTCCTCGGGAGAGAAGGGGAGCAGGTCCCGGAGCTGTCGCACCGAGCGGACGGCATTTTGCGATTGCCACCGCCAATCGTCCCACTGGTGGTTTGGGACGTCGCGCCAGAGCGGGTGGCGCCTAGGTTTACCGGGAGGCTCTTCTTCCTCGATGCTGGTCGCCGCGTGTTTGATCGACTCGGTGACGAGCCCGGTACGCTCTTCGCATTCGTTCATCGCCTCACGGACCTCCAATAAGACTCGGAAACGCCCCGTGCTCCTCTCTCGCTGTCGCCCGGGGGCTCGCTGACAAGGTGGCTGGAACTTTTTGTTTGAGTTCCAGCCACCTTGTCAGCAAGCGGGGCCGGTCCCGGTGTTAGCGGCACCCAGCTGAAGAGCGAGCACACTCTTAGTGCCGAATGCTACCGTCAAGTCCCCAAAATACAAGTGCTACCCAGTCGGATTTATTCGATTTCGTCAACTTTTTTTACTCACTCCCCTCCATCGCTCGCGGTTTCGCGCTCACACGAGAGGTCCCGACGAGTTATCCACGGATGGACTCGGATGAACCCAGATGAAGAATCCAGGACAGACCAATCGTGATTTTGGTTTTTGCCTTTATCTGCGTTCATCCGTGTCCATCTGTGGCTAACTTCTCTCTCGTATGCGTCTTATCGGTCATCTCGCGTCCCATATTGCAGAAATCAGGCCAAGTCCGTCGTGAAGCCGCAAGCGGCGGTCGCCGATTGTTTGCGAACCGCCGCGCGAGCCCTTACACTGACCGCCATGCAAGAGAAAACAGCCGCCTCGCACCCCGGATTGATCCGCGCCTTGGGTCCGCTCATGGCCACCGCGGTCGTCGTCGGCACCGTGATTGGCTCCGGCGTCTTCAAAAAGCCGCAAACAGTGGCCGAAAACGTGCCGAGTCTTGGCATCGCCATGCTCGTCTGGGTCGCGATCGGCATGCTCGCCCTGCTCGGGGCGCTGGCGCTGGCCGAGATCGCCGTCCTCTTCCCCAAGGCGGGCGGCAACTACGTCTTCCTGCGCGAAGGCTACGGCCGGCTGTCCGGCTTCCTGTTCGGCTGGGTTGAATTCTGGATCATCCGCTCGGCGTCGCTGGCTGCGCTGGCGACAATCTTCACGGAGTCTTTACACGATGTGCTCCGCGAAACCGTGGCCGCGACCAAGGGGAGCGAAGTGCTCGGCTACTGGGAGCAACGCGGCGTGACGGTCGCCGTCATCCTCGGCCTGGCCTATGTGAATGTGCGCGGGGTGCGATGGGGCGGGGGGCTGCAATTCGTCATTACGGCGGTAAAAGTCGGGTCGCTGATCGCCATCGCAGTTTTGCCATTCATAGTTTCCGCGCTAGCAGAACCTCCGGTTAGACCTAGCGGCGACGCCGGATTAGCGGTTGTTGAGTTTCACCAACCGCCGCCTCAGAGTCTGCAGTTTGGCGGTCTCTTCACGGCGATGCTCGGCGTGCTCTGGGCCTATCACGGCTGGATGAACATCGCCCCCGTCGCGGAGGAGGTCAAAAAACCCCAGCGAAACATTCCCATCGCGCTCCTGGCCGGCGTCGGCATCCTCATTGCGCTCTACCTGAGTGCCAATTGGGCGTATGCTTCGGTCCTGTCGTGGGAAGAGATCGCGGGATCGAAAGGCCGCCCGGTCGCGACCACCTTCGCCATTCGGCTGCTCGGATCTGCAGGAGCCGTCGCCATCTCCGCGGCGATCATGATTTCGGTGTTCGGCGCCTTGAACGGCAACCTGCTGGTCGGCCCGCGTTTGCTCTATGCGATGGGAGAAGATGGGCTAGCGCCGCGGGCGTTGGCAGCGATCCATCCGCGCTACCACACGCCGGCGGTCGCCATTTGGGTAATGGGAGGGTGGGCGTGTCTTCAGGTCGTCGCCATCGCGGCAATGACGCGGCTGAACGTGTTGGACGCAAAGAAGTCGCACTTCGACATCATCACCGATTTCGCCATGTTTGGCGCCGTCATCTTCGAAACGCTGGCGGTGACGACGATTTTCGTCTTCCGCCGCCGCTTTCCGAAGGCGGAACGGCCCTATCGCTGCCCCGGCTATCCCGTGGTGCCCGCACTCTACCTGATCCTGCCCGCGTTGATTCTCACGAATATGTTCATGAATCAACAGCTGGAGGCAGGTGTCGGCGTGGCATTCATTCTGCTTGGGGCCGTCGTGTATTACGCCCTGCTGCGGCAACCAGCGACGTGATTCATTACATGCGTTACCGCAAGAAAGCGCTGAGCAAGAAAAAGGTGAGTTGTCCGCGGGACCGCGTGAACGTCGCCATTCCCCAACGCCACTAACACTTGTGCCGGTCTTTTTGCAATAACCTTTTTAATTTCTTCAGTTTAGGGAGATTTCCAGCCCCAGCTGGTAAAGGGAGAAATGTGCGCCGGTTGGCGCAGCTGAAGAAGCCGTTCTCCGCCA
>JBGQKZ010000207.1:0-3637 GCA_041499805.1 Gemmataceae bacterium
GAGCATGGCGAAATTGCAAGGGGGTAGGTCTTCACTACACGGCGTTTGGCCGACTTCCACTACGGAAAAACCGAGGAATTCACGCGGAGCCGGGGCGAAAATCGACAGAATTCTCTTACAAGTGCGCAACCTGGGCTAAGATAAGCCCATGTCCGCCACTTCCCTCGAGCGTGAAGAATACGTCGAACAGGCCTATTTCTTTCGCGTGTTGCGCGAACGCCTGGGAACCAATTTGGCCGCCCAGGAAGTGCTGACGCAGATCCACGAGGAAATCCTTTCGACTACCCGTCTGCCGCTCGCCATCCAGTTTCTCGCGACCGAGATGAAACACTCTGGCAACCTGTCGACCGGATTTAGCCGGCTGCCGCACTACTTCACGGCGTTTCAAACCTACGTAATCCGTCGCTCCGAGGTGGAAGGAGTGCGCTTTGGCGTCGAAACGGCGCTCTTGATCCTGGAGCGCGAGGCGCAATATCGGGCCGGAACGCCGACGCCGGTCGGTTCATTTGTCTATCAGTTCGAAGCGCTGAGCCGCAACCGCCTCGGCTACGACGAGGGCCTCGCCGCGATGATGGCCGACCCATTCTTCAACGACGACTGGAAAGGCTACCTGCAATTGGTCCGGCGGCAGCTCGGCGCTGTCGATTTCCCAGACCTGATCTACTTGCGTTCCGATCTCTACGTAAAGGAACAACGCCGCACGAAATCGGATTACCAGCCGCCGGCGCCGCCGCTCTTCGGCGAGAAAGAGGGCAGGATCGCGAAGGCCAACCGCGGCCGCGATCCGCTTTTCCTGTTCGCGGCGTTACAACGGCAGCTCGGCTACCCGGAAGTACCGCGGCCGAAGCTACGCGATGATTGGGAAGGAAAAATGCTCACGCTACAGGCGAAACTACGCGATTTGGAAACCCGGTTGAAGCTGGTCGAAGGCGAGGTGCGCGGGCAGATTGATTTGAGTCAGTTTGGGAAACCGGAATTGCTGTCGGGGCCGCGCGAGGACGAGTAACGGCGGCTCATCAGGGAGGTGTTTGCGATGCCTAAGGATACGGCATTGTTCCCCGACGAAGAAGTTTCCCCGCTCCAGTGGCACGGCTGGCTGCGGGACTATTGTCGGCGAAAACCGTCAAAAGAAACTTTGCCGCCAACACGCGACCGCTGGTTGTTAAGCGCGCTTGTTTGGTCGTTGTTTGTCGCGGCCTGTCTCACACCGGCGTACGCGGACGAATTGAGCGCAAGCTGGGAAGCCCCGTTTACTCGCCCTATTAGGCTAGGGTGGGTCGCATTGCTGTTCGGTTGGGTTCCGCCCGTGTGCATACCTTGGTTTGCCAACGCCTGCCTGCTCGGCGGTTGGATCGAATACTTGGCGGGACGGTCAAGACAGGCGATGTGGTGTGGCCTTATCGGGCTCGCTCTCGGGTGTACGACATTCGCGTTTCTCCGATTCATCGGTGAGTTGCTAATCGGCTACTACTTGTGGTTAGGGAGTTTGGCGGCCTTCGCGATAGCGGCGTTTCGTTTCCACAGGACAGTCTCAAGGCATACCGCTGAGATTCAAGCCGACGGCCGGTAGTAGCGAAACTCGCGCAACACTTCATACAGGTCGCTCGTGACCCGCACTTCGTCGTCGAGGAAATCTTGCAGCCACAGGTAGTTGTGCCGCTTCGCCATCGCGATGAGCGGCAGGAGATCGCCTAGACGGACGCGGACGGTCGGGGTCTGGGCCTCGAACTCCCCATCTTCATTCGAGGCCGGGTAGACCCGAAGATGCGCAGCCATGCACAAACCTCCTTGTGGAGCAGCCGTCCCCCACGGCCGCGGGCGAATCCTCCATCTCTTCCATCGGCACGGCGCGGACGTGAACTTGGGTATTTCCCCGTGTGCCGCCTATGATTACGTGAGTGACCCTGACGGTTTTTCGTTTCGGAGCATCGACGCGGCCGAACATGTCCACCCGCTTTGCGATTCTCGGTGATGGCGCCTGGGGCACGGCGATCGCCGTGCATCTCGCACAAGACCCGGAACATCTTGTGACACTGTGGAGCGCTCGCGCAGAGAACGCCGCCATCCTGCGTGAAACACGGGAAAACGTGCGGCTCTTGCCGGGCGTGCCGATTCCGCCGTCCGTTGAGTTAACGACGGATGTAACCGCCGCCGTCGAGAGAGCCGACCTCCTCATCGCCGCGATTCCGACGGTGTACCTCCGCGAAACGCTGCACCGCATCAAGCATGAACTAAAGACGCATCGCCTCGGCTGGCCTGTGCTGAGTCTGGCAAAAGGCTTGGAACGTGAGACCTTTTGCCGGCCGAGCGAAATCATCGCGGACGTACTCGGCGTGGAGCGCATCGCCGTGCTGAGCGGGCCGAGCCACGCGGAAGAAGTCAGCCGCGGCATGCCGACTTCGCTGGTCGCCGCCAGTTCCGATCTCGATCTGGCCCAGTGGGTGCAAGAGCGTTTCAGCACCGACCGTTTTCGCGTCTACACAAACCTCGATGTGCTCGGCGTTGAGTTGGCCGGCGCGCTGAAGAACGTGATCGGCATCGCCGCCGGCATTAGCGACGGCCTCGGCCTCGGCGACAATACGAAATCGGCATTGCTGACGCGCGGCCTCGTTGAGATCGCCCGCTTTGGTGTCGCCCTCGGAGCGGAGCAGCAAACCTTCTACGGTCTCGCGGGTCTCGGCGATCTGATCACGACCTGCGTGAGCCGCCACGGCCGCAATCGCCACGTCGGCGAACGCCTTGCACGCGGCGAGAAGTGGGCCGACATTCTGCCGACGATGAGGATGGTTGCCGAGGGCGTCTACACCACCCGCAGCGTTCACGACAAGGCGTCGCGCATGGGAATCGAGATGCCGATCACGAATGAAATCTACCGTGTCCTGTACGAGGACAAGAATCCGCGCATCGCCGTCACCGACTTGATGCTCCGCGAACCGCGCAGCGAGCGCCATCATGCTTAGGCACGCCTTCAAAGAATGGGCGGTCGTTTGCCGAGCGCTCGCCGAGGGCCGGCAAGCGCTGATCCTGCGAAAAGGCGGCATCGCGGAGGACGCGGGCGAATTCCGGCTGGAACAGACGCGCTTCTGGCTCTATCCAACTTACGTCCATCAGCAGCGCGACGGCATCAAATGCGAAGCGCTGCCGCTCTTGCGGCAAGCCGAGGCGGAACGGCCGCCGGACGGGAGCGTTCGTCTTTCGCACTTCGCGGAAGTCGTGGGCGTCTATCACTTGCGCGACCTCACCGGCGCACTCGCGTTGGATGATCTGCACGTGTGGTCGCGGGAGACCGTTCAAGCGCGGTTCGTTTACCGCCGGCCGGGACTCTTTGTCTTACCAGTGCGCGTCTATCGAGCGCCGACGGTGCATAAGGTTCCGGAGCGACCCGAGTACGCCGGCTGCCGCAGTTGGCTGGAACTCGATCGTGAACTCTCCACAGACGGCGCGACACCGATGCTCGATGACGCCACGTTCCGCGCATCCCTGAACACACTTGATGCACGTCTCAAATCCACAACGGCTGTCTAATCGACCGCCAGAGTGGTGGGGGGCCGGCCCGCGGCCGGGGGGTTGGGCGCCGGGCGGGCGGGCGCCCCCCGGCCGGCCGCCCACAAAGAGTGCGATGTCGGCCCGCCGCCGC
>JBGQKZ010000208.1:0-3528 GCA_041499805.1 Gemmataceae bacterium
CCGCTCCGCCGCCGGTGCAGCAGGTGAACTGATGACTACTGTGGCGCGGCGGTGAGCGGAAAACATAGTGCCACGCCGCGCGCGTGTTTTTGTAAGCCCTTGAAATCGCGAAACTTCCGGAAAGGCACTGTTGAAAACGAGCTTTACGTGCGCGAGGGCAGCGGACTTAGCCGTCTCCGTTAGCGCCACTTTTCGCTGTGGATTTCTCGCATGGTCTTTGTTGCCCGTCGCCCCTGTTCGCGTGAATTGATCCAGACCGCAAGGGGCGCGATGGGTGCCTCCGCTGCGTATCCCGCCCGTCCGCCAACCACAAACGACGTTTGGAAGTTCGAAACTGCAAGCGTGACGCACCACCCCTGTGGCGCGCGGGTACTAAATTTGGAGTAACCCAACCCTCGTTCGCGGCAGCACGGCAGGCTATACGAAAATCCTGACGCGGGTCCCGTGGTCATGGCCCAGTTCCGTCTCAATACACGCGCGACGCCGTACCTGGGGCCGGCGGCGGTGGTGAATTGAAATACTCCTGGCCATTTATGATCTCGATTTGCACGTCGCGTTGCGTCTTGTTGGATTTGAGCTGTTGCAAGAACGCGATGATCTCCGCGGCGTTGGCGTCGCGATTCAAAAAGATGTGATGCCACGTACTGATGAGATTCCGGTAGTTCTCATCGCTACGGACGAAGTAGTAGACCACGTCCGGTCGCGTCAGGCGGCCGGCGTTCATGTTGGACGTCCAGAAATTGAGGCCGTCAATATCGGGCTGTCGCAAGAGCAGGCGATTGTACATCTGCGTCACCCAGGCCGAATTGGTCCCGCCGGCGCTCGCAAAGAATTCCGGCGAGCTGACGATGCCGGCGATTACGCGATCCGGAGCGCCGTCCTTCTGCCAGATGGCGCGCCAGAAGTCCTTGCCCGATTGGTCGGCCTGGCGGAAGAGGCAGTCCGAGTACATTTGGGCCACGATCGGATCCAGCCGCTCGGTGCTCTCGAAAAAGCTGGAAGCAAGCGTGCCGAAGGTGGCGACGTGGCGGTTCAGCAGATCGGTCCAGAAGCGCCAGCCGCCGAGGTCTGGCTCGCGGTGCAGCACCTGGTCGTAGAACTTGTGCACTTGCAGCGCGTTGTGGGTCATTACGGTAACCGTTGAAGGTGCACTCTGCAGACTGCCGTCGTCGGCTCGGTAAGTAAACGTGTCCACGCCCCAGAAGCCGGCGCCCGGGATGTATGTGAACGTGCCGTCGGGACGCAGGCTCGCGACCCCGGAGGCGCCGTTTGTTGCGATGATCGCGGTCAAAACGTCGTTATCCACGTCTGTGTCATTGGTCAGCACGCTGGTGCTCGACGTGATTGGAGCGATAGTTAGGCCGAGGTCGAACAGGTCATCGGCGGCCACCGGTGGGACGTTTGCGACGTCGCGGTTGGTAACGGCAACGTCCGCCGGATCGAGCCCGTTGTACCCGGTATCCGCGCTGACCGCGGGGCGCAGGAAGATCGTGTAGGGTTGATCGCCATCGACCACGCCGTCACGGACGCCGGTCACTGTGACCGTTTGCGGCGTCAAGCCATTAGACGCCGTAAAGACTAGCGTCGCCGGCGACACGGTTCCTTCGGTGGTGTCGGAGCTTTCAAGCTGAATCGTCACGTTGGCCGTCGGCACGGTGGTGAGGCGAACGGTGAAAGTGGCCCTAAGGCCGCCCTCGTCGGTGAAGAGACCGGAGGTAGGCGTGACCTGGAAGCCGGGCTTATCGTCATCCACGATTGTCACTGTGGCGAAACTTGGGGTTCCCAGCTGCGTTCCACTGGTGGGGTTACTGAGCACAACCTGAAATGCCCGGTTGCCCTGTGAGACATGGTTGTCCACGACGGTGACGCCGAATGTCTCCGTCGTTTGCCCCGCGCCAAAGTTGAGCGTTCCGGAGGCGGCGAGATAGTCGGCAGAACTATGAGCCGTATCGTCCGCAGTCGCAAAGTGCATTGACACTGACTTGTCCATGTAGTCGGTCCGTCTAATGGTGACAATGACGCGGTGGCTCGCGGCATTCTCGTCCACCGTATAGGACGCGGCGCTGAATTGCAGGCTGCTCGTGAGGTCAACATTGCTGCCGGCGACATCGGCCGGGTCGAGGCCATCGTACCCCGGGTCAGCACTGACCGCGGGCCGCAGGAAGATCGTGAAAGGCTGGTTGCCGTCAATCACGTTGTCGTCGACGCCGGTCACGGTGAGCGTTTGCGGCATCAGCGCATTGGCAGGAGTGAATTCGAGCGTTGCCGGCGACACGGTTCCTTCGGTGGTGTCGGAGCTTGCAAGCTGAATCGTCACGCTGGCCGTCGGCACGCTGTTGAGGCGAACGGTAAAATTGGTCGAGCCACGGCCCTCGTAGGTTAGGAGACCGGAGGTAGGCGTGACCTGGAAGCCGGGCTTATCGTCATCCACGATTGTCACTGTGGCGGAACTTGGGCTCCCCAGCTGCGCTCCATTGCTGGGGTCACTCAGGGCAATCTGAAAGGCGCGATTGCCTTGAGCCCGTTGGTCGTCTACGACGGTAACGCTAATTGTCTTTGACGTTTCGCGTGCAGCGAAATTGAGCGTTCCGGAAGCGGCGAAGTAGTCGGCGGAACTAAAGGCCGTTCCGTCCGCCGTCGCATAATTGACCAACGAAGGCTGGTTCGTGGGCCCGGTTCGCACAACCGTGATCGTCACCACATGGCTGGACGCATTCTCGTCCACTACATAGGAGTTCGCATCGAATGTGAGAATAGGAACGGCCACGGTAACATTGACACTCACCGTAGCGCTCGCCTCGACGCCGGCGGCGTCCGCGACTGTATAGGCAAAGGACTCGCTGCCACTGTATCCGGGTGTGGCTGTATAGAGGAGCGCGTCGTCGGCGGGATCGTCCGGAGTTCCGTTGTCGTCGATGAGAACTGTTCCGTGTGCCGGTTTTCCAAAGGCCGTCAGGCGTACAGGTTCGTTGTCGGGATCGGAAACATGCGGTGCAAGCGGAACCATCAAAGTCGAGCCAGCAAACGCACTCACCTGGACATTGTTAGCGACCGGTGCATGGTCAGTAATTGCAATCGAACCGGCAACCAGTAATGGGGCTCGCGGCACACTTGCGATCCAGCCCCCGGGGAGAGCTTGCGCTTTCGGAAAATGGCCGGTACCATCGCCGAGATAGACTTCCCACTTCGCAGCAGCATTGTTGTAAACCGTGATGTCAAGTACTCCGTCGCCGTCGAAATCACCATCTCCAGTCACGTAGAAGGGCGGTTCAAGCCCCGGCTCGAGTTGGAAGCCTCCATGGCCGTCACCTTGATAAAAGCCGCTGCCGCCGCCGTATGGGAGAAGGTCGAGGATTCCGTCGCCGGTGAAGTCGCCGGTCAAAAAAGCGAGGGCGTAACCGCTCGTCCTCTACGCCGCCAAGGCGAAGAAAGCCTCACCGGCGACGAGTTTGCGCTGAGGGTATAACCGCTCGGTTTCGTTTTGGATGCGCTGCTCTTGGAAGGTGGCCCAGTGGCCGCTAATCCACA
>JBGQKZ010000209.1:0-3137 GCA_041499805.1 Gemmataceae bacterium
CGACCTGTGGAGATGGGACCTCCGGCCCCCCGGCGGTCCGGCGTCGCCGTTGGCTCGGGGTTAAACGACCTGTGGAGATGGGACCTCCGGCCCCCCGGCGGTCCGGCGTCGCCGTTGGCTCCGGGTTAAACGACCTGTGGAGATGGGACCTCCGAAGCCGGACTCCACCGCGAACCTCCCCTCGCCGGGGTTGTCTGATGAGGTAAGATAAAGTAGCCAGCGACTCTACGCCGGGGTTGAGCTTCTTGCCGGGCTCCCGGCGGCGCGGCAGGAGAAGTAGCCGTGGAAAATAAACTGGCTTCTTGACGCCTTGCTCGCGAGGCGGGAAGATAGCCGGTTAAAGCCACGGGATGGCGCCGCAGTCGGGCGGCGCCGGCTCTCCAAACGGGGCGAGCCCGGATGTGTTTGCACCGGGTGTTTTCCAACGACCTGGAGGTGACCAACGGCGACGAAGCTTGCAAACACGCACGCCTCTCACCGCAAGCCCTTCGGGTCTGGGCGTCTTTTCCCGAAGGAGGTCCATTGAATATCGCAACGGTGAGACGCGAGACGACCACCGACGCGGCGGTCGCCCTGGAACGTGCATGTCTGGCGGCTCGCGTGGCAGATGACAACAAAGCCCGCGACGTCCTCGTCCTCGACATGCGCGGCATCACTCCTCTCTACGACTTCTTCGTGCTTTCCACGGGGACCAGTCGGCGGCAAATTCATACCATTGCGGAAGAAGTTGACGCCGCCCTGCACGCCGAGGGCGAAAAACGGCTCAGCATCGAAGGCTACGAAGCCAGCCGCTGGGTCGTCCAGGATTACGGCGACGTGGTGGTCCACATCTTCGATCCCGACGCGCGCGGCTACTACGCGCTCGAAGAGCTGTGGGCCGACGCGCCGCAGATCGCGTGGCAGCGATACTAGCGCCGATTGCAGATTTGAGATTTCAGATTTCAGATTGTGGCGGGCTTTCATAGCTGACTGGGAAGCCGCTCACGCTGAAAGTGTCTGGGCAATCTGCAATCAGCAATCAGCAATCTGAAATCGACATGAACCTGCTTCAAATTCTGCAACGCAAGTTCCACGACGCGCTCAGCGGCCTCGTGGATGATCCCGCCCCCTACGCCGGGCTGGTCAAGCCGGCGCAAGATCCGAAGTTCGGCGACTACCAAGCGAACTGCGCGATGTCCTTGGCCAAGGTCCTCGGCAAGCAGCCGCGGGTTGTCGCGCAGGAAATCGTGCAACGGCTCGACCTCGGCGATCTGCTGGAACCGCCGGAAATCGCAGGTCCCGGTTTCATTAATCTTCGTCTCCGCACCGACTGGCTGGCGGCACGAGTCCAGGAAATGGCCCGCGGCGACCGGCTCGGGGTTGAGCCGGTCAAGCCGCCGCGCACCTACGTCATCGACTACAGCTCGCCGAACGTCGCCAAGCCGATGCACGTCGGCCATCTCCGCAGCACGATCATCGGCGATTCGCTCGCTCGGCTGCTGCGCTTTCTCGGCCACCATGTCATCTCCGACAACCACCTGGGCGACTGGGGCACGCAGTTCGGCATGTTGCTTTACGGCTACAAGCACTTTCGCGACGAGGAGGCGCTGAACACCGATCCCGTACGCGAGATGGCCCGCATCTACATCAAGGTGCGCGATCTCATCAAGCCGGTGGAAGCCGGCGAAGACGGCGAGGATAGCGGCACGCGGCTAAAACGCTATACCGACGCCGAAGTCGCCGAAGCCTCGCGGGTACGCGACGAATGCCGGCAGGAAACCGCGAGATTGCACGCGGGCGACGCCGTGAACGGCCGGCTGTGGGAAATGTTTATGCCGTGGTGCCGGCAAGAGATCGACACGATCTACGAGCGGCTCGACGTGCATTTCGATCACACGCTCGGCGAAAGCTTCTATAACCCGATGTTGCCGGGCGTCCTCCGCAGCCTGCAAGCGAAGGGACTTGCCGTTGAAAGCAAAGGCGCCTTGATTGTTCCGCTCCGCGAGAACGACCCGACGCCGCCTATGGTGCGCAAAAAGGATGGGGCTTTCACGTACACCACGTCCGACCTTGCGACCATTCAGTACCGCGTCGAGACCTGGCGACCGGACGCGATGCTTTACGTCGTGGACGCCCGGCAGGCGTTGCACTTCAAGAATCTGTTCGAAGTCGCACGCCGTTGGGGACTTGATAAGGTCGCGCTGGAGCACGTTTCCTTCGGCTCGGTTTTGGGGCCGGATCGCAAGCCGATCAAGACGCGCGAAGGCGGCGCCATTGAACTTGGCTCGCTGCTCGACGAAGCGGTGAAGCGCGCGGCGGAGACTTATCACCAGACGCGCGAGGAACGCCGCACCCAGGGAAAAGACGTCCCGGAGTTAAGCGCCGCCGAATTGAAAGCCGTCAGCGAAGTGGTGGGTCTGGGCGCCGTCAAATATGCCGATTTGTCCCAGAACCGGACGAGCGATTACGTCTTCGATTGGGACAAGATGTTGGCGATGGACGGCAACACGGCGACCTACATGCAATATGCCTATGCGCGCGTCCGCAGCATCTTCCAAGAAGGCGGAGAGGACGCGCGTCCATTCCGCACGCAACCGCCGGCCGCTACGTTGAACGAGCCGCACGAACGGGCTCTCGCACTGCAACTCTTGCGGCTCGGCGAAGCACTGGAGGTCGCTGCTACCGAGTATAAGCCGAGCGCGATCACGGGCTATCTTTGGGACCTCGCCAAGAGTTACAGCGGCTTTTACCAGAACTGCCCCGTGTTGAAGGCCGAAACCCCGGAATTGCGGCAGAGCCGTCTGCTTCTCTGCGACCTAACGGCCCGGGTGATTCAACGGAACCTCCAATTGCTCGGCATCCGGACAGTGGAACGGATGTAGTGACGAGCGTGCCGAATCCTCAACTCGCGTCTGGAAAGCGCTGAATCGGGCATGGTTGCACGCTCGTTGCAGGGCGCTCCTTCCGACGGGAGCAGGGTGCGGCGCCATAAACCACTGTCGCTAAAGAACTTAACTGGGCATCGTGTAACATCTCAATAACCCAAGCGTGGGCGATGTGGCCCCGTGGTGCGGCGCGTACCGTCACCGGGCGCGGCGAAGCAGAGGTCGTTCTTTGAGATGCGCCGTGCCGTCCCAGTTGCTCAGGCCGGCACGGCC
>JBGQKZ010000210.1:0-3115 GCA_041499805.1 Gemmataceae bacterium
ACTTCCTCGGCGACGCTGCCCATCATGCGGTTTCCTTCGCGCGTGCGGCCGTGGGTCCCTAGTACAATCAAATTACAAGAGAGTTCCTCCGCCTTCTTCAGCACCACGGACGCCGGATCGCCGTGCTCAACGATCCGTTTGAGTGGAACCGGGAGCAGGGGCACTTGGAGGCGGCGGAGCTTTTGCTCCATCTCCTGTTGATACGTTTGCAAGTCGGTTTGGCGCCGCTCCGCGTGCTCCAACTCCGGACCGCCCGCGCCGGTGACCGGCGCGGCGACTGGCACGGCGTGGAGCACGACCAGGCGGGCATGGCGATCGCGGGCCAGGGACGCCGCGATGGCGAGGGCTTCGTACGAATGCTCCGAGAAATCCGTCGGGTGAAGGATGGTCTTGACCGAGTCCATGTTTAACTCCTGTGCATACGCATCGCAACGTAAAGGTTCTACAAGCTGGCCGGGATCGCCTCACGGCGTACCGCCGGCCGGCGCATCTGTTCTTCCATCTCCACGATTTGCTGAGTCGTCTTGATCACGGTGTCCGGATTGAGCGAAATGCTGTCGATCCCGCAGCGGACGAGGAAGCGGGCAAACTCCGGATAGTCGCTCGGCGCCTGGCCGCAGATGCCGACTTTGCGGCCGCACGCGCGGGCCCGGCGGATGACCTCCTCGACGAGTCGCGTCACCGCGGCGTTGCGCTCGTCGAAGAGGTGAGCCACAATTTCCGAATCGCGATCCAGTCCAAGCGTCAGTTGCGTCAAGTCGTTGGAGCCGATCGAGAAGCCGTCGAATATCTCGGCGAACTCCTCCGTCAGGATGACGTTGGCCGGAATCTCGCACATCACGTAAATTTCAAGCCCGTTGTCGCCTCGCCGCAGGCCCGCTTCCGCCATGACGGCGAGCACTTTCCGACCCTCCTCGACGGTGCGGCAGAACGGGATCATTAGCTTCACGTTGGTCAGGCCCATCTGCGCGCGGACCTCCTTCATCGCCTGGCATTCGAGCAGGAAACCCTCTCGGTAGCGGTCGTCGTAGTAGCGCGACGCGCCCCGGAACCCGATCATTGGGTTTGCTTCCTTGGGCTCGAACGTCTCGCCGCCGAGCAGACCGGCGTATTCATTGGTCTTGAAGTCCGACATGCGGACGATGACTTCCTTGGGGTAGAACGCCGCCGCGATCTGGCCGACGCCTTCCGCCAATCGTTCCACGAAGTAATCAGGCTTGTTCGCGTGGTTGCGCGTCAGTTGGGCAATCCGGTCCTTCGCCGGTCCCTCGGGGAGCGAGTCGAAACGCGTCAGCGCCAGCGGATGAACCTGGATGGCGCCGGAGATGATGAACTCCTCCCGCGCCAGACCTACGCCGTCGTTGGGCAGAAACGCGAGCGTAAACGCCTGGTCTGGGCTGCCGACGTTGATTAGCACGCGGGTCCGTGGCCGCGGCAAATTGCCGAGATCAAGCGTTTGCCGCTCGAACGGCAATTTCCCGTCGTAGACAAGGCCGACCTCGCCCTGAGCGCAGCTCACCGTGACTTGCTGGCCGTCGTGCAGCACGGCGGTCGCGTGTTCCGTGCCGACGACACACGGCACGCCAATCTCGCGGCTGACGATCGCCGCGTGACAGGTGCGGCCGCCGCGGTTGGTGATGATGGCGGCGGCCATCTTCATCGTCGGCTCCCAGTCGGGGTCGGTCATGTCGGCGACAAGGATTTCGCCGGGCCGGAAATCCTGCAAAGCTTCCACATCACGGACGACGCGCACCGGGCCGGCGCCGATCCTCTCTCCGACCGCGCGACCGCGAAGCAGGACCGCACCTTTGCTCTGGAGCCGATACACCTCCAGCGTTGTCTTCTGAACCTGGGTATGCACCGTTTCCGGCCGGGCTTGCAAGATGAACAGCTCCCCGGTCTGGCCGTCGCGCGCCCATTCAACGTCCATCGGCGTCGGCCGGCCTGCCTTCGCGGAGTAATGATCCTCGATCAAGCAGCCCCAGCGGGCCAGCGCGAGCACTTCATCGTCCGTGAGGCTGAGTCTGCCCCGATCTTCCACTGGCACCGGCACCGTTCGCGTGCTGCGGCCGCCGCGGGTAGCGTAAACGAGTTTCTCCTGCTTTGCTCCGACCGCCCGCTTCAGAATAGGCCGGCGCCCTTGGCGCAAGGTCGGTTTGAAGACGAGGAACTCATCCGGATCGACCCGGCCTTTGACCACGGTCTCGCCCAAGCCATAGGAACTGTTGATCAACACCACGTCCGGAAAGCCGGTTTCCGTGTCGAGCGTGAACAGGACGCCGGCGGCGCCGAGGTCGGAGCGCACCATCTTCTGCACGCCCACCGACAGGGCGACCACGAAGTGATCGAAGCCCCGGTCCACGCGGTAAGAAATCGCCCGGTCGGTGAAGAGCGACGCCAGGCAGTGGCGGTACGCGTCCAGGATCGCCCTGTCCCCGCGGACGTTGAGAAACGATTCTTGCTGGCCGGCGAAGCTGGCGGTCGGCAGGTCTTCCGCCGTGGCGCTCGAACGCACGGCCGTATCGGTTTCCGGCCCGTATTCGCGGCACAGGTCCGCATAAGCGGCGAGAATTTCCGCTTGCAAGTCGTCGGGCAACGGCGTGGCGAGGATCATCTCGCGCAGCTTGCGGCCGCGCTCCGCCAAATCGGGCAGGTTGCCGGTGTCGAGCCCTGTCAACATCTCGCGGATTCGCTCCGCCAACCCGCCAACGCGAAGAACGTATCGATACGCCTCGGCCGTTACGGCGAACCCGTTCGGCACGCGGATGCCCTTTGGCGTCAGCTCGCGGTACATCTCGCCCAGCGACGCGTTCTTGCCGCCGACCAGCGCGACGTCGCCGATGCCGAGCGTCTTGAACCAACCAATGTACCCCGAGTTTTCCATAGAGCCAGCCCCAGCATGAATAACGCATCAGGAATCCGTGTGCGTGATTCCCGATTCCTGCTCCCCACGATCAGGCGCTCGGAGAAAGGAGAAACCTCAAAACCGTCCGGCCGCCCGGATGAAGTACTCGTCGCTGACCACCAGTACCAGCGCGACCTGTTCGTTGCGCGCGCCGTTTTGGAAAGCGTCCGTCAAGGCACTCAATCCCACAGCGTTTGCGGCGCGTCCGAG
>JBGQKZ010000211.1:0-2691 GCA_041499805.1 Gemmataceae bacterium
AGCCATGACGCAAATCGGACGTTGTTGGATAAACGCATCGAAAGCACTGGGTAACATCCGTGTCCCCTCACCAAGAAATCTCCGTAAGTTATGTGAGGGAATAGTTTAGCGAAGCAGCTGGACACCTTGGAAGCCCTGGCCCTTATCCCCTAGGGCCGTCGATCCAGAATTCGATGTCAAATTTGAGTCTGCGGCCAGGATGATCCCAAGTTTGCTGACCTGTGTGTAAATCAGAGTCATGTTGCGCTCGTTTCTTCTTGTGCGGTGCCTCGTCCAAGCGGGTTACGAGGCAAATTGTGGAGTCGGCATTGAAGGGAGACACTTGTGACGCTTTCTGATTACAAGATTGGCGCTTGATCCACGGGCCGTCAACAGGAATAACAAATCGCGGGAACGCGCTCTTTTTCTTGATCGCGCGGCAACGCCAGCCCGCGTCACTCGAAAATCCACGCATCCGGCCCGACTTGCACGCGCCGCCGTTCCCGCCGCTCGCGCACGGTACAGTGCCACACGACTTGCTTGCCCGTCAGCGTACCCGTGCCGCGCAACAGCCGCTTGGCGATGCGCCGCACGCAGTCCCACGTGCCAGGGAAATCGGGGGGAAATCGGGCCGGGTCGCCCCAGGAGTTGCCTCCTGGGGCTCCCGCAGATCCGTACGCGCCCAATTAAGGCATACGGCTCGTCACGTCACGGGTTCACGGGGCCGCATGCTATCCGCTGGCGTTACGGGAACAGTCATCCGAGGTTCAAAGCCCCCGGGCTGGTGCCCGCCAGCGGCTCCGTGACGAGGCGCCCCCCTTCCCTCCACCGGGTCCTCGCGGTCTGAGTTCCCCGGCTTCGCCGGTATTATGAAGCGCTCCGATTCCCTGCCCCCGTCGCGCCGCGCTTCCTTGTGGTTCGCGTGACGCTACCGCGACGTGCGCCTGTGGTTCGCTCCCGCCGGTCCAGCACGCGTAACCAGCAGGCCCGGAGTTGGTGATCCGGTCTCCGGCCGGAAGTGCATCGCGGAGAGCGCAGGGCGTCCCAAGTTCCTGGGGAACCATCGTGTGCCTATGCCGTGTTCTCCGACCCCGGCGGGACGGGACACGCCAGGCCATGACGGCGTGCCGGCGCGGCCCCCGTAGTGTCAAAAACGAAGGCTCGCCGCGGGTAGTACTCTCGGGGCTCCATCGCACGGCATCAGCACTAGCTGTCTACGCTTCGCAGCCCGGATTGTTCCGGGACCACGCAAGACTCGCTTCCGGCTGTTGGCCAACTCTACCGGGTGGGATTGCCTTACCCACAGGGTTCCAACGAAAGGTTTCGAGAGGTAGTCGCTACATCTCTCTTCCTCCTTTCCCAAGCTTTCTTGGCGCAATGACAGTTTACCGAAGTAACCTCAAGCTCTACGGTTGCGACAAAAATGGTCCCGCATTGGACCCGCGAGCTGAGAAGCGTCACCGACCGCGACGGCCGCCTGCGCACGTGGGCGAGAAAGTCGCGGTTGCCGGCGATGTCCGCGTGCAGCCGGCGCAGGTCGCCGACGAGCGCGCCGCGGCCGTCGGCGTACTTCGGATTCAGCATCCGCACCTGTGCATCGAGCAGGTCGTCGAAATAGGGCGACGCCTCCGCCGCCTGTTCGGCAGGCGTGGCCTTGGAATGGTCGAAGCCGCGCCGCTTTTCCGCCTCGCCCCGCGGCACGTACGTCCAGCCGATCTCCTGCGCGTAGGCGAGGATGCGGGCCTGGATGGTCTTGTATTCGGCGGGGGTGGGCATGCAAACTCCTAAAGCGTTGCCCCCCATTGTTTCCGCAAATGGCGCGGTGGGTAAGCACCGTTGGCGGAGATTGGCGGCCGAGGTACGGTGAGCGTATGAAAACGCTTGCCATCGAACAACGCGTCGCCGTCCTGGAACGAGAGGTTTCGGCGTTGAAGTCGCAAAGGGGGAATGGGCACGTCAAGGACTGGCGGCGAACCGTCGGCATGTTTACCGATAATCCGGGGATGCAGGAGCTTTTCGCCGAGGCCATGAAGCTCCGTGAGTCCGACCGCGGGAAAGTGCGCCGACGGCCACAGAGAAAGCGGCCGGCCACGTCATGATCCTGCTCGAGGGCCAGGGAGCGCGACGCGTCAGCGAGGGCATGCTGGCGATTGCGCAGAGCACCGCGCCTGCTGGGCGCGCGACGCGTCAGCGAGGGGTGGAGTCATCCCTCGCTGACGCGTCGGGCTTCCTGGGATTCCGGCGCGTTGAACCGACCCGGATTATCTTGCTGGTTCAGCACGTACTCGATCGCGGCCGCCAGGTCCGACACGCGGAAGACCCAGCGAATGCTGCCGCGTTCGGACCACCATTTGCTCCGCCGTTCTCCCTCCGGAATCCCCAGTTCCACTTGCTGCTCGCTGAGTCGCCGGCTACACCAGGCTTTCAACTGTTCGCGGATGACTTTCGGGGACGTCGTGGCCGACAGCACGACATGCACGTGGTTCGAGCGGCAGTTCACCGCGTGCAGGGTCCAGCCCTTATGCCGGCACGTCTCGGCCACCTGCTGGTGAACGCGTTCGCGTTGGTTGGGTGCTAGCCCGACTTGCGCACTTGGCTAGGTCAGCGTAAGAATTCCTCGGGTTTCAGCGAGGGCGTCGGCCCAGGTCTTCACTACAAAACGCGGTCGGGACTCAAGCGTTCGGGCATCTCCAAGCGCAGGGCCTCCAAGAT
>JBGQKZ010000212.1:0-2550 GCA_041499805.1 Gemmataceae bacterium
ATCTTGGAGGCCCTGCGCTTGGAGATGCCCGAACGCTTGAGTCCCGACCGCGTTTTGTAGTGAAGACCTGGGCCGACGCCCTCGCTGAAACCCGAGGAATTCTTACGCTGACCTAGCCAAGTGCGCAAGTCGGGCTAACGCCGTTCCGCCCAACTCGCTATCGGACGGATCGCGAGCCGCCATGCGCCTTTGAAAACTCGGCGGCAATTTCTGGCGGCGGTATACTGTAGCGCGATATTCGCGCTCGCCCAACGGAGCCGTTCGATGAAGAAGTTCCTTCTGCCCTGCTGCCTGGTCTGCTTGGCGACGACGTTGGTAAACGCCGCTTCCCCGCAACGCGACCTTTATGTGCTTGGTTTTGCCTTGAATCAAGAAGGCGAACCCGGCGGCTGGGTGCAGGTTGGCCCGGCCGGGGCGTGGAAGGAAACCCGCCTCGGCGCGGTGCTAACGAGTCGGCTTTACGGAGTGCATCTGAAGAGTCGCCTTTACACGGTCGAGACGGACGGGCTCTGGGCCACCGACCTCGGCGCCGGCACGTGGAAGCGGGTCGGCAAGCTGGAGTTCAAAGCCACAAGCATGCTGTTCGCCAGCGGTGACAAACTTTACAGCATCGAGAACGACGGGAGCCTCTACTGCGTCGATCCCGTGAACGGCGCCCGGACGCGCATCGGCGCGGCACGCGCGTGGAAGGATGCTCGCGCCGGCGCGGTGATCGGCGACAAACTCTTCACCACCGAATTCGACGGCGAGCTGCGTGCCACCGATCTGCAGACGGGCGAGCGGACGCAAATCGGCATGTCGGTCTTTGCGAGCACACGGTTCCTGTTTGCCGCGGACGATAAGTTAGTCACAATTGACGCCGGCGGCGACCTCCATTGCGTCACCGTGAGTGACGGCAGCCGGACACGGCTGCGTCCGGCGGGGGCGTGGAGGTCCGTGCTTGGCGGTGCTGTGATGAACGGCCGGCTTTACACCGCCGAGAAAAACGGCACACTGCACGAAACCAACCTCGCGACCGGTCAGCGGACGCAGATCGGCGGCCCCGACTTCGGCAACACCAAGTTCATGTTTGCCGCGGGCGCTGACCTCTACACCATCGAGAGCGACGGCAACCTCTATCGCGTCATCGTCAAGCCATCCGCGACCATCGACTCGTACAACTGGTGTCCGGAGGAGATTGAGAAGGTCTTCCGCGAGCAAGGGAAGGCGTTTTATCACGATTTCCACGTCCGGCAGGTCCTCGGCAAGCACGCTACTCATGCCGGCGCGCTCGACGGCCTTGCCTGGCTGCGCAACAGCGTGACAAAGGACGATTTCGTCGTTATGTACGTCGGCTGCCACGGCTTCACCGATCCGAACGAAGGCTGGGGCGTCACCACCGCCGACCGCAAGACGCTCTGGGGACGCGAAATCAAGGCAGAACTGGCGAAGCTGCCGTGCCAAGTCCTGATTCTGATCGAAACGTGTACCTCCGGCGGCTTCACGCAGTCGCATCCGCATGATCCGGCGGTGCCGCCCAACGTCACGGCGATCTGTGCCTGTTCGGGGCAACAAAGCACCGACAATCAACTCGATCTCGCGGTCGCCGAGGCGCTCTACGGCCGGGCCGACTTCAACCATGACGGGGTGATCGATCTCGACGAGTTGATTCGCTACACCGAGCAGCGTTACCGCGAATGGTGGCCGCAGCCGAAGAAAGACGACGGCCACGAAACGCCGGCGATCGTCCACGCCAAGGCGCTGCCGGCATCGCTGCCGTTGACGAAGCCGTCCCCCGCGTTGTGCGCGATCGTCCACAAAGGCGAGCTGTGGTCCTCGCTGCTGGAAAAACAAGGCGGCGACAAGTTCCAAGTTCATCTGCTCGGCTGGAGCAGCAAACCGGGGCCGTATTTTCGCACCAATTCGGTGACGCGCGATTGCATCTGCCTGCCCAACGAAGGCCCGCCGCTCCTGGTGTTGCAGAACGGCGTGTGGTATCCGGCCCGCATCCTTGGCAAGGAGGGGGCGAAATTCAAGGTGCATTACCTCGGTTGGAAAGAGGACGAAGTGGTGACGGCGGCGCGGATCAAGTATCCGTTTGCAGGGCGGCCGCAAAGCGACGCCGGGGGCGCTCCCAGCAGGCCCCCTTCAAAATGAGCGCGGGCCATGAAGAGCTACGCCGAGCAATGGGCCGAGTACCGGCGCAGGCGAAGAATCGCCGTTGCGTTCGCCCTATGCGGATTCGCCGTCGCCGCGTGCGCCGCGACGACTGGCTGATTGGCGCCGCCGACTTCCGGTTGCGAATGCACCAAGAGCGGCCGCGTCCCGTTCCCCGGCGAGGCGGCCGGCCGCGAACGCGCTTGAAGCGTGCAGTGGGACCGGTTTTTCCGCAATTGCTGACGGAAAAGGCGGATGCGTAAAGTGTCCCCATTGGTCCCAACGCCACTAACAAATGCAGGTTTACACACTCTCTAAAAGCCTATCCATTAGGTGTTTAAGGTCGCTTCCCATCTTGAGGATTTTCGGTGCTGCGGGCGGTCGATGCGGCTCTCGTGCCGGCCAGGGACGACG